>JAJEFG010000039.1 GCA_022820545.1 Acidobacteriota bacterium | reverse complement strand
GGATCGATCTTCTCGGCGAGGTCGGAAAGGACTGTGGCTACACTGTCGATGCCGCCTGACGCCCGCGGATAGCGCAGGAGGTCCAGAGCCGTCAGCGCGGCCGACGAGATCTTCATCACGCCGGTGTCGGTCTTGCGATCCTCAGTCCCTGCCGTCAACGTCTCCAGGCTCTTGCGGAAGTAGAAGACGATCAGGTTGCGCCCCGCGCGGATCTTCGGCAGGCGCTTGGCCGACACGACCTGGAACTCCATGACGGCCTGATGCGTCGCACCATGAAGCTCTGCGGCTTTCAACAACCCGACGTAGTAGGCGTTGCCTTCATGGCGCATGAGCGCGTCGATGTACCAGGCCGGCGGCGGTCCTCCCCAAGCGGAATATTGCGGTGGGACGGCGACATAGAATCCTCTCCGCGGATTCAGCAGAGCCTTACGACGCTGTAGCCGCTCGGCGGCATCCAGAAACGCACCGTGTCCGACGCCGAGGGCCTGTTCGGCTTCTTCCGAGGTGAACACCGTCCGGCCCGCAGAGAGCAACCCATTGACATATCTCGACAACCCGGATCGCGTGTCGTACACCATGATTCATAATCCGCTTTACATGCGGAATTATCAACATGATTATCGACTCCAATGCGTTCCCGTCAGTCTTGTCGAACCTGACCATAGTTCACGCGGTGCGAAAGGCCGGGGTCCAACCCGGCTGGACGATTATCCGCACGTCAGAGGCGTCGTCACTCGGCCGACTCCCACTCCTGGCTACTCGCCGGCTGCTTCTGGTATTCCATCACCATGAGCCAACTCCCGGCTTTCCGCACGAGCAGACCTTCGAAATGGAAAATGACGACGGTCGGATCCGCGTCCTCCGGTGTCGCCGTGTACCGGAAGATGCCGGTCTCGTGCGCCGTCGTTTCATCGTGCAGCCGCTCGGTGAGGCGGAATTCGACGGTGGCCGGGACCCGGCCGTCACGGGTATCGACGAAGCTCGGCTCCCACCCCTCGAATGCCTGCTCGATCGGCAAGCTGGTCCCCGATTGCAGATCGACCAGAACCGCATCGGGATGATAGAGACGTTTGTAGCTCTCGAAATCGCCTTCCGCGACCGTCCGGGACACCTCGGCCCAGTACGCATCGAGTTCCGCAACGACCGGATCGTTCACAACCTGAGACTCTACTACCAGCGAGGGTCCGAGGATTATCAGCCCCAGCACCCGCAGTCGAATCGAAGTGGACTTCATCGGCGCCTCCCAATGCCGAATCGGATTCTAGCCGAGCCGTTCAGGTGTCGACAAATCCGGTCCCAGGAGTCCGGGACCGGCGCGTTCCGGGGCGTCGGTCCGGCGAGCCTGCGATCCGCAATCGACTTCCGGCGCCGAGCGTCGTGTCGACGAGGATCACGTGACGGACAGGCGTGGCCAACAGCGGACGGATGCAGCTACAATGGTGAAGTCGGTCACGCGCGGACTCGCCTCGGCCGTCTGCGGCGGACACACTGGGCCCTTAGCTCAACTGGCAGAGCAACTGACTCTTAATCAGTAGGTTGAAGGTTCGATTCCTTCACGGCTCACCACCCGATGTCCGAATCGTCCCGAACCGTCACTCCCGCCACCGTGCCGGAACGTCTTCCCAGCGCGCCAGCAGAGGCGGAGCGACTTGGCCGCGCGGCTGCGCATCCGGCGCCGGACTCCCCGCGGCGCATCCTGATCCGGTCGCCGGAAATCCGCATCAAGGGCAGAAACCGGCCCTCGTTCCGGGAAGCGCTCAAGCGCAATCTCGGACAGCGGCTCCGCGGCATCGGGCTGCGCTGGCGGACGAGTTCGGCCGGCGACCGGGTGTGGATCGAAGTTCCGCCGGGGGAGACCGCGGCGCTCGACCGGGCTCTCGCGGCGATCGCAACCGTTTTCGGCGTCGAGCTCGCGCTTCCGTGCTTCGTGATTCCTCGTCCGCGCGGTGAAACCCTCTCGCCCGAGCGGTTGCTGGACGACACCACCTCGCTTGCCTGCTGGTTGGCAGCGGATGCGCGGCCGGAACCGGAGACGGGCTTTGCCCTGCGGGTGCGGCGCCGGGACCGGAACTTCCCCATCCGCTCGCAAGCCATTGCCGAGTCGGTAGGGCGCGCCATTCTGCAGCGCACGGCGTGGGGCCGCGTGGACCTCTCGAACCCGGCGCTCACGGTGTTCATCGAGCCTCACGAAGAAGCCATCTACCTGTGGACGCGCCGGGTGAAGGGGCCCGGCGGGCTTCCGGTAGGGGTCGCGGGCCGGCTGGTGGGGATGCTTTCCGGCGGCTTCGACTCGCCGGTGGCCGCCTGGATGATGGCGGGAAGGGGAGCCTCGCTCGACTTCGTCCATCTCACGCCCTCCCGTCCGGACCAGGATTCGCCCGCTGCCCGCAAGGCCGCGGAACTGGTCCGCGTTCTTTCGCGCTATACGGGCCGATCGCGGCTGGTGCTCGTTCCGTACACCCACTTCGACCTCCGGCTCACCGGCAGCAGAACCGGCCACGAGGCGGTGCTGTTCCGCCGGTTCGCATTCCGCTGCGGCGAGGTCGTCGCCCGGCACTTCGGAGCGGCGGCGCTGACTACGGGCGACAGCCTTTCCCAGGTCGCGTCCCAGACGCTCGAGAACCTCATCAGCGTGGATGCCGCGCTCTCGCTACCCGTCCTGCGGCCGCTGGTCGGGTTCGACAAGGTGGCCATCATGGACCGGGCGCAGAAGATCGGCACCTGGGAGACCTCCGCCGTGCCCGCGAAAGACTGCTGTGCGCTGATCGCCGGGTCCCCACGGACCCGGTCGGAGCCCGAGCGGATCGCCGAGATCGAGGAGCGTTTGTTCCCGGATCCCGGCGAAGTCGTACGGCTGTCGCTCCGGGAAGCGGTGGTCGGCGCCTTCCAGGGGGGCGAGGAGATCGAGGCGTTTGCTCCGGCGGCGGATCGGTTCGTCCCTGACTCCGCGGACGGCTGAGTTTCGCCTTTGTGCCCGAGCGGACCCCGTTGGTAGCCTGCGGGGCATGCGGCCCGGCCTGATTCTCGCGCCCGTCGCGCTCCTGGGGTTGGCAGCCGCCGCCGGGCAGGACGAGGCGCCCCGGCGTCCCCCGGAGCCGTTTCGAGTGTTCGTCCATGCCACCCCGACCGCCGATGCCGCCGTGCAGGCGACCCTGGATGACGCGTTGCCCATGGTCCGGGAACGCGTGAGGCGGCGCGACAGGTGGTTCCGGCTGGTGGACTCCGCCGAGACGGCCGAAATCACGCTGCGGATCACCCACTACCGGCAGGCGAACCTGAATCTTTCGGTCCGAGGCAACCTGTCCCGTTCGATGTACGGCTGCTGGGCGACGGGGTATCACTACGTGGATGCGGTCGCCCTGGCTGGCGACGAGCGGGCGGCGTTGTCGGGACTGGATCATCGCTGTGTCGAAGAGAGACCGAGCCTCCGGAGCGCAGCCGGTCACCTGGCCGAGGAACTGGAGCGGTTCGTCAAGGACAACTACGGCGCCGTGAGCCGAGCCAGAGCGCAGGCGAAGCGGGAACGCGGAGCAGCGCCACGGTGATCCGGAGCGGTTCGGCCCGAACCTGGGCCCTCGTGCTTCCGCTTCTCCTGGCGCCCTGGGACGATCAGCCCGCCGCCGGGCAGGACGAGGCGCCCCGGCGTCCCTCGGAGCCGTTTCGGGTCTTCGTTCACACCAGCGATCCCGGCGACAACGCGCTGCGGGCCGCGCTTGAGGAAGTACTTCCGATGGTTCGGGAGCGCGTGGAACGGAGGCGGCACTGGTTCCAGTTGGCGGATTCGGCTGAAGACGCCGATCTGACTCTGCGCCTTGTCAACTACCGAACCGGCCAACACGGAGATCCGCTAGCCCCGGGGTCCTACGCGGACCTGATGGGCCGCGAGTTTCATTTCCTGGACGCCATCGTTCTTGGGGGGGGCGAGCGGAGCGGGCTCACGGGGCTGGATGAGCGGGACTTTCCGGGCGGACCCGGCCTTCGGAACGCCGCAAGCCATCTGGCGGAAGAGCTGGAACGGTTCTGCAAGGAGAACTACGCCGCCCTGATGCGCCTGCGGATGGAGACCAGGCCGGACACCCGCTGAGTCATCCCGTCCCGCTCCGGTCAGGGAACGATTCCGTCGCACCGGGTCCGGAAACCGCACCAGTTCCCCGTGCCATCATTCCGGGGCGAGCAGTCGCGATGGGCGGCCTCGCGCAACCCGGGGAGGCGTCATGACCATCCACCGCCATCTGCATCCGCGTCCGGCGGCGTTCGCCGCGCTTCTGTTGCTGGCCGCATTTGCCGCCTCGGCCGCCGGCGCCCAGGCGGCTCGTCGCCCTCCCGAGCCCTTCACCGTCTTCGTGCACCCCAGCGATCCGGAGGATCCGGAGCTGCGGCAAGGGCTGGAGACGGCGGCCCGGGAGGTTCAGGACCGCGTCCGCGGCCGGCGGAACTGGTTTCGAATCGTGGACTCGGCGGAGGACGCGGCGATCACCGTGCGCGTCATCAACTACCGGACCTCGCAGATGATGCTGCCCAAGCTCGAGCGGCTGATCATCAATGGCCGCGTGGAGCTGGTCGAGCGCAGCGAGATCGTCGAGTTCTACTACGTGGACGCGGTGGCGCTCGCCGGAGGCCTGCGTCAAAGCCTGACCGGGTTGGACGAACGGGAAACCGGGCCCAGCCTGCGCAACGCCGCCAGCCACCTGGCCGAGCAACTGGAGGAGTTTTGCAAGGACAACTACGCGGCCCTGACGGGCCAGTAGGTCGCAGCAGCCGGCCTTCCTTCGCCGCGATCCTTTCCCCCACCGTCCTCGTCCTCGGACTGGCGGGGGCCGGGTGTGCGCCGCCGCCGGAGCCGCAGCGGGCGAGGAACGTCATCCTCTTCATCGGGGACGGGTTCGGGATGAACCAGCTCGCGCTGGGATTGGCCTACGCCTCCGAAATCGAGGGCCGGCCGCTGCGGATGACCGAGTTGGCGAATGCGGGGAGCGCCGGGTATGCGATCCCCTTCTCCTTCGACCGGATCACCACCGATTCCGCCGCCGCCGCCACCCAGATGGCTACCGGCAAGGGGGCGCTCACCGAGACGCTGAGCGTCGATCCGGAAACCGCCGAGCCGATCCCGACCATTCTGGAGTGGGCGGAGGAGCGCCGCCTCGCGACCGGACTCGTCGCGAACATGCGCCTTACCCACGCGACCCCGGCAGCCTTCAAGGTCCACGCCAGATCGCGCTACGTCCCCGAGCCGGAGCTTGCCGATCAACTCTTCGACGAACCCGAGGTGGAAGTGCTGCTCGGGGGCGGGGGCCGGGCGATGGTCCCGCAGGGAACGAACGTCGGGGACAGCGTTCCCGGTCTGCCCGGGGAAACCGACGGCGCCTCGAACCGGAGTGACGACCGCAACCTGATCGCGGAAGCGGAGGTCCGCGGCTACACCGTCGTGGGCGATCGCGCCAGCCTGCAGGCGGCCCGCGGCGCCGAGCGGCTGGTGGGGATCTTCGCGGCGAGCCACCTCCCCTATGTGCTTGACCGGTCGTGGGAAGGACTCGACGATTCGGTGCCCGCCCTGGCCGAACTCACCGGCGCCGCGATCGCTTCGCTCGAGGGCAATGAGGAGGGTTTCTTCCTCGTGGTCGAAGGCGGCCTGATCGACTACGCCGGACACGACAACGACGCCGGTGCGATGCTGGCCGAGATCCTGGACTACGACGAGGCGGTCGGGGTCGGTTTCGACTTCGCGCGGACTCGCGAGGACACCCTGGTACTGGTGACCGCCGATCACGGGACCGGGGGCTTTTCGTTCACCTACGGTCCTGGCGGACCGGGTCCCCTCCCGGAGACCGTGTTCCCGGACTACGCGGCCGGCCCGGAGATGGCCGGAACGCGGCACCTGGAACTGCTCGCCGCGCAGCGCCGCTCCCTGATCGAGGCGATGCCGGAGGTCTCCTCCCCGGCGACCGTGGACTCGGTGCTCGCGGTGATCGAGGAGGCGACGGGAATCCGGCTCACCGAGGAGGAGGCCGCCGATCTCGCGGAACAGCTCAACGCCGAGACTCCCGCGCCCCGTGACTTTGCGACCTACTACCTCGATGCGTCCACCGTCCCCGTGGCGCTGGCCGCCCGGAAACTGGCGAACCACACGCAGGTCGTCTGGTCCACGGGAGGCCACACCTCGGAGCCGGTGCTGCTCCTCGGTTACGGGCCCGGGGCCGACGGAGTACTCGGCGTCGGGGAGAACACCCGGGTCCACGGCATCATCCGGGACGCGTTCGGTTGGGAGTGAACCCGGGAATCAGGAAGCGGGGTCCGGCTCGACGGGGGGGAATCCGTCGGTGGCCACACCGAGACGCACACTCGCCACGCGGTTCGTGACCGCGGCGACCGCGAAGCTCACCCCCGAGAAGTTCTTCTCCCGCGGCAGCGGCGGCAGTGGCCGGGCCCAGGGAGGGGCGACCAGCACCCCGCCGCGCCGGGCCAGCTCGCCGTAGGCAAGTTCCGCGTCCGCCTCGACGCCCACGGCGCCCCGAACCGACGCCAGCGAACCCGGAACGAGGAGGGAACCCCGGCCCGATCGCGGCGCCACCAGCGTGATTCCCGCCTCCCCGGCCCTGGTCCACGCGTCCCGCAGGACGTTCTCGCCCTCCGGATCGCTGCCCACCGGCACTCCGGCACTCAGATTGACGATGGCGGCCTCGTTCTCCACCGCCCAGCGAATGCCCGCCGCCAGACAGTGGGGCGGGGCGTCCGCCCGGCGCCCGAAGACGCGCACCGAGAGCAGCGTGAAGGCCTCGGGCGGCAGGCCGTCGCAGACGGTCGCCGCCACCGCGGTCCCGTGCCCGATCTCGTCGATCCAGTCGGCGCGCCGGTCGCCGGTGAGGCGCGCGCGGCCGTCGACCCAGGAGATCCGGACCCCGCCCGCCACCGGGCCCACCTGGCGGTGGGCGGGGTTGATTCCCGTGTCCAGGATCGCGATCCGCAGCATTTCGGTTGCGTCGCCGTCAGTTCGCAGCCTCGATGCGGCCGTCGCGGAGCGCGAAGACGTGATCGGCCGCTTCGACGAGCGCGCGCCGGTGGGTCATCACGAGCGCGGTCCGGCGCTTCAGCCAGGGAACGAGGCGCTCGATCAGGAGTGCCTCCGTCTCCGCGTCGAGCGCCGAGCTCGGCTCATCCAGCAGGATGAGAGCCGGATCGGCGAGAACCGCGCGCGCGATGGCGATCCGCTGTCGCTGGCCGGCCGAGAGCTGCTGGCCGCGCTCCCCGACGACCGTGGAAAGACCTTCCGGAAGATCCGTGACGAAACCGTCGAGCGCCGCGAGGCGGACCGCCTCCGCAATCTCGGAGTCCTCGGCCGTGGGCCGCCCATAGCGGATGTTCTCGGCGATCGGCGCGTGCCAGAGGAAGGGATCCTGCTCCACGACCGCGATCCCGCTCCGGAGATCGGCAAGGGAAAGCCGCCGGATGTCCGCGCCGGCCCAGGAGACGCCGCCCCGGTCCGGATCGAGGCGCCGCAGGATCAGATCCGAGAGCGTGGTCTTTCCCACCCCGCTCGGGCCGACCAGCACGGTGAGCGACGTCTCGGGAAGCGTCAGCGAGACCCCGTCGAGCACCGGCTTTTCCTCCCTGCCGTACGACAGGGAAACGGACTCGATGCGGAGCGGTCCCCGCGGCCTCGAAGCCGGGACCGGATGCGCCGGGTCCTCGACGCCGGGGGGTTCGTCCAGCAGTTCGAACACCCGCTCGAACGACGCCCGGGCGGCGCGCAGCCCGAGGTACTGACCCAGGAGACCCTGCACCGGGCCGAAGAGGCGCATCTGGTAGGTCATCGCCGCCCCCAGCGTGCCCAGGGTGAGGTTCCCCTGGATCACCTGGTAGCCCCCGTAGAGGAACGCCGCGGCCCCGGCGATCGAGACCAGCGACGCCGGGATTCCGGAAGCCACGTAGGTCGTCCGCCGCGCCCTGAGCAGCGCGTTGATGAAGCGGTCGTTCTCGCCGCGGAAACGCTCTGCCTCCCGCTCTTCCTGCCGGAAGGCGACCGTCTGCCGCATCCCCAGGACGGACTCGACGAGGGCGCTGCCGACCGACGCCCCGGCCTCGCGCAGCCGGCGGTTCTCGTCGGTCACCCGGGTGCGGAGACGCGTCAGCGCGATGGCGGCGAAGGGCAGGACCAGCAGCGCCGGCACGAGCAGCGCCGGCGCAAGCGCCAGCACGAGTACCAGGGCGACCACGAGCCCCACCACGTTCTGGGTGAGCGACAGCAGCAGGTCGCCGGCGGTGCGCTGCAGTTCGGATACGTCGGTGTTGAGCCGGGACAGGAGATCCCCGGTGCGGGCGCCCGCGAAGAAACGGGGCGAGAGCTGTTGGAGCCGCCGGTACACCGTCAGACGCAGATCGAACAGGGCGCGCGCCGACAGGCCCACGTAGCGGTAGCCGGTGTACGAGGTCAGCACCAGGCCGCCGACCTGCATCACGACCATCAGCGCCGCGAGCTGGAGCAGGAGTCCGAAGTTGCCGCCGAGCAGGGCGTCGTCGAGCAGCGGGACCAGGAGCAGCGGCCAGAGCTGGCCGGGCAGTCCGGCCAGCAGGGAGAGGAGGAGGACTCCCGAGAGTTTCCGCCAGTAGGGAAGCGTCAGGCGGAACGCGCGCCGGTAAATGTCGGGGGGCCGGGTCAGCGCGCCGCTTTCACGCATGACGATGGGTCATGCGGGGATTCCCGGCGATCGCTGCTCAGTTCCCGGCGGCGCGGTAGCGGATCGGTTGCGGCGGGATCATGAAGTCGCCGCCCGCGAAGATCTGGGTCTCCGGCTCAAGGGTCGCGGCGTCGTAGACGTACATGGTGTCCCCGACGCCCGACACGAAGAGGCGCTTCCCGTCCGCCGAGACGATCATCGAGATGTTGGTGCGGCCCCGCTCGAAGCCCTTCTTGCGCAGGATCACCTGCCGGCTCTCCATGTCGATCACCGCCGCGTCGCTCAGTCCCGCGTAGCCGCGCTTGCCGTCGGGCGAGAGCGCGAAACGGGCGAGCCGCATCTGGGGGCCCACCTCGTAGTGGCTGAAGGTCTTTTCCGGCAGCCGGATCTCCAGCAGGCCGAAGAGTTCCATCCCCTGGCGGGGTTCCACGGTCCGGTAGACCCCGAAGAGCCGGCCCGGTTCCACCTCGTCGAGCGAGTGGCCGCGAACCCCGCCGTAGCCGGGAGCGAGCGGCTGGTCCAGTTCGATCCGGTCCGTTTCCTCGAACGTTTCCGCGTCGAGTTCCACGATCTGGTCGTTCACCAGGAACACCGAAGCGCCGTCCGGGCTGAAGTAGATGTTGGGACGCCAGTCGTCGGCGCCGCCGAGCGGGATCCGGTGGGTGACTTCGCGCGCTTCGCGGTCGAAGACCCAGATCTCCGACGGCGTCTTGTGAAGGAAGCGGTCGGGCTCGAGGTCCACCACGACGGGGACCAGGTAGATTCGCCGGGCGCCCGGCCCCGGGGTCGCGCTCATGAAGCGGATGCGGGTGCCCACCGTGCTGAGCCGGAAGTCGTCCACGACTGCCATCTCGGCGGCGTCGAAGACTTCGACGGTCTCCATCCGGCCGGTCACGATGGCGAGATAGCGGCCGTCGGCGGTCCAGTTGTTGTTGGTGGCGGCGCCGTGCCGCAGGTTCCCGACCTTCTCGAACGTCAGGGACTCCTGGTCGAAGGTGATGAGTTCGTCCGGCCAGATCCCCGCCAGGAACCTGTCCGCGTCCTGTCCGGCCGCGGTTCCGGCCAGGAGCACGGCCAGGCCAGGCGCGAGGAGGAGCCGCCGGATCATGGACTGGAACTCGGGGTGGTTGTTGGAACCAGGGGGGAACTGCGCCTCAGGGGAAGACCAGATCGATCTCCCGCCAGTCCTGCACGGCGGCCGCACAGTTCTTGTGCCAGTCGGGACTGTTGTTGAGGTAGTCGGGCACCTGGGCGGGCCAGTAGCAGGTCTTGTAGCAGTCGTAGAGGTCCCGCTCCATGGGCTGGCAGAGGGCGGCGGTCCCGCCCGTCGAGTCCACCTCCCAGCCCGGCGAGAAGATGGTGGTGCAGCCCGACGGGTAGTGGGGTCCGGGGTCGTCGGCGGTGGCGCGCGCCGCGCCGCCGCCTTCCAGCCACTCGGTAGCGAAGCGCGCCTTGAGGTTCTTGGGGGAGAGGTGTTTCATGGCTGTCTCCTAGGGCGTCGGGCTCTCGACCCGAACCATGCCCTCGAAGCGGGTCAGGAAGCGGGGATTCCGGTCAAGGATACGCCCGTACGCCGAAAGGCCGAGCGCCGTCCAGTCGCGGATCCAGTCGCAATAGTGGAGGTTGGGGCGGAAGCGGTCGCCGTAGCGGACCTGCGCCTCGTGGTAACAGCCCCCGGAGCAGAGGCTGCGGACCCAGCACTGGCTGCAGTCGGTGCGGGCGTCGATGTGCGCCTTCTGCAGGTGCTCGGCCCGCTTTTCGTCGTCGATTCCGGTGGCCACGTGGCCGAGATCATGGTCGCCGGACCCGGCGAACCGGTGGCAGAGGCCGACTTCGCCGCCGGGCGCGACCCCCACGAGCCCGAGTCCGGCGCCGCACGGATAGGCCTTGCTCACGCCCTCGTGGATTTCACCGAGCAGGTCGCTGAGGTTCGAAAACCCGAGGTAGCGCCCCTCGGTGGCTGCTTCCACGTAATCGTCGGCGAGATCCCGGAACTGGTCCAGAAGTTCGTCGAATCCGTCTTCGCCGAGGGCGTAGTCCTGATCGGGAGAGGAGGTCACCGGGGCGAATCCGACCTCGTAGAACCCGAGCCCCATGAGGTGTTCGAAGATGCGGGGCACGTCGAGGTTCTTCGAGGTGACGGTCACCCGGGCGCCGACCGGACGTTTCTGCAGCTTCAGGAACTCGGCGATCCGGGGGGCGATGACGTCGTAGCTGCCCATCCCGCTCTTGTACACCCGCATGGAGTCCTGAAACTGCTTGTCGCCGTCAACCGAGATCGTGACCCCGATCCCGTTGTCCGCGATCCACTGCGAAACCTCGCGGGTGAGGAGCGTGGCGTTCGTCGTGAGGCTGAAGTCCACCCGCTTGCCCGCCTGTTGCGCCTGCTCCCGGGCGTATTCGACGGTGGGACGGATCACCCGCCAGTTGAGCAGCGTCTCGCCGCCGAAGAAGGTGACCTGGAGGTCCTTCGCCTCTCCGGAATCGGCGATCAGCCGGTCCACCGACTGGCGCGCGACCTCTTCGGTCATGGCCAGCGGAACTTCCGCTTCGGCGATGCGGTCGTCGCCGTATTCGTAGCAGTAGCGGCAGGCCAGGTTGCACGAGTTCGTGACGTTGAGCACCACGGTCCGGATCGGCGGCGGGCCATCGACTTCCTGGAGGCCCCCGATCGGAATGAGGGGCGCACCCTGGCGGGCGACGGCGCCGACGCCGGCCAGCTCGCGAAGCGCGGCCTCTTCCTCGGCCGAATCGACGACGTCCGCCGGGGGCTTCGGTCCCCCCGCGAGGCGGTCGAGCACCCGTTCGCTGGTCTCGTCCAGCTCGAAGATCATGGAGGACGGCACCAGGAACGCGTAACGGCGCTCGCCGCCGGAGAAGCGATGCATCTGGGTCGCTTCGACGAGGGTCGGCGAGGTCTCGGGAACGGTCATTGTTCGGCGCGCTGCGGGAAGAGGTCCCAGTAGAGGAAAACGGGAGGAGAGACGACCAGGCGGGCGCGGTCGCGGAGCGTCTCGCCGCTCTCCGGATCCCGGTGTTCGGCGACCACCCAGACGTCTCCCATGTTGTCGGCCATGAGTTCGCGCTCCGGATTCGGGCCGTCGAGGCCGGGGGTGAACAGGCCGCGTTCGTCGATGTTGCCCACGAAGCGGGTGTCGGCGTCCTCGTCGCGGATGAAGTACTCCTCGGTGGTCCAGGTGACCTCGACCGGCCCGAGCGCGAGGTCGTCGCCGGTGAGCGGTGCGTCGTCGGGGCCGCGGTGCCAGCCGCTCGCCTCGAACTGGACGAACTGTTTCGGTGCCACGGCGCCGCCGACCCGGGAAAGCGCCATCTCGGGGGAGACGCGGATGTAGTCCACGCCGTCGTGGACCGCGAAGCCGTCCACGAGTCGGATGCCGCCCGCGGAGACGTCGCGGTAGCCGAGCGGCGCCGCGTCGTCGATCCGGAGGTCCACCAGCAACTCCATCTCGGAAACCCGCCGGGCGTTTTCGACGGTCACGCCGGCGCCGAAGTCGAGCGAGGCGGCCGCGTCCTCGCCGAAGCCGGCACCCAGGATCCGGACCCCGGCGGCCGTGGTTCCCGTCCGTCCGGCACGTGGCCAGGCGGCGGCGACCTGGACGCCGGCCGCGGCGCGGGTCAGCGTGACGTCCAGTCCGTCCTCCCCGAACCGGCCGCTGAAGAGCCGGCCGGTGAGCGTCTGGCCATCGTCGGAAAGCATGAGCGCCGCGCGGCGTTGCTCCAGGCGGTCTCCCTGGGCCCGGCCGCGGAACGAGAACCCGCCGTACAGCACTCCGGCGCCCAGCCGGCGCTCGGCGGTGCCGTCGGCGTGGACCAGGTTCGCCTCGTAGCCGTAGTTCCCCGGGGGTCCGTCATCCGGCCGGAACTCCACGATGCCGCCGATCGGCCCGCTTCCCGGCTGGGAGCCCCGGAAGAACCAGCGTCCAGCGATGCCCGGCCCCGGCCCCTTGGCGCGGTAGGAGCGCCAGGCCGTGGTTTCGAAGGGGTACTTCTCCTTGAGCTGGTCGAGGACCCGGTCGACGGCCCAACCCTCTTCGGGTGTTTCCCCGCGGAAGGTCTGGCCCTCGATCCTGGGGAAGTAGCCGACGTGCATCCCCTTCAGCAGGTCCCACTCCGCGGCGGCCCGCCGCTGGGTGCGGAAGCGGGCGGTGAGGTGGCACCGCGAGCAGGTCTCCTTGAGCAGCGCCTCGTCCTCGGCGAAGGTTTCCTGGTGGGGCCGTTGTTCCGCGAGATAGAAGTAGGGACGCTCCTCGTCGGGAGCGAGGCCGTGGTTGTCCGTGAGGTAGCGGACCACGTCCCGCGCCTCTTCCGCACCGAGGCTGATGTTGCCCGTCCGGATCATGCGGATCACCGTGATCTGCCAGCCCTCCGCCGACTTCCGCTGCCAGGAGATCCGGGACATCCGGCCGGCGTCATCGGTCGCGTGGCAACTGCCGCACGCCGCCTCGACGAGGGGACTCTTTACCGGGATGCCGTCTTCCGCTTCCGCGGCGCCGGACAGCCCGACGAACGAAATGACCGCAACCGCGGCAGCAGAGCGCATGGGGCTCGCCATGTTACGGAATCCCGCTCGCCGGCGCTACCGGGCGGGTGGTACAAACGCCGGATGATGAACGCCCCATCCCAAAGCCTGTCCCGACGCAGTTTCCTTGGCGCCGCCGGCGCCTCCGCGGCCGTGCTCTCCCCTCGAGGCGCGAAAGGTCTGACCGGCGCCGAGATCGAGGCCCGCGCCGCCGGCCGCGAGGTCGCGGAGTTCGGGATTTCCATGTGGGATCTCGACACTCCGGCGCTGGTCGTGGACCTCGACGCGCTGGAGGCGAACATCGCCACCATGGCGCGGGCGACGCGCGAAAACGGCATCGCGCCGCGTCCTCACGCCAAGACCCACAAGTGCCCGGCGATCGCCCGGCTGCAACTGGAAGCCGGGGCGCTGGGCATCTCGGTAGCAAAGGTCAGCGAGGCGCAGGCGCTCTTCGATCACGGAATCGACCGGCTGCTCCTGACGACGAGCAACGTGACCCCGTTCAAGATCCGCCGTGCGATGGGGCTCAGGAAACAGTGCCCGGGCTTCATCCAGACGACCGACACCGAGGAGAACGCGCGCGCCCTCTCGGAGGCGGCGGTGGCGGCGGGGATCACCGCCGACGTCACCGTGGACGTGGACCCGGGCGGCCACCGGACCGGGATCACGCCCGGAGAACCGGCACTCCAGCTGGCGCAGCTCGTGGACCGGCTTCCGGGCCTGACGCTGCGCGGCATCCTCTGCTACGACGGCGGCTCGCAGCACGTCAAGGGTTTCGAGAAGCGCAAGGCGCAGACACTGGGGCGGCTGGCGGCGGCGGCCGACACCTGCGAACGGATGAAGGCCTCCGGGCTCGACACCGGCATCTTCAGCGGCGGGGGGACCGGCAGCTACAACATCGACCACGAGACGCCCGGATTCACGGATGTCCAGTGCGGGAGCTACGTCTTCATGGACGCCCAGTACCTCGAAATCGGCGGCGCCACCGATCCGGACGTATACACGGACTTCCAGCCGTCGCTGACGATCCTGGCGACCGTCCTGAACGCCCAGTACGAGGGCCGCGCCACCACCGATGCCGGCGCCAAGGCCTGCACCATCAACCGGCCCTGGGCGATCGTCAAGGGCGAGAGCGGGATGAGCTACACGTCAGGATCCGACGAGTTCGGCACGATCCGCTACGAGGACCCGAGCCGGATCTACCAGGTCGGGGACAAGCTGGAGCTCATCGTCTCCCACTGCGACCCGGTGGTGAACCTCTACGACCGGATGTACGTGGTCCGCGGCGGGCTGGTGGAGGCGGTGTGGCCGATCGCGGCGCGGGGGATGTCCGCCTGATCCCGTTTGAAGGGATGGCGTCCTGGCGGGTAAGGCCCTGGTACCCGGACTGCGTGGGAGCCCTTGTCCGCGCGCCGGCAGATCGTTGCGCGATTCGTTTGCCGCCTGTGTGATACTTCGCCGCGCCAAGGAGAACTGCACATGACTGCAACCGAACAGCGCCTTACGGAACTCGCCCAGGAACAATTTGGCCGGACCCCCGACCTGGACACGCAATTCGCCGACTCCGGAGTTTCCTCGGTGGACGCCGTTGCGTTCATGAAGGTTGTCAACAGTGACTTCGGTCTCTCGCTGACCGCCGGTGACTGCGCCGGATGCACGACGCTGCGAGGGATCGGGAAACTCGTGGACAAGCACTCGAGCTAGTCCACCCGGACACCGGGCCGCAGGGGTTGTGGGCCCCGGTGTACGCCGACTCCTTCCGCGGAGTCGATCCCGGCGAGCGGTTCCGGTAAGGTCGCTCGGACTGCGGAGAGTTCGCGGACGCAGATAGACCGCGAGCCGGGCGTCAACAGCCTGTGGAAAAAGTCACGCGGCATTCGAACAGCGATGCATCCCGGCTGAACCGCGCCTCTTTGAGGCGTTCTGCGTTGCGTTTCGGTCGGAATACACCCGGTATTCCTCCCTCACGCGCCTTGTCAGCCGGGCGCCTCGCCGTTCTCGGCACTCACGCCACTTTCTCCACAGGCTGTTGAGAGGTTCGTTCATGGGGGCCGCCGCGAGCCCTGAAGGCCGGCGCATCCGCTTCGAACCCGAGGAACGGCCACCCGTTCCGGTCGCGCTCGGGCTGGGGCTTCAGGTCGCCATTACCCCGCTCTTCGTGGCGATCCTGATTCCGACCATCGCCTTCCGGGCTGCCGGCGCCGACGACGGCCTGGTGTCCTGGGCGGTCTCCGTCTCCGTCCTGTTCTGCGGGTTGACGGCGGCGCTCCAGGCAGTCCGCTTCGGGCGGGTCGGAGCAGGATTCATCATCGCGCCTGCGATTTCGGCCGCGGCGATTGCGGTCACTACCGACGCGCTCCGTTCCGGTGGGCCTCCGCTCCTTGCGGCGCTGGTCGTCAGCGCCGCGGCCCTCCAGCTCCTGTTCTCCGCACGGCTTTCGTGGCTGCGCCGGGTTCTCACCCCGACGGTGTCGGCGACGGTCGTCTTTCTGCTCGTCGTCAACGTGATGCCCGTCGTATTTTCGATGCTGGACGACGTGCCGGAGGGTTCCCCGGCGGCGGGAGCGCCCGCCGCGGCGCTTGCGACCGTGCTCGTCATCAGCGCGATCGCGCTCAAGGCAACGGGAGCGTGGCGCCTCTGGGCGCCCATCGTCGGGGTGATCGCCGGGTCGCTGGTGGCGGCGGCCTTCGGTCTCTACGACGGGACCGGGGTGGCCGAAGTGGCCTGGATCGCCCTCTCGTCACCCCGCTGGCCGGGGCTGGATCTGGAGTTCGGCCCGGCGTTCTGGGGCCTGCTGCCGGCGTTTGCGTTCGTCACCCTGGTGACCTCGATGCAGACCATCAGCGGCAACCTCGCGATCCAGAACGTTTCGTGGCGGCGCCGCCGCGCCGTGGACTTCCGCTCGGTGCAGAATGCCGTGGCGACCGGGGGGCTCGGAAGTCTGCTCGCCGGTCTCGCCGGCGGCATGCCGCTGTCCTCGCTCCAGACGGGCGCGTCGCTCGCCGAGTTGACCGGGGTGGCGTCCCGCGTCGTGGGAATCACTCTCGGGATCTGGCTCGCCGCCTTCGCTTTCGCTCCCAAGGCTCTGGCGCTGATCGTGTCCGTGCCCGGTCCGGTGCTCGCCGCCTACATCGCGGTGCTGTTGGCGATCCTGTTCGCCGTCGGTCTCAAGCTCCTCCTGAACGACGGGTTCGATCAGCGCAAGGGGCTGATCGTCGGCCTTTCCTTCTGGACCGGACTCGGGTTCGAGTACGACCTCATCTTCCCGGAACTCGTCCGCGACTTCGCCGGCGGCCTGCTGACCAACGGCATGACCTCCGGCGGCATCCTGGCCGTCGTCCTGACCGGTTTCACCCTGGTGACCGAGCCCCGGGCGAGCCGGCTGCGGACCGACCTGGAACTCGCCGCCGCGCCCCGGATTCGCGATTTCCTCACCGGGTTCGCGACCGACAACGGGTTCGGGAAGGCGATGATCCATCGCCTCGACGCCGTCTGCGAGGAGACCCTGCTGACCCTCCTGCCCCCGGACCGGGCCCTGGACCGGACGGTGCGGCGCGGGCTCGTGGTGACGGCGCGCCGCCAGGGCGCTGGTCTGGCCCTGGAGTTCGTCGCCGCGGCCGGGTCGGAAAACGTCGAGGACCGCGTGGCGCTCCTCAGCGACCATGTGGATGAGGTCTCGGCCGAACGCGAGGTCTCTCTCCGGATTCTCCGGCATCTCGCGTCCTCGGTGCGCCACCAGCAGTACCACGACACCGACATCGTGACGATCCAGATCGAGGCGCCGCGGTCCGGCGCCGCTTCGGGGTTGAAACCGGCGCCGGCGGGGTAGAGTCGGCACGATGCCTCCGGCGCCCGGGATCCTGATTGCGACCATCTCTGAGAGTCACGGATTTGACCAAGACTCCTGAGACCGTCTGGGAACTCCCGAGGCCCACCGCCACCTGCGACGTGGCCGTGGACGCAGACACTTCGATCACCCTCCGCCGCCACGGCAATCGGGACGGACCGCGGCTGGTCCTGAGTCACGGAAACGGCCTGGCGGTCGACCTCTACTACCCCTTCTGGTCGCTGCTCGCCGATGACTTCGACCTGGTCGTTTACGACCTCCGGAACCATGGCTGGAACGCCGTCGGGCCGCGCGAGGCGCACAGCCTCCCTACCTTTGTCCGGGACCACGACCGGATGCTCGAGGCGATCGACGACCGATTCGGCGCCAAGCCCAAGGTGGGTGTCTTCCACTCGGTTTCTGCGCTGACGACGTTGTTGTCGTCCGCGACCGACGGCGCCTACGAAGCGCGCGTCCTCTTCGATCCGCCGGTGTGCAAGCCCGGCCGCAGCCAGTTGGAATTCGACCTCGCGGCGGAACGTACCACGGCCATGACGCGATCCAGGGCCGACCGCTTCAGGACGGTGGAGGATTACGCCGAGGTACTCGGCATCTCGCCGGCCTTCACGCGGATGGTTCCCGGGGCCCGCGAACTCATGGCCCGGACCACCCTGCGCGAGTCGGCCGACGGGGAAGGCCTGGAGCTTCGTTGCCCCAAGGAATACGAGGCCCAGATCATCGACTACGCCAGGGTGTTTGCGGTGCTGGTGAACTTCGAGGCGCTGAGCTGTCCGACCAAGGTGGTGGGCGCCGATCCGACGCTGCCGTATTCCTACCTGCCGACCTTCGACCTGACCCACGTCCTCACCGTGGACTACGACTTCGTCCCGGAAGCCACGCACTTTCTGCCGCTGGAGAATCCCGGGGCGTGCGCCGCGGCCGTCCGGGATTTCGTGAGCCTTCAGTGTCTGTACTGACCGCGCTCCGATTGCCGGCCGGCCGGGGCGCCCCCGGATCTCAGGTCCGGGCCGGAGTTTCCGGAATCCAGAAGCTGCGGCGCTGGAACGGATATCCGGGCAGCGGAATCCGGCGGCGGTTCTCTCCGGCGAACAACCCGGCGAAGTCGATGTGGACGCCCGCCTCGTAGGCCCCGGCCACGGCGGCGGCGAAGCCGGGAGAAGCCTCCGGACCAATCTCGACGGTGAGTTGCGCGTCCAGATCTGCAAGAACCGAAGCCGCACGCTCGTGTCCCGACGCCGCCCGGTTCCGGGGCCGCCAGTACTCGGCATCCGTAACCTCCACGGCGTTGACGGCGCGGCCGGACCTGGGGCTGATCAGCGTGATCGAAGGGGGCGCGAGATCCAGTTCGTCCGGCGGCGTTCCGCGAACCGCGCCCTCCGCGCCGTCGGCGGAAGCACTCCACGCGGCGAGCCGTAGCCCGTCCTCGAGGCTGAAGACCCCCGCGGCCTGAGCCGCCGCCAACTCTCCGAAGTCCCAACCGATCACGGCCTGCGCCCGGATCCCTATTCCCGCCCACAGGGCGAAGAGCGCGCAGTCCAGCGCATAGCTTGCCGGGCCTTCCGACGTCGGGTCCGCCGCCGTCCGGTTCCGCCCGAACAGCACGTCCAACAGGGAATTCCGGGAACCCTCCCGGAAGACCTCGTCACAACGGTCCAGCACCGCCCGCGCCACGGGCTCGGTCGCATAGAGGCCCTCGCCCATCCGGAACCGGTCGCCTGCGTTCCCCGCAAACGCGAAGGCCACTTTCGGCGTCTCCTCGCCGGCCGCTTCCCTGGGGCCGCCGCCACCTGCCGCGAGTGCGCCGAGTCCTTCCCGGAGCGAATCGCGGTCGTGGAAAACGACTCCTGCCCGATAGCCGAAGTGGCTCCGGCCCACGCCCGCCGTCCATGCCATGTCGGCGAGCAGCGACTCCATCGCATCCCCGGCTTGAAGCTCATCGGAACGGGCTTCGAGCCACTCGAGGTAGAGGCCTGCCGACTCCCGCAGCGCCGCCTCCGACTTGCCGGAAAGCGGGAGGAAACGGGTCGTCCGGGCGGCCGTTCGTCCGGCGTCCGGAAGGTCCGCGAGACCGGCGGCCGGCGATACGGCGACCGGTCGCGGCGGCCCCGCCGGCCAGCCCCCCTCCTCGGGGCCGGCGTCCGCGGCGTTCGCCGCCTCGTAGCCCTCCACCACGACGTGCGCGTTCACGCCGGAAACCCCGAAGGCGCTGACCCCCGCACGCGGGGGGCGGTGCGCCTGACGGGGCCAGTCCGTCGTCTCGCCGACGATCCGTACGGGCAGCCGGTCCCAATCGAGGTGCGGCGTCGGGTCCCGGAAATGAAGGTGTCTCGGAATCACAGTCCGGTTCATCGCGAGCACCGACTTGATGAGACCGGCGATCCCCGCCGCGGCCTCCAGGTGGCCGATGTTCGTCTTCACGGACCCGATCAGCAGCGGCCGGTCCGCATCGCGCCCCTTCCCGTACACCGCGGCCGCCGCCCGCACCTCGATCGGATCGCCCAGTTCGGACGCGGACCCGTGGGCCTCCAGGTAGTCCACCTCACCGGGGGACACCCCCGCCCGGGCGAGCGCTTCTTCGATCACCCGTTCCTGCGCCGGGCCGTTCGGGACGGCCAACCCGGCGGTCGCCCCGTTCTGGTTGACCGCCGTTCCCCGGACCACGCCCCAGATCCGGTCGCCGTCCGCGACCGCTTCGCCGAGCCGCTTCAGGACGAGCATTCCGCAGCCTTCGCCCCGGACGGCGCCGTCCGCCGCGGCGTCGAAGGCGTTGCAGCTCCCGGTGGGCGACAACATCCCGAGGGCCGCCATTTCCGCGGTCAGACCGCGCGAGAAGACAGCATTCACCCCACCGGTCAGCGCCAGGTCCGCTTCCCCCTGGCGGAGCGCCGCCACCGCGTGGTGCACGGCGACCAGCGACGAAGCGCACTCCAGCGGGACCGGCATCGTCGGCCCCGTGAGGCCGAGCCGGAACGCGACGCTGCCGACCGCCATGCTGGCGAAGGTGCCGAGGTAGCTGATGGGGTCGCCGTCGGCTCTCATGAGTTCCCGGTACTCGGCGGCCGAGATGCCCGTGTACACGCCGACGCGGCCGCCGCGCAACCGGTCCGGGTCCATGCCGGCATCCTCCAGAGCGTGCCAACTCGTCTCCAGCAGGAGCCGCGCCTGCGGGTCCAGCGTCCGCGCCGCGATCGGCAGGACCCCGAAGAACTCCGCGTCGAACCGGTCGATCCCTTCGACGAACGCGCCCCAGCGGGAAGCGCCTGCCGTGGCGTCGGGGCCCTCGGGAACCCCGTTCGCGAAACCGGCGTCCGGCCTACCCTCCGTCACGGCGTGGGCGCCCGTCTCGAGCTGGCGCCAGAAAGCGTCGAGGTCCGCGGCGCCCGGGAAGCGGCACGCCATTCCCACGATGGCGATCGCGTCGTCCTCGTTCGCGGCCGCCTGGATCGGCTCCGGTTCCGGCTGCGGTTCGGCCGCTGGAGGTGTCTCCCCGGCGATCTCACCGAGTTCGCGCGCGAGATGGCCGCCGAGCGCCTCGACGTTCGGATAGTCGAAGACCAGCGTGTTCGGCGCGGCGTACTCGCCGGAGAACGCCCGGTTCAGCCGGTTCCGGAACTCCACCGCCATCAGCGAGTCCATTCCCAGGTCGAAGAAACCCACGTTCGCCGCCGGCGGCGCGGGCAGCCGCAGCACGGCCTGCAGTTGCTCCCGCAGGAACGATCCGAGCAGCGCCTCGTGTTCCGCCGCCGGCGCCTGCCGGAGCCGGGTGAGCAGGTCCTCGGACGGCTCCGGAGCCTCCGCGGCCTCTTCGCGGGTGAGCAGGTCCTCGAGCAGGGGAGGACCGCTTCCCCCCGGCTGTTCGAAGACGGACCAGTCCCTCGCCAGCACCAGGCTCGTCGCCACGTCCTCGCGCACCAGCCGTTCGAACGCCTCGAGGCCCTGCTCCGGCGTGATCCACTCGATCCCGGTCGCCTCGGTCCGCCGGGCAATGCGCTCGCGCTGTTCCTCGGCTTCGCCGATCTCGGACCAGGCGCCCCAGGCGATGGCCTGTCCCGGCAGTCCCAGCGAGCGCCGGTGCGCGGCAAGCTGGTCGAGGAACGCGTTGGCCGCGGCGTGGTTCGACTGCCCCGGGTTCCCCAGGACTCCGGCCACGCTGGAAAAGAGGACGAACATCTCCAGGTCGCGGTCCCGGGTGGCGCGGTGCAGATGCCAGGCGCCGAGAACCTTGGGCCACAGCACGGTCTCGAAGTTCTCCCAGCTCTGGTTGCTGAGCGCGGCGTCCGCCAGCGCGCCCACGCTGTGGATCACTCCGGCGAGCGCCGGCAGTTCCCGATCCAGTCGGGCGAACATTCCGTCGAGTGCGCCGGCATCGGTGACGTCGGCGAGTTCAACGCGGACCGCCACCCCGCGATCCTCGAGCGCCGCGATCGTTTCGCCGGCGGCGGGATCCGGCGCCCGCCTCCCGTTCAGCACGATGGTCCGCGCGCCGTGATCCGCGAGCCAACCCGCCACCGCGCACCCGATCCCGCCGAGCCCTCCGGTCACGAGGTAGGTCCGGTCGGGCCGCAGCCGGCCCTCCCGGAGCGGCGGCGCGGTCAGCACGATCTTGCCGATGTGCCGGGCGTCGCGCATGAACGCCATCGCGGCGCCGGCCTCCGCGAGCGGCCAGCGGGTGTGGACGAGCGGCGTCAGTTCGCCCGCGGCGATCCGGCCCATCACGTCCCCGAGCGCCCGGCCCGGCCGCGCCGGCTCCTCTTCCTTCAGGACGTCCAGTTCCAGGATCGAGTAGGCCACGTCGGGACGGATCGCGGCCATCTCCGCCTCGCTCAGGATGTCCCGCCGGGCCAGTTCCACGAACCGGCCCCCGTCGGCCAGGCAGGCGAGGCTCGCCTCGATGAAGCCTTCCCCGGTCAGGCTGTTCAGGACGACCTCGACGCCCCCGCCGCCGGTGGCGTCGAGAACATCCTTGCTGAACGTCGTCTGGCGGCTGTCGAAGACGTGCTTCACACCGAGCGAGCGCAGATACGGCCGCTTCGCCGCGCTCGCGGTGGCGAAGACCTCCGCCCCCGCGGCCCGGGCCAACTGGATGGCGGCCAGCCCCACGCCGCCCGCGCCGGCGTGGACCAGGACCCGCTCGCCGGCTTTCAGTCCGGCGGCCTCCCAGGAGAGCGCCGCGGTCACGAAGACCTCCGGCACGGTGGCGAGAGCGGCGGCCGGCAGCTCCGCGGGTGCCGGCGCCACCAGTTCCCCAAGCGTGACGACTTCGGGGCCCAGGGCGCCGAACGCGAGGCCGACCACGCGGTCTCCCACGGAGATGCCGGTCACGTCGGAACCGGCCTCGAGGACTTGGCCGCACATCTCTTCGCCGAGGAGCCCCCCCTGGACCAACCCCATCGCCCGGAACACGTCGAGGAAGTTCAACCCGCCGGCCTCGATCGCAACCCTGACTTCCCCGGGCGCGAGCGGACGCGCCGGCCGGGGCACAACCCGCAGTTTCTCGAGCGCGCCGCCCTCGTCCGGGGCGAGGTGCCAGTGAGGTTCCTCCGGCAGGGACAGGCGCTCCGCGCCGCTCCCGGTGCGGACCAGGCGCGCCGCCAGCCGGCGGTCTCCCCGGTAGGCGACGTCGGTCTCCGGGTCGGAAAAGAGCAGCTCTTCCGCGAGATCGGCTGACGACGCCGCCGCGGCGGGATCGAGATCCAGCATCCGGGGCTGCAGGTTGCCCGCTTCCCGGGCGACCACCCTGCCGAGTCCCCAGAGCGCCGCGCCCGCGAGTTGTCCGGTTCTTTCCCGTTCGAGAACCTGGGCGCCGCGCGTGATGAACCACATTCCGCGGGAAGGGGCCGCGTCGGCGTCCGCCAGGCCCTGGACGAGCGCGAGCGCGCTCGCCGTCCCGCGTCGTACGTCCGCCGCCAGCTCCTCCGTGGCGGCGTCCGGCCCGCGGCCATCGAGACCGGCGAGGTGCACGACCCCGGCGAGCGGGAGACCGCCGGCCGGATCCGACAGGAGCGCCCTCCACGCCTCGCGCCGGTCCGTTTCCAGGGACTTCCTCACGACCCCGTTCGCGCCGTCTCCGGCGGCCGGAGATTCCTCCTCCGCGAGCACCACGGTCTGGTTTCGCGACGCGAGTTCCGCCGCCAGTTCCGCGCCCACCCCGCCACGGTCCGCGGCAACCACCCAGACGCCCGGGCGCAGGCTCACCTCGGCCGGACTGCTGGCCACGATCACCCCCCGGTCCGGCAGGCCGCCCGACTCCGATTCGTCCACCCCGACGACTCTCGCGTCCTCGAATCCGGCGTCGCGGAGAGCCCGGCGCCACACCTCGGGGCCGGCCAGGGCGTGACGCGGGCGGTACTTGTCGGCGAACCGCCACCAGCCGTCGAGCTGTCCGAAGATCAGGTCCATCCAGCCCCGGCCGCGCTGGTTCTCGAGCGCGATGAGCTGTCCCGAGGGGGCGAGGAGTTCCCGGCAGTGGTCCAGCGTCTCGTCGAGGCGCCGCGTGGCGTGGAGCACGTTGGCGGCGATCGCGAGGTCGTAGCCGTGGTGTTCGAAGCCCTGCGCCACCGGGTCCTTCTCGATGTCCAGGACGCGGTATTCGATCCTGGTGTCGTCGCCGCTGAACCGGGACTCGGCGTCCGCGAAGAAACCCGCCGAGATGTCGGTGTAGGCGTAGTCGAACCGGCCGGGCTCGAGCTTCGGCAGGATGCAGTCGGTCGCCGATCCGATCCCCGCGCCGACCTCGATCACCCGGAGGGGCCGCCCCTCCGGGAGTCCCGCGACGATCATCTCCACCACGTCGCCCAGCATCCGGTTGGCGGCGCGCCAGACGGGCGCCTGCGTGTAGAGATCGCCGGCCCGGGGCGTCTCGTCGCCGAACAGGAGCGACAGGGGGTCTTCGCGGCCCCGAAGCACCTCCGGCAGCGCGCCCGCCGAGCGGCGCAGCAGGGCGACCTCGTTCGCACCGTGCGGGTACAGCCCGGCCAACCGGGTGGCTTCCTCCGCCGGGTCGGCCGGCAGTCCCTCCGGCAGGGGATCGCTGGCGCCCACCGCTACGACGAGCCCTTCCGTGGTCTCCCGCAGCACGCCGGCGTCCTCCAGCAGTTCCAGGATCCGGCCGAACAGGTGCTCGTGTTCGCCGAGCACCTTGAGGCGCTGGCGGAGTTCCCCGGCGTCCACCCGGGCGCCGGCGCGGCGCTCCCAACCCAGCCTCTCCAGCGTCGAGAGCGCGTAGGAGCGCGCCAGCCGCTCCAGTTCCGCCTGCATCCTTGCCTCGTCCGCCGCCTCGACTCCCTCGTCGGCCAGATACGAACGGAAGACGGGGGAGTCGGCCGCGACCTCGGCCGGCGTCCGCAGGAAATCCGCAGGCAGGATCCCCCCCGGGCGTGGCCGGTCCCGCCACTCGATCTCGTAGAGGAGTTCGTCCAGCCCCTCCTCGGCGGAGAGCAGGGCGGCCCGGGTCGCGCGCTTGATGGCGTACCCGCTCAGGATGCCGAGCGGCGCCCCGTTCCCGTCGTGGATGCGGAGATCGGCGCTCAGCACCTCCGCCGTGCCGCCGTTCGTCCCGGCGGACCGGTCGGGGTCGGACTCCCGGAGCCGCACGTGGCACAGCACCCGGTCGGGCCAGGGACCGCCGATCCACAGCCGGTCCCATCCGAACGGCAGGTACGTGACGCCGGTTTCGGATGCGTCCGGCGGGCGGGCCGCGCTGAAGACCTGGAAGCAGCCGTCGAGGAGGAGCGGATGCACGTCGAGCCCGGCCGGGTCAACGTCCGACGGCAGCGCCACCTCGCCCAGCGCCTCGCCCGGCCCGGCCCAGAGCGCCTTCAGGGTGCGGAACGACGGGCCGAGCGCGATCCCGACGCCGGCCTTGGCCCGGTAGTAGGCGGGGACGTCTTCGGAAACGAGGCCGGCCCGGAGCGCTTCGAGGTCGGGTGGCGGGGCCGGGTCCCGTTCGGGCGTCCCGGGGGTGACGCTCGCTTCGGCGTGGAGCGTCCAGTCCTCCTGGGCGTCCCCCTTGCTCAGGACCCGGACCCGCCGCCCGGCCTCGTCGCCGGCCGCGTCGAGCACCACCTGGACCTTGCGGACTCCCGCGCCGCCGTTTTCGGGGTCGTCCTCCGGGAGGATCAGCGGGTTGTGGAGCTGGAAGTCGGCGATCTCCAGGGATTCGCTCTTCCCCGCACCGGCCGCCGCAACCGCCATGGCCCCATAGAGGGCCCCGGGGACCACCAGCCGCTCGAAGACGCGGTGGTCTCCCAGCCACGAAGGGTCGGTGCCGGTCAACTCGGTTTCGAAGCTGATCTCGCCGCTGGCCGATTCGTGACGGGTACCCAGGAGCGGATGGCTGGCCCGCGAACGGCGGCGCTTCGTCCGGTCGATCCAGTGGCGCTCGCGCTGGAACGGATAGCCCGGGAGCGAGACGCGGCGGCGCGATTCCCCGGCGAACAGGCCGGAGAAGGCAACCGGGAGCCCGATCTCCCAGGCGCGCGCCGCGGCGGCGACGAACGCGTCCGGAATGTCTTCCGGCGTCTCCCGGGACGGACGCCGGAGACTGGACAGCACGGCCGGCGCGCCGTTGCCGCCGCCTCGACCGTCCGGCTCGGGCCAGGCCAGCGAGACCATCGGTCCGAGGACCGCGTGGGGTCCGATCTCCACGACGGCCCCGACCCCCAACTTGGCGAGCGTTCCGACGGCGCGCCGGAACTCCACCGTTTCGCGGGTCTGCCGCCGCCAGTAAGTCCCGTCGAGGGACTCGCCGCCGTCGAGCACGCGGCCCGTCAGGTTGCTCACGAAGGGGAGCGACGGGCGCGCGATCTCAATGTCGTCGAACGCTGCCTCCAGGTCGTCGAGCGCGGGGTCCAGCATGGCGCTGTGGTAGGCGGGGCTCTTCCGCAGCCGCCGCACCCGGACCTCCCGGTCTTCGAACTGCGCGAGGAGCGTCTCGACCTCCGCGGCCGGCCCGCTCACCGCCTGGTGCGCTCCGTTGTCGGCGGCGACGCTCAGCCCCGGGCCGGGCGACCGGCGGTTTTGTTCTTCGACCGCCGCCGCGACCACCGGGCGAGGCGCGAAGATCGCGGCCATGGCCCCCTCGCCCGGCAGCGCCCCGATCAGCTCGCCGCGGACGGCCGCGAACCGGAGCCCGTCCTCGAGCGAGAAGACGCCCGCCGCCTGCGCCGCCGCGATCTCCCCGAGGCTGTGGCCGAGGATCACCGCCGGGGTGATGCCGAGGCTCGACCAGAGCGCGGTGAGCGAGCACTCCAGCGCGTAGATCGCCGGCTGCTTCCACCCCGGATCGTCCAGATCGGGCGGCTCGGGGCCCCGCCCGAACATGGCATCCAGCAGGGAGCGGCCCCGCGCTTCGCGAAGCAGGCGGTCGCAGCGGTCGAGGACTTCCCGCACCACCGGTTCGCTCGCGTAGAGGTCCGCGCCCATGCCGACCCACTGGCTGGCCTGTCCCGTGAACACGAACGCCACCTTCGGCGGCGGCTCCTCCGCGAAAACCGGTCCAGGGTCGTCCCCGGGCTCCGCGAGCCGCGCGAGTCCGTCACGGAGCGACGCCGCGTCCCGGAAGACCACGCCCGCGCGCCAGCCGAAGTGACTCCGGCCCGTTCCCGCGGTCCACGCCATGTCGGCGAGACGGGCCTGCCCGGTATCGCCCGGGGAAAGGTCGGCCCCACGCTCATCCACCCAGTCCCGGTAGCGGCCCGCCAGCTCGCCGAGCGCCGCCTCCGACTTTCCGGACAGCGGGAGGAATCGCGCCCGGCGCGCCTCGAGGCGCTCCTCCGCGGGCAGTCCGGGTCCAGCCGGCTCCGGAGCCCGAACCGCGATCGTCCGGGCGGCCCCCACGGGCCACGGATCGGCGCCGGCGTCCTCGGGGAGCGCCGGGTATCCGCGGACCACGATGTGCGCGTTCGTCCCCGACCAGCCGAATCCGCTCACTCCCGCCAGCGGCGGGCGATCCGGATGGAGCGGCCAGTCCGTCGGTTCCGAGGTGACCCGGAGCGGCAGCCGGTCCCAGTCCAGCTCCGGGTTCGGGGTCCGGAAGTGCAGGTGCTTCGGAATCACTCCCTGCCGCATGGCGAGCAGGGTCTTGATGAGACCCGCCGCTCCGGCCGCCGGTTCCAGGTGCCCGACGTTGGTCTTCACCGAACCGATCAGCAGGGGCCGCTCCGTCCCGCGTCCCTTGCCGTACGCCGCCGCCGCGGCGCGCACTTCGATGGGGTCGCCCACCTCCGTCCCCGTCCCGTGCGCTTCCAGGTAGTCCACCTCCGACGGCAGGACGCCCGCCCGCGCGAGCGCGTCCTCGATGACCCGCTGCTGGGACGTTTCGTTCGGCACGGTCAATCCCGCGCTCGCCCCGTCCTGGTTGACCGCGGATCCCTGGATCACGCCCCAGATCCGGTCGCCGTCGGCCTCGGCCTCGTGAAGCCGCTTCAGGACCAGGATGCCGCAGCCCTCACCGCGCACGTACCCGTTGGCGCTGGCGTCGAACGCCTTGCACTGGCCGTCGGGCGCGAGCATGCCGGCGCGCCCGCGGAGTTCGGAGAGCCGGCCCGACAGGATCGTGTGCACCCCTCCGGCGAGCGCGAGATCGGCTTCGCCCCGCTGCAGGCCGGAAACGGCCTGGTGGGTCGCGACCAGCGACGACGAGCAGGCGGTGTCGAGCGCCATCGCGGGTCCGGTCAGGCCCAGCGCGAAGGCGACCCGCCCGATGGCGGTGTTGAACGAGGTTCCGGTGACCGCGTAGAGGCTCGCCGCCGGCTCCGCCGTGTCCTGCGACTCCAGGATCAGGCCGCGGTAGTCGTAGTTGCTGATTCCCGCGTAGACGCCGGTGCGGCTGCCGCGCAGTTGCTCCGGGTCGATCCCCGCGTCCTCGAGGGCCTGCCAGCTCACTTCGAGCATCAGGCGCTGCTGTGGGTCCAGGAGCTGCGCCTCGACCGGCGAGATGCGGAAGAACGGGGCGTCGAAGCGGTCGAGCCCCTCGAGGTAGGCCCCGAAACGGCAGGCTTCGGTCTCGACCGACGGATCCGGAAAGAGTTCGCCCACGCGCCCGACGCCCGAACCGGGCGCGCCTTCGATCACGGAGTTCCCGCCCGCTTCGAGCAGGCGCCAGAACGAGGGAACGTCCGGAGCCCCGGGGAACCGGCACGCCATGCCGACGACGGCGATCGGCTCTGCCGGTTGCGGATCGCTTCCCGGCCGGGTCCCCTTCGAGGCTTTCGGTCTCTCGCGCTGCATCAGGGTGGACCGGCGATCAGTGATGGCTCCGTAGGCGGGGGTATCGGACGGATTTTGCGGTACTCATGCCGCCGAGCCCACCCTGCATCACGGCGCGTAGGGTACCGATCTGCGCCCTCGTATCCGCCCGCAGGTTCTGCCGGGCGACGGGAGCCCGGCTCGCCGGCGCGGTCCGCCTCTGTGGTCAGGCTCGCGGGCGCAGGGGGGCCGGGAAAGACACCCTCGGCCGGCCGATCGGTTTCCCGATCGCGGTGACCTCGAGGCGCTCAGTCCGCGCCGCCGGGGGCGCCGGGAGCGCCCGGGATCAGAAAACGCTCCCCGACCAGCCAGGCGAGCGCGGTCCGCACGGCCGGTTCCGGTGCCGGGAACTCCTGGAGCGTCCGGCGGATCCCTCCCCACGCGCTCACGGCCCGAAACAGCTCGGCGAGCGCGATTCCGGCGACCTTGTGCGCGGGGCGGAAACGGTCGGGCCGGACCACGACTTCCGCGGGAACGATCCAGTCGCCCTGCAGGACTCCCCGCGTCTCGACCCGGGCGCCCGCGGCCGCCCGGAGGCGGCCGTCGGCCGGGAGCCGCACGGGCGGCGCGGGCGGTGAAGACTTCCGGGCGCGGCGCCGCCAGAACCCTCGCTGGGCGAAGCGCGTTTCCTCGGCGTGGAAGCCGCCGAGCCGTTCTTCCGCCTCCAGCGCGAGCCCCCGTTCCTTGGCGGCGTGGAACGCGAGGGCGAGTTCGGCATTCTGCGGCCGACCGAGCGCGGTCCGCAACACGATCGCGGCGGTGAGCCCGGAATCCATGGCCTTCATGGTCCCGAGTCCGGAGAGGGGATCGAGCGCGCTCGCCGCGTCGCCGACGGCGACCAGCGGGGAGCCCTCGGCAGTTGCCGCGGACCGCAGCCGATACGGCGTCACATCCGCCGCGCGCACCGGCGTCAGGAGATCGCCGGTGACGAACCCACCGAGATCCACCTCGCGGACCGCTTCCCGGAAGCGTTCCTCCGCCCTGCCGGCATCTGCCGCATCGAGCATCACCGTCACGTCGCGGCGGCCGCCGACCACGGGCGCGCTCCAGACCCAGCCGTCCGGAAAGGACTCGATCAGCGTTCCCTCCCGTTCGCCGGGAGCGAAGTGCGCGGTCAGCGCCGTGGTCCGGAAGCCGGGCCGGTCGCGGTCCCGCCGGGTCAGGACCCCGCTCCGGCCCGAAGCGTCCACGAGCGCCCGGGCGGCGACGCGCAGTTCGTCCTGGTCCTGCCTCCGGACCACCAATCCATCCGCGGCAGTTGTCGCCGACCCTTCGACAACTCGCACTCCAGCGCTCCGGGCGCCGGCGAGCGCCCAGTCGTCGAGGCGGTCGCGGCGGATGAGCCGCTGACCCTCTCCGTCCCCTCCTTCCGGCTGGGCGGCGATCCGGTCTTCACGCCCGCCCCAGCGGACGAAGTGATCGGATGGCCGCGGCTCGTAGACGGATGGCGGCAACTCCAGCCCGTAGGAGGCCAGCAGGCGCGGCGCCGAGGCCGACAGGCTCTCGCCGAGGTGCTGCCGCTGCCTCCGGGGCTGGTGCACCAGCACCACGTCGAAATCGAAGGCGGCGAGTTGGCGGGCCGCCAGCGATCCGGCAGGGCCGCCGCCGACGACGGCTACGTCGGCGACCAGAAGGGACACGGTGCCCCGCGATGCCGCTAGCGTGGTCGCTGGCGGAGCGAGCGAAGCGCCTCGTCGACGCCGTACAGCACCGTTTCGAGTTGCGCGTCGTTCAGCCAGTCGTCGCGGCGAGCCATGGCGGCCCCGAAGTCCGCGATCATGGCCTCCATGTACTGACGGTCGGCCTCGACCACGATCTCGCGGCCGTCCAGCACGACGTACACCGGGGTGGAATGGGCGAAGAGCGAACTGTCGGTGGTCCAGACCGATCGGGGCCCCTCGGCGCGCACCGCGATCCAGGCGCTGTCGTCCAGTTCGAGGTCTCCGGAGATCTCGAGCCCGAAGGGCGAGCCGGCGACGGGATCGGCGCCCGGGTCACCGGTTGCTTCCCGCCACACCTCGCCGTTCACGAGGACCACGAGCCGTTCCATCGGCACCGCGGAGACGGCGCGCGCCCGGACCGGCAGGCGCGCCGGGCCTTCGCGCCCGATCTCGTCTCCCATCCCGAAACCGTCCACGTCCAGTTCCAGCAGCGGCCCGTTCGTCGAGAAGCTCCGGCCGGCGCGGAGGGCGAGGGCCCAGTCGTCCGGCCCAGCCCCTTCCGGCAGCCGCACGTAGGTCCGGCCGGTGCCGAGCGGCGGATCGCGGGAGGTGTCGGAGAAGGTGTCCGAACCGCCGGCGGCGGCGAGCCGGAATCCGGCGTTCTGCAGGCGCGCGTAGATCGCCGCCGACCCGGTCTCCGAACTCGGGATGCAGTTGATGTCGAAGAAGTCGGCGACGCCGAGCGCGGCGTCGAGCGGGATCTCGGAGGGCGACGCGCCGTCGAACGGGACCCCTTCCGCGAGATAGGCGAAGTAGGGATGCGGCATCCCCACGACGACCTGGTCGCCCTGCTCGGCCCGCAGGCGCCGGATGTACTCGAAGAGAGGCGGGAAAGGCGCCTCTCTCGCCGTACCCCGGACTCCGGTCGCAAGCGGATAGAAGAGACGCTCGGGGTTCAGGAAGGTCCGGTGTCCGAACGGCATCCGGTACTCCTGGCCGTAGCGGAGAAACACGGTCTCGGTGGAGGCCGGGTGGCGGCCGGGGACGAAGCGCGCCGGGTCGCCCATGGTCCGCGAGCCGTCCACGTGAATGAGCGCGTGGATCACCTCGACCGCCTCGGCCTCGGCCTGGGCCACGAGGTCCTCGGGAGTGATCCGGAGATCGCCGGCGTGGAGGTCGTGAACGTGGGTGTCACCGGACATCCAGCCGCTCGCGCCCAGATCGCTGAAGCGCTCGAGTTCCGCTTCGAGGCGCGACTCCTCGCCGGACCGGATGGTGACCTCCCGCTCCCAGGGCCGGAACTCGACTCCCCGCTTCAGCCGGACCGTGGCCGGTCCCGGGGGCAACTCCACCGTGAATTCCCCGGCGGCGTGGAAGTAGTGGGTCTCGGTATAGGAGACGATGCGGCGGAAGACGCCGCGCGGCGCATGCGCCCGGTCATCGGCCCCGATGACGGTGGCGCGCGCCGGCTCGCTCAGCGCGACCCGCAGGCGGCCCCAGGCGGGTCCGGCGCGCTCGAGCCCCGTGACCGGCAGCGGCCGGGAGCCGCCGCCGTGCACGCCGATCACCTCGAGTTCGGGATGTCCGTTCCGGTTCGTGGTGAACACGAGCTCCTGCCCGTCGGGGGACCACGCGGGGTCCTTCTCGTCCCAGTACTCGTCGCGGGTCAGCCGGAAGGGCAGGCCGCCGTCCGCGGGCAGCAGGAAGAGGTCGTAGCTGCCCCGGATGTCCGATGCGAAGGCGATGAAGCTTCCGTCGGGGGACACCGCGGGACGGGTCCGGAAGGTCGTCTCCTCGACGTGGAGTTCCTGGTAGTCGCCCTGCCCCTCGATGCGGAAGATCCCCCCGGTGCCGGGATGGTCCGACCGGTTGGACACGGCCACCAGGAAGCCTCCCGGGAGTCCCGCCCCGAAATCCGGCCCGGGGTCCGGCTGGATCTCGTTGGAATCACCGCCCCAGACGAGCGTGTCCGTTCCGTCGGGGCCGACCATCCGGATGTCGAAACTGCCGGACTGCGCCGCGGAGTAGACGACGGACCCGCCGCCGGCGGCCCGCGGGTGGAAGTCCATCGCGGGATGGCTCGTGAGGCGCTCGGGCGTCCCTCCCCCGCGCTCCACCCGCCAGATGTCCAGATTCCCGTCGGTGTCGCGGGAGAAGAACACCGATCCGCCATCGGGGGACCAGTCCGGTTCGAAGTCGTAGGCGGGCTCCGCGTCCTCGGGGCCGCCGGTCAGTTGGCGCGCTTCCCCGCCGGCCGCCGGCATTACCCAGAGACGTCCGTCGAGGGCGAACGCGATCTCGCTCCCGTCGGGAGACCAGGCGGGATACGCCGGCCACGACGTGACGCGGGGAACCAGGTAGTTCTCGACCCTGATCTGTCCTCCGGCCACCGCCGGGTAGCGCAGGGTGCTCATCTGGGCGCCCGCGCCGGACGCTGCGCACAGGAGACCTGCCAGGGCGGCGACGAAGGGCGCCCCCCTCGTCAGGTCGCGAGGATCTGGCAAGAGTCGGCGTCTCCGTGGACCCGGGTGACCTCCGGCTGGATCGTGACGTGGCGGATGCCGAACCGCTCGCGCAGCAGTTGGGTAGCGCTCTTCAGAATGACGTCCGTCGGGGTGTTGGCCTCGATGTCCGCGTGGCAACTGAGCGAGACGAAACCGCTGTTCACCGTCCAGATGTGGAGATCGTGGATTCCGAGGACGCCCGGCAGGGAAAGCAGCCCGGAACGCACCGCCTCGCCGTCCACGTTGGCCGGGGTGGCGAGCATCAGCACCGAAATGCTGTCGCGCAGCAGCCGCGCTCCCGAGAGCACGAGCAGACAGCCGATCCCGATCGAAACGAGGGAATCGATGGTGTTCCAGCCGGTGAAATAGATGACGATCGCTGACACGATGACTCCGGCCGAACCGAGCGTGTCGCCGAGAACGTGGAGGAAAGCGCCCCGGATGTTCAGGTTGCTGTGCTGGTGGTGGCCCAGGACCTTCAGGGCGACGAGGTTCACGATCAGGCCGATGATCGCGATGAACAGCACCGGTATCGCGGCGACCTCGACCGGATGACCCAGCCGGCCGATCGCGCGAATGCCGACCCAGCCGGCGATCCCCAGCAGGAATACCGAGTTCAGCAGCGCCGCCAGCACCTCGGCCCGGTGGAATCCGAACGTCCGGCGGGCCGTCATCGGACGGGTGGCCAACCAGGCCGCGAGAAACGAAACGGAGAGCGCCGCCGCGTCGCTCAACATGTGCCCGGCATCGCCCTGGAGGGCCAGGCTGTTCGCCAGGATGCCGCCCACGAACTGCACGACCGCAATCGTCAGCGTGCAGATCAGGGCGGCGCCCAACGCCCACCGCGAGGGCAATTTCCCACCGTGTGCAGGGGCTAGCGCGTCGTGATGATGGTGATGCGACATGACGCGTGATCGGCTAAGTATGGCCCAAGGCGGCGCGCGAAACCCCACCGGCTAGAATGGAAACCGATCCCTGAACACCGCCAGTGGCGGACCCATTCCCCGGAGTAAAGCCAAGTATGACCGATGGCAAGGCGCTGGAATTGACAAGCGACAATTTCGACCAGACGGTGGGCGGCGACCAGCCAAGCCTGGTGGATTTCTGGGCCGAGTGGTGCGGCCCCTGCCGGATGATCGCGCCGGCGATTTCGGAACTGGCCGAGGACTTCGACGGCCGGGCGGTGATCGGCAAGGTGAACGTCGACGACGAACCCCGGATCGCCGAGAAGTTCCGGGTCCGCTCGATCCCGACCCTGCTCTTCTTCCACAAGGGCGAGGTGGTCGGCCAGATCGTGGGAGTCCAGTCGAAGGCCAACCTGGCGGCCCGCCTCGAGGCGCTGATCGGGTAGGGCTCGGAGCGCCGGCCTCCGGCCGGCATCGCGCGGGAGCGCGAAACCTGCGCAGATGACGCCGCTCCAGGAGAACGTGCGAGCCGCAGTCGGCTCGTTGCGGGCGGTGGCCCGAAGTCTCCCTGTTTGCGTCCGCGCCGTCGGAACTCGTCGCGGGAGCGCGTTTCGCCTCCCTCCGGTCGGCGATGCCGGCCGGAGGCCGGCGCTCCGATCGGTCTGGTACCTTCCGCCGACGGAGCCGGAACCGAGATGATCCGCCGAAAGCGTGGCGTCGCGCTTGCGCTGGCGGGGCTGGCGCTGGCCCTTGCCGGATGCGGCCCCAGCGGGCCTCCCGGGCTGGCCATCATGAACGCCCGCATCGTGGACGGCGACGGCGCCCCGGCCGTTTCCGGAACCGTTCGCGTCGTGGACGGGCGGATCGCGGAGGTGGGCGCGGGTGCCGCGCCGTTATCCGGGGACACCGTGATCGATGCGGGAGGCCTGGTACTGGCGCCGGGGTTCATCGACACCCACAGCCACGCCGATTTCGACCTCCTCGAGCGGCTGGACGCCACCGCTGCCGTGAGCCAGGGGATCACGACCCTGGTGGTGGGGCAGGACGGGGGCTCGCACCATCCGCTGGCCGAGTTCCGCGCCCGTTTCGAGGCCTCCCCGGCCACCGTGAACGTAGCCAGCTACGCGGGCCACAACACCTTCCGGGAGCTGGTGATGGGCGAGGAATTCCGCCGCGAGGCGACTCCGGAAGAGATCGCCGCGATGGCGCGCCTCCTCGAAGCGGATCTCGCCGCCGGGGCGCTCGGCCTGAGCACCGGTCTCGAGTACGACCCCGGGATCTACTCGGCGACGGAGGAGGTGGTGGCGCTGGCGCAGGTGGCCGCTGACGCCGGTGGCCGCTATCTCAGCCACCTGCGAAGCGAGGACCGCTGGTTCTGGGAGGCGGTCGAGGAGATCATCCGGATCGGCGCGGAGACCGGAATGCCGGTGCAACTGACCCACGCCAAGCTGGCGCTCCAGAGCCTCTGGGGGGAGGTGCCGCGCCTGCTCGGCCGGCTGGAGGAAGCCCGCGCCGCCGGAGTGGACATCACGCTGGACGTCTACCCCTATCCCTACTGGCAGTCCACCCTCACCGTGATGTTCCCGGAGCGGGACTTCACCGATCTGGAGGAGTCGCGGTTCGTGGTCTCCCAGATGGCCCTCCCCGAGGGCATCCTGATTCCGACCTATGCGCCGGAGCCCGCCTATGCCGGCCGCACCCTCGCCAGCATCGCGGAGGAGCGCGGGGAGGAGCCCGCCGTCACCCTTCTCGAGCTGATCCAGCGGGCGGAGGCGATGCGCGCCGATCCGGATCTGGAACCCGGAACCCGCGTCGAAACGGTGATCGCGACCAGCATGGCCGAGGACGACATCGCCGCCCTCTTCGCCTGGGAACACGCCAACCTGTCCACCGACGGGGCCCTCTTCGGCGCCCATCCCCGCGGTTTCGGTTCCTTCCCGCGGGCGCTCCGGCAGTTCGTCCGCGAGCGGGGAATCCTCAGCCTCGAAGAGGCCGTGCGGCGGATGACTTCGCTTGCTGCCGACCACATGGGCTTCGGGGACCGGGGCCGGATCGCTCCCGGAATGGTCGCGGACCTCGTCCTGTTCGACCCGGAGACGGTTTCCGACCGGGCGACGCCCGAGGCGCCCCATGAACTCTCGGTCGGGATCCACCGGGTCCTGGTCGGGGGCGAAACCGTGTTCGCGGACGGCGCCGTCACCGGCGCGCGCCCCGGCGTTTTTCTTGTCCGCTGAGCGTACGGTGGCGGCTGGGAGCGCCGGTCTTCAGACCGGCACCGCACGCCGGAGGCGGACGACATGCGGGCCGTTCTTCCTGCCTGCTTTCCTGCTTGCCGCCGGCGCCTTCGGACTCGGTTGCGGCGGTGACGGGGCCTCTCCCACGACCCCGGAACCGCCGGAACCCGCCCCGCCGCTCGACGTGCCCTTCGGGTTCACCGATCTCGAGGAAGGGGAGGGTCCCGAGGTGGAGGACGGCTGGCTGCTCGCGATCGCGTACACCGGGTGGCTCTACGACGAGGCCGCGGCCGACAACAAGGGACGGGAGTTCATTTCGGTGCCGCCCGGGGACCCCGACTCGTTCCGGTTCGGGGTGGGACAGGTCATCTCCGGCATCGACCAGGGGGTGGCCGGAATGCGGGTGGGAGGGAGACGCCGGATCGTCGTGCCGCCCGATCTCGGTTTCGGCGCCCAGGGGAACAACCTGGTCCCCGGAAACGCCACCCTGGTCTTCGAGGTGGCTCTGGTGGCGGGGGCGGAGGTGCCGTTCGAAACCATCGATCTTCAGGTCGGCTCCGGGGAGGAGGCGGAGAACGGGGACTCCCTCTCGATGGCCTACCACGGCTGGGTGTACGACCTGCTGGCGCCCGACAACAGGGGCGACACCTTCGATTCCACCACCGCGGAGGACCCCTTCGAGTTCACGCTCGGAGTGGGCGCGGTCATCGTGGGCTGGGATCTGGGGGTCGTGGGGATGCGTGTCGGAGGACGCCGGCGCCTGGTGATTCCCCATGAACTCGCCTACGGAGCGGCCGGCCGGCAACCCCGGATCCCTCCTTACGCGACCCTGCTCTTCGAGGTCGAACTGATCGCGGTCAACTGACGGACACCCGGCTTTTTCCAACTCCCGGTAGTAGGCTGTAGGGCTCCGTGTCGTCCCATCCGGTCTCCGCGCCCCTCCTCGACCGGTTCCGCCGGCCGCTCGGCAGCCTGCGCCTCTCAGTGACCGACCGCTGCAACCTCCGCTGCCAGTACTGCATGCCGGAGGAGGAGTACGTCTGGCTTCCGCGGAAGGACCTCCTGAGTTTCGACGAGACGGCCTTCGTCGTCGAACGGTTTGCGGCGCTCGGCGTCCGGAAGCTCCGGATCACCGGCGGGGAGCCGCTGATCCGCCGTCACCTGCCCGAACTGGTCCGGCTGGTCTCGGTCGTTCCCGGGATCGAGGACGTCGCCCTGACCACCAACGGGATCCTGCTCGCCGGTCAGGCGGCGGCGCTGAAGGAGGCGGGCCTGCACCGCATCACCGTCAGCCTCGACACCCTCCGGCCCGACCGGTTCCGCTCGCTCACGCGACGGGACGGACTGGACGCGGTCCGCGAGGGGATCACCGCGGCGAACGCGGCGGCGCTCCGGCCGCTGAAGCTCGACACGGTGGTGATCCGGGGGTTCAACGACGACGAGCTGGTGGACCTCTTCGAATTCGCCTCGGAACAGCGCGGCGAGGTCCGCTTCATCGAATACATGGATGTCGGAGGGGCGACCGGCTGGCGTCCGGACCTGGTGTTCGATGCGAACGCCATCCGCGCCCTCATGGCGAGGCGCTACGGGGGCGTCGAGGCCGTTCCGGTGGAGGACCCCACCGCGCCGGCCCGCCGTTACCGGATACCCGACGGACGGGTCTTCGGAATCATCGCCTCGGTTTCCGAACCCTTCTGCCGCGCCTGCGACCGCAGCCGCGTCACGGCGGACGGAAGGTGGTTCCGGTGTCTCTATGCCCGCGAGGGGCTCGACCTCAGGGAGCCGCTCCGCTCCGGAGCGACCGCCGCCGAGATGGAGTCGTTGATCGCCTCCACCTGGTCAGGCCGGGAAGACCGAGGCGCCGAGGAACGGGCGGCCCTCGACCGGCGCACACCACTCGTCGCGGCCGGAGATCTCCGCAAGGACCCCCACCTCGAGATGCACACCCGCGGCGGCTGACTCTCGGCGTTCCAAGCCGGGGGCGCCATCACGGCCGTTGGCCGACCCGCGGGACTGCGTTCTCGAAGCGAACAGAGGGTCGGGCCTTGACCGAGGTAGGCCACTGGCCTACATTCACATGGTGGAGTTCCAATGGGACGAAGCCAAGAGCGACAGGTGCTTTCAGGAGCGTGGCTTCGACTTCGCCTACGCAGTCCGCGCCTTTCTCGATCCGCGCCGGATGGTCGGACCGGATTACCGCCAGGACTATGGCGAGGACCGCTACCGATTGCTCGGGGCGATCGAAGGTCGCATCTTCGTCCTGATCTACACGCTGCGGGGTCCGGCGAAGAGAATCATTTCGGCCCGCAAGGCCAACCGTCGAGAGGTCACTGAATATGAAGACGACGAACGTGCGGATTGATCCGCAGGATCCGGGCAGTCTGCCTCCGGGGCGGGTGGACTACGCCGTGCTCGACCGAACCACCGAAGCGGACCTCGCCCGGCAGCAACAAGACGACGACGAAGAAGCGGTCCGGGAGACGGCGCGGTACGCTCGAAGGGTCCGTCGGCGGCTTGGCCTGACCCAGGTGGAGTTCGCGCGGCGGATCCAGGTGCCGCCCGAGACGATCCGGAACTGGGAACAGGGGAAGCGCTGCCCGACCGGCGCCGCGAGGGCGTTGCTGCGGCTGCTTGACCGAGCCCCCGAGACCGCGCTACGGGTTCTCGGCTGAGCGTCGAGACGCTGTAGCGCCCGACCCTCGGAGGGCCGGCCTCCGGGCCGGCGTCGCGCCGGGCCGCTACCGGGAGGGCGGCTCGGTCGCGGAAGCGCCGTCGTCCAGGCGGATCTCGACGATGGAGTGCTCCCGCAGGTTGCGGACGAAGCTGTCCATCTCGGTCGCCATCTTTTCGCTGTAGAGCGACTCGGCGATCTGGTTCCGCACGTCGTCGAGCGGGATGGTGGACTCTTCGGTCCGCTCGTCAACCTTGAGCAGGTAGAGGGATTCGCCGATCCGCAGCGGCTCGGAAACCGCTCCCGTCTCGAGTTCGGCCACCACCGACCGGAAGGACTCGTCGAGCTCGCGGACCAGGAAGAGACCGAGGTCCCCGCCGCTCTCCGCCGAACCGGACTCGGACCGCACCTTCGCCACCTCGCCGAAATCCGTGCCCGACGCGATCAGGCGCTGGGCTTCCCCGAGACGCTCCCGCGCCTCCGCCTCGCCGGCCTCGGTGACGTGGACCACCAGTTCCCTGAGCCGCACCTGCGGCGGGCGAATGAACTCGTCCACGTTCTCGCGGTAGCGCTGCTCGATCTCCGGCTCGCTGATCTGCACGCGTTCCTCGATGTCCTGGCGCCGGATCTCCTGGATGAGGACACCCTCGAGGAACTGTTTCTTCAACTCCTCCATGTTGGATCCCTGAAGCTCCACCTGCCGGATGAACTCCGCCTCGTCCGGGAGGTTCATCTCCTGGATGGTCGCTTCCTTCCATTCGTCGAAATACCGGTCCGGAACGCGGAGGCCGCGCTGGTCGGCGACCTGGAGGATCAGCGTGTTGTCCACCATTCCTTCGAGGACCTGCCTCCGGAAGGTGGCCTGGACCTCGGGATCGTCGGGGACGCCGAGACGCTCTCCCTGGATGACGACCTGCCGCTCCAGTTCGCTGAGCGTGATCATGTCCCCGTTGACGAGCGCGACGACCCGATCCACCACTTCGGCGCCGCCGGACTGCGGGTCCTGCGCGAACGCGCCCGCACCGGCCAGGCAAAGCATGGCGGCGAGCCAAATGCGGGAGGAAGCGCGGAACATCGTCGGGCCTCGCATTCTAGTGTGGGATCCCGGGGCCGGGCGGTGGGTCACTCCACCCTGGGGAGCGACCCGATGTAGGGGAACGCCAGGTTGGCGGTGTGGATGCGGACGGGATGGCGTCGCTGGAGGTCGTCGAGAAAGGCCTGGACGCGGACGTCGGCCTCCTGGCGAAGCACGGTGAGCCGGACCACGTCCTGCACCTCTTCGAACTCGAGCGACGCGGCGGGGAGCCGCTCGTCCACCCGGAAGACCCGGAACCCCGCCGCGGTCTCGACCGCGTCGGTGGTGTCCCCGGAATCGAGGACGAAGACCGCCTCGTCCACGGCATCCGGCAGTTCACCTCGGCGGAACGTGCCCACCGGCAGGAAGGGGTCCGCGTCTTCCTCGCTTGACGCGCCATCCTGACGGATGAGCCCGGCGGCGGCCTGCGCGCTCTCCCGGTCGTCGAACCGCCGTTCCGAGAGCGTGACCGTTTCGGGGCGCGCGTAGAAGGCGCGGTTCGCCTCGAACTCCAGTTGGAGGGCCTCGTCCGTGGCTTCGAGGCCGGCCAGCACCACCGCGTCCATCAGCCGGTCCACCATCAGGCGGTCCCTCACCCGGGAGCGCAACCAGTCGTCGGCCGGGCCTTCCGCCTCCACGCCGGCGCTCTCGGGCACGGCGGCGCCGTCGTCGGTCCGGACCACCTCGGGACCCGGCCCGCGCCGCAGGGCCGAGGTCTCCTCGAGCAACTGGACCTCGGAGACCTCGATCCCTTCCTCCTCCGCGGCGATCACCAGCAGTTGCTCGCGGACGAACTCTTCGAGGAGAGCGCTGAGCAGGGGAGCGTCGAGCGTTCCGCCGAGTCCCGTCCGGGAGGCGATGAACCTGTCGAGGACGGCCTGGGTCACCTCGCGGTCGCCCACCGAGACGACCACCACATCTCGGTCCTCGGAGGAGTCGCCGCAACTCGCAGCGGCGAGCGCCAGCACGAGGACCCAGGAAATCCGGCTCACGACAGCGGCGCCCTCCGGTCCGCCGGACCCTCGTGTTCCCGGCTGAGAGCGACGGCCTCGAGGGCCGACAGGGCCATCTGGAGCGACCCGAGCACCTCCGCCGGACCCGCCCCCGGGGCGAGGGGAGAGCGGAAGGAACGGTCCTTCGCGTCCGATTCGAAGCGCAGCGAATCGCCCTCCCGGATCACCGCCGTGTAGCCGAGCGCCTCGGCGCGGACCCGGAGGCGCACGTGCTGGAAGAGGAGCTCCACCTCCGGCGGCAGGGCCCCGAAGCGGTCGCGCACTTCGTCCCGGAGCCGGTCCAGGGTGTCGAGGTCGGCGGCGGAAGAGCAGCGCTTGTAGAGCCACATCCGGCGCCGGACGTCCTCCAGCCAGTCTCCGGGGATGCGGAACTGGAAGCGAAGGTTCATGGCGCAGCGGGAGCGGGGCCGGTCGCCGCGGGCTTCGGCGACCGCTTCTTCGAGGAGCCGGTAGTAGAGGTCGAACCCTACCGCTTCCAGATGGCCGTGCTGGGCGGCGCCCAGCAGGTTGCCGGCGCCCCGCAGTTCCATGTCCAGCGCCGCGACCCGGAACCCGGCGCCGAGCTCGCTGAACTCCCGGAGCGCGGCGAGGCGCGGTTGCGCGCCGCCCGAGAGCGGCGCTCCCTGCGGCACGAGCAGATAGGCGTACGCCCGCCGCGAGGATCGCCCGACGCGGCCCCGGATCTGGTAGAGCTGGGCGAGTCCGAACGCGTCCGCCCGGTTCACGAGCAGGGTGTTGACCCGCGGCAGATCGATGCCGTTCTCGATGATGGTGGTGGTGAGCAGGATGTCGGCCTCGTGCTCCTGGAAGCGGATCAGGGTGCGCTCCAGCGCCGCTTCGCGCATCTGGCCGTGGGCGATCAGGACTCGCGCCTCCGGGACCAGCCGGTCGAGGAGCTTCGCCATCGCCGGCAGCGAACGGACCCGGTTGTGCACGAAATAGACCTGGCCCTCGCGCGCGAGTTCGTGCCGGACGGCCTCCGCGATGCGGTCCGGATCGAAGGGCAGGACGTGGGTCTGGATGGCCATCCGGTCGCGGGGCGCCGTTTCGATCACCGACATGTCCCGGATGCCGGAGAGCGACATGTTGAGGGTCCGCGGGATCGGCGTCGCGGTCATCGCCAGGTGGTCCACCTGCGGCGCCATCGCCTTCAGCCGTTCCTTGGCGGTCACCCCGAAACGCTGTTCCTCGTCCACGATCAGCAGTCCCAGGTCGCGGAAGGCCACGTCCTTCGACAGCAGGCGGTGGGTGCCAATGACGATGTCCACGGTCCCGTCCCGGACCCCGGCGACGATCTCCTTCTGCCTCTTGGGAGTGCGGAACCGGGAGAGGAGCGCCACCCGGATCGGAAACGCGGCGAACCGCCGTTCGAAGACCCGCGCGTGCTGCGCCGCCAGCACCGTGGTCGGAACCAGGATGGCGACCTGCTTCCCTTCCATGGCCGCCTTGAACGCCGCCCGGAGGGCCACCTCCGTCTTCCCGAAGCCGACGTCGCCGGCGAGCAACCGGTCCATCGGCACTTCCGACTCCATGTCCTCGAACACGTCGCGGATCGCCCGCGCCTGGTCCTCGGTCTCGGTCCATTCGAAGGCGTCCTCGAAGTCCTCCATGCCCGGTACATCGCGGGAAAACGCGTGGCCGGCGACCCTCCGGCGGGCCGCATACAGCCGGATGAGTTCGCCTGCGATGTCCCGCATGGCCTTCGCGACGCGCTTCCGCCGCCGCACCCAGCTCGTGCCCCCCAGCCGGTCGAGCGGCGGCGTGCCGGCCGTCGAGCCGGCCGAGTACTTCTCGAGCAGATCCAGCCGGTCCACCGGCAGGAAGAGCTTTCCCCCCTTCGCATAGTGGATCTCGACAAGTTCGGGCGCGTTCTCCTCCTCCCCCAGGCGCGTCATCCGGATGAAGCGGCCCACTCCGTGGTCGGTGTGCACGACCGGGTCGCCGGGTTTCAGGTCGCGGAAGTCCGAGAGGAAACTGCCCGAGCGGGCGCGGCGCCGCGGGGTGCGCGGCGGCGCCGCCACCATGGCGGCGCCGCTGATCACCCGGAGGTGAAGCTCCGGAAGCTCGAACCCGGCGCTCAGCCGCCCGGCGTGAACGAAGACCCGCGGAGGCGCCGGCAGGGCGCCCGGCGTCTCCTCCGGAATCGGGACGCCGTGCGCGTTTCCGCCGTCGCGAACGCGGGCGCCCGCTTCCCGGGCGCGGGACGCGAACCGCTCGGCGGCGGGAGCCCCGGGCACGAAGACGTGGACGGTCCGCCGCGGGTCTCCGGCCGCCTGCAGTGAATGCAGGAACTCACCGGTGCGGCCCCGGAAGGAGTCGGTGGGCCGGGCGGGCAGGTCCTGGCTGCCGGCGGCCGCCGGCCCCGCGGCCTCGAGCTCCCGCAGCTCGACGGCCCCGGCCGGCGGGGGTCGTTCCAGCCGCCGCCGGAGCGCTTCGATCGGGGTCAGGAGCCGCTCCGGCGGGGCGGCGGCGCGGGCCCGGAACTCCCGGGCGGCGAGCCGGGCGTCCACCACCCGCGCCGTTTCGGCTTCGGCGGCGTCCCAGAACCGGTCGGGTTCGTCCAGGATCACCTCGGCGCCCTCGAGGTAGGCGTCGAACCCGCTGTCGAACCCCGGAGACCCGGGAAGCCGGAACGCGGGATGGGGTCCTTCGTCCAGTTCGGCGCCGATCCATTCCCACGACGGCGGGACGGACACCGCTTCCGGACGCGCGAGGTGGTCGCCCGCCCGCTGGGTTTCCACTTCGAACTCGCGGATGCTCTCGATTCCCTCGAAGCCGAACTCGATGCGGACCGGGAGTTCCCAGTCCACCGGGAAGAAATCGACGATGCCCCCGCGGCGGGCGAAGTCCCCCGGCCCGCTCACCGGATCCTCGTAGCGATAGCCGGCCGCGGTGAGCCCTGCCGCGATGCCCGCCGGGGAGGCATCGGTTCCCCGCCGGATGTGGATCGCCGCGTCCCGGAGCCGGTCCGGCCGGGCGGTGCGGCAGAGCGCTCCGGCCGCCGAGGCGAGGACCAGGGGCGGGTCCCCGGGTGCGGCGAGGGCGGAAAGCGCGGTCGCCCGAAGGGCCAGCACCTCCGCGTGCGGGGCGACCCCCGCGTAGGGGTTCACCGCGGGACCCGGAAGGCGCAGGACCGGCCGCGTCGCGCCGAGCGCCGCCAGCAGCACCTCGAGGTCGGCGGCCCCCGTCAGGAGGTCCCGGTCGTGCGCCGTCAGGAGCACCAGCGGCCAGTCGGATTCCCCGGCCCAGGCCGCCGCCACCGCGAGCCGCGCCGGCCCGAAGAGGCGGCCGATCCGCCGCACCCCGGCCTCCCGGCGGGCGCGGACGGCGGCGAGAAGCGCCTCGAAGCCGCTCACCGGAACTGTTGCCGGTCCGCCAGCACCAGGCGGACCGCTTCGGTGGCGGAACCCGCGGGAACCGCTCCCGGAACGCTCCACTGTTTCGTGTTTCCGGGAACGGTCACCACCGGCTTTCCCAGGGTGATCGCCATGGCGGCCTCGGAGAGGGTGCCGCTCGCGCCGGGAAGGGCGATCACGCCGTCAGCCGCCCGGACGACCAGGAAGTTGCGGAAGTGTCCGAGGCCGGTCGGGATGGCGCAGCTCACCCAGGCGTTGGCCTCGCGCCGGTCCTCCCCCGGGAGAATGCCGATCGTGAAGCCCCCGGCCTCGCGAGCGCCGCGGCAGGCGGCCTCCATGACCCCGCCCAGCCCGCCGCACACGAGGTCGGCGCCCGCGAGCGCCAGCTCCCGCCCGACGGTCTCGGCCGCGCGGAGCACCTCGGGGGGTGCGCTCGAACCGCCGATCACCGCGATGCAGCGGGCGGCGGGACTCGGATGGCGGCTCACGGTCTTCTGGATGGGTCTGTCTCGCCGGGAAAGGCGCCCGATCCTACCCCGCCTCGGAGCGCCGGCCTCCGGCCGGCATCGCCGAGCGCAGCGAGGCGAAACGCACATCGTTCGTTCCCGCGAGGTGCAGCCCGACAGCGGCTTGCGCAACGCAATGTGTGTGTCTGGGCGGCGTTGCGTTGTCCCCGGTTGGGGTTTCGCCATCGGCGCAGGTGGCGGCTCGCGTTTCGCGGCCTGCGGCCGCGATGCCGGCCGGAGGCCGGCGCTCCGAGACTGCTAATCTGCCGTGAATGTCCGCCCGCGCTCGTCCTCCCGTGCGACGTGCCGAACGGCCGAGGCGGCCGCGGCTGGCCATCGATCGGCTCTGGCCGCACTACGCCATTCCGGGGGGACGGCTGGACATCGGAGGCCGCGGTTTCACGGTGGACCAGGCTCCGCGCCTGAGGGTGTTCTTCGGGGACGAGGAGGCCCACCTGTACCGGGTGTCTTCGACCCGGCTGGGGGTCCGGGTGCCCGACGGCGCCGGCGACGAGGTCCGGGTGTGCCTGAACGACCGGGAGACCGAGCCGCACCCGGTGACCATCGGCCGCCTCTTCGCCGAGGACCTCCACATCGTCGCGAACCCCGTGTACGACCCTCGCGGCAATCTCTACTCGACGGTCAGCGGCCGCCGCGGCGAGAAGGTTCCCCATCCGATCTACCGGCTGACCGACGAAGGCGACCCCGAGCCGATGGGTGACGGCATCGTGAATCCGACCGGCCTCGCGTGGGGTCCGGACGACACCCTCTACGTGTCCTCCCGCGAGGACGGCTGCGTTTACCGGATGGGCGACGACGGCGTCTTCCACATGCTCGCCGAGAACCTCGGCTGCGCGACGGGGATCGGGTTCTCGCCGACGGGAGACATGGTGATCGGCGACCGGGACGGAACGCTCTACCGGATCGACGCCGAGAGCGACGTCAGCGTGTTCTCGCACCTCCGGGCGTCGGTCTCGGCCTACCACCTGGCGTTCAACTCGTACGGCTACCTCTTCGTCTCCGGCCCCACGCTCTCGTCCCGCGACCAGATCGTCGAGTTCCGCCCCGACGGAGCGCCCTGCCGGGTGCATTCCGGCTTCGGCCGGCCCCAGGGGATCGCTTTCGACGACCGGGACCGCTGCTTCGTCGCGGAAGGACTCGCCGGTGACGCCGGCCTGTTCCTGTTCACTCCCACGGGCGCACGGCGCGTGGTCAGCGCTCCGCCGCTGGTCGGAGTGGCGCTCAACGACAGCCGCACGCTCGCGGTCGCCACGTCCGACAGCATCTACGAGTTCGATCTGGACCTGCCGCTCCTGCGCGAGTTCGGCGAGGAAGAATCGGACGACCGGGTGTGGACCGAGGACCGGCCCCAGTGAAATCGCTGGCAGCCCTCCTGGCCGCCGGTCTGACGCTCGCCGTCCCCGCGCTGGCGCAGGATCTGCGCACCACGGTCGAGCAGCACGTGGACGGGGCGCAGCGGGCGCTCGTGACCGAGCTGGTGGAGGCGGTCTCCATCCCGTCGGTGGCGGCCGACGCCGCCAACATCCGGAGGAAAGCGGAGTTCCTGCGCGCCTCCCTCGAGCGGCGCGGCTTCGCGGCCGAACTCCTCGAGACCGCCGGCAATCCCCTCGTCTTCGGCGAGCGGCTCGCCGCGGATGCCGACCGCACGCTGCTCATCTACTTCCACTACGACGGCCAGCCGGTGGATCCGTCCCGCTGGCAACAGGAGCATCCCTTCCAGCCGATCCTGCGGGCGGGAAGCCTGGCGGACGGAGCGGGGCTCCTCGACCTGCGCGCCAGCGAGGTGTTTCGCCCCGACGACCGCATCTACGCCCGCTCGGTCGCCGACGACACCGCGCCGATCATTGCCCTGCTCGGCGCGCTCGACGCGCTCGACGCGTCCGGCGTCGCGGTCACCAGCAACCTCAAGGTGATCCTCGACGGCGAGGAGGAGGCCGGATCTCCGAACCTCGTCCCCGCCATCGCCCGCTACGGGAGCCGGTTCGCCGCCGACGTGATGCTCATCCTCGACGGCCCGCTCCACCAGAGCGGCCGGCCCACGGTCAGCTTCGGCGCCCGCGGGATCCTGACCCTCGAACTGGTGGTGTACGGGCCGCGCGTCCCGCTGCACAGCGGCCACTACGGCAACTGGGCGCCGAACCCGGCGGTCCGGCTGGCGCAGCTCATCTCCTCGATGAAGGACGAGGGCGGCCGGGTCGTGATTCCGGGGTTCTACGACGGCATCGACTTCACCGCCGAAGAGCGCCGGGCGCTGGCGGCGGTCCCGGACGATCTGCCGGACTTGATGTCTTCGCTCGGCTTCGCGGAAGCCGACCGGGTGGGCGGTTCGCTCCAGGAGGCCCTCCAGTTCCCGTCGCTGAACGTGCGCGGCCTGTCGAGCGCCTGGGTAGGCGGCGACGCGCGGACGATCGTCCCGGCCACCGCCACCGCCGCGATCGACGTGCGCCTGGTCGCGGAGACCCCGGCGGACGCGATGTTTGCGAAGGTGCGCGACTTCATCGAGGCGGAAGGCTGGTTCATCCTGGACCGGGACCCGACCGACGCCGAGCGGCGGGAGCATCCCCGTCTCCTCCGGCTGACCCGCAGCGCGGGGACGAACGCCTTCCGCACCCCGCTCGACCATCCGGTCGCGGCGCGGCTCATCGGCAGCCTCACCGAGATCTGGGGCGAGGAGCCGGTCCGCAAGCGCACGAGCGGCGGGACCGTGCCGATCGCACCCTTCGTGGAGGCGCTCGGCGTTCCGGCGCTGATGGTCCCGACCGTGAACCACGACAACAACCAGCACAGCCCGAACGAGAACCTGCGCCTGGGGCACTTCTTCCGCTCCATCGTCAGCTTCGCCGCGATCCTCACGATGTGACCAGGGAGCGCCGGTGGGAGCGCCGGTCTTCAGACCGGCACAGCCCGCCGCAGGCGGGCGGCACGCAGAACGCCACGCGCCCGGATGGCGTATCTCCCGGTGGCGCTCCCATCCCCCCGGGTCTCCACACCCCCGGCCCCACGCCGCTCCACCCCGAAGTCGCGGCGGCGATGGCGCAACCGCTGATCTCCTACCGGGGGCCCGAGGCCCGCGCGCTGCTCGGCCGGATCGCCGAGGGTTTTTGCGCCTACCTCGGCACCGAGCGGCAGCCCGTCCTGCTCACCGCGTCGGGGACGGGCGCCATGGAGGCGACGCTCGCCAACCTGCTGTCACCGGGCGACCCGGTGCTCGGGATCGGCGGGGGCCAGTTCGCCGAGCGCTTCCTCGGGGTGGCGGAGGCGTTCGGGCTCGAGACGCGGAGCCTCGACACGCCCTGGGGCAGGGCGGTCGCTCCCGAGCGGCTCCGGGTAGCCCTCCGGACGGGCCCCGGGACGCGGGCGGTGCTCCTCACGCACTCCGAGACTTCGACGGGCGTCCTGCATCCGCTGCCCGAACTGGTCCGGGTCGTCCGCGAGGAGAGCGACGCCCTGGTTCTGGTGGACGCGGTGTCCAGCCTCGGCGGGATGCCGCTGGCGGTGGACTCCTGCGACGCCGTGTTCACGGCCTCCCAGAAGGCGTGGGGCCTGCCGCCCGGAATGGCGATGGTCTGGATTTCGGAACGCGCCGCGGCGGCCGAGCGCAGCGCCCGCCTCCCCCGCTACTACTGGAGCTTCTCGCGCTACCGCGACGCGCTCGCGCGCGGCTCCATGCCCTTCACCCCCGCCGTCCCCGTCCTGTTCGCGATGGAGGCCGGCCTTCGGCTCATGCTCCGCGAGGGGCGGGATGCGGTCTTCCGCCGGCACGCGGAGGCCGCGGCGGCGGCCCGGAGCCGACTCGAGGCGATGGGACTGCGCCTGGTCGCGGACGAGGAAAGCGCCAGCAACACGGTCACCGCCGCCTGGCTGCCCTCGGGAGTCGCCTGGCCGGAACTGACGCGTACCCTCCAGCAGCGTCACGGAATCGTGCTGGCGGGCGGACTTGGTCAGCTTCAGGGGAAGATCCTGCGGCTCGGCCACCTCGGCTGGACGAGGGCCCAGGACGTTCACCGCGCCGCCGACGCGCTGGAGTCGTGCCTGCGCGCCGCGTAGCAACAGCCACAGTTTCCGTGTCAGGCCGGCTTTCGCCCTGCTCCTTCTTCCCGACTTGCGTCTCCAGCCGCGACGATGCGCGCGCTCGCCATCGCGTCGAGCCGTTCGACGCATCGGGAGACCCGCACGCCGCGTTCACCCGCCTGAAGCGGCTCGTGGCGAGCGCGCCGTGCACCGCGATCGTTGCCGCCGCGGACGACTATCTCCACGCCCGGTGCCGGACCCGGCTCGGCTTCGTGGACGACCTCGAATTCCTGCTGTGTGCCGCGGAGGGGGTGATCCACGTCCGCAGCGCCTCGTACATCTCGCTCTTCACGGACTTCGGCGCGAACCGGCGCCGCGTCGAGGCGCTGCGCCGCCGGTTCGAGGGCGGGTAAGCGATCAGCGGCGGCGACTGATTCAGGGAGGTCGCTCTCTTTTGCTTCACCAGTTGCCGCCGGGAGTCGCCGGGCCGGAGTCGGCGCCTGATCGCCCCGCGACCCCCGTGCGCGATTCCCTGCGGCCGTGCAGGGCCCGCTTCAACTGTGTGTGCAGCCGCGAGGACGGGTCGCGCCGCCACCGAATCGCACCAATCGGGTTCTCGGAGGATCCGGACGCTGCCTTCGCCCGCGTCACGCACCTGGTGGCGAACACCCGGAGGACGCGCGTGCTTACCGCTACGGACCGCTACCTGCACGCCCGCTGCCGCACCCGGATCGGGTTCGTGGACGACCTCGAACTCCTGCTCTGCCGCCGGCAGAAGGTGATCCAGGTGCGTTCCGCATCGCGGATCGGCATCTATGACTTCGGGGTGAACCGGCGGCGCGTCGAGCGGTTGCGCCGCCGGTTCGAGGGTCGCCTCTTTACGTGTTTCGACCTTTCGGGTGACGGTGTTAGTTAGTTCTCCCCGCGAATGGGCCGGAAAGCGCCGCGAATGGGCCGGAAAGCGCCGCGAAAGGGCCGGAAAGCGCCGTGAATGAGCCGGAAAGCGCCGCGAAAGGACCGGAAAGCGCCGTGAATGAGCCGGAAAGCGCCGCGAATGGGCCGCGAATGGGCCGAACCACTACCGTCGCCTCCAACGCGCTCCGCGTCCCCAGCCGACGGGATCAGCCAACTCAACCGTCCGCAGCACCTGGAGATCGTCTCTAATCTGTCGGGTCGTTGCCCCGTTCCTCACGCGCGGGAGGATGTCGCGTAACGCGACTCCGCCAGCGGTCTCTCCAAGAATCGAGAGGATTTCCCGTTGACGGGCCGTGAGGTCCATCCCCACACGCATTGGAGGGACATACCGTCCCGGCAAGAACCGAACCGTTACCGCGCCGCCGGAATCTTCGATTTCCGGCCGAGGAAGGCCCGCCTGCTCAGTGAGTTCGGCCATCTTGATCGTGCCACGGCCCCAGTTCTCGATGATGCCGCGCCGATAAAGGACCCCCGCAATCAAAGGGTTCCACGGGCGCGATTCATGGGGCTCGAACAGCATCGCCGGCGTCAGACCGAAATGCAGCGACCCGGTCGAAGTGATCTCGAGACGATCGTCGTAAATCCCGATCCCTATTGAACCGCCTCCCATCGAGTAGTCCCGGTGACAAATGGCATTCGCCACCGCCTCCCGCAACGCCTCAGGTGGATAGAGTGGGTCGTCCACCCGCTCGAACAGGCCAGGTTTGATCCGGCCCGCGATCGGCAGGCTTTCCAACAGGAACCGCTGGGCCGTTTCCAGAACCTCAAAGGCGTTTCCATGGAATTGTCGGTTGTCGAGAAATTCCGTGCGCGTTGTGCCCCGGAACCTCGCAAGCCGGAGCAAAGACTGCGGATAGCTTCGCCCCAAGTGCTCTCTTCGCCCGAAAAGGACGACAGCCGCGCGCAACAGGGCATTACCACGTAAGAGTTGGAGTCCTCGCAACAACGTCTCGGGATCTCGAGTGCCCGGGTCTTCGAGGCGGCCCCGGCGGACTGCTTCGGTCACGGTTCGCGAAATCTGCTCGGAGTCGAGGTCGGCTATCGTCCAGTCCGTAGCATCCTCGTTCTCCCACCGCACCTCACCATGCACCCGCTCAAGGAGCATCCGGTTGTACGCCTCCTGGGAAAGGCGAACGTTTGTCGTCCCCACCCGGCGCCAAGCTCGACCCCGATAGCTGTAGGGGCGGTTTGAGCCCGCCGGTACCGTAACCACGAGAACTGCCCGGCCGCCTCCGACGTCCGCGCGCTCGATGCTGGGGTAAACGGGCGGTTCGATAGCTCGAATCTCTTCCGCGACGTCCGCCTCGGTATCTTCTCCAACGAGCTGTCCGCCAATCGCGCCGCCCTTCTTCACCCCGAAGATGACGCGACCTCCCCGGTGGTTCAGCATCGCGCACACCGCCCTTGCACCCAGTCTGCGCTGACCGGTGGTCTCCTTGAACTCCTGGATCTCCGACTCACCGGCAGCCGCCCAGTCAGAGACGTGTGGCGGGATCATGGCCCTCAGTAAGGTATCCGAACGCCGTTGTCGCAGGGACGACTTGTGCTGAGGTGGTCCATCGTCAGGATGATCCGTTTGGCATCGGGGAGCAGATGGGCACCGTCGTTGAAGCGCCTGGTTGGCGTTGGTTCGCCTGGGCGCTGACCGTTGTCGTGGACTACCCCACCAACGGGTCGGTCGCCATGAACAACGGGTCTACCACGAACGGATCCCGTTGACGTCCACGGGATAGATTCAGTTCTGATAGATCAAGGACGGCACGGGAGTCAAGCCCGGCCCCGCTCAGCGAAAGTTCCAGAGCGTCAGGTGGGTCTCGTCCTTGATGAGAATGCCCTCTCCAACCGGCACGGGATGCGCCCAGGTCGGGCTCGGAGCCACCTCGTAGCGGCGCAGCGGTTCGAACGTGGCGGCGGCCGGGTCCAGGATGAAGAGTTCGGCCTGATCGGTGAGCGCGAGGACGGTGTTTCCGGCCACCAGGAGTGCGGCGTTTTCTCCCTGCCGGGGCGGGGAGCGCCAGAAGTCCGTTCCCGTCCGGGGGTCCATGGCCACGAACTGGCCGCTGTTGCGCTCGGAGAACCCGATCAGGCGGTCGCCGGCGAGGACAGGATTGCTCATGTAGAACGGGCTTTCGCCGGCCTCCCAGACCGTTTCCCCGGCAAGCGAGCCGTCCCGCGCTTCGCGGAAACGCATCGCGAAGGTCGGGTTCCCGAGCCCCGCGAAGATCACGACTTCGCCCCCCGGCAGCACGACCGGGTTGACGATGTTCTGGTCGTAGGGGGTGGTGAAGGGCATCTCCCAGAGAACCCGGCCGTCCGTGGAGGCAAGGAGAAGGATGCGCTCCTCGGTCATGGTCGGGATCGCCTGGACCCCGGCCACCTCCACCACCGTCGGCGAGACGTAGGCGGGACCGTCACCGGCGAGTTCCCACACCGTTTCGCCGGTCGCGGCGGCCAGCACCGCGAACGTCCCGTTGTCCGGCCCCCCGAGGTGGACCAGCACCACGTCGCCCGCGGGCGACGCGCCGGGGGAACTGCCGGCGCCGAAGAGGGGTGCTTCGGCGCCCCCGAAGCGGGGGTCCGGAGGTCGCCGCCAGAGCAGCGAGCCGTCTCCAACGTCCCACGCGGAGAGGATCCCGGAGATCCCGAGGGTGAAGATCCGTCCGGCGGCGACGTCGGGGGTCGCCTTCGTGCCGGGACCGTGACCCACGGCGGCGGGATTCATGGTGTACGGCGCCGGGTAGGAAGCGCGCCAGATTTCCTCTCCGGTCGCGGCGCGGAGCGCGCGCAGCACTTCTTCGTCGCCCTCGCGGGAGAACACGATGACGGCGCCGTCATGGACCACCGGGCTCGCGTGGCCGAGCCCGACCGGGATCCGCCACCGCTGCTCCAGCGATTCGGGCCACGCGTGCGGGTCGTTCATTGCCTCCGTCCATCCCGTGACCCGGCCGTCCCGGTTCGGACCCCGGAATCCGGGCCAGTCCTCCTGCCCGGCGGCGCTGGCCGCGAGGACGAGACCCGCCGCCGTGAACCAGCGCAGCACCGCGACGCGCCGGCCGGCTGCCCGAGAAGTCATTCGGACAGCGTAGCGATCCGGGCCACGTCGCTCGCTTCGATGGTTCGGTAGGGACGGTCCGTACCGCTCATGATCCACTGCTCGATCACCTCCAGCGTCAGCCATCGAAAGCCTATAGGTCATGGCCACCAGGACCAGGGCGTTCGTCGTGAACGACCCGGTCCTGATTCCCTCGGCGGTTCCCACCCTTCCAGCGGGAATCCACGCGACGTTCGAAGCCGTCCGCGGACCGTTCAGGATGGGCGCCCTCGCATGACGTCCTTCTCGCGCCGCCACTCGCCCCGCAGGTACTTCCAGAGCGGGGCCAGCTGGATCACCAACGGGTTGTGCCCCACGAACCCGCTCGTCACGCCGTAGCGCACCGGCTCGACCTCAGACTGGTAGGTCCCGAACAGCCGGTCCCAGAGGATGAGCGCACCGGCGTAGTTGCGGTCGATGTACACCGGGTTCGACCCGTGGTGCACCCGGTGGGCCGAGGGCGTGTTGAGCAGCTTCCCTTCGAACCACCCCAGCGGCGGCACCGCGTCGGTGTGCAGCAGGAACTGGTAGAACAGGCCCAGCGCCAGCGACGCTGTCATCCACTCCGGCGAGACGCCCAGCAGGATGAACGGCGCGAAGAAGAACGGGCTGACGAAGTTCGCGATCCAGTTCAGCCGCACCGCCGTCGTCAGGTTCATCCACGGGCTGGAATGATGCGTGTGGTGCATCGTCCACAGGATCGGGATCTCGTGGCTGAGCCGGTGGTACCAGTAGTACGCGCAGTCGGCGATCAGGAACGTCACGAGGAACGCCCAGCCCGTATCAGGCAGCGGGTACACCTGGAACGGCTCCACCCACGAGAAGACGACGTACTTCCAGGCCAGCGACAGCGGCCGGAGCAGGTTGTTCCCGACCGAGATCGCGACGTTCGCCAGCGAGTCCCTCAGGTTGTAGGTGCGACGCCTCCGCAAGGCCGACCATGCGGACTCGGCCGCCACGAACACCAACAGGAGGACGAGCAGCCGGAGGCCGATCCCGTCCATCGTCAGCGGCGCTGGCGCAGGCGTTCGCGCATCGCCTGCCGGTTCTCCTCCTGGATTTCCTTGTAGGCCTCGAGTTGCTCGTCGGTCAGCACCGCGTCGAGGTTTTCAAGCGTCTGCTCCCGCACCGCGTTGAGTTCCCGCTGGAGGCGGCGCAACTGACGGAACCCGAGGCGATTGGCGCCGCCCGAGCGGCCCCCGGTATGAATCCCATACTCCCGAAGGACCTCCTGCCGGGCTTCGCGTCCCTCCCGGAGGATGGGTCCGACCTGCTCGGCCTGCTCGTCGGTCAGGTCGAGCCGGGTGCGGGCCTCTTCGAGGCGCTGGCGAAACTCCTCGGGCTGCTCGGTCCGCGCCTCTTCCTGCCCGAGGGCCGTCGAGACGCGGCCGGCCGCGGGCGCCGTGCACCAGACGACGGCGACGATGACGATGGCGAAGATCCGATAACCACGAGTCATTCCGGTAGCGTATTGCGCGGAGGCGTCCCGTGAACCGGAGCCGGACACAATGTTGCCGCCGACGGCGCAGGAGGTGCCGCCCATGCAGCAGGAAACGACGAGTAGTGCGGGAGTCCCGCGAGAAATGACCCTGGCCCGGTGGTTGTTCAATCCATTCGTCCGCATCGGCGGGGAGTCGGCGCTCGCGATCGGATTGACCGGGATCGTTGCGAGCGGACTGGTGGCGGCAGCGGCGGGTGTGCACTTCGACGGCCTGCTCGACTTCCACCCGGGGCACGACGTGTCGCTGTGGGTCCCCGTGGTCGAAGGGTTCGTGAATTGGTCCGTGTTTTCGGTGCTCCTGGTCCTGGCGTCGTTCCTCGTCGCGCCGCGGACCGTCCGTGTCGTGGACGTCGCCGGCACGCAGGCGCTGGCGCGGGTTCCGTACCTGCTCGCCGCCCTCTCGTCCCTGCCGGCGCCGGTTCGCGAAGCGAGCCGGGAACACGTCGCCGCCGTGGCCGAGGGCCGCCTCCCGACGCCGGGGGCGGCGACCCTCGCCGCGGGACTGTTTGGCGGCGCGTGCCTGTGCTGGATGATCTGGCTCATGTGGAAGGCGTTCGCCGTTTCCCTGAACCAGCGGGGGGCCCGCGCGGTGTTGATCTTCGTCGGGGCGGTCATCGTGGGAGAGTTGGCGACGAAGTTCGTGCTCGTCCGGATGCTTGGGCTGGCTGCGGGCGCGCCCGGTGGAGGCTGAGGCTGGAGCAATGGAGAAACACCTCGCCGGCCTCGTCGTTCCAGGAGTGATCCTGGTGGTATCCCTGCCGATGATTCTGGGCAAGGTCGGCCCCAACAACATCTACGGCTTCAGGACGCGCAAGACACTTTCCTCTCCGGAGGTGTGGTATTCGGCGAATCGGGCGGCAGGGTGGTTCACGGGCGCTGCGGCCGTCCTGTCCATCTGTTTCAACCTGGAGCTCTGGCGGATCGTTCCGGAATGGCCGCCGGACCGGATCATGGCGTGGACGATCGGCGGAACCCTGGTTCCACAGGCCATGGCGGTCCTGGCGGCCTTTCTCTACCTCCGGCGGCTCTGAGGCAGCGCGCAGGCGAGGGCGGAGGCGACCGGCTCGCCGCCGAAGTCCGCCGTCCGGACGACCGCTACGGAAGAAGGTCCGTACGATGGACGGCGCCGATCCTGCGCGCCGAATGCGCCGGCACTCCCGCTGCTTCCGCGAACTCGGGCCAGCGTGACACGGCTTCCTGGACATCGCGCAGGATCGCGGCGGCCCGGCCGCGCTTCAGGCTGGCATTCCTGGCGCAGGCCACGAAGTCGGCGACCTCGAAACCGTCGCGCTTGCCGTTCAGGGTCATCTGGTGCGCGCCGGTCCAGCGGCCCTGCGGGTTGTAGCTGTAGGTGACGTCGAACGCGGGAGAGAGCCGCCAGCGGCCCGAGCGATCCATCAGGAAGGCGATGTTCTTGACGTGATCGTCCTGATTGCGGGCGACGACGTTGAAGGCCATGCGCCGGAACTGCTCTTCCGCCGCGTCCTTGCCCAGCCCGAGTCGGTCGATGACGCGCAGGGCCTGTTCGTACGAAACCGCGCCCGGTTGGTTGAAGTCGTAGTGGGCCAGAGCCCCGAGGGACTGCATGTGGATCTTCTCGCCCGTGTCCGTGCGATCGAAACGCCTGGTCATGAAGTGATGTCGGCCGGTCTCGTGCAGGATCCGGCATTCGGTCATCCGGATGCCGGCCGCCCGGGCCATGGCGTGGTACGCATATTCGATCAGCCCGTAACCTTTGGGATCTTCCAGTTCCCGGTCCCGGTTGCCGGCCACGCCGTCGAACTTGAGCAGCCAGTGGGAAAAGCCGTCGCCGGCCTTGATCTGCCCCGAGCGAACCTCTTTGGTCTCGGGATTCCAGGCGATGACGGCTTTCGCCCGGGCGCCGCCCGCCGAGGTGCCGACGCGCAGGATGTCCTGCATGGCCCGCTCCCGGCCGGCCGGCGTCAGGGAGCCTTCGAGGGCCCTGCGGCCCGTGAGGATTTCGCTGGCGAGTTCGACGAGCGCTGCGACGTCGAGGCGCGCCGACCGGTGCGCCGGACCCTGGGCGGGGAGGAACTCGAGCGCGCCCATGCCGCGCCGTCCGATGGTGCAGAGGCGTTCGACGGCGTTGAATTCGCTTGGGTCGCGCCCCTGCCTGGCGAGCCACGCGTCGATGAGCGCATTGCCGAAGCGGTCGGGGAGCGAGTCCGCGAGAAGGCCCGGCAAGCCGTGGAAGGTCTGCCGCGACAACGCCGGAAACGAGTGGATCTGGCTGGACAGCCGCATGGTGAGCGGCGCAACCTGCGGGCCGCCGGAAACGAAGGCCGGGTCGTACTCGAAAAAGGCCGTTTCGCGGTCGTCGTCCCAGCTTACGGCCCCGATCGTTCTTCCCCACAGCCGGACCGTGGCCACGGTCACGGCTCGTCACCCCACGACCATTCGGCCGGCGGCTCCGGCTTGCCGGACCGGGAAGAGGCGCGCTGCCGGATCCGGCCGCGCATGCGGGCCTGCTGGATCGGGCTGATCGCCGGTTCGGGAACGAGGGAGTCGAGGTTGTCCAGCAGCCCGAGCGCTCTCAGGATCCGGATGAGGTTCGTGGCCTGCGAGGAACGCCCCTGCTCGATGCGCTGCACGGTCAGCGTGGAGACGCCTGCCTCCGCGGCCACCTCGGCCTGGGTGAGGTTCCGGTTCAGCCGATGGCGCGCAAGACGGCGTCCAAGCGCTTGCAGGGCTGCGTCATCGGATGGTTGAGGGGGAGTCTCCATAAAACATCGATTCTGACTATTTATCAGGCGATTTCGCCCGCAGAACATCACGAATGATATACAACAGTACTTTGATGGGAGAGAGCCAGAGATTGCCCGCTTCTCCCGCGGCAGCGCGTAGGCGAGGGTCGCACCGGCGACCGTCTCTCCGCGGGCGCCCCCCGAAGTCAGCGTCCGCCGGTCATCTCGGCCCGGCGCCCCGTCGAGCCATGTCCAGGGCAAGCGCGAAACCGGCCCGTGGACTGAAGCCCAGCGGCGGATAGCCGAGCGTGCGCGCCGCTTCGTCGCCGTAGAGACAGGCAATCGCCGTCGGACGGTCCTCTGCCCCGAAGTAAGGCGCCATCGCCTCCCGCGTATAGGCAAGGTCGTCGGGGCTCAGCGACGGCTCGCGGCAATCCGCCGCCGCCATCACGGCGCCCTCCTGGGCCAGCATCGCACGCAGGGTGCGCGCCGGACCGAAGCGGCGGATGTGGGCCACGCGGTGGATTGCGTTCGCCGTGGCGCGCCGCGCCGCCTCCGCCGTCGGCGCCTCGCTCGTCCAGAGGATGCCCGTGATCCAGCCGCGCCGGTAGAGCGCGTCGCCCTCGAAGTAGTGGTCGAACTCACTCTGATAGCGGTTGGTCCAGCCCCCGTGCGCATCGTCCGCGAGGACCAGCGCGACCCGGAACCGGCCGCGCACGCCGCGCGTCGCCGAATGGGTGGCGGCGGCCGCCGTCGCCGCCGCTCCGGCCCCCTCTGCATCGACGGCGAGCAGCCGGTCGAGCAGGGCCGGAACGTGATCTCCGCCCATGGGATTCATGGCCACGAGCGGTAGCTCCAGATCTCCGGTCCGGTCATCGATCATCGTACGCAGATAGCTCCGGAAACGCTCCCCGCCGCGCGGCTGCTCGTGCAGTTGCCGTTGCACGCGGAGCAACGGAACGAACTCCAGCTCCATCGTCGTTTCCGGGCGTTACCCGGCGGCGCCCGCCGGCCCTCCGGGCAGCGCGTAGGCGAGGGTGGCGGAAGCGACCGGCTCGCCGCCGGCGCTCGCTGACGTCTTCACCTCGGCGAATGGTCCCCGGATGCGTCCGACCTCGGCGAAGAGATCGATGCGCTGCCCGAAGTCCACCGTCCGTTCCATCGTGAAATCGGCGACCGAGCGGAAGAGCGCCACGATGTCCTCGTCGCGCCGCTCGTAGAGCACCGCGATGCCGCCGAGCTGGGCCATCGCCTCGATGACGGGCACGGTGGATCCAGGAAAACGCGCTTCAGGGCGCCCATCCGGGGCGGATGATCCTGACCGTTCGACGGTCCAGCACGATTGTGCCTCTCTCGTTGGATCTCCCTTCGTCGTAGTCGACGGTTTCCTCGCGAGCCAGCGCCATGAGCTCGCGCTTCAGCCGCGCCGCGCTCCAGGAGGGGTTGGCGAACGACAGATTCACCGCATAGGCGGCGAGCACCGCCGTCGCGTGCGAAGTGTTCCTGGCTTCGACGTAGATCGCGTGCGGCGCGAAGACGCCGTCGGCGCGAATGGCCCCGGAGGCATTGCCAAACCGCGGATCGAGGGCGCCGGCAAAGAGGATGGTGTCGATCCCGACGCCGGAATGGGCGACGTAGTCGTCGAACTCGCCGCACAGCGGGATCCACAGGTGGTCCAGGTCTTCGCGCACCTCGAAGTCGTCGCAATAGGCGGGGACGTACCCGTCCTCCGTCTGTCGGACGGTCGTGTTCTCCATGCTGCTGACGAAGAGCACGTCCCGGTCGCGCCGCCAGTTGGCGAACTCCCGCATGTCTCGCCTGAACGGCCGACCGTGCTTCACGAACCACGGATCTGTCCAGCGGCGGTTGTACCCCGGGGATGAATCCGTGGCGGTCCAGAAGATGCCTCCGCCACGGGTCAGCGCGTGTAGGACGGAGCCGTAAGCATTGGCGACAAGTTCCGAACCATTCAATGCGTATTGGCCCCACTCTCCGACTTGCGCGAGCGCCGCGTGACGCGTGTGGTCGAAAAAGGTGTCGGTGATGCGCTGTCCGTGCGTGTCGGGACCGAACTCGGCGTCCAGAACCGAAACGGGGACGCCCGCGGGGTTGCCCTTCGTCGCGGCCACGGGGAACTCCTCCACCGGGATCGGATCCCGCCGCGGCTCCGTGGACAGGTTCGCCAGGTGCCCCGCCGGGCCCTCCAGCAGGCTCATCGCCTCCACCCACGCTTCGGAGTCGATGACGAGACGCCGGTTGCCGGACGTCCCGCCGAACCCCATCTCCGCCGCCCTGAACTCCCGCGTCGCGGCCGCCGGAACGGTCACCTCGAAGGCGCCTGCCGAAGACGAGCCCCGGTCGTCAACCGCCGTCACCGTGACGCGCGCCGCCGTTGCCCCGGCGTTGACCAGCCGCAACCGGCCTCCGGCCGCGAAGGTCGCCACCCGATATCCGCCCAGGGGCGCGACGTCGTGCGTCGCCGTGAGAAAGCCGTCCGAATGCTCGATGTAGGACAGCACCTCGATGTCCAGATCGCTGCTCGCCACCAGCCGCCGGCTGCCCGCGCCGGCTCCGCTGGACAGCTCTGCCTCGAGGTCGTCCGAGTCGAGGTGAACGGTTTGTCCCGCCCCGACCTGTGTGGTGAACGGCCGATGGCGCCGCCCGTTGTCGTCGAAGGCGGCCACACGTACCGCGCCGCCGCGGGTGGAGTGGTTGACGATCCGCAGTAGCCCCCGCCTTCCCGCCGGATCCGATGCTCCGGGGAAGAGCGGGACGGTCCACGCCCCGGTTCGCCCGGGGCGCGGGGCGGTGGAGAGATTCGCCAGGCGCCCTGTCCGGTTCTCCAACAGGTTCAATACGACCAGATGGTCCTCGGATTCGAGGACGAGGCGCCACCTCCCGGCGCCGGCGCCGAGGGCGCCGGTCATGCCGGCTCCGGACTCCAGTTCGGCGGCGGTGAACTCCCGCGTCGCGCCCGCCGGCACGGAAACCGTGACCTGACCGCTGGAGTCGCCCCGGTCGTCGATGCCCCGGATCCGGACCGTCGCCGGATTCTCGCCGGTATGGATCAGCCGCAGCCGGCTCGCCCCGTTCGACCCGCTGCCCGGATGGAAGGTCCGCACGTGGTAGCGGTTTCCTTCCCTCGGTACGGAGTCGTGCATCGCGGTCAAGAACCCGTCCGGATGACGGATGTACGACAGCACCATGAGGTCCAGGTCGCTCGACAGCTCCAGCCGGCCGTCACCCCAGCCGGAGCCGGTGGCGCCGGACACGCCGATGGCGGAGTTGCCCTGCGCCAGGTCCTCCGGCGCCAGTTGGATCGTCTGGCCCGCCTCCATCGCGAGCCCGACCGGCCCGTACGCGCGGCCGCTTCCGTCGAAGGCCGTGATGCGCACTGCGCCGGGCTCCTCCGAGTAGTTGACGATGCGGACGAATCCCTCCGTTCCGGAACCGCTGGAGCTCTCCGGAAACAGCGGCACGAGGTGGGTCACGGTGCCGGGCTCGGGGATCGTGGCCGGCCGTGCGGGTGCCGGAGTCGCGGGGGACACCGCGGACGGAGCACCGGACGAATCGCCGCCGCAGCCGCTCGCGAACAGGGCGAATCCCGCGGCAAGGACTGCCGGAAAGAGCGCCCGACCGGCGGCCATCAGGCTTCGAGTGTCGCTGAATATGGTCATGTGTTCTCCCCCATCAAGGGATCGCGCGGATCGCCGGAACGTTTGAATCACTCTCACGATCCGTGGACAGCAAAAGAAAGGCGACCTGCGTTTCGCGGCGCCAGTCAACTGGAAACAACCGCCGCAGCGGACGGTCGATCAGGTCTGCCTCATGGTTTGTATTCTGTCAACAGGAGTCGCGCGTGATCCATTGTCGGCGGCCAAGTGTGATCACTGAGCGATTATCCGGGAATGGAGAGGAGTGGTTCCATGCCCCTTGTCCCGTGTCAGGCCGGCAGCGGCCGGATTCGGCGAACAGTGAGCCAATAGAGAGGAACTCTCTGTCGCAGCGGCGGGTCCACCTACAGCCGGTCCGCCCTTCCTTCGGCCTCCCGGTTCGGGCGCCGGCGCGCACCCGGGAGCGCGCCGCCCGCCGCTCGTTATCGCGGCAGCGCGAAGGCGAGGGTCGCGGATGCGACCGGCGCTCCACCGGCGCTCGCCGATGTCGCCACCTCGGCGAACGGGCCCCGGATGCGCCCGACCTCGGCGAAGAGATCGATGCGCTCGCCGAAGTCCACCGTCCGCTCCATCGTGAAATCCGCCACCGAGCGGAAGAGCGCCACGATGTCCTCGTCGCGCCGCTCGTAGAGCACCGCGATGCCGCCGAGCTGCGCCATCGCCTCGATGACGAGCCCCGCCGGGACGTGCGGCTGGCCGAAGGTGTACGGGTGGTTCGCCGGAACGGTGACGAACCCCCGGGCGCGCTGTCCCGGCACGAGGTCCGAGACGCCGTGCACGAAGAGGAACGGTTCGCGGTGCGGCAGCACCTCCAGCACCGCGGCCTGGTCGAGGGTCAGCGGCTCGGACACGAGGCGGATTATCCGGCGGCGAGCACGGCCTCCTCGGCGAATTGCAGTTCGTAGAGGCGGCGGTAGATGCCGCCTTCGGCCAGCAGCTCCTCGTGGGTGCCGGTCTCGCGGATCCTTCCCCGGTGGAGCACGACGATGCGGTCGGCGCCCCGGATGGTGGAGAGCCGGTGCGCGATCACCAGGCTGGTGCGGTTCTCGATCACCCGCCCGAGCGCGGTCTGGACGGCGCGCTCGGTCTCGGTGTCCACGCTGGAGGTGGCCTCGTCGAGCACCAGGACCCGCGAGGTGCGGGCCATGGCGCGGGCGATGCCCACGAGTTGCCGCTGCCCCTGCGAGAGGCCGCCGCCGCGTTCGCCGAGCTGGGTGTCGAGCCCGTCGGGCAGGTTCCGCGCCCAGGCGGTCACCTCGGCCGCCTCCGCCGCCCGGCGGGCGTCCTCCTCGGTGATGGTCTCGTCCCCGAGCCGGATGTTGTCGAGCACGGTGCCCGAGAACAGGTGCACGTCCTGCTGGACCATGGAGAACTGGCGGCGCAGCTCCGGCACCCGCCAGTCGCGCACGTCGAGGCCGTCCACCAGCACGCGCCCCTGCTGGACGTCGTAGAGCCGGAGCAGCAGGGCGGCGAGGGTCGTCTTGCCCGATCCCGTGTGCCCGACGAGGGCCACCGTCTCACCGGGCGCGATCTGGAGGTCGATGTCCCGGAGCACCCATTCGTCCTCGTTGTAGGCGAAGGAGACGCCGTCGAGACGGAGCGCCCCGTGACGGTGCCCGGGGAGGCGCGCGGCCGGCGCGTCCGCGATTCCCGGTTCGGTGTCGAGGAGCTCGACGATGCGCTCCGAGGCGGCCATGGCGCCCTGCAGGATGTTGAACTTCTCGGTGAGGTCGCGGATGGGCCGGAAGAACATCTCCGAATACATCAGGAACGCGACCAGCGCGCCGACGGTGAGTTCGCCGGCGCCGATCCGGGAGCCCCCGTAGCCGACGATGAGCGCCACCGTGATCGCGGTGATCATCTCCACCACCGGGTAGAACACCGAAAAGCACATCACCGTGTCGAGATGCGCGTCGGTGTGCTCCCGGTTGAGCTTCCGGTACTCCCACGCCCGGCGCCGCTCCTGCCGGAAAAGCTGCAGCACCTCCATGCCGGTCAGCGTCTCCTGGATGAAGGCGTTCACCGAGGCGACCGCCGCCCGCACCCGGCGGAAGGCGGGACGGATCTTGCGCCGGAAGATCCAGCCCGCGAGGAAGAGCGCCGGCACCGCCCCGAAGGTCACGAGCGCGAGCGCGGGGTTCATCCAGATCAGCACCGCCATGATCCCGACCAGCAGGACCACGTCGGTGATGATCATGACCACGCCCGAACTCAGCAGTTCGTTCAGCGCGTCCACGTCGCTGGTGGCGCGGGTCACCACCTTGCCGATCGGGTGGCGGTCGAACCAGCCGGTGTGGAGCTTCTGGATGTGGTCGAAGACGTCGCGGCGGATGTCCCGCATCACGCGCTGGCCGAACAGGTTCACGATCCACGCCTGTCCGTAGGCGCCGCCGAAGCCGACCGCGAGGATCACCGCGTAGATGCCGAGGAGTCCGACGAGCCCCTCCATGTCCCCCGCGGCGATGTAGTCGTCGAGCGCGATGCGGGTGAGGTAGGGCCCGGCGAGCTGCGCCGCGGTCCCGATCAGGACGAGCAGCACCGCGAGCGAGACGAACGGCCAGTAGGGGAGCAGGTAGGGCAGCATCCGCCGGAGCAGCCCCCGGCCCGCGTCCCTGCCGTTCGAAGGTCCGCCGCTCACAGTCGCGAGAGCTCCTCTTCCAGCATCTGCCGCCGGTACATGCCGGCGTAGAGCCCGCCGGCGGCGACCAGGTCGTCGTGCGTGCCGCTCTCGACGACCCGGGTGGCTCCCGTCTCGTCGGCGTCGAGCAGGTAGATGACGTCCGCGTCCTTCACCGTGCTGAGCCGGTGGGCCACGATGACGGTGGTGCGGTCGCGCGACGCCCGGCGCACCGCTCCCAGGATCCGCGACTCCGTCTCCGAGTCCACCGCGCTCAGGACGTCGTCGAACACCAGGATGCGGCTGTCGAGGAGCAGGGCGCGGGCGATCGCGGCGCGCTGCCGCTGGCCCCCGGAGAGGGTGATTCCGCGTTCCCCGACCATGGTGTCGTAGCCGTCGGCGAACTCCTCGATGTCGCCGGCGAGCCCCGCTTCCTCGGCCACCCGGTAGACCTCGTCCATGGGCGCGTCGTCGTCCCCGAACGCGAGGTTGTCGCGCAGGGTCATGGAGAACAGGAAGCTGTCCTGCGGAACGAAGCCGATGTCGCTCCGCAGTTCGTGCAGCGGGATCTCGCGGACGTCGCGCCCATCGATCCGGATGGAGCCCTCCTGCGCGTCGTAGATGCGCGGGATGAGCCGGGCCACCGTGCTCTTCCCGCTGCCGGTCTTGCCGACGAAGGCCACGGTCTGACCGGGCTCGATCCGCAGGTTGAAGTCCGAGAGCACCGGCCGCGGCTCGGCCCCGTTGGAGCTGGCGCCGTTCTGAGCGGCGGAGGGGTAGGCGAAGCGGACATCCCGGAACTCGATGCCGGCGGCGGGGCGGTCCGCGGTTGCCGGTTTCGGGACGGCCGGCGGGGCGGGGAGGGGCTCGGCGTCGAAGATCACCGCCAGCCGCTTCATCGAGGCCGCACCGCGCTGGTGGATGTTCACCACCCAGCCGATCGCGATCATCGGCCAGGTGAGGTAGCCGTAGTAGAAGAGGAAGGCCACGAGCTCGCCCAGCGAGATCGCCCCCTCGATGACCATGCGGCCCCCGAGCACCAGCGATCCCGCGAGTCCCATCCCGATGAGGGCCAGCAGCAGCGGGAAGAGCGCCGCGCTCACCGCGACGAGCTCCATGCTCCGCGCCGCGTAGGCCTCGTTCTCCTTGCCGAAGACCTTGCGCTGGGCGTCTTCCTGGACGAAGGCGCGGACGAGCCGTGCGGCTGCGGCGTTCTCCTGGACCACCGCGGAGATGTCGGCCATCTTGGCCTGCACCACCTCGGAGCGCCGGAAGATCTTCTCGCCGAGGATCTTCATCAGGATGGAGACCACCGGCATCACCGCGAGCGCCACCAGCGTCAGGCGCGGGCTGATCGCCAGCATGAAGGCGAAACAGCCCACGGTGGTGAACACCGTCTCCACCGGATACATCAGCCCGGGCCCGAGCACCATCCGCACGGCGTTCATGTCCTGGGCGCCGCGAGACAGGATGTCCCCGACCCGGAAGCGGGCGTAGAAGGCCGCCGGCAGCCGCTGCAGGTGGAGATAGAAGTCCCGCCGCAGGTCGTACTCGGCGAACCGCGAGACCCCGATCAGGTACCACCGCATGAAGTACCTGAAAACGGCTGACCCCCCGGCGGCGGCCACGATGAACCCGCCGTAGGTCCACATCTCGCTGGTGGCCCCGGCTTGGAGCGCATCCACCGCCCGCTCCAGCACCTGCGGCACGACCAGGTAGAACACCCGGCAGAGCACCAGCGCGGTGAACCCGAACGCAAGCCGCCCCTTGTACCGTCGGAGGTACGGCAGCACCCGCCGCCACATGTCGACCATCAGCCCGTCCGGGACCACAGCCCGCCAAAGGCGGGCGGCGGCACGAACCCCACGCTCCGTGATGGCGCAACGGCTTGGAACGCCGGTCTCCAGACCGGCACGCGCGGTGCTCCGCACCGCGCACCTCGCAACACCACTCGGCCTCACGGCTTGGACGCCGGCCCTGGCCGGCACGCGCGGCGCTCCGCAGCGCGGGTCGCCACCCAGCTTCACATGAGCGACATCAGCGGCCGGCAGCGATACCCACTCCGTAAACGGCCAAACCGCGCGAAAGGGCTGCCGTAGCCTGCCGTTCGTCATGCGTCCAGAACTCAAGCGGCTGCCCGTCGGCCGAGGCCGCCAGGACTTCCGCCGTCGCTACGTGGATCGCATCGATTGCGCGGAGATTGACCGCAAACGAAGCCTTCGCGCCGTCGATCACCGTGTCGTCTACCGGCACCAGATCCATCATCGCGAGCAGTTCGATCAACTCCTTGCGCTTCACGGCCGTCTCGGTATCGGTCAGGCCGCCGAGCAACCGCTCGCGATCAACGGCCCGGAACGCTTCGATTTCGACGAGCCGCGAGGAGACGACCCATTCGCCGGCGAGTAGCGGGACCGACGGTCCGGGCTCAGCGAACAGGACGCGAAGCAGTGCGCTGGCGTCTACGTACTTCATCCGGTTCCTCGCGGACGGCTCTTAGCGATGCCTGGATGTCTACGGGTCGCTCGAGGGTGGAGATCGTCAGGGCGTTCCAGTCTTGCGTCCCGGGCCGAAGCCGGCCCTCGCGCACCAGGCGGTCGCGCCAGGAGAGCGGCTCGCCGCGCGGCGGGCCGAGTTCGGCGATCGGGTCGTCGCGATCTCTGACGGTAATCCTCTCGCCGCGGGACGCCTGTCGCAGATACCGGCTCAGGTGAGACTTGAACTCGGTCACCTTGATGGACTGCATGGCCACATTATAGGACCATCATGGTCTGATCGAGTGCCCGGAACAGTCAGGCGGTCTGGCTTGCGGACTCCAGCGCCGCGAAACGTGGATTCCGTTCCGCTTGGGGAAGGGGGAGTGACCTAGCCAGGCGCACCGGGGCCGTTCGCCAAGTCTCCCTCCTGCATCGGACGTTGCGGTTGAGCTGACCCGGCGTCCGTAGAATCGCCTCCCCGAGAGGAACACCCATGCACCTGCGTCTCAGCTTCGCCCTCGTCCTGCTGGCGGCCACCCCGCTCTTCGCCCAGCCACAGCGCTGGCCGCCGCCGCCCATCATCCAGGGGGTCGCCGAGGCGTATCCGCCCGCGCGCCACGGCGGGAACTACATGCACAACTACTACTTCCCGTCGGCGCCGAGCAGCACGCCCTGGGCCCCGGCCTGGTCCCCGGACGGGAAGAGCATCGCGGTGGCGATGTCCGGGTCCATCTGGCGCGTGGACCCCGAAACCGGGATCGCCGACGAGCTCACCTCGGGCCCCGGCTACCACTCGCTGCCGGCCTGGTCTCCGGACGGACGCTTCATCGTCTTCACCGTGGACCGGAACGGCCAGAACATCGGTCTTGCGATCACCGAGGTGGCCACCGGGGAAACCCGCACGCTGCTGAGCGACGAGTACCTCTACACCGACCCCGTGATCTCTCCGGACGGCGCCCGCTTCGCCTACGTGTCCACGAAGCCCTCCGGCTACTTCAACGTCTACGTCCGGGAATTCGCGGACGGCGAAATCGGGTCGGAGGAGATCGCCCTCACCCGGGACGAGAACTACGGGAAGGAGCGGCTCTATTTCGGGTCCTGGGACATGCACATCACGCCGGCCTGGATGCCGGATTCCCGGGAACTCCTGATGGTCTCGAACCACGAGGTGCCGCTCGGTTCCGGCAACGTGGTCCGGACTCCCATGGCCGCGGACGGGTTCGACGAGGCAGTCACCGTGCTTGCCGAGCAGTCGCTCTACCGGACCCGTCCGGACGTCTCGATCGACGGGAAGCGGTTCATCTATTCCTCCACGGCCGGGGCCGCCGACCAGTTCTCGAACCTCTACGTGCAGCCCACCGACGGCGGCTCACCCTACAAGCTGACCTTCTTCCAGCACGACGCCTTCCATCCGCGCTGGTCGCCGGACGGCGAGTGGATCGCCTACATCGACAACTCGGGGGGGCTTCCCCAACTGGCGCTTCTCGAAACCTATGGTGGCAAGCGCCGCATCGTCGAAATCACCCGGCGCAACTGGAGTCGTCCCACGGGAGTGCTCTCGGTGCGCACCGTGGACGACGCGACGGGGGAGGAGGTGGCTTCGCGAATCCACCTGCGGGCCGCCGACGGCCGCTTCTACGCTCCGCCGGACGCCTACGCCCGGATCGGAGGGGCCGGGGAACACTCCTTCCACCAGGCGGGGAGCTTCCGGATGGAGCTCCCCGTCGGATCGCTCGAAATCGAGGCCGTCCGGGGATTCGAGTACGAGCCGGTGAGCGCCAGCGTGGAGATCGCCGCGGGCGACGTCAGCGAGCTGACGCTGCGGCTGCCCCGGATCACCGACATGGCGGCCAAGGGGTGGTGGAGCGGCTCCACCCACGTCCACATGAACTACGCCGGCAACCTCCACAACACCCTCGAGAACCTGATGTTCATGTCCGCCGCCGAGGACCAGGACGTGGTGCTGGAGCAGATCGCCAACAAGGACAACCGGATCCTCGACTACCAGCACTTCGTTCCCGGCGGCGGCGCCCACCCGCTCTCGACCGACGAGATGGTGCTGGTCGTGGGCCAGGAGTACCGCCCGCCGTTCTACGGCCACGTCTTCTATTTCGGCCTCGAAGAACACCTGATCTCGCCCTACACCACAGGTTACGAAGGCACGGGGATCGAGAGCCTCTATCCGTCCAACACCGACATGTTCCGGAAGGCGAAGGCCCAGGGGGCGACGGTGGGCTACGTCCACGCCTTCTTCGGGGAGAACGATCCCCTCGTCTTTCCCGACGGCAGTCCCGGGACGCTCGGCGGCGCCAAGGGCTACATGGTGGATGCGGCGCTCGGCGAAACGGACGCGGTCGAGTGGTCCTCCGCCTCCCGGGCCGGTTTCTTCCCCTGGTACGCCACCCTGAACAACGGTCTCCGGGTGACCGCGGTGGGAGGCGAGGACTCGATCAGCAACATGCAGCGGTCCAAGCTCGTGGGTTCGGTGCGCACGTACGTCCACACCGGGGAACGCGGGCTCGACCTGGACGCGTTTCTCGAAGGAATCCGGGAGGGCAGGGCCGTCGTGAGCTGCGGACCCCTGCTGGACTTCCGGGTGAACGGGCGGATTCCGGGCGACGACGTGCAACTCCCCGAGTCCGGCGACGAAGTGGAATGGAGCGCCTGGGTGCGTTCGTCCACCCCGCTCGAGCGGGCGTGGGTGGTCTCCGGCGGCGAGGACGTGGCGGAAGTGGAGCTTTCCGGGGACCGGCGCTCGGCGACGGTCTCGGGAACGATCCGGGTGGACCGGAGCGGCTGGCTGCTGCTGCGCGCCGAGGGATCTCCCGATGAGCGGCGCCCGCTCGACTGCGCCTACGCCCAGGCGTTCACGAATCCGGTCTGGGTCACGGTGGGCGACGAGCCGGTGCGGAGCGCCGCCGCCGCCGAGTACTCGATCCGCTGGATCGACCGGCTGCGCCAGATGGCCGAGGAGTGGGAGTACTGGCGTTCCGAGGCCGAGCAGGAGCACGTCTACGCCCAGTTCGACGAGGCGCGGTCGATCTACGAGGGCTTCCTCGCGGAGGCCCGCGCCATGGGCCGGGAGTGATCCGTGACGGTGCGGTTTTCTCCAACCCGGGCTGATAGGCTGGCCTCATGAGCCTGATGGGGCGCGCCCTTGGCACCAGGGCGCCCTTTGTCGCAGCGGCTCAGATCGACGAGGTGCTGAGCGACGAGCAGGTTCTCCTGCTCGACGTGCGCACCGCCGTCGAACTGGCCGAGTCCGGGACCATTCCGGGTGCGGTCCATATCCACCTCGGAGAGCTGGCGGATCGGCTGGACGAGCTGCCGCGGGACCGCCCGGTCCTCACCACTTGAATGGTGGGGCCACGCGCCGCGCGTGCCGCGGCGATTCTGGAGAACGCGGGGTTCGAGGTTGTGGGTTTCAGCGGCCTCAAGCAATATACGGGCGCGCGGGAGTACCGCCCGCTCGACTGACTCTGAACAGGAGGTTCACGGTGAAGAGAACACTCTCACTTGGCATCGTTGCCCTGGCGGCAGCCGTCCTTGGTTGGGGCTGTGGCGGCGGCAGCGGAGAGCCGGCCGCCGAGGAAGCGGCACCCCCTGAAGAGGCGGCGCCCGAGCCGGCTCCGCGGGTCGAGGCGGCGCACATCGACGCTGCACTCGCGAACGGCGCGCTGTTTCTCGACGTCCGTACCGACGAGGAACTCGCCGAGCACGGCACGATCGACGGCTTCGTCCACATTCCGATCGACGAACTGGAGGCGAGGATCGGAGAACTCCCGGCGGGAGTTCCCATCCTCACTGCTTGACAGGGTGGCGGAAGAGCCGCGCGTGCCGCGGAGCTGCTACAGGCGAACGGATACGAAGTCGTGGGCTTTTGTGGTCTGAGGGACTACGAGGGCGAGCGGGTGTACCCCGGCGCCTCGGACGAATAGGCCCGAACCGCTACCCCCGAACGGTCCGGAACCCCGCCAGGATGTCGCGGCGTTCCGGGCCGAAGAAGTTGCGGTAGCGGCCGGTCAGCATCCGGCCGCGGGTCGCCCAGGCGCCGCCGCGCAGGACCTTCGTCCGGTGGAACTGGCTCTCGGAGTAGTCCCGGTAGGAATCGGGGCGAAAACCGGGAAACGGCCCGAAGATGTCCGCCGTCCATTCCCAGACGTTGCCGAGCATCTGCCGGCAGCCGAAGGCGCTGTCCCCGTCGGGAAGGGCTCCCACCTCGGTGCACCCGAGCGACCAGCCGTCCAGGTTTGCGCGGCGCGGCTCGGGCGGGGTCTCGCCCCACGGGTACGTCCTCTTCGTCGCCGCCAGCCGGTCGCCTTCGGCCTCCCCGAGGGCGGCGGCTTCCCACTCGATCTCCGTGGGCAGCCGCCGGCCGGCCCAGGCGCACCAGGCGTTCGCTTCGAACCAGTTGACGTGGATGACCGGCTCGTCAGCCGGCAGCGGCGCGATCTCGTCGAATTGCCGCAACTGGAAGCTGTCCCCCCTCTCGGAGAGCCAGTAGACGGGGTGGGAGGCGCCGGTGCGTTCCCGCCAGGCCCAGCCCGCCTCGCTCCAGAACTCGCGCTTCCGATACCCCCCGGCTTCGACGAACTCGGCGAACTCCGCGTTCGTGACCGGCGCCTTCGAGATCGAAAACGGCTCCACGTCCACCGGATGCGCCCATTTCTCGTTGTCGTAGCGGAAGCGCGCGTCCCGCTCCGCCCCGAGGCGGAAGGTCCCGCCCGGGATCCTGGCGTCGCCGGGACAATCGCCGGACGGTTCCCGAGCGGGATCCGGGCCGAGCCGCGGCGCCGGGTAGCCGAGCGTCTGCCGGGAATAGATGTACGCCTCGGTGTGCATGTCCTCGTGGAAGGTGGCGAACTGGTACATGAAGCTGTCCCGCTCGCTCGCGGTGCCGGGACCGAGCCGTTCCAGACAGCGGTCCTTGACCGTCCCGGCGTAGCGGATCGCCTCCTCCATGCCGAGGAGCGGCAGATCCCAGCGGGTGCCCTGGAGGACGGCCGCCGAGTCGTACAGTTCGTCTCCTTGCGGCAGGATCGGTGCGTGGCCGTAGAGGCCGCGCAGGATGAAGTTCTCGTAGAACCACGCCACGTGCCCGATCTCCCACCGGAGCGGATTGACGATGGGCAACCGCCGCCCCATCAGTTGTTCGTCGTCGAGGCCGACGGTCAACGCCAGGCTTCGCCGGTGGGCGTCTTCCATGATGGCGACGAGATGATCGGCCGGAACGCGCTGGGTCATGTCGGCGGCAGTTTCTGCCCGTGCGAATCATTCTAGTAACCCCCGCGGGGGCGAGATCCCGCCTCGGGAACCGGGTGACCGCGAGGCGCTGGGCGGCGGTGCTGCGGTCGCTCGGCCACCGGGTGAGTGTCCAGACGATTTGGGACGGAGCCTCCGCGGACGTGCTGGTCGCGCTGCACGCCTGGCGGAGCGCCGCTTCGATCCGCCGCTTCCGGGACCGTTTCCCCACCCGTCCGCTGGTCGTGGCCCTGACCGGAACCGACATCTACGGGTTCCTGCACACGGAGCCCGAGACCACCCGCCGGTCGCTCGAGCGCGCCGACCTGCTCGTCGGGCTGCACGACCTGGTCGGGGAGGCGCTGCCGCCGGAGTTCCAGGCCAGACTGCGCGTGGTGCACCAGTCGGTGTCGGGCGCGACCGTCGAGCGCCGCCCTTCGAAACGGACCTTCGACGTGTGCGTCGTGGGGCACCTTCGCCGGGAGAAGGACCCGCTGCGGGCGGCCTGGGCGGCGCGGGAGATGCGGCCGGACTCGCGCCTGCGGGTCCTTCACGCCGGCGGCGCGCGGGATCCCGAATGGGCGGAGACCGCGCGCCGCGAAATGGCGCGCAACCCGCGTTACCGGTGGCTGGGCGAAGTGCCGGCCTGGCGCGTGCGGCGGCTCTACGAACGCGCGCACGCCATGGTGATCTCGTCGCTGACCGAGGGCGGAGCCAACGTGGTGTCGGAGGCGGTGGTCGCCGGGCTCCCCGTCATCGCGTCCCGGATCCCCGGAAACATGGGGTTAGTCGGTCCGGACCATCCGGCCTACTTCCCGCCCGAGGACACCGGGGCGCTCGCGGCGCTCCTGCGGCGCACGGAGAGTGAGCCGGGTTTCCTCGACCACCTCGCAAGGCACGGGGCGGCGCGGGCGCCGCTCTTCGCCCCGGAGCGCGAACGCGACGCCTGGCGGCGCCTCTTGGAAGGGCTGGGGTGACCCCGCCTGTTCCTGGCGTCGGGGCTCGGCCGCCACTCACACCCGTGGAGGGACCGCCGCCGGGACGTCGGTCCGCTCGAAGTCGTCACCCTTGAAGAGCAAAGTCGCTCGGGACTGCTTCGCCAACGCGTAGGCGAAGCAATCGCCGTAGTTCAGCTTCGCCGGATGCCCGGTCCCGCGACCGTAGCGCCGGTACGCATCGAAAGCGATGTCAGCGGTCTGTGGGGAAACCTCCACGACCGTCGCGCCGCTCCGGTGAAGAAACGCATCGAGATCCCGGACGGCGTCCTCTCCGGAGCGGGCGAACAGAACGATCCGCGCTTCGAGCAGGTTCGCCGCGCTCACGCAGACCTCCGGCTCCGCCTCGATCCGTTCGTTGAAGGCGCGGCGCTCCGGTTCGTCGCCCATGATGGCGACCAGCGCGGAGGTGTCCACAACCATCATTCCGGAAGTCCTCTCTCGTCGTATCCGATGATCTCGTCAGCGCTACGCGAATCACGCCTCGGCAGGTTGGCGCAGTGAAGCGCGATGCGGTCCAACTCATCCGCGAGCGAAGTGCCGATCCGCCCACCTTCCATGCGGGCGAGGCGCTCTCGGACCGAGCGGCGGACGGCCTGGGTGAGACTTTCTCCGGTGAGGTGGGCGAGCCTCCTGGTCAGCCCATATGTCTCGGAATCCTTGATGTTCAGCGGCATGGTTTCCTCCATGGAGGATTCTATGGAGGAAGCCTACCATCGATTGGAGACGGTAATCCTGATGCTGACTGGTGCGCGGATCAGTTGATGAGAAAGATCTTCTCGTTCGGCGGCTGGAGCCACTCGATGCCCTTGCTGGTCACGACGTGGGGGTTCGAGATGTTGATGGCCAGGGGGAACCCGGGCCGTTCCGGGATGTTCATGTGCACCATGTACTCGTACGCGAAGAGGTGGTTTTCCTGGATCACCAGGTGGTGCCGGTCGGCGCGGAAGTTCGTCACCGAGGGACCGACGGTTCCGGTGCCGACCGTGCCGTAGGCGTGGTGGTCGATGGCGAATCCCGGCTGGTCGCCGTCGCCGAGCCCCTCCTGGATGATCACGTAGTCGAGGTTCCTTTCGCCGTCGGGGGTCCGGCCGACCCCCTGGATTCCGGAGTTGACGAACGGTGTGTAGATGTAGCCCGCCTCCTCCATGGCCGCGACCATGGCGTCCAGTGACTCCTTCGCGGTCATGCCCACCCGCATGTGGGGCCGCATGATCCACTGGCCGGCGATCGCGAGGTCGAAGAGCTTCTGGATGCTCTCCGGCGGGGCGGTCTCGCCCTCGCGCAGGATGTAGGCGTGGGTCTTGGTGTCGGTCCCGAAGCCCATGTAGTTGACCCCGACGTTGAACGCGAAGAAATCGCCGCGCTGGAAGACGTAGTCCTCGTGCCAGATCCAGTAGCGGGCGTCGGGGGGATAGGGCGGGTCCTCGGACACCGCGGTGTAGTAGAGGCGGATGCCGCCGCGTCCCCCGGTGCTGAATCCGGCCAGGTGCCGTTCGTACGCCCACTCGCGGGCCCAGGTGGTGATCTCCCGGATCGTGGTGCGCCCCGGCTCGATCCGGGCCAGGGCCGCCTGGGTGAGCTGGCGGGCGGCCTCGAGGTTGTTGATCTGTTCGGCCACTTCCCGCACCGTTCGCCGCACCAGGAAGTCGTTGATGACGTCTTCGGCGGAGACGATGCGCTCGGCGTAGGTGGGCCCGAGGACCCTCACCAGCTTCAGGTAGGAGGTGTGGGACAGCCCGTCGGCCTCGGCCAGCCACTCGGAGGTGTTCACGGCGATCGTCTGCGGGTCCCGCTCGGCGACGAACTCGGTGAACTCGTCGTAGACCTCGTCGCCGTAGTTGAAGGCCATCTGGTACCCCCGGCCGTAGCTGGAGATGGTGCGGGCGAAATCGTCGGAACCCCGGACGTCGATGTCCTCGACCGCTCCGGCGCTCCCGAAGGCGGCGCGCTCGATCCGGTCGCCGAGGTCGGTGAAGACGAGGTAGCCGTAGGTGTTCCCGAACCAGTAGGCCATCGGATCGGGGTCGCCGTGGCGGGTGACGTGGATCCACATGTCCACGCCGTTGTCGCGCATGGCGCCCGGCAGGATCAGGTCGAGCTTGTCCCGCCGGAGGAGGCGCATCACCTCGCCCCCGCTGCTGGAGGTGTGGACGCCGGGCTGGGCGGTCGCGAAGGTGGCTACCAGGAGTAGCGGGATCAGGACAGTTGGGGTTCGAACGGGCATGGGTCGCCTCCTGTCCGTTCAGGGTATGGGAGGGAGGACTACGCCTGCCAGTGGCTCGGCGGGAAAGCGGCGATGAATCGCCCGCGGCGCTCCGCCGCCGCTGTGCCGGCTGAAGCCGGCGTTCCAGGCCGACGGATCGATCCTTCCGGCGCCGATGGCCTCAGGGCGTGCGCGGCGCGGAGCGCCGCGGTGCCGGTCTGGAGACCGGCGTTCCAGGCCGTTACGCGGCCAGCTTCTGGGCGGCGTCGAGGACCGTGGCCATCTTGGCGGCGCCGCGCTGCATCTCGTCCATCGTGCCGATGGAGATGCGGCAGCGGGTCCACAGCGGCGGGAAGGGCCGCCCGACGCGGACGCCCTCCGCGGCGCAGGCCGCCTGGAACTGCTCGATCGGCATTCCGACGTCCACGAAGATGAAGTTCGTCTGGGCGTCGGTGGCGCTCAGCCCGCGGTCGGCGAAGAACTTGATGATGAAGTCCCGCGCCTCGGCGTTCCGCTTCTTCTCGTTCGGCAGGTAGTCGGGGTCCGCCTTGTCGCGCTCGAGCGCGGCGTTCGCCGCGACCAGCGCCGGGGTGCTGACCGAGTTGCCCAGGTGGAACTCGTCGAGTTCCGCGATGGTGTCCTCGTGGGCGATCGCGTAGCCGACGCGCAGCCCGGCCATTCCGTAGGCCTTCGAGAAGGTGCGGGCCACGATCAGGCGCGGGTTCTGGATCGCCGCCGGGATCATCGTCTCGTGACCGGGGGTGGTCACGTAGTCGATGTAGGCCTCGTCCACCAGGATGCGGAGGTCCTTCTCGGCGTCGAGCGCGCGCATCAGGAAGTCCGTGCTCTGGGACGGGTCCACGAGCGTCCCCACCGGGTTGTTCGGGTTGCAGTAGAACAGCATCCCGCTTCCCTTGCAGGCGTGGAGCGTCTGGTCGAGATCCATCTTGAAGTCGGCGGTCAGCGGCACCGCCTTGGTCCGGTAGCCCATGAGGGTCGCGTAGCCGAAGCACTCCTCGTAGGTCGGCAGCGATCCCACCAGCGCCTTTTCCCGGCTCGCGTACTGGTGGGTGCAGTCCACCAGGATCTGGGTGGACCCGGCGCCGACGAGGACGTTCTCCGTCTTCACACCCCACTTCTCGGCGATCGCCTCCCGCACCGGACCGGTGAAGCGGAACGGATACCGGCCCGCGATCACGCCTTCGGGGCCGATGACCGAGTCGAGGGCGTCCATGACGAACTCGCCCGGGCCGAGCGAGTTCTCGTTGTTCGCCAGGTTGATCGCCTCTTCGGGAGCGATCCCCATCTGGGCGGCGAACGCGTACTGCTCGCGGAGTCGCGATTGGACGAAGGTCGCGGCGTAGAGGCCGGCGGCGCCGGCGGAGGCATGACTCAGGAAACTGCGGCGGGAGAGCATGGGGTGGCTACCTCCTCGTAGCGGGGGGTCCTTGGTGCGAAATGGGAGCTGCGATCCTTCGGGATTACTGCTGCTGGTTGTCGGCGGTGGCGAGCCCAAGCACTTCCGCGAAGACCGCGGTCGCGCGCTGCATCTCCTCGAGGGTGCCGATCGAGATGCGGGCGTGGGTGTCCTCGTAGGGAGGGAAGTCCCGGCCCACCATGATGCCCCGTTCGGCGCAGGCCGCGCGGAACTCGCTGGCCGGCCGCCCGATGTTCACGAAGATGAAGTTCGTGTTGCTGGGAACCGGATCGAGGCCGTGGCCCGAGAAGAAGTCGTGGGTGAACCTGCGGGCTTCCTCGTTCCGCTGGATCTCGTTCTTGATGTAGTCCGGATCCTCGAGCGACCCCATCGCCGCGGCGATGGAGAGCACCGAGGTGCCGAACGTGAGCGCCAGCGGCGCGATCTTGGCGATCGTGTCGGCCTGGCCGAACCCGTAACCGATCCGGAGGCCGGCCATCCCGAACGCCTTCGAGAACGTCCGGCCCACGAACACGTCGCGGTACTCCATGGCGAGCGGGGCGCCGGTGTCGAAGCCCGGGTGGGCGACGTAGTCGTAGTAGGCCTCGTCGAGCAGGATCGCGGTGTAGGGCGACTCCTTCTTGACGAACCGCACGAAGTCGGTCACGTCGGCGATGGAATGGACGGTCCCGGTGGGGTTGTTCGGGTTGCAGAGGAAGACGAGCCCGGCGCCGATCGCCGCGCCCGCCATCTTGTCCAGATCGAGCCCGAGATCCCCTTTCATCGGGATGGCCTTGACCGGAGCGCCGAAGTAGCGGGCGGTCCGGACGGGGCTCTCGTAGGAGCACTCGCCGGTGACCAGCGCCTTGCCGGGCCCGGTGTAGGCGCGGACCGCGTTCCGCAGGATCTCCCCGGAGCCGGCCGAAAGCGTCACGTTCTCCGCCTTGCCCCCGTACATCTCCGCGATCTTCGTGCGGAGGTCCGTCCCGCTGATCTCGGCGTTCATCGGGTAGCGCATGATGGACGTGTAGGCGCTGCGGAGCGCCGCCACCGCGGAAGGACCCGGACCCAGAGGGTTCTCGTTGCTGCTGATCCGGACTTCGTCGTCCTCGGGGGGCGGAACGAATACCGGCGCTCCGCGGAAACCGTTCTCGGCTTCCCAGGCCTCCCGGCCCCGGGCGCTGATCGCATGGAGGGAAGCGGCGCTGCCGCCCCCGGCGGGCGCGAGACTGAGGAAACTGCGACGCGTGGATTTCATCGGGGTTCTCCCTGATCGTGTTGGTGCTCGGCGGTCACGAGCTTCTGGCGAGTCATGACGGGCAAGTCCCCGTCCCTGTGGCCTCTCATGGATTTGCGCTACGGAGGGTATCCGGTGCGGCGGATACGCCGCAACCCTCCAGATGGTTCCGTCGGAGCCTTGGTCAGTGGATCATCAGGTCGGTGACGAGCGCCGTGCTCCCCCACTGCATCTTGAGGGTGCCGTTCATCCCGTCCGCCATCAGGCTGATCGTGAACATCTCCGCGGAGTCGTCCGTCTTCTCGACCTTCAGCGGAGCGCTGAACAGGTCCTTCTCCGGATCGTGCGCGAGGCCGGACTGTCCCGTCTCGCTGTTGACGAGCAGATCCCAGCCGTCGTCGGTCTTCTTCGCGAACAGGCTGTAGGCGCCGGCGGCCGCCATGTTGGGGCCGATCATCAGGTCGCCTTCGGTGGTGATGGTGGTGGCGTTCTCCGAACCGAGCCGCCACACCATGCCGGGAGTGGCCTGCCCGAGCATGTCCCGGCCGTTCAGGCTCGGCCGGCCGTACTCCACGGTCACGGCCTTGCCGTTGAAGCTGGCCTCGACCTTGCCGCGCGGGTTGTGCGCGAGTGCGATGGCGGCGACCGCCAGGGCGGCGGCGAGCAGGGGAAGGAGTCGGTGCGTGGAGAAATGGGTCATGGGGTTCGCCCTCCGGCGACAATTCTAGTGCGGGCGACCCCGGTTCGCGGGGGTTTCGTTGCGGCGCCCGCGGACGGCGCGGTAGGCTCACTTGTGAGGGGCGCCGGGGTGTCCGGGCGTGATCGGAAACCCTCGCCGCTGACACATGACTTCCTTCGCTCGCCCGTTGTTGTCCAAGTTGCCGCTCGCCGGGGTGGCGGTGTCGGTCGCGGCCCTGGCCGGAGCCGACGAGCGGGTGGACCGCCTGCCCGAAGAGCACCGGGTGTGGCTCGAGGAAGAGGTGGTCTACATCATCACCGAGGCCGAGCGGGAGGTGTTCCTCGGGGTGGAGGGATTCGAGGAGCGCGAACACTTCATCGAAGCGTTCTGGCTGCGGCGGGACCCCGTGCCGGCAACGAAGGAAAACGAGTTCAGGACCGAGCACTACGAGCGGCTCGACTACGCCAACCGGTTTCTCGGGCGGGACGCTCCGAGGCCGGGGTGGCAGACCGACCGGGGCCGGTTCTGGATCATCCTCGGCGAACCCCGCACCCGGGAGCAGTTCGACGGACGCAACGAGATCGTGAGCGCCGATCTCTGGATCTATCAGGGGGACACCTCGCTCGGATTGCCTCCGCGTTTCAATCTCCTGTTCTTCAAGAGGGAAGACATCGGCGAGTACGAGCTCTATCACCCCTGGTCCGACGGACCCGACGCGCTGGTCCGCCGGGGAGAACTGCTCCGGAACCGCCAGCACGCCGCCGTGGACCTCATCGAAATGGTCTCCCTGGACCTGGCGCGCGCCACCCTGGTGGTGGACCTCACGGACCCGCACGCCGACTTCCTCTCGGCCACCAACACGATCGCCCCCCGGCTCGACACCGTGCGGCCTTCGATGAGCGTGGACAAGAACTTCATCGACATCACCGAGTCTCCCCACAAGATCGTGGATCTCGAGGAGATCGAGGGCTATCTCCGGTACGGCGACCGGGTGACCGCCGAGTATTCGTTCCGGTACGTGACGAGCGAGGCGGACTTCCGGGTGCTGCTGGGGCCCCGGAACACCCCGTTCATCCACTACAGCGTCAAGCTCGCTCCCGAGGATTTCTCGCTGGAGTTCGATGATCGCGAGAACGTGTACCAGACGACCCTGGACGTGGACCTGGAACTGCGGACGATGGACGGCCAGCTCGTGGCCTTGCAGCGGAACCAACCCGAGATCCGCCTGAGCGAAAGCCAGCAGCGGAGCGCCGGCGGCAGTCCCTTTGCCTACCGGGACAACCTGCCGGTGATTCCCGGGGAATACGAGGTGAGCGTCATCGTGCGGAACCGGGCCACCCAGCAGTACACGGTGGCGAGTTCCGAGGTGCGGGTTCCGGCGACCGGGGCCGGCTCGGTGGGTCTGGCCGACCTCATCCTCGCGTACCGGACGGAGCGGGACCCCGAGTTGTCGGGCCTGCGCTTCGGAACCTTCCAGTTCGGCTCGACCGTGATGGAACCGTCCGTCGGGGGGACCTTCGCCTCGAGCGACCTGCTGAGCGTCGCCGCCCAGCCCGTGAACGCGCGCGACGGGCACCGGACGCGGTTTCGCATCCTGCCGGACGCCGGCGTCGGCGAGGAGGAGCCGGTTTCGGCCAGTCCGCTCGTGGAGCGGACCGTGGCGGCGGGGAGCGCGGACGCGCCCGCGATCGAGGAATTCCCGCTGGCGGAGCTTGGCGCCGGACGGTACCGGGTAACGGCGGACCTGCTGGACGCCGCCGGCGAGGTGATCGCATCCCGCGACGCTCCGCTCCTGGTTTCGCCGCGGGCGGCGGTGGATCGGCCCGGATTCATCGTCCGCCGTTCCTTCGCGACCCATTTCCCCGGGTTGCTCGCGCTGGCGCTCGGCGACCAGTTCATGGCCCATGGACGGATTGCGGAGGCCACCGTCGCCTTCCGGGAGGCGACCGCGAACCCGGACCTGCCGATGGCGAAGTGGAAGCTGGCGAGCGCCCTGCTCTTCACCGGGCAAGCGAACGAGGCGCTCGATCTGCTGCTTCCGATCGAGGCGGACTACCCGAACGAGATCGAGGTGACCGAGGGAGTGGGCTTCGCCTACTACATCCGGGGGGAGTGCGACGAGGCGCTGCCGCGGCTCATGCATGCCCTCACCCTGCGGCCGGCGGACCCGTCGCTCCTGAACGCGCTGGGCGACTGCCACGAGCAGGTTGGTGACGGCGAACGGGCGCGGGAGATGTTCGAACGGTCGCTGGAACTCAATCCCGGCCAGCAGGGGGTTCGGGACCGCCTCGCGGGGCTCGGCGATCCTCGCTGAGTCCACTACCGCCGTACAGCCGTGCGGTAGCGCGATGGGACCGGATCCGCTGCCCACGGGCAAGCGCTTTCGGCCGGATACCCCCCTCGCGCCGCTGACGACGCTCGGGCTCGGAGGCCCGGCCGACTGGTTCATCGAGGTCAGGGGCGAAGAGGAACTCCTGGGAGCCCTCGCCGCGGTGCGGAACAGCGGGTTGCCGTTCACGCTGCTCGGAGGGGGGTCCAACGTGCTGGTGTCCGATGCGGGGGTCCGCGGCGTGGTGGTCCGGGTGAAAGGCGGCAGCGCCCGGCGCGTTGACGGCCGAACGGTCCGGGCTTTCGCCGGAATGACCATGAACGGGCTGGTTCGCTGGTCTATCCAGCGAGGGCTTGCCGGTCTCGAGGCCTGGGCGGGGACCCCGGGCACGGTGGGGGGCGCGATCCACGGGAACGCTCACTTCGGAGGCCGCGAGGTGGGCGAGTTGGTGACGGGGCTGCGCGTCGCCGATGACGCGGGCAGGGTTGAAACGGTCCGCCCCGAAGACGTGGGGTTCGGGCCCGGGGGCGATGCCCTCGCGGGGCGGGGACGGGTCCTGGTCTCGGCCGACTTCGGGGTGGAGCCGGCAGATCCAGCCGTCCTGCGCCGTCGGGCGCGGGCGTCCCTCGCGTTCCGGAAAGCGACGCAACCACTCGCGGTACCGAGCGCCGGCTGTGCATTCCAAAACCCGGATCCGGAAACCGTGGCCCTGCCGCCGGACGTCCCCTGCGCCGCCGGAGCCCTGCTCGACCGGGCCGGAATGAAGGGCGTCCGGGTCGGCGGCGCCCGGGTGTCCGAGGTGCACGCGAACTTCCTGACGGCCGGGCCGGGCGCCACGGCGGCCGACGTGCACCGGCTGCTCGGAATCTGTCAGGCGGCGGTGAACGCGGCCTTCGGAGTGAATCTCGTACCCGAGCTCGTTCTCCTCGGAGACTTCCCGTCATGATCCGGCAAGGACCGCCGCCGACGACCCTGATCGTCGAGGGAGGCGCCCGCCTGGAGGGCCGGGTGCAGGTGGAGGGGAACAAGAACGCGGCGCTGCCGCTCCTCGCGGCCTGCCTCCTCACCGACGAGTGGTGCGAGCTCCGAAACATGCCCGACATCCGGGACGTCGCCACCATGGCCGGGGTGCTCGAAGGCCTGGGAGCCGAAATCGAGGGGGTCGGGACCGGCCGCGTGCGGGTCCGCGCGGCGGAGATCCGGAGCGAGGAACCCGACCCCGCGGGGGTGGGGCGGCTCCGCGGCTCGGTGCTGCTCGCGGCGCCCCTCCTCGCGCGCCGGGGCCGCGTGCAGATGGGGGAGCCGGGCGGAGACTTCGCGGGACGCCGGGGGTTTGACGTCCACCTGGCCGCGCTTCGCGCCCTGGGGGGCCGGGAGGTGGACGGGCCGGGCCGGCAGATCGAGGCCCCGGAGGGCCTGCGCGGCGCTTCGTTCTATCTCGAGGAGGCGTCCGTCACGGGAACGGAGACGGCCCTCCTGGCCGCGGCCGGCGCGGACGGCGTCTCGGAGATCCGCCACGCGGCCTGCGAGCCGCACGTCGTCGAACTCTGCGGGTTCCTTCAGAAGATGGGAGTCCAGATCGAGGGAGCGGGCACGTCGACCCTGCGGGTGGCCGGGAGCAAGCGCCGGAGAGGGGCCTCGTGGGCCGTCTCGGGAGATTTCGTGGAAGCCGGAAGCTGGGCGGCGCTGGCTGCCCTGACCGGGGGAACGGTGGAGATCCAGGGGGCCCGGGCCGTGGACCTGGAGCCGATCACCGCGGTCCTGCGACGCCTCGGTGTGGCCCTCCGGCAGAAAGACGACCGCCTGCTCGTCGAGCCCTCCCGGCTGCACGCGGCGCGGCGCATCACCACGGCGCCGTGGCCGGGCTTCCCGAGCGACATGGTGAGCCTCACGACGGTGCTGGCGACGGCCGCGGAGGGCGCGACGCTCGTTCACGACTGGATGTACGAGCTCCGCCTGTTTTCCCTCGAACAGTTGATCGGGATGGGAGCGGACATGTTCCTCTGCGATCCGCACCGCGTCATCGTCACCGGACCCGGACGGCTTCGGGGCAGGGACCTCGACGCGCGCGACATCCGCTCGGGGATGGCGCTCATCGCGGCGGCGCTCGCCGCCTCCGGCGAGAGCCGGATCACGCCGCTCGAGACGGTGCAACGGGGCTACTCGGACCTGCCGGCGAAACTGCGCTCGCTGGGCGCGATGGTCGACGTCCGGACCGCCTCAGCCTGATCCCGGCAAGTAGCGCTCCTGGAATCTCCGGATCGCCGGCAGGAGTGGCTGGCGGTCGTGGAGGGTGCCCGCGAACAGGTCCCCGAGCCGGTCGAGCCGCTCGGGCAGGCTGGCGATCGTGAAGCGCCCGGGATGGAGATCGCCGTCGAGTTCGTCCCAGTCGAGCGGGGTGGAGACCGACGCCGCGGGTACCGGACGGGCGGCGTACGGAGGAACCACGGTCTGTCCGCGCCGGTTCTGCAGGAAGTCGAGGTAGACCCGGCCCCGGCGCCGCGCGGTGGTCCGTTCGACGGTTGCGATGTCCCGGTGTTCGCCGGCGACGTGCGTGGAGACGGCCTCGGCGAACTGCCGGACCACGTCGTAGGGATACACCGGTTCCAGGGGAACGTAGATGTGGAGTCCCGTGGCGCCCGACGTCTTCAGGTAGGGGCGGAGCCCGATCCCGCGGAGCACCTTGCCGAACGCCCGGGCGAGGCGCACTACGTCGCTGAAGGGCCCGCCCCCGGGATCGAGGTCGAAGACCGCCCAGTCGGGTGTGTCCCGCCGCGTCCGCCGGGATAGCCAGGGATGGATGTCGATGCTTCCCAGGTTCGCGGCGTAGAGGAGCGCCGCCGCGTCGTTGACGATGAGGTAGCGGATCGTCTCGCCCCGGTGTCCCGAGGGGATGTCCTCGCTGACGATCCAGTCGGGCGTGTGGTCCGGCAGGTCCTTCTGGTAGAAGGCCTTGCCCCCCACGCCGTCGGGATAGCGGAGCAGGTGCGACGGCCGCTCGTGGAGGTACGGGAGCAGATGTTCGGCGACCCGGTCGTAGTAGCGGATCAGGTCTCCCTTGGTGTATCCGTGGTCGGGCCAGAACACCTTGTCGAGGTTCGTGAAGTGGAGCGGCTGCGCGGATTCCCGCACCGCCCGCTGGCGGGAGAGGCCCGTGAGCAGGTGCTCGGAGGGGTCCGGCGCCCCCGCGCCGCGTGACGGGATGCGCACGCAGTCCGGGGCGGCGGCCCGCCCGTCGGGGGGAGCTCCAGCGGCCGGATAGGCCGCCCCGCCGCGGCGCGCGATGGTCCCCGGCAGCCCGGCGGCTTCGCACGCCGCGTGGAACTCTTCTCCCCGGACCGCGACGTGGTCGCCGAAGAGGAGGGCCTTGCCGGGCGGCAACAGGGTGGAGAGCAGTTCCTTCCGTTCGAGCAGGGGGACGTTCCGGATGTCCCATTCCTCGTAGCGGAGCAGGTCGTTCAGGTAGAGCGAGACCGCGATCGACGGGTCCCCGCCGAGCCGCGCCGCCAGGCGCCCGGGCGAGGGCCTCTCCGCCTCGTCGGTGCTCACGAGCGTTCCACCCGCGAGGAACTGCTCCGCGCGCACCGCTTCGGCTTCCGCGGCAACCTCGGGCAGATCGAGCGGTGTTCCGTCGTCCCCCCGCGTCAGGCGGAGTTCCGCCCCCGCGCGTTCGAGGAAGACGGGGATGCCCCGGAGTTGCGGTTCGAAGATCCAGTCCTGGTCCGTGAAGGGTTCCCGCTCGCCCCCCGGAAGAACGGGAACCGGGCCGGGCTCCCCGGTCCAGGGCGCCGCCCCCTTCAGGTCGAAGAAGGGCTGCCGCTCCGCGTCGGCGCGCGCGTAGCGGTCCCGCCCCTTGAACAGGAGCCATTCGTCCGCGGCCCGCTTCGTCTTCACCATGTGCCAGGCCCCGCGGAGCTTGCGCCCCGACAACCGGAGTACGAGCTTCCCGGCTTCCACGCCTGCGGCTCCCTGATCTTCACCTCCTTCGGTGATCTGGTAGGTGCCCCGGTCCCAGATGCCCATGGTGCCGCCGCCGTACTCGCCCTCCGGGATCACCCCTTCGAAGTGCGTGTAGGCCAGCGGGTGGTCCTCGGTCCGGACCGCGAGTTTCTTTACCCCGGGGTCGTAGGAAAAGCCGCGCGGGACCGCCCAGGAGCGGAGGACTCCGTGCATCTCCAGCCGCAGGTCGTAGTGGAGGCGGCGGGCCTCATGGCGGTGGACCACGAAGCGCCGGCCCCCGGGTGGCCCGGCGTCCGCGGGGCCTCCCGCAGGGGGTTCGGGGGTCCGTCCGAAATCCCGTTTCTCTTCGTACGCGGTGATCGTCTTGGATCGCTTGTCCGGCATGGGTGACGCTTCGAAATCGCGGTCTGGCGCCTCTATTTTCGCGTCTCGAGGGCCAAAAACGGAGGCTGGGCGTCGACTCGGATTTCGCCGCCGAATCAACTCTTGACAGCCGAACCGGGCGCGCTAATCTGCCGGTGCCCTGCCGGTTTCCCGCAATCGGCGTTTCGGGTGCGCTCGTCCCGTGCGCGGCTCCAGGGTCCGGGTTTCCGGGCCCACCTCCATCCGTCTCCTTCCTTCCTCACGGAGCCAGAACGGGACACCTTTCACGCCAGTCCCCGGCGCCGCGTCGGGGAGACGACTGTGCGGAAACGCCGGCTCGGAGCGCCGGCCTCCGGCCGGCATCGCCCCAGTTCTCCCGGTGGGGGTCCGAAGGGAGGCGAAACGCACCAGTCAGACACCTGCGCCACCTGCAGCGGCCATGCCGCCGGATACCATCCGGGACGCACCCCACGATCGAGGGTGGTGCCGTGAGACGCGAGGCGTGCGATGAAACGAAATCAGCAAGCAGCCGGGCCGGAATTCCCGGTTCGAGGACCGTCGATGGCGCTGCTCTTCGCGGCCGCCATCCTGTTCGCGGGATGCGAAGAGGCCGAGGAAGAGCCGCGGATGACCCTGGAGGACGTCCTGGACATCCGGCATCCGACGGCGCCGGTGTGGAGTCCCGACGGCGACGAGGTGTTCTTCGTCTGGGATCTGAACCAGCAGATGGACCTCTATTCGGTGACGCCGGGCTCCGGTGAGCCCCCGCGCCAGTTGACGCGCTGGGGGAGTTCCTACGAAGTGATCGGCGGGCTCTTCTGGGGCGGGGAAGGAGACCTGCTCCATTTCACGCGCAACGGACGCCTCTACCAGATGGATCCGGATCTTGCGGGGACGCTGCGCGCCGTCTTCCACGACGAGCCCGGCGGCGAGTCCGGCTTCCGGCCTTCTCCCGACGGCCGCCGCATCGCGTTCCTGCGAGGTGGGGACCTGTTCGTCCGCGACCTTGCCGACGGCGCCGAGTTGCAGTTGACGCGCACCGGCGACCGTTCGGAGGGCGAGCCCGCGTGGTCCCCCGACGGCCGCTTCATCGCCTACACGGTCTCGAACCGGGAAACGGTGGACGAGACCCACGAGGTCTCCGGGGACACGCTGCTCTATCGCCGGTTCAGCGGCACCGCGCCCGATCTCTGGGTGGCGCCGGTGGTCCGCAACGGCGTCTCGCGGCGCATCGCGGCGGGATCCGGCGTCATATCGAGTCCGCGCTGGGTGGATACGGCGCGGCTGATCTTCCAGGAGGTCGCGCCCGACGTCTTGACGCGTTCGGTGGTCCTCGCCGACCTGCGGGACGGTTCGCTCCGGCCCCTGCACGTCACGGAAGACGAGAAGTGGTGGAGCCTCAACTTCCTCGGAGGCGAACCGCGGCCCTCTCCCGACGGGGAGTGGGTGGCGTTCGTGGACGACTCCTCCGGCTGGGACCAACTGGTGGTGGTTTCGCTGGCCGACGGTTCCGCGCACGCCCTCACCGGGTCGGAGGAAGAGGCGCGGCGCTTCGCCTGGTCGCCCGACGGCGGCAAGCTCGGCTGGGACGCGAACCCCGATCATCCCGGACAGCGCCAGCTCTTCGTGGTGGACACCGCGGAGCTGCCGGACGGCGTGCCGACGCGGATCACTTCGGCGCGGGGCACGAACACCCAGCCGTCCGTCGCCACCGGTTTCCGGCTGAGTTCGGAACACGGCGGGTTCTCTCCCGACGGTTCGCGCATCGTGTTCCAGCACACCGGCCCGCGCGCCGTTCCCGACCTCTTCACGGTGGAGACCGGTGGATCGGGAGAGCCGGAGCGGCTCACGAATTCGCTGCCCGAGTCCCTCGACCCGGCGTTCTTCACCGAAGGGGAGTTCCTCCGCTATCCGGCGCGGGACGGGGGCGAGGTACCCGGCTACCTGTTCGTGGCGGAGGACCTCGATCGTTCCCTGAAGCATCCCGCGATCGTCTGGGTGCACGGGGACGGGATCGCCCAGAACTACGATGGGTGGCACGTCCGCCGCGACTACGGGGTGTACCACTCCTTCCACCAGCTCCTCGCCTCGGAGGGCTACGTGGTGCTCATGCCCGACTATCGCGGGAGCATCGGCTACGGCCGGAACTTCCGGCAGGAGTCGTACCGCGACGTCGGAGGAGGGGACTACCAGGACGTCGCGGCGGGCGCGGAGTACCTGCAGACGCTCGAGTTCGTGGACCCGGACCGCATCGGGGTCTGGGGGCTCAGCTACGGAGGCTTCATGACGATGCAGGCGCTCACCCTGGACCCCACGCTGTTCGCGGCGGGGGTGAACGTCGCCGGCGTTGGAGACTTCGGCCTCTGGTTCCGCGATCCCGGCGGCCCCTGGGTGAGGGGCCGGATGGGGGACCCCGCGGAGAACCCCGCCGTCTATGAGCTCGCGGCGCCCGCCGCGCGCGTCGATCGCGTGGAACGTCCGCTCCTCATGCTGCACGGGACCTCGGACGTGAACGTGTCCTACTTCGAGTCCATCAACCTGGCCGACGGCCTCCTCCGCGCCGGCAAGGACTTCGAGCTCGTCACCTATCCCGGGGAGTTCCACTACTTCCACCGGGAGCACGTCCTGCGCGACGCCTGGACCCGGGTCGGGCGCTTCTTCGGGGAACACCTCGCGGCCCGCTCCCCGTAGGAGATCCGCCCGCGCCGGGGCGCGACCCGTCAGGCCAGGGCGGAGCGGAAACGCCGGGCGAGTTCGTCCGGCGTGCTGCGGTTCCAGGTCTCGTTCACGCCGATCATGAATCGGCCGTCCGCACGGACGCCCCCGAGGTCCACCTGCTGCTCGCGGAGCTGCCGCCGGAAGGCCTCGGGGTCGGCGCCGTCCACCCGCAGCCGGAACAGGTTGGTGCCCCCCGCCATCCGCTCGACCGCAAAGGCGCCGTGCCGCTCCACCTCGGCGATGAAGGACTCGGAGATCCCGACCGCGCTCGTGAATCGGTCGATGAACCCCGGAAGGAAGTTGAGGGCGACCGCCGCGAAGGGCCACGCGGCGGGGAGTCCGCTGCCGAACATCCGCCGCGTGTGGAACATGCCGTCGAGCAGCGCGGCGGGGCCGGCGAGGATCGCGCCTGAGGCCGCGTTGAAGTACTTGTAGAGCGACACGTAGACGGTGTCGAACGGGCGCGCGAGTTCGGCCACGTCCATCCCGGTATAGGCGCTCTCGAGGAACATCCGCGCCCCGTCGAGGTGCAGGCGGATGCCCTCGCTCCGGGCGTAGGAGGCAATGCGGGTGAGTTCTCCCTGATCGAAGGTCTCGCCGGAGCGCCGCCGCACCGGGGTCTCGATCGAAATCACGGAGACCGGCCGCACCACGCGCCCGCCGCGGGTCCGCTCCACGATCTCCTGCACCTGCTCGAGGGTGAAGGTCGAGCGGCCCGGGGCGAGCGGAATCAGCGGGATCGCGCTGAGGGTCTGCACGCAGTCTCCCGAGTCGTTGTACAGGTGAGCCTCGGCCTGGACGATCGCCCGGCCGCCGCCGGCGCCGGCGAGACTGCGCACCGCCAGGTGGTTCGCCAGCGTTCCGGTCGGCATGAAGACCGCCCGCTCCTTCCCGAGGACCCGTGCGAACTGCTCCTCGAGCACCTGCACCACGCCGCCGTTCGAATAGGAATCCCGCTCGATGCGGCCCTCTTCCGCCATCCGCGCGAGCAGGCGTCCCTGCTCGGCGGGCGTCAGCCCGAGTCCGTCTCCCGTCATCCGGACCCGGGTGGAGTCGGTGGCGGGTGAGGGGGTGTAGGCCGATCCGCCGGCGCCGGCTACGGGCAGAAGGAATCCGGCGCCGAGCCCGACGGAGCCAGCCTGCAGGAAACGTCGCCTGGGAAGATGGTTCATGGCGTCCTCACTGGGCGCTTGGCGGCCCGAAATCACTGTATCCGCCCCCCTCGGGGCCGGCAACTGCGCCATCCGGGACGCGTTACCGCCCGGGTTCCAGGAGGGCCCGGAACGCGGGAGGGACGTTCATGCCGAGCGCTTCCGCCTGCGCCAGGTGGGTCCGTGCCTGGGTGGTGCGCCCGCGCTGCCGCTCCACGTCCGCGAGGAGGAAGTGGATGCCGGCGAGTTGACCGGGGGCGGCCCCGGCTTCCCGGGCGGCGTCCAGCGCCCGGGAGAGCGTCTCCGCCGCTTCACCGAGCCGGCCCGCGGTGGCGAGCAGTTGACCCAGACCCTGGAGGGCGCCGGGATGGCCTGGATCACGCTCCAGCGCGTCCCGGAGATAGCGCTCCGCCTGCCGGAAATCGCCGCGCTGGAAGTGCAGGCTCGAGGCGCCGAGCAGGGTGGGGAGATGGCTCGGGTCGGCGGCGATCGAGCGGCGGTAAAGGTCATCGGCCTCCCGGTCCCGGCCGCTTCGGGCGAGGAGATTCGCGAGGTTCGCCATCGCCGCGCTCGAATCGGGATCGCGCTCGAGGGCGGTGCGATAGGCCGCTTCCGCCTCTGCGGTGCGGCCCAGCCGGGCCAGGGAGTTGCCGTGGTTGTAGTGGAGGTCCGCGCTTTCGGGCCGTTCGCCCAACAGGCGCCGGTAGATCGCCTCCGCGCTGTCGTGGTCTCCCGAGGCCGCGGCCCGGCGCGCCCGGGCCTCCCTCCCGCGACTGTCGGCGCGGAGGTCCTCGACGGCGATCAGCAATGGATCCGGGTCGGCAGTGGAGCCGAGCGAAGGCGATCGGGCAGCGGCTCGGGCCCGGGCGGTTGCCTGGGCGGCGGCCTCGGGATCGCCGAGTCGTCTCGAGACCTGCGCGAGGAAGGACCAGCCGGCCGCGGAGGACGGCAGGCGTTCCACGACGCGCTCGAACGCGGTACGGGCGCCCGCCAGGTCTCCCCGCTGGAGGCGCCGGCGCCCGAGCGCGAGCGGCGCTTCGACGGATTCCGGAGCCAGGTCCTGGAGCGCCTCCCAGGCGGCCTCGGCCGCGTCGTCGTCGCCCATTCCCTCGAGCACCCGGGCCCGGAGCGCGAGCGCCGGAGCAAAACGGGGGTTCCGGCGGAGCGCCTCGTCGGCCAGTCCCAGCGCGCGAGCCGGTTCGGCGGTTTCCAGCAGGCGGCCGTGGAGATGGGGCCAGCGATGGTCGTCCTCGTCGAGACGGGCGGCCTCGGCATAGCTGGCGCCCGCGGGGGCGCCCAGCCGATGGGCATGGAGCACCATCCCGAAGCGCCCCCAGGCGGCCGCGCTTCCCCGGTCGGCGGCGAGGGCGTCCCGGGCGCCGCGAATGGCCTCCCGGACGGCGGGTTCCATGCCGTCGGTCCCGACTTCCGGAATCTCCGGCCCTCCGCAGGCGCCCGCGAGCACCGCGAGGAGCGCCACCAGACTTCCGGCCCGGAGGGCCCGCGCTTCAGTCATGGATCGTTCCGGCGCCCCGGACCACGACCACGACCCGGTTCGGGGCGGGCGCCGGAAACGCCTCCTCCGAGCCGTCGGACCAGCGGACCGTCAGACTCTCGATCGCGGCTCCGGCGGGGACTCCGAAATGGGCCCCCGGATCGCCGGAGCTCAGGTAGGAGACACCGGGGTTCGCGCGGGCAACCCGCATTCCGGCCGAGGTGCCGAGCCTCACGGTGGCGCCGTGATCGGGCGCGCCGCCGGGCAGCCCCGCCGCCACGAGGAGCCAGTTGCCGTCGTGGTTCGAGACGTTCTCGAAGATCCGGGCGGGACCCTCGGCGGCCGTGATCACGAGATCGGGATCCCCATCCCCGTCGAGGTCGCCGGCGGCCAGCCCCCGGCCGACGGCCTTCCACCCGCTCAGTTCGGGCGACGCGGCCCCGGCGTCGTCGAACCGGCCGGGGCCGCCGCGCAGGATGAGGGCGCTTTCCGCGTACTGCTCGAAGAAGGGAGCCCGCGGGGATTCGCCCGCGGGCCGGGCCACCCGGCCGTTGGCGATGACGGCGTCGGGAAACCCGTCGAGATCGAAGTCGCTCAGCGCCACGCCGAATCCGGTCGTCGCGAGGCCGAGCGTTCCGAGCCCGAGGTCGATGGAGCCGTCCACGAAGCCGATCCCCGGTTCGGCGATATAGGCGGTGTTCGTCTCGTCGGCGAAGTGGGTGAGCAGGATGTCGAGGACGCCGTCGCCGCTCAGGTCGCCGATGTCGATCCCCATTCCGGCCTCGGGACGGCCGAAACCGCTGAGGGCGGCGCCGAGCAGCAGCGCCTCTTCGGTGAACGCCCCGCCGCCCTGGTTCACCCAGAGGTGATTCGCCTCGGTGTCGTTCGCCACGTAGAAGTCCGGCCTCCCGTCCCCCGTGAAGTCGTGGCAGACGACTCCGAGGCTCCGGGCCGGCAGGGCGGCGATGCCGGACTCCCGGCCCACCTCCACGAACTTCCCGCCCCCGGTGTTCCGGTAGAGGAGATCGGGCAACCCGGGCACGTCGGTCGGGTTGCAGTAGTCCTGCTCTCCGGTCGCCGCGAAGCAGGAAAAGTCCGGGTCGTAGTCCATGTAGCGGGTCACGAAGAGGTCCAGGTGGCCGTCGGCGTCGTAGTCGCAAAAGGCCGCGGAGGCCGACCAGGAATCGTCCCACCCGGGGTCTTCCGCCGCCACCAGACCCGACTCCCCGGTGTTCAGGAGCAGGGCGTCGGGTCCGAATCCGGTCCGGAAGAGGTCGAGGTCTCCGTCGCCGTCGGCGTCCCCGGCCGCGACGCCCATGCCGTAGGCGCCAGTGCCCGGAACTCGGGCGGTCTCGACGAAGCGGATACCCGGTCCCCGGTTCTCGAAGAACCGGTCCGCGCCTTCGCCCTGGACGAGGTAGAGGTCGAGATCGCCGTCGGCGTCGCGATCGAAGAGGGCGACTCCCGATCCCATGATCTCGGGCATGAAGTAGGCCGGGCGCCCGGCGTCGCCCCTGCCGGTGTCGTGGACGAACTCGACGCCGGAAGCGGGGGTCGTGTCGGCGAAGCGCGGCTGCGCGCCGGCGGTGGCAACCCCGGCCAGAGTACCGGCGACGAGGAGCGGGAGGATCAGCGGCGGAGCACCGAGCGCGGGCCGATGTCCGCGAGACTCGGCGTTCCCGCGAGCTGCATGGCGAGCTTGAACTCGGCCCGCAGGATCCGGAGCACCGCTTCGACGCCCGCCTCCCCGAAGGCCGCGAGCCCCCAGAGGTAGGCGCGGCCGATCAGAACGGCGTCGGCCCCCAGCGCGAGGGCCTTGAAGATGTCCACGCCGCGCCGGATCCCGCTGTCCATGATCACCGGAATCCGGCCGCCGATCGCGCTCACCACCTCGGGCAGACTGTCGATGGTGGCGATCCCGCTCTCCTCGGCGCGTCCGCCGTGGTTCGAGACCACGATCCCGTCCACGCCGTGTTCGAGGCAGAACTCGGCGTCCTCGGCGGTGACGATGCCCTTCAGGAGGACCTTCATGGAGGTGATGTCCTTGAGCCGTTTCACCACGTCCCAGGTGAGACTGGGGTTGTTGAGGCCGGCGAAACGGCTGCGCCCGGTGATGTTCTCCACCTCGATCCCGTCGAACATGCTCTTCCTGGAGACGTAGCCGGCGAGGCCGGGAACGTGGCAGATCTCGCATTCGCGCTCATCGAGGCGCGCCGTCAGCGGTGTGCTGATCCGGTTGCTTCCGGCGGGGAGATCCACGGTGAGCGCCACCGCCGGACAGCCGGCCGCTTCCGCCCGCGCGACGAGCTGTTTCGTCACGTCGAAGTTGGTGGTCGGATACAACTGGTACCAGACGGGTTCGCCGCGCGCCTCGTTGACTTCCTCCACCGGGGAGGTCGTAACCGTGGAAAGCAGTTGCAGGTGGTCCATCGTCCGGGCGGCCCGGGCCACGGCAACCTCGCCCTCCGGGTGAAACGCCTTCTGGCTCCCGCAGGGAGCGATGCAGATGGGGGACGTCCACCGCCGGCCGAAGATCTCCACCGACATGTCGGGGTCCGAAACGTCCACCAGCCGGCGCGCCCGGATCCCCACGTTGTCGAGGGCCCGGCGGTTCTCGGCCAGCGTGCCCTCTCCGTCCACTCCGGTGGCCATGTAGCCGTAGTGGGCCGGCGGCAGGTTGCGCTCCGCCAGCACCCGGAAGTCGAAGATGTCCGCCGCTTCTTCGGGTGAGCCGATCGGCGTCCGGGGGAAGCGGTTGTAGCCGAAGAGTTCCGCGCTCTCCCGGTCAGAACCCGGCTTTGGGGCCTGGGCCGTGGCGCGGGGTTCCCAGCACCCGGAGCCGAGCAGCAGCGGGCTTCCCGCCAGGTACCGCAGGAACCGGCGGCGGTTTGGACTCAGATGGTGGTCGCGCATCGGGCTGCTCCCTCCGGCCGCCTCATTGTGTCATTCGCGGCCCGACCGGCAAGCGCGGCCCAGGGCACCCGGGTCCGGCCCCGTTTGCGGTGGGCCGTCCTCCACCCGGATCCGGGTGCGTCTCGCCCGGACTCCTTCGGTCTCGCCGTTGATGACACGGTATTATCGAGAATGGGCAGCCGCCCGCGCTGCCACGAGTCAAGCGAGCGACGCGCTGCCGAGAGGGCGCGAAGGGGGGACCGAATGGACACCGCCACGCAATCGAGGTCGGCTACGGACCGGGGGACCGGTCGGGAACAGCTCTGGAGCCGGAGGACTCTGGTGCACTCCAGTTGCGCGGCCGCCCTCCTGGCCCCGTGGGCCCGCTGGGCGGGTGCGGCCCTGGCGGCGGGCGCGGGCGCCTCGTCGGGCGCCGCCAGCACCCCGGCTCCCGGCCGGCAGGCCCCGGCCCCGGGCGCGGCCGGCGGCGAGATCGTCCTCGGGACTTCCGCCGCGTTCACCGGTCCCTCGCGGGGACTCGGCAACGAGCTCTACCGGGGCGCGATGGCGTATTTCCGCGAGGTCAACGGATCCGGCGGAATAGGCGGGCGCCGGATCACGCTGAAGTTGTACGACGACGGCTACCAGCCCGATCCGTGTGTCCAGAACACGCTGAAACTGATGCTCGAGGACGACGTGTTCCTGCTGTTCGGCTACGTCGGCACGCCGACCGTGACGCGCGTTCTCCCGATGCTGAAGAAGTTCCAGGAAGAGCGGATCTACATGTTCTTCCCCTTCACCGGGGCGCAACCGCAGCGGGAGCCCCCCTACGGTGATTTCGCGTTCAACCTGCGCGCTTCCTACCGGCAGGAGACCGCCGGGTTGGTCGAGAACTTCCTCGCCACCGGGCGGCGCCGTATCGCCGTGTTCTACCAGGCCGACGCCTATGGCCGGAGCGGCTGGGCGGGTGTGCGGGCCGCCCTCGAGAACCACGGCGAAACGATCGCCGGCGAAGCGACCTATCAGCGGGGGTCCCGGTTCACGGGCACGATGCGGGCCCAGGTCGAGATCCTCCAGCGAGCGGCGCCCGACGCGGTGATCTGCGTCGGGGCCTACGCGGCCTGCGCCGCGTTCGCCCGGGACGCGATCGACCTCGGACTTCGGGTTCCCATCGCGAATCTCTCGTTCGTGGGGAGCGAGAACCTGGTGAACCTGTTGAGCGAGGGACGGGACGACCCCGAGACCTACACCCGATGGCTCGTCAACTCGCAGGTCGTGCCCAGCTACGAGGACGAATCCGTGCCCGCGGTCCGGGAATACCGCGAGTTGATGGCGCGCCACGACCCGCAGATCCCGGAGGAGTTTCTGGATGACCCCTACGATCCGCTGCCCCAGAGCTTCGTGAGCCTGGAGGGTTTCGTGAACGCCAAGCTGATGTGCGAGATCTTCCGGCGCTTCGACGGAGAGCCCAACCGCGCGGGCCTCGAGGACGCGGTGTTCTCGATCCGCGACTTCGACCTCGGCATCGGCGAGCAGGTGTCCTTCGGGCCCGATCGGCGGCAGGGACTCCAGCGCGTCTACTACACCGTCGTGGAGGACGGCCGTTTCGTTCCGTTGACCGACTGGAACGCTCTCCCCGCCTGACATGAAAGTTCACAAGCTGTTCCAACGGATGCGGTTCGGCATCTTCGCACTGTTCGGACTCATCGTCCTTTCGACGTCCCTGCTCTGCATCCGGACCGTGGACACGGAACTCTCGGCCGAGTACGCCGCCAACTCCGAGAGCATCGCGAAGACCATCGCCGACGCGAGCGTCGACATCCTGCTGAACCGGAACCTCGCAACCCTGCAGTCGCTGATCGACCAGTTCCTGGAAGTGCAGGGGATCCGCTACATCTACATCACCGACGAAACGGGCGAGTTCCTGGCGCACACCTTTGTTCCCGGAATTCCCGAGGCGATCCGGGAGAGCGACCCCTTCCGGACGGAACCCGTGGAGCGCAGCCTGCCCGGAATGGGGGACTTCCTCGAAGTCAGCAGTCCCATCCTGGCCGGGGTGGCGGGAACGGTGCATCTCGGGATGGACCTGGACCTGGTCGCGCTGAAGATCCAGCGCGCGATCGGCCAGCAGGTGTACCTGATCTCCATTCTGCTCGTGGTCGGGATCCTGGCGTCCATCTGGCTGGTGAACCTGGTGGCGCGGCCGCTCGCCGCGCTCCTCGCGTACGCGGTGGAGACCGCCCGGCACCCTCCGGAGGAACGGGCGCTCGTGGTCGCCAACGAGAAGCTGCTCGAGCGCGACGACGAAGTCGGACAGTTGGCGCGCCTGATCCTCTACATGTCGCGGACCCGGCCGCCTTCGGGCCCCGAGGCGCTTCCGGACCCGGGAGCGGCGCGCCCGGCGGCGTGAACGCCGGGGTACGCGGTGGCCGGAGGCGAACGGGCTCCGCCGGCTGAGGGACCGCGGTAATGCAGCTTCCACCGCACGTTGCCCGCCTCCTGGCGGTAACGGTCTGCACGGTGCTGCAGCTCTGTTTCGGCACGGTGTACGCCTGGAGCTTCTTCCAGACGCTGCTCGTGCGTCAGTTGGGCTGGACCTTCACGGAAACGGCGTGGGCGTTCAGCATCGCCATCTTTTCGCTGGGCGTCTCGGCGGCGTGGGCCGGGCAGGTCCTTCCAAGGGTGGGCCCGCGGAAACTGGCCCTGGCCGGCAGCACGCTGTTCTGCGCCGGCTACCTGATCGCCGGGGTCGCGCTGCAGATGGACAACGTGCCGCTCTTCTGCCTGGGTTACGGCGTGGTCGGCGGGATCGGGATCGGAATGGGCTATGTGACGCCGGTCGCGACCGTCGCGAAGTGGTTTCCCGACAAGAAGGGGCTCGCCACCGGGATCGTGGTGATGGGTTTCGGCGTCGGCGCACTGCTGCTCAGCAAGGGGCTCGCCCCCGTTCTGGTGGTGCAGACGGCCGGTGACCTGCCGCTCGTGTTCTTCGGGCTGGGCGCGGTCTTCGCGGTCATCCTGATCCCGGCGAGTCTCCTGATGAGCAATCCGCCGCCGGCTCCGGCGGCGGGCGGACCGGCGGCGGCCGGGGCGCCGGGAAGCGACGAGCCCGAGTCCGTCGGCGCCTACCTGAAGACGGGGCAGTTCCTGCTCCTTTGGGTCGTCTTCTTCTTCAACATTGCCGCCGGCATTTCCATCATCAGCTTCCAGTCGGAGTTGCTCCAGGAGGTCTGGAGTCTCGCCGACCCCTCGTTGGAACCGGCGGTGCTGGCCGGTTACGGGGCCACCCTGATCGCGGTGAGTTCGCTCTTCAACGGCGTGGGCCGGCTGTTCTGGGGCCTCCTCTCGGACCGGATCGGCCGCGTGAACGTCTTCCGGATTCTCCTGTCGACGCAGATGGTCGTCTTCGGCGTGCTCATGACCGAGACGAATCCGTGGGTCTTCTCGGTGCTCGTCTGCTACGTCCTGCTGTGTTTCGGCGGGGGCTTCGCCACCATGCCTCCCTTCATCCTGGACACGTTCGGCGCGCGGAGGATGTCGGCGGTCTACGGCGCGGTCCTCACCGCGTGGGCGGCGGCGGGGATCGCCGGCCCCATGTACGTCGGCTACCTGAAGGACACCTACCCCGACCGGGCGGTCATGTACTGCTTCCTGATCGGCATCCTGATGCTCGGCGGGGGCTATCTCTTCTCCTATCTCCTGAACGATGAACGCATCCGCCTCAGGAAGCCGACCATGGAGAGCACCCTCCGCGATTTCGGCATCGCCGCTCCCCGGGCCCGTTGATTCGGAGCGCCGGCCTCCGGCCGGCATCGCTCCGCGGCAGCGGAGCGAAACGCGTACGTCCGGTCAGATGCGGATCCGCCGCACCACCTGGCCGTTGTTCTCCCAGGGCGTCGCCTTGTAGCGCGACGCCTCCTCCTCCGTCGGCTGGATTCCTCCGGCGTCCCGCGCCCGGGAAACGAGCCGGCGTTCCCCCGGCGCCGGCGACGGCCACCCGAGCCGGAAGTGGCGGAAGCCGAAGCGGTGCGCGGCGGGAAGGAGTTCGGCCCCCTCGAAGGGCTTGCCGTCCACGCTGACCTCGATCCGCGAGATCCCGGAGGCGCCGTCGTTCCAGGCGAGCCCGTGGATCGAGAGGTCCCCGCCGGCCCCCCGTTCGATCCGGGTGACGATGGACTTGAGCCGCATCCGGCCGATCGCGCTCGCGGTGTGGAGGACTCCCGAGGGGGTTTCGGTTCCCCGCACCGTGACGTAGTCCTTGGCCTGGAACCAGCCGGCGAACCGGGAGGGCCAGACCTCGATCCGCTCCACCCATTTCACCTGGGAGACCCCGTAGAAGCCGGGGACGATGAGCCGCAGCGGTCCCCCGTGCTCGCGGGGGAGCGGCTCCCCGTTCATGGTGTCCGCGAGCAGCACCTCCGGCGCGAGCGCGTCGGCGATCGGCAGGCTCCGCGCGAACCGGCCCGGATAGCGGTTCCCGCGGAGTCGTTCTTCCGCGCGGTCGGCGCCGAAGAAGACGACCTCCCGCGCCCCGGGCCCGATCAGGTCTTCGATCAGGGGAGCGAGCGGTACGCCTCCCCAGCGGGCGGCGCCCACGAGGCCGTGCATCCCGACGCCGCCGTTCCCGCAGCACTCGAATGCCGTCACGGATTCCCGGCGCGGGAGGGCGGCCAACTCGTCGAGTCCCAAGGTGCGGACCGGGGAAGCGCCCCGGCGGCCGACTGCCAGCCGGAACGCCGGCGCCGCGAGGTCCGGCACCTCGCCGTGGTGGAGGACGAAGAACTCGCCGTTCGGAACGACGTCGCCGGCAATGCGGGCGAGATCGGTGTAGCGGGCCCGGGTCCGGGGCGGCAGGGGCTCGACGTCGCTCCAGGGGAGGACGTGGCCCTGACTGCCGCGGACGCGAAACGGGTACGCGGCGGCCGAGGCCGCGAGCGCCGCGAGCGCCCGGCGACGGTTCACCGTGGGGAACCCGCCGGCGGCCGCCGGTCCCCGGAGGGACCGGCGGCCAGGCTTCTCAACGAATGACTTCGCTCAGAAGTGGACGCGGATCGCGAAGCGCGCGATGCGCGGGGAGAGGTAGTTGGCGACCCGCCCGTAGTTCCCGCCGCTGGAGGTGTTGATCGCGGTCACCGTGTTCTGGTTCGTGATGTTGAACAGGTTGAGCTCCGGCGCGATCCGGTAGCGGCCCATCTGGAAATCCCGGAACAGCGCGATGTCGAAGGTGGTGACGTTGTCGAGCCGTTCGGTCCCGACCGGCACCGCCAGGATGGAGGCGCCGCCCTGGTTCAGGCCGCCCACAAAGACGGTCCGTCCCACCGGGGCGCCGGTCTGGTAGCGCATGACCCCCGAGGCCCGGAAGCCGGCAGGCGCATGCCAGGTGCCGATGGCCTTGAACTGGTGCGTCCGGTCGTAGAAGGACTTGCCCTGGGCGTTGATCTGGGAGTTGGGGTTGCCGAAGATGCCCGGGTTCGTGTTTTCCCACTGCCCGCCGCGGGTCCAGGTGTCCGTGTCGTTCCAGGTGTAGGAGACGAGCGCCTGCCAGTTGTTCGAGAACCGCTTCTGGGCGATGAGTTCCACACCCTTGTAGTCGGTCTCGAACTTGTCCACGGTGGCGATCTGCATCTGGCTCAGACCGACGAGGTGTTCGGGAAGGTTGAATACGGTGAGCATCCCACCGTCGTCTCCCGTGCCGGCCATACCGTCCGGCCCCGGGTCCTGCACCTGCATCGACTCGTAGGCGGAGTCGGGCGCCGCGAGATTGACGAAATCCGACTTGTCGTCGCTGGTGCGCCGGCTGAAGGTGGCCGACAGCCAGACGTCTCCGGCGAACTCCCGCTCGAGGCTCATGGTGAGTTCGTCGGTGTACTCGTGCTTCAGGTCGGGGGAAATCGTGTTCACCGCCGCCTCGGCGCCGAACGCGTTGGCGAGCAGGGTGCCCTGTTCGCCGTCCTGGAACTGCCGGTCGCCGTTCAGGTCGGTCCAGGTCCACCGGTTCGTGAGGCCGCCGTTCTGGTTCACGAAGTTCGCGAACCCGGTGGAGAACTGGTGGTAGTAGCGGCCCCAGCTCGCCTTCAGGGCGCTCTGTCCGCCTTCCTCGAGGCCGATCACGATACCGACGCGGGGCGCGAAGCTCGCGAGGTCGAGGAGGCCGGTCCGTGCCGCGAAGTCGCGCGGACATCCGTTCGCGGCGGTGCACCAGCGGCCGTCGGGGCTGTTCTGCTCCGGCAGCCAGCCGTGGTAGCGGTCCCAGCGGAGACCGAGCTTCAGGGTGAAGCGTCCACTCGTGATGATGTCGTCGATGTAAACGGACGTCTGGTCGAGCGTCTGACCGTCGTGGCGGGGCGTGTTGCGCATCCACACCTCGTCGGCCACGTTGTTGTTGAAGCGGATGAAGACATCGTCGATCGCGGTGGTCTCGTTCCGGATCGGGTTGTGCGAGTACTCGACCCCGATCTTGAACTCGTGGTCGGCTCCCGCGATTTCCTCCGCGAAGTAGGTCAGGTCGCTCTTGTAGGAGTAGCGCTTCCGCTTCCGTTCCACGTTGAAGTCGCGCGCGTTCAGGAAGACCCCGAGGCCCACGTCCTGGCCCGCCTGGAGGCCCGCCGCCTGCGCTTCTTCGGAGTGATACGTCGGGAAAAAGACGTTCAGGTGCGAAAATCGGGTCTCGAGCAGGGCGCTGTCGCTGAGCGTCGAGGTCCAGGTGGCCTGGACGATCCGGAAGGTGTCGTCCTCGATCCAGGTCGCCTCGGGCGGACGGGACTGGTCGAGCCCGCGCCGCGGCTTCCAGTAGGTCATCTCGTGCCATTCGAGGCTCAACTTGCTGGACTGGTTGACGTCGGTGTCGCTCTTGAGCACGAACTGGCGCATGTCGGTGTCCTCGGTAACGGTCGTGACGCCGGAGACGTACCGGTGCACCCGTTGGTCCCGGGCCGAGAAGTAGAAGGTGGAGCGGTCGCGGACCACCGGGCCCCCGAGCTGGCCGTTGAAGTCGCTCAGGTAGTCGAACTCCGAGGCGGTGGCGCCCGTCGCTTCCAGTTCGCTGGTGAAGTTGTCGAACTGGGTGGCGTCGTTCTGGTAGAAGGCGCCCAGCGAGCCCGCGAATTCGTTGCCGCCGGTCTTGGTCACCATGTTCAGATAGACGCCGGGGGCGTTCACCGAGGCGGGATGGGACCCGACCTCGACCTGGACTTCCTCGAAGCTGTCGTAGTCGTAGTAGTAGCCACTCGCCCCGAGCGCGGCGGGACAGGTCACGTTGACGCCGTTCAGGTAGTAGCTGTTCTGGCCCCAGGAGGTGCCGCGGCCCGAGAACACTGCCTGGAGTCCGGTCTCGCTGCCGCCCACGTCGAGGCGGTTCGTGGTGACGCCGGGCGCCTGGTGCTCGAGCAGCGACCAGACGTCGCGGGCGCTCGGCACTTCTTCGAGCAGGCTCTGGTCGAAGGTGGCGCCGATCACGGTGCTCTTCGTGTCGAGCAGCGGCGCCTCGCCGACCACCGTGACCGTCTCCTCGACGGTGGAGAGGTCGAGGGTCACGTCGATGCCGGTCGTGCGGGCGATGTCCACGCGCACTTCCTCGTAGATGCGGGTCTGGAAACCGCCGAGTTCGAAGCGCAGGGTGTAGATGCCCGGAGAAACCGCGAAGAAGCGGTAGGTGCCCGTGCCGGAACTGACCGCCACCTCGCTGCCGCCCTCGGCGGACAGGGTCACCGAGACGCCGGGCAGAACCTGACCGGTGCCGTCGACGACCGTGCCCTCCACGGTTCCGGTCTGCGTCTGTCCGGCCACCATCGACGCGGTGAGCGCGATGGCGAGAAAGGCGAAGCCGAGGCTTCGCGATAAGGACTTCCTCATGAGACCCTCCTTGTGGATCGAGGACGCGGGATTCGGGAATGGAGCGCGGGACGAACCGTCCGGCTCACAGGGCAACGCGGCGTCTCCAAACGGATGGATTCGGAGAACGGGAGACGGGGCCGCGGGCGGGAGGTTCCCGACTGGCGCGAATGCGCGGAACCTCCCGTAGATGAACGTTTTGCGGCTCCGTAGCCTCCATCGGCCTTCCACACCGAAGAGCCGTTATACCACATACCGCACTCGCCTTCAGGCAAGAGCAGTGCCGTGTTCACCGGACTGCCGGGAGCGGCTGCCGACGCGACCGCCCGCGCCCGCGAGAGAGCTCAGGGAGAACGCGTCCGGGCGCAGGAGAACAGAGCCTCCTGGGCGGCCGTCCAGTCCCCGGAGCCGTCGGCGTGCTGGATGAGCATCCGGCCCTCCCGGTACATCCCCAGGTTCAGGGTGAACTCCTTGGCGTTCGACTGGCGGCCGCTGTGATCCCAGGCGGCCGGAATCTCCGGGTCGTTGAAACGGTAGACGCCCGTCCGGCCGTAGGCGATCTCGTTCGACCAGACGTCCATTCCCGGAATCCGGCCGGCGAGCCGGCCGTCCTCGAGCGGCAGGGTGGTCTCCATCTCCAGGATTCCCGGAATGAGGGCGCGGCGGAGGATCTCTCCCGGACTCCGGGATGCGTCGATGGAAAGGGGAACGCGGCGGATGGCGCGGTAGCGCTGCGGCGCGCCCGGCGCCAGGCTGCGGAAGATGCCGAGGATGGCCCGCCGCCGCGGCTCCCCCATCGCCTCGTCGAGGTAGAGCGCGACCCACGTTTCCGGGCCGAGGGTGACGAACCGCGAGCCGGCGAGGTCGAGACCCCCGTAGTGGCCCGCGGTGATCTCGGTGGCCGTGGTGGCGTGACAGGGAGGGTGCGACGGGGGACCGTTCGACCGGCAGGGGCAGGGGGTGTCGCAGGGGCAGGCGGTGAAGGCGTGCCCGGAGACTTCCCAGTCGGGGAACGCGTCGATGCGCGGCCCCGCCGCGGCAGCGCCCGGCGGCAGGCGCATGCCGTGGCCGCCGGCCGGGCGGAGGACGAAGCGGATGGTGTCCGCGAACCGCACCGCGGTGGGCTCGCCGGCCACGAGCGTCGGCTCGTACTCCCAGCGGCGCGCCGCCTCCGCCGCCGCGGTCCCCAGATCCTCGGGTCCCCGGAGCGGGCGCGCTGCCGCCACCCTGCCGTCCCGGTCCACGGTCAGCTCCAGGATGACGAGCGCCTCTTCGCCCCGCTGGCGCGCCGACTCGGGGTAGGCGGGGGGTTCGAACCGGATCCGCTCCGGACGCTGGATGTCGCCGCCGACCGGCAGGACATCGGCTTCGGCCGGAAGAACACCGGACGGGGTTTCCGGGAGGGGCGCCGGGTTCGCCGAACGGGGTTCCTCCTCCGGCCGCTCGCCGCAGCCGCCCGCCACCAGCAGCGCCACGAAGACACCGCGGGCGGCATAATCCGGGCGGCGGCGCGGCCGGGTTCGCTCAGGCATCCGGTCGGCGCCGATTGTGTCTCATGCGGACGGGCGCCCTCCGAACTCTCCGGCTCGCGGCCGCCGGGTGGGCGCTTTCAGCCGTGGCGGCCTTCGGGCAGGAGGAACCGCCGCCGGAGCCGGTCTTCGAGGAGGCGGCGGCCCTGATCGCCGCCGGAGAACGCGACGAAGCGGCCCGGCTCCTGAACGAGTTCCTCGTGGATCGGCCCTGGGACGTCCCGGCGTTCCACCAGGTCGGGGCGATGTGGCTGCTCGCCGGGGAGCCCGAACTCGCGGTGCCGCCGCTCGAGGGGGCGGTGGCGCGGGCGCCGCAGTTCGTGGACAGCCGGCTGGCGCTCGGGCAGGCGCTCGGGCAGCTCGGGGAAGCGGAAGACGCGCTCGAACACCTCGAGGCCGTTGCCGAGATGGAGCCCTCCCGGTACGAGGCCCACTATCTCGCCGCCGCCGTGCTCGACCAGGCGGGACGCCTCCCCGAAGCGGTGGAGGCGGCCGGGCGGGCGGTCGAACTCGCGCCGCGGGATCCGGGAATGCACCGGTTCCTGGGCCGTCTGCTCCTGCGCGTCGAACGCTGGCCGGAAGCCCAGGCGGGCCTCGAACGGGCGCTCGAACTCGGCTACCGGGAAGATCCCGCGATCTTCGCCGACCTCGGGGCGGCGCTCGTCGGCCAGGAGCGTCTGGAGGAGGCCCGGGCCGCCTACGAGCGGCACCTCGAGTTCGCGCCGGACGACGCCGAGACGCTCCTGCAACTGGGCTATCTTGACTGGCGCGGCGAGGACTTCGAGGCGTCCGAGGCCCGCCTCGAACGCGCCATCGCTCTCGACCCCGAACTTCGCCGGGCCCACCACTTCCTCGGGTTGACGGCGTTGCGCCGCCAGGAACTGGACCGGGCGGAAGCCGCGTTCCGGCGCGCGCTCGAACAGGGGGAGGACTTCCCGGAGGCGTGGCTCAACCTCGGGAAGATCGCGCTCCGCCGGGGAGACGCGGAGGAGGCGGCCCGCCTCCTGGAGACCGCGATCCGCTACGCCCCCGACTACGCCGACGCCTACTACCAGCTCTCCTTCGCGCGGCGCCGGCTGGGCGACGAGGAGGGGGCCGCCGCGGCGCTGGAACGCTTTGAGGCTCTCAACCGGGAGGAGGGGACCAGGCCGGAACCTCCCCGCTGATCCGGTTACGCCTCCAGGCGGCCGGCGCCCGGCGGCTCGAAACGCTCGCTGCGCTATACATCGGGCAGGCCCGGATCGGGTACCGACGACGCCCATGTTCACTCGAGGACGCGACCCCCACTCCACCCGCGCCCGCATGCTGGCGGAGCGGGAGCGGTTCCGGCGGGACCTGCAGGCGCGGGCGCCGGACGGACCGAAACCGGATCCGCCGTGGTGGAAGGAGATGCTGGGGATCGGAACGAAACGGGAGTGGGTCCTGGTCGTCGTCGGCCTGCTGCTCTTCGCCGTCTACACCTACGAGAACGAGGGTGCGCGGCAAGCCCTGTGGGCCTTCGCCACCGCGCTTTCCGGCCTGCTCATCGGCCGCTGGTGGACGAAGCGGAACGAAGAGGAATCCGAGGCGACGCAAGAACCCGGTCTCGGATCTGGAGACACCGGGCGCGGCGACTCCGGCGCCGGGGACTGATCGGTTCGCCGAAGCCCGCTGGAGGCGCGTACCATGAACCCGCTGTCAAGACGCGGGAGGAACTGCACCGTGGGCGCGAGACGAATCCTCATCACCACTCTTTTCATCCTCGTGGTGGGCGCGGCGCCGGCGCTGGCCCAGGCCACCCATCCGCCGGTCGCGACCTTCTCCATCGTCGCCTATGACCCCGACACCGGGGAGATGGGGGTCGCGGTCCAGTCCCGGTACTTCTCGGTGGGACACGTGGTGCCGTGGGGCGAGGCCGGAGTCGGCGTGGTCGCCACCCAGGCCAACGTGAATGCCGGCTACGGCCTGCAGGGACTCGACCTGCTGCGGCAGGGGCTGAGCGCCGAGGAGGTGAAGGACCGGCTGCTCGCCGAAGACACCTTCCCCGGCCTCGAGGGACGGCAGTTCGCGGTGGTGGACGCGAACGGCGGGATCGCGGCCCACACCGGGCCGACCGCCACGGTCTGGGCCGGACACCGGGTGGGTGAGCACTATTCGGCGCAGGGGAACATCCTGACCGGGCCCGAGGTCGTGGAGGCGATGGGTGACGCCTTCGAAGCCGCCGGGGGAACCCTCGCCGAGAAGATGCAGGCGGCGATGGTCGCGGGGCAGGAGGCCGGCGGAGACGCCCGCGGCCGCCAGTCGTCCGCGATGCTGGTGGTCGGCAAGGGGATGGGCCGGAACATCAACAACGACGTGGTGGCGAGACTCCAGGTCGAGGACCATCCCCGGCCGATCGAGGAACTCGGGCGGGTGCTGAACATCAATCTCGCGATCACCGCGATGTCCCGCAGCCGGGAGCGGAACCAGGCCGGCGACGGCGCCGGCGCGCTCGCGGCGGCGGAAAGGGCCACCGAACTCTGGCCCGACGCTTCCGACACCTGGATGAACCTCGGCCTGCTGAGCTACTCGCTCGGGAACCGGGACCGCGCCCTCGAGGCCCTTCGAAAGGCCGAGGGAATGAACGAACTCTTCCGCGGCCAACTCGAGTCCACGCTGCGCTGGACCCGGCATCCGGGGCTCGACGACGAGTTCCTGGCGGCGCTCTTCCCGGGGGGATCCTGAGATCGGCTCCCGAGCGGCAACCTCTGACCGGACCGTCCGCGTGATCCGTTCGCTGACCGCCGCGCTGCTGCTCCTGGCGGCGCCGGCCTTCGGCGCCCAGGATCCGGAGGCGCTGCTCCGTAGCGGCCAGCGCTGGCTCGACGCCGGGAACGCCCGGGCGGCGGTGCAGTCGTTCCGCCGGCTCGTGGACGCGGTTCCGGACTCGCGGTCCCACTACTACCTCGGGGTGGCCCTGCTCCAGGACGACCGGCCTGAAGAGGCGGCCGCGTCGCTCCGCCGCGCCGAGGCGCTCGCCGAGGCGCCGAATCCCGCGCTGGCGCTCTCGCTCGGGACGGCGCTCTTGCGGAGCGGAGAGGCCGAAGCGGCGGTGCGGGTTCTCGAAGCGGGCGCGAAGCACTTTCCGCGGGCCGCTCCCATCCTTATCCAGCTCGGATACACCCACTACACGAGGCTCGATGGCATTTCCGCGCGCGCGGTCCTGCGCCGGGCCCGCGAGGTGGCGCCGAACAACGCGCAGGCCCCCTTCTATCTCGGGTTGGCGGAAGCCGCCCTCGGGGCGCTGGAGCCGGCGTCGGAAGCCTTCGGGAAGGCCGTGATGCTCGATCCCCGGAACTTCGAGGCCCAGGTGGCGCTCGGACGCACGCTCTCCCAGTTGGGGCGTCCCGAGGAGGCCCGGGAGGCATACCGGGCGGCGCTCGCCGAGGCGCCCGCATTGCCCGCGGCGCTTGTCGGGCTCGGGAGGCTCGAACTCGAGGAGGGCCGCCCGGAAGCCGCCGTCGCCTCCTTCGAGGCCGCGCTGGCGGCGGACCCCGGCCACCGCCAGGCGCTCTACAACCTCGCCGCGGCCCTGTCGTTGCTCGGACGCACCGAGGAGGCAGCGGCCGTCCGGCGCCGCTTCGCCGAGGCCGCCGCCGCGGGCGACGATCCGGGGCGTTCGCTTTCCCGCACCCGCTCGAAGGCGCGCCCGCGCTGATGGCGCACCTCCGCCTGGTGTTCGCCGCGCTGCTCGCCGCGGGGCCGGCGGCGGGCGAGGACTTCGTCTTCGTGGACCGGACCGGGGACGCCGGGATCCGGTTCCACCACGAGGACGGGGGGAGCGGCCGGCGCTACGTGATCGAGATCGTCGGAGCGGGCGTCGTGGTGTTCGACTACGACGGGGACGGGTGGCCCGACCTCTTCTTCGTGAACGGGCATCCGCTGCCGGGCGACCCGGGCGGCGCGACGGTCGGAAACCGTCTCTTCCGGAACCGGGGCGACGGCACCTTCCGGGACCGCACCGAAGCCGCCGGGCTCCTGGATCCGCCGGACCGGCTCCGCTACGGCATGGGCGCCGTCGCGGGCGACCTCGACGGCGACGGCGACCCGGATCTGCTGGTCACGCACTTCGGGGAGGAGCGGCTCTTCTGGAACCGGGGCGACGGCACGTTCCGGGAGGCGTCGGGCGCGGCCGGCGCGACCGATCCCCGCTGGACCACGAGCGCGGCGCTCTTCGATCCCGACCACGACGGCGATCTCGACGTCTATGCGGCGAACTATCTCGACTACGCGATCGAGCGGCACCGGGACTGCGTCAGCCCGGTCCGGGAACTCCTCGCCTACTGCCATCCGCAGGAGTACCCGGGCGCGGCCGATTCCTTCTTCGAGAATCTGGGGGACGGAACGTTCCGGGCGTTTCGGGTTCCCGGCTCGGAGGACGGGAAGGGTCTCGGCGTGGTGGTCACCGATCTGGGAGAAGACGGCGCGCCGGACGTCCACGTGGCGAACGACACCACCCCCAACTTCCTGTTCCGGACGGTGGCCGGGCCGGACGGCGTCCGCTTCCTGGAGGAAGGTCTCGCGTCCGGGGTCGCGTACAACGAGGAGGGGCTTCCGGAAGCCGGCATGGGGAACGACTTCGGGGACGTGGACCGTGACGGGCTGATGGACCTCGTCGTCACGAACTTCGATTTCGAGACCAACACGCTCTACCGGAACCTCGGCGGGGGCCTCTTCCTGGACGCTACGGCGTCCTTCGGACTCGGAAGCGAGAGCCTCACCGAGCTGGCCTTCGGCTGCGACCTCGCCGACTTCGACAACGACGGCTGGCTCGACCTGGTGGTGGCGAACGGCCACATCCTGGACAACATCGCGAAGATCCAGTCGAACCTCACCTTCGCCCAGCCCGGCCAGGTGTTCCGGAACGACCGGGGGCGGCTCCGGCGCCACCCCCGGAGCGAGGGGGACTTCGCCCGGCCCCGGGTGGGCCGCGGCCTCGCCAGCTTCGACTACGACCTCGACGGGGACCTCGACCTCGTGCTCGCCAACAATCGCGGCCCGGCGGAACTCCTCGAGAACCGGGGCGGGGCCGAGGCCGGCAACACGGTGGGTCTCCTGCTGATCGGCGCCGCAGGGAACCGGGAAGGAATCGGCGCGCGCGTGCGGCTCGGAGGCGGCCCGTTCGTCCAGCAGGAGGAGCGGCGGGCGGGGGCGAGCTACCTCTCCCAGCACGATCCGGTGCTGTGGTTCGGGCTCGGCGCGGCGGAGGGCGCGGATCAGGTCGGCGTTCGCTGGCCGTCGGGCAAGGAAGAGGCCGTCGGATCCCTGCCGGCGGGCGCGGTCCACGTCCTGAAGGAGGGCGCCGGGCGCGTCGCGAGCATCGGGATCGGGGCCGGAGAGGTGCGATGAAGGCCGTCAGCGCCATGGCCGGGGCCCTCCTCGCGCTGGCGGCGGCCGCGTCCGCGCAGCCGGACATCCGTTTCACCGAAGTCGCGGAGGCGTCGGGCCTCCGCTTCATCAACATGTACGGCGGCGTCCGCAGCAAGGACTTCATCCTCGAAACGACGGGTAGCGGCGCGGCGTTCTTCGACTACGACGGCGACGCGGACCTGGACCTGTTCCTGGTCAACGGGTCCCGTCTCGGGTACGACGCGAGCCGGAGCCTCTCGAACGCGCTGTTCCGGAACGAGGGCGGCGGGCGCTTCCGGGAGGTGACGGGTCCGGCGGGACTCGAGTCCTACGGCTGGGGGCAGGGCGCCTTCGTCGTGGACCACGAGAACGACGGCGACCTCGACCTGCTGGTGACGCGCTACGGGAAGAACCTCTTCTACCGGAACCGGGGCGACGGGACGTTCGAGGAGGCCGGCGCGGCGGTGGGGCTGGACGATCCGCAGTGGGGAACCGGGGCCGCGTTCGGCGACCTGGACCGGGACGGCGTCTCCGATCTCGTGGTCGTGAACTACGTGGACTTCGAGGTGGACGAAACACCGCGGCCGGGAGAGGAGCCGTACTGCCTCTTCCGGGGGCTGCCGGTGATGTGCGGCCCGAACGGCCTGACTCCGGCGCCGGCGCTCCTCTACCGGGGACTCTCCGACGGCCGCTTCGCGCGGGTGGAGGGACAGGCCATCGGCGCCGAGCGGTACTTCGGTCTCGGGGTCGTGCTTGGCGATCTCGACGACGACGGGGACCTCGACGTGTACGTGGCGAACGACCAGACCCCCAACAACCTCTACCGGAACGACACCGGGGCCCGAGGATTCGACTTCACCGACGTGGGCCTTGCCGCGGGGGTCGCCTACAACGAGGACGGCCGCGCGCAGGCGGGCATGGGGGTGGACCTCGGCGACTACGACAACGACGGACTGCTGGACATCGTGGTCACCAACTTCTCGCAGGACTACAACACCATCTACCGGGCAGTGGGAGGGGGCTGGTTCCTCGACGAATCGTTCGCCGCCGGCGTGGCCGAACCGAGCTATCCCTACCTCGGCTGGGGAACCGGCTTCCGCGACCTCGACCGGGACGGCTGGCTGGACCTGGTGGTCCTGAACGGGCACGTCTATCCCGAGGTCGAGGGCGGGATCACCGAGAGCGACTACGCCCAGCGGGGCCTCGTCTTCCGGAACCGGACGGACGGCGCCTTCGACGAGGTGCCGCCGACCGCGCTCGAGGTTCCCCGGGTGTATCGCGGCGCTGCCTTCGCCGATTACGACGACGACGGCGACACCGACCTGCTCGCGACCGTCATGAACGGGCCGCCGGCGCTCTTCCGCAACGACACCGACACCACCGCCGCCTGGGCGGGGTTCCGCCTGGTGGGCCGCCACAGCCCGCGCGACGGCGTCGGCGCCCGCCTGGAACTGACCGGAGGAGCACTCACCCAGGTTCGGGAAGTTCGGGCCGCGGGCAGTTACCTGGCGTCCAGCGATCCCCGGGTCTTCTTCGGCCTGGGGGATCGCGACGGACCGTTCGGGGTCCGGGTCCGCTGGCTCTCGGGATGCGAGCAGGAGATCGAGGCCGCGCCCGGCCGTTATCTGCTGGTGGTGGAACCCCCGGGCTGCGGCGGCTCCTGATCCGGATGACAGAGCGGCTTGGAACGCCGGTCTCCAGACCGGCACGCGCGGGGCTCCGCACCGCGCACGGCGCAACCCCACCAATCCTCATGGCAGTCCTGTGCGCGATCCTGCTCGCCGGAGCCGCGTTCGCCGGGACACCACCTGGGGGAAACACCGTCAGAGCGGCGGTCGCCGCGAACTTCACCGCGGCTGCTCGCGAGATCGCCGCCGCGTTCGAGGACGCCACCGGAGACGCCGCGCTCCTCAGCTTCGGCTCCACCGGCCAGCTCTACGCCCAGATCCTCCAGGGCGCTCCCTTCGAGGTGTTCCTCGCCGCCGACGAGGCGCGCCCGGAACTCGCGGAGCGCGAAGGGCTCGCCGTCCCGGGCAGCCGCCGGACCTACGCGGTGGGGAGGCTCGTCCTCTTCAGCGCGGAAACGGGGCGGGTCACCGGGTCCGACGCCCTCCGGGATCCCGGCCTCCGGCGCATCGCGCTCGCGAATCCCGCGCTCGCCCCCTACGGCCGGGCGGCGCTCGAGGCGGCCCGGGCGCTCGGGGTCGAAGACATCGTGCGGGATCGTCAGGTCATCGGCCAGAACGTGTCCCAGGTGCACCAGTTCGTGCGCACCGGCAACGCCGAGCTGGGATTCCTCGCCCTCTCCCAGGTGGTCCGGAGCACGGACGGGTCCCGTTGGCTCGTCCCGGAGCGCCTCCACGCTCCCATCCGGCAGCAGGCGGTGCTGCTCGAGGCCGGCCGTGACAACCCGGCCGCCGCCCGCTTCCTCGATTTCCTCGGATCGGGAGCGGCCCGGGAGATCCTTCGCCGGCACGGCTACCGCACCGAGCCACCGGCCCCCGGCGGACGAAGCGGACGGTGAACGCCGAGACCATCTGGCCGCCCATCCGGCTCACGCTCGAGCTGGCGGGGGTGACGACGGTGTTCCTGCTGCTCCTTGGGACCCCGATCGCCTGGTGGCTCGCCAGGACCCGCTTCCGCTTCAAGGAGGCGGTGGCGGCGCTGGTCGCGCTTCCCCTGGTCCTGCCGCCCACCGTGCTCGGCTTCTACCTGCTGATCGCCCTGGGGCCCGACGGGCCCGGGGGTTTCGTCGCCGGGCTGTTCGGCGGGCGGTCCCTCGCGTTCTCCTTCCCGGGCCTCGTGATCGGATCGATCATCTATTCGCTGCCCTTCACGGTGCAGCCCATCCGCAGCGCCTTCGAAGCCGTCGGCGACCGTCCCCTGGAGGCGGCCGCCACGCTGCGGGCCTCGCCCTGGGACGCCTTCTGGAGCGTCGCCGTGCCGCTCGCCCGGCCGGGCCTGATCGCCGGCGCGGTGCTCGGTTTCGCGCACACGGTCGGGGAGTTCGGGGTCATCCTGATGATCGGCGGCAACATCCCGGGCGCCACCCGGGTGCTGTCGATCGCCATCTACGACCACGTGGAACTCATGGAGTGGGGCACGGCGCACCTGCTCTCCGGGAGCCTGCTGGCGTTCTCCTTCGTGGTGGTGGCGCTGACCCTCAGCCTCCAGAAGAAGATGGGAGGCCGGGACCGGTGAGCGGCTCGGGCGCCGCGCTCGAAGTGGGGCTCCGGGGGGCGGTCGGAAAACTGCGGATCGAGGCCGCCTTCGAGGCCCGGCCCGGGGAAACGACCGCGGTCTTCGGGCCCTCCGGCAGCGGCAAGACGACCGTCCTCCGCGCGGTCGCCGGCCTCACGCGCCTTTCCGGACGGCTCGCCCTCGGGCCGGCCACCTGGCAGGACGACCGCCGCGGCGTCTTCGTGCCGGCGTATCGCCGGCGCATCGGGTTCGCCTTCCAGGAGCCGGCCCTGTTCGATCATCTCTCTGTCGAGGGCAACCTCCGCTACGCCGAGCGGCGCAGCGGCGAGCCGGAAGGCGATCCGCCCGTCTCCTTCGTCGAGGTCGTGGAACGTCTGGAGCTCGGTCCGCACCTCGAACGGACGCCGCGGGGCCTTTCGGGTGGCGAGCGCCAGCGTGTTTCACTGGCGCGGGCGCTGCTCGCGCGCCCCGCGGCTCTCCTGCTGGACGAGCCCCTCTCGGGCCTCCACCGTACGGCCCGCGCGGCGATCCTGCCCTGGCTGCGCGCGCTGGGAGAGGCGTCCGGCAAGGTGACCCTCTACGTGAGCCACGACCTCGGGGAGGTGGTGGACGTCGCGCATCGGATCGCACCGATCGCGAACGGCTCGGTCGCCGGCGCCGCCGCGGCCGCCGAGGCGCTCGATCGCCTGCCGGCTGGCGAGCTGCTCTCGCGGTTCGAGGCCGGCAGCGTGCTCACCGCTACCGTCCGGGCCGGGCTTCCGGCGCTCGGGCTCTCGGAGCTCGACCTCGGCGGGCAACGCCTCCGGGTCCCGGGCGCCGGGCGTCCGGCCGGAACCGAGGCGCGTCTCCGGGTGCGGGCCCGCGACGTGGCGCTCGCCACCGAGGCGCCGACCGCGATCAGCATCCGGAACGTGCTGCGCGGCAGCGTCATCGAGGTCCGCGACCTGCCGGAGACCCCCTTCGCGGAAGTGGCCGTGGGGTTCGCGGATCAGCGGCTCGTCGCGCGGATCACCCGGGACGCCGCTTCGGAACTGGGACTCGAAGCCGGCCGCGAGGTGTTCGCGCTGCTGAAGACGGTCTCCTTCGACGACGCGTAGCGCCAGAGCCGGCGTTCCAGGCCGGTACGCGGCTCCCGCCGGTCAGCGGGTCGCGGTCATCATGATCTCGACCTTGATGCCGGCCCCCATCATCTGGGTCTCCACCGTGGCGCGGGGCGGGAACGGAGCTCCCACGACCTCCCGGTACACCTCGTTCATCGCGGCGTAGTCCCGCATGTCCTCGAGGTAGACCATCGCGTCGTCCACGTCCGCAAAGCTCAGCCCGCCGGCCTCGAGGGCGGCGCTCAGCCGCCCGAGCACGGCGCGCGTCTGGTCGCCGGGGTCCTCGCTGCGATCCGGGCCGGGCGCGACCATGCCCGAGAGATAGAGCCGGTCGCCGGCCCAGATCCCCGGCGACAGCGGGCTTCCCGAGCGGGGACCGTCCGGAGCGAGCACGCTGCGCTCGGCGCTACTGGCGACGCACTGGACCTCGGCGGTGAACAGGGGGTTCGCCAGCCGGGCCTCCACGGTCGCCCGCGTCGGCGGATCCTCGGGGAAGAACTCCCGGTAAGCAGCGTTCATTTCGCCGAAGGTGCGCGGGTCATCCAGGAAGACCCGGCAGTTCGCGACGTTCGCGTAGTCCATGCCGCCCGCCTCGAGGACCAGTCCGATGTTCCCCATGATGCGCTGCATCTGTTCGGTGACCCCCCCGGCGACCGGCTGGAAGGTGTCCGGATCGCGGGCGGTGGCGCCGGCGACGAAGAGCGTGTCACCCGCCTTGATGCCCCAGGAATAGGGAAGTTCGGGACTCGTCAGCGCCTCGGGATTGATCACCTCGCGCTCGACGCCCGCCTTCACCGCCACCATCGAGATCTCGACGAGCGCCCCCGGAATCGCGATGCCCGCTTCGACGGTGGCCCTCGTCGGCGGGTCCTCCGCGAAGTACTCGCGATAGACGGCGTTCATCGCCTGGAAGTGCCGGATGTCGGAGAGGTAGACGTTCACCGCTGCGACCCGCGAGAAGTCGAGCCCGGCGTTCTCCAGGGCGGCGCCCAGGTTGTCCATGGTCTGACGGACCTGCGCCTCGATGCCGCCCGGCACCAGATCGAGGGTGCCCGGCACGTTGCCGAGGGCTCCCGCCAGGTACACCAGGTCGCCGCTCTCCCGATACTCCGAGAAGGGAAGTCCGAGGTCGCCCGTGGCGGCGGGTTCTTCGGGCGCCTCGCCGGCGCCACCGCCGCAGCCGAGGGCGAGGAGAAGCAACCAGCAGGAGGGAAGCGATCGGGAACGTCGGGTCATGGCGGGGAGTCCTCTGGATGTCAGGAAAGAACTCTCGATGATACATTCCGGGCCCCCCTGCGGCCCTCGGCGAAGGCGCCTCCGCCGCCTCCCGAGCCGGGAATCTCCCCGGAGCGGTCGCCTGGATTGGCCGTCGCAGAACCTTGCACTCCGTTTTCCGTTCCGGGCCGGGTGGCCGCCTCGCCGCCGAAGGCGTGTGCCTGGATGCGGCGCTCGCCGAAGCCGGAGCCGGAACGCCGGCCTACGTGTACAGCTCCCGGGCGGTCGTGGAGCGCTTCGCCGCGCTCCAGGAGGCGCTCGCGGGCACCGGGCACCTGGTCGCGGTGGCGCTCAAGGCGAACGCGCTGCCGGCCCTGTTGACCCCGCTGCGGGACCTGGGGGCGGGCGTGGAGGCGGTGTCGGCGGCCGAACTCCTGGTCGCCGACGGCCTCGGGTTCCCCGGAGACCGCATGGTGATGTCGGGGGTCGGCAAGACCCCGGTGGACCTCGAGACCGCGCTCGATCTCGCGGTGCGTTTCGTTTCGGTCGAATCCCAAGGGGAGCTGGAACTGTTGAACCGCCTGGCGCTTCGCCGCGGCCGCCGCGCCCGCGCGCTCCTGCGCCTCAATCCCGAGGTGGATGCGGCGACGCATCCGAAGATCGCGACCGGCTCCCGCACCGCCAAGTTCGGGATGGCGGAACCGGATCTCCTTGCGCTCGCCTCCCGGAGCCGGGATTGGCGGGGTGTGGAGGTTCTCGGGGTGCACGCGCACGTCGGGTCCCAGATCCGGGAACTCGCCACGCTGGCGCGGAGCGCCGAGCGGCTGGGAACCGTCTTCGCCGCACTCCGCGCCGCCGGTCTGCCGGTGCGGGTCGTGGACGTCGGGGGCGGGCTCGGCATCCCGCAGCGCGACGGCGAGGCAGAGACGCCGATGCCCGTCTACGCCGCCCGGGTCCTCGGAACGCTCCGGGAGGTTCTCGACGGCGCATGTCCGGAGGCCGACCCGACGGTGGTCTTCGAGCCGGGACGCGCGCTCTTCGGGCCCGCGGGCGCCCTCGTGGTCCGGGTCCTCCACACCAAGCGGACGGGGACCAGGGAGTTCTGCGTCGTGGACGGGGGCATGAACGACTTCCTGCGGCCGGCGCTCTACGGCGCCTGGCACCGGGTGGCGCCGGTGGAACCGCGCCCGGGACCGGAGCGGATCTTCGACGTGGTGGGCGGAGTGTGCGAGTCCGGCGACGCGTTCGCGCGCGACCGCGCCCTTCCGCCCCCCGAGCCGGGAGATCTGCTCGCCGTGCTCGACGCCGGCGCCTACGGGTACTCGATGGCTTCGAACTACAACCTGCGTCCGCGGCCCGCCGAGGTCGTGATCCGGGACACAAGCGCGGTCCTGGCCCGGGCCGCGGAGACGCCCGCGGACCTTGCCGCCCGCGAGCTCGGGGCGCAGCCGGCGGGAGTCCCGGCATGAGCCGGAGTTCGCTCCCCCCGCCGCGTTACGCGCTCCTCGTGGTGCTGGCGCTCGTCACCATCCTGGCCGCGGTGCGGTTGGCCACCACGCTTCCCGATCCGGCGGACTTCCTGCTGGCGCTCGGCCTGGTGGCGCTGTTCACTCCCCTGAAGGCGCTCATGATCCGCTGGCTGGAGGGCCGGCGCCCCTACCAGTCGGCGTTCGCGGCGTCGCTCTTCTCCGCCATCGTCGGCATGGTGTTTCGCGAGCCGCTGAATCTCTGGGCGCTGCTCTTCCGGAGCACGATGCTGACCGCGGCACTCGAGACGCTGCCGCTGTTTGCCATGCGGACGGCAGACTCCCCGGTTCGCGTGTTCGTGCTCTCGGGATACATGAGCGTGGTCGTCCACCTGCTGTCCGGTGGCTTCGTGCTGCTGTCGTGGCGGCCGCTCGTCGGCGGCCTGATGATGGTGGGCGGGGTGGCGGCGATGTGGCTGCCCCTGTTCTTCGGCCGTTTCCGCCGCACGCGGGTCCCGCGGTAGACGGCTAGCCGCGCCGCACCGCGGCGCGCGTCCCGGTCACTCGCTGCTTTCCCCGGCGCGGGCCGGTTCCGGGGCTTCGGGACGTGGCTCCCGGCGCGGACGCCGTTCCTCGGCGTCCTGGCGGATCCCCCCGACGGCCATCAGCAGGGACTCCACGTCGCCGTTCCCGAACTCTCCGTCGGTGGTGGCGGCGGCGACCACGGTGGCCGCGCGCCAGACGTGCCGGAATCCGACCCGTCCCTCCCGGTTCAGCTCGGTCAGGGTCTCGAACGCGGCGTCGATCTCGGCCTGGCGGCTCGCCGCCTCGTCGGCCAGCGATTCGTGGGCGATCTGCCGCAACTGCTGGATGGCGGCGGCGCGCTGCGGACCCGGGTTGGTGAGGTAGCCGAGGTACACGAAGAGCCCGACGGAGAGGAACAGTCCGGCCGTCATGGTGAGGGCGAGGACCACGAAACCGAGGCGGCGTGAACCGGAGGGCACCTCCCGAAGGTCCTCTCCGATGCTGAGCGCGCCGGGAGGAGGCGAGGGGAGCCAGGTCTCTTGCGGAGTGCCGGGCGCCGGCGCCGCGGGTTTTTCGGCCGTCCGGGCCCGCAGGTCCCGCAGGTAGAGGAAGACCCCGATCGCCAGGATGCCCACCGCCGGCACCAGGATCCCGCCCGGAATCCAGAGGGGGTCCCCCAGGGTTTCGATGTCGGTCAGGTTGAAGAGGAGGAGCGCCGCGACGTTGTGGAAGAGATGGATCGAGATCGGGACCAGGATGCTGCGGGTGGCCATCGCGGCCAGTCCCAGGACGAGTCCGGCCACGAAGTAGTTGGGCAGCAGGAGGCCGTGCATCACGGTGAAGAGCAGCGCCGAAACGACGAGGGCGCCTGCCCGGCCGAGGGGCCGGAGCCCGGTGAGGATCACGCCCCGGAACAGCAACTCCTCGGCCAGCGCCGCTCCGAAGCCGATGCCGGCCAGCCGGATCAGCCACGAGAACACTCCCTCGGCGCGCACCAGTTCGGCGACGGTCTGGACGAGCTGCTCGTCGATCGGGAGGAACGCGCGGCTCAGGTTGGCGAGCTGGTCGCTGACCACGAACAGGGAGAGGGCGATCGGAACCGAAAGCAGGAGCTGGCTGTTCTTCGCGGGCCGGAGCCGGAACGCCCGATAGGGGTTCAGGCGGAACAGGCGGATGGCCGCGAGCGCCACGAGCAGGGTGACGCCCGGGGTCGCGAGGATGGCGACGTCGAAAGGCAACCCGGTCCGCGCGATGACGACGCCGATGAGGATGATCGCGACGAAGGTGGCCGCGAAGGTGGCAAGAACCTGCGGGACCGTGGCGAGGCCGGGTGTCTTCTTCACGATGGGGCTCGGTGTTACCTTGACGGCGATGGCCGCGGGACCGAGCGCAGATTATCGCCGCCCGCCGGAAGCCGGCCCGGGCGGCGAGTCCACCCTCGGTGAGCCCGGCTCCGCTCCCCCGCCGGGGGAACGGGCGCGCCGCCGTTTCCGTCCCTGGCGGGCGCTGCGGATCGCCTCCGGGTTCCTCCTGCTGGCGCTCGGGGTCATCGGGCTCTTCCTCCCGATCCTGCAGGGCGTCTTGATGATCCTGGCGGGATTGGCGGTGCTCGGGAAGGACCTTCCCTGGTCCCGGAAGATCACCGACCGCCTGGCAGTTTTCGTGACACGGCGGGCTTCCCGGGACGCGAAACCCGGGAAAGCCGGCGCGCGGCCGGAAACGTCGTGACCGAGGCGCAACCTCCGTCCGCGCGGCACCGGGAACTGGTGGAGGCGATCCGTCATCACGACCACCGCTACTACGTGCTCGACGCGCCGGAGATCGACGACCACGAGTACGACGCGCTCTTCCGGGAACTCGAGGGACTCGAGCGGGACCACCCCGAACTCGTCACCCCCGACTCGCCCACCCGGCGCGTCGGCGGCGCGGTGGCCGAGGGGTTCGAGGAAGTCCGCCACGAGGCGCCGATGCTCTCGCTGCAGAGCATCCACGACGAGACCGGGTTGCGCGAATTCACGGACCGGATGGAACGGGAGATCGGCCGCGACGACATCGACTACTGCCTCGAACCGAAGTTCGACGGGCTGTCGGTCGAACTCGTCTATCGGGACGGCCGGTTCGTTCGCGGGGCGACGCGGGGCAACGGCGAGGTCGGGGAGGACATCACCGCCAACCTGCGGACCATCCGGTCGCTGCCGCTCCGGCTCGCCGGGGGCGGGACGCCGGAACGGCTCGCGGTGCGCGGCGAAGCCGTCCTCCCGGTGGCGGACTTCGAGCGCATGAACGAGGGCCTCGAGCGCGCCGGGAAGGACGCCTTCAAGAACCCGAGGAACGCGGCCGCCGGCTCCCTGCGCCAGCTCGACCCGGGGATCGCGGCGGCCCGTCCGCTGGCGCTCTACGCCTACGACATCCTGGTCTGGGACGACCCGGAGCTTCCGGCGCCTGAGACCCAGTCCGGAGTGCTCCGCACCCTCGCCGGGTTCGGGTTCCGGGTGGCGCCGGAGTCGCAGGGAAGCGACGCTGAAGAAGCGGGCCGGCAGACCGTCTGGTGGGACGTGGGACGCGGGCCCGATCGGGTCCTCGCCTACCACCGCCTCCTGATCGCGGAGCGGGACCGGTTCACCGTGGAACTCGACGGGGCGGTCGTCAAGCTGGACCGGATCGCCGACCAGGAAGAGTTGGGCGAACGGTCCCGGAACCCCCGTTGGGCGGTCGCCTTCAAGTTCCCGCCGGGACAGGCGGAAACGGCGCTCCTCGCCATCGATGTGCAGGTGGGACGCACCGGGAAGCTCACCCCGGTGGCCCGTCTGGATCCGGTGCTGGTCTCCGGGGTGACGGTGAGCCGCGCCACCCTCCACAACGAGGGGATGGTGCGCGCCCTCGACGCCGGGCCCGGCGACCGCGTCCGCATCCAGCGCGCGGGAGACGTGATCCCGCAGGTCGTGGAGGTCGTTTCCCGCGCCCGCGAGGAGGGCGCGGCCCCCTGGTCCATGCCGTCCGCGTGCCCCGAATGCGACCGGCCGGTGCAGGCGGAAGGCGCCAACCACTTCTGCTCCGGAGGGTGGAGCTGTCCCGCGCAGCGGAAGGCCCGGCTGGTCCACTTCGTCGGCAAGGGGGGCATGGAGATCGAAACCCTCGGGGACGAACTCGTGGAGCTCCTCGTCGAGTGCGGGTTCGTGCGGTCGCCGGCCGATCTCTACCGGCTGACCCGGGAGAAGCTCCTCGCGGCGCCGCCCCAGCCGGCCGGCCGGCCCTTCGATCCCGCCGGCGCGGCGGCGCTGGTGCGCCATCTCGGCGCGGCCCGGAACGCGCCGCTCGCGAGGGTGCTGGTGGGGCTGGGGCTGCCAGGCGTCGGCCCGACGCGGGCCGAGGCGATGGCAAAGGAGTTCGACCTGGCGGCGCTCCGGGCGCTCTCGGAACGCCCGGCTGGGGGAGAACCGGCGGGGCGCGCCGAGGAGGCGCTGAAGGCGCTGGCCTCGCCCGCCAAGCGCGCCCTGCTGGAGGACCTCGTCGAGGCCGGGGTGGTGGAGGGCGCGGACGGGCGGCACGGCCCGGAGGAGGCCTTCCGGTGGGAGCCCGGCGCCCTCGCCGCCGCGATCGCGCGGCTCGCAGCGAAGAACGCCCTCGACCTGCCGAGGCTGAGCGAGGGGATCGCCGCCGACCTGGTGAGATCGGGCCGGGTGGGGCGCCCGGCGGATCTCTTCGGCCTGACCGAGGCGGACCTCCTCGCCCTGCCCGAACGCCGGCGCCGGCCGTTCGCCGAGAAGTCGGCGGCGAACCTGCTCCGGGAGCTGGAGGAGAGCCGCACCGTGCGCCTCGACCGGTTCCTGTTCGCGCTGGGCATTCCCCACGTGGGACAGCACGTGGCCCGGGTCCTCGCCGCGCGCTACGGCGCGCTCGAGCGGCTGGCGGCGGCGACTCGGGAAGAGCTTCTCGAGGTGCACGAAGTGGGCGAGCAGGTGGCCGACGCGGTGACCGGCTTCTTCTCGGACGAGGCGAACCGGCGGGAGCTCGAGGACCTCGCGGGCTCGGGGGTGGCCCCGGTCTGGGAGGCGACGGGGGAGTCCACCCTGTCGGGGCTGCGCATCGTGCTGACCGGCACGCTCGCCGGGCTCACCCGCGAGGAAGCCGGAGAACTCATCGAGCGTCACGGCGGAAGGGTCGTTTCGAGCGTCAGCAGCCGCACTTCGCTCGTGGTGGCGGGCGACAGGGCCGGTTCCAAGCTGGAGAAGGCCCGCGGGCTGGGGGTGCCGGTCGGGGGCGGGGAGGAACTGCGGCGGCTCGCCGCCGGGGAGGTCACCCTGGAGGAACTCGAGGCGGCGCGGGAAACCGGGAGCGAGAACGAAACGTAGTTTCCCGACATGGCTTCCTTCCTCCTCTGGCTCCTGCTCCTGATCGTCTGCTGGCCGCTCGCGCTGCTGGCGCTCGTGGTCTATCCGATCGTCTGGGTGCTGCTGCTGCCCTTCCGGCTGCTCGGCATCGCCGTGGACGGCGTGTTCTCGCTGCTGGGTGCGGTGCTCCGGTTGCCGGCGCGGGTGCTGGGCGGACCGAAGTAGGCGGAGACCGGATGTCGGAACGGCTGGCCGCCGCCGAGGAACGGGCCGGCGCGCTCCGGCAGGAACTCGAGGACGTCGGCCGGAGGCTGGCCCGGCTTCCGGACCCTCCGGAGCCGCTCACCGCCGGCGACCTAGCCGCGCGTACGTCCTCGGGCAGGAGGCGCCCCGGGCCAGCCGCAATCCCGGTGGCGCCGGCCGATGCGGCGCCGGGGACCATCGCCGCGGCGCGCGCCGAGCTGGCCGCGGGCCGCCGTTCGGCGGTGGAGCTGGTCGAGGCGGCGCTCGAACGCGCCCGGGCGGGGCGCCATCTCGGAGCGTTCCTGAGGCTCCGGGAAGAGGAGGCGCTCGCCGAGGCGCGGCGGCTGACCGTGGCACCGGAGGGAGCGGGGCAGGGGGGCGGCGGACGGCCCCTCCTCGGGATCCCCCTCAGCGTCAAGGACATCGTGGACGTCGCCGGAGTGACCACCACGTCGGGGTCGAAGTTCCCGCACGAGGCGGCCCGGAGCGCTCCGGCCTGGAAGCGCCTCGCGGAGGCCGGGGCCATCCTGCTCGGCAAGAACAACCTGCAGGAGTTCGCCTTCGGGGTCAGCGGCGACAACCCCACGTTCGGGCGGACCTGCAACGCTCACGCGCCCGGGCGCATCCCGGGCGGGTCGTCCTCAGGGTCCGCGGTGGCGGTGGCCACCGGCATGGGCTACGGCTCGGTGGGGACCGATACCGGGGGATCCATCCGGATCCCGGCGTCGCTCAACGGGGTCTTCGGCCTGAAGCCGTCCTACGGCGCCGTGTCCCGGGCCGGCGTGACGCCGCTGTCGTGGAGCCTGGACCACGTCGGGCCCATCGCCCGGAGCGCCCGGGACATCGGCCTGCTCTTCGAGGTCCTCTCGGGCTGGTCTTCCGGTCCGGCGCCGCCGCGCGCCGCGGGTCCGAAACCCCTCGCCGGCGTGCGCCTGGGGGTTCCCCTCGATTTCTTCTACACCGATCTCGTCCGCGAGGCCCGCCAGGCGGCGGACGGCATCGTCGCGGCGCTCGTCGGGCTCGGGGCCGAGCGCGTCGAGGTGAGGATCCCGGAGGTCGAGTGCAGCGGGGTGTGCCGCAACGTGCTCGCCTTCGCGGAGGCGGCGGTCGTCCACCGGGAGCGGCTGGCGGCCCGGCCGGAGGACATCAGCGAGGACGTGCGGCGGCTGCTGGAAGTGGGGATGGTGTTGTCGGCCTCCGACCTCATCGCCGCGCTCCGGGGCCGGCGCCTCGTCGCGGACGCCTTCGCGCGGCTCTTCGAGGAGGTGGACGTCCTGGTGGCGCCGTCCACCCCGGCGGGTGCTCCGCTTGCGGGGGAGCCGCTCGCGACCGCCGAGGACATCCGTCCGGGGCTCATCCGCCTGGTCGGACCCTTCAACTTCACCGGGCTTCCCGCCCTCTCGGTGCCCGCCGGATTCGATCGGTCGGGAATGCCGCTCGGAGCGCAGCTCGTCGGGGCTCCGGGTCAGGATTTCGCCGTCATCCGGCTGGCCGCCTGGCTCGAGGCGAGCGGCGCCATCCCGATGCGGCCGCCGTCGCTGGGAGGACCGCAGTGACTGCTAAATTGGAAGACTGTGCTGCTTGAGAACAAACGAGGACTGATCGTCGGGGTCGCGAACCATCGCTCCTTCGCGTGGGGGATCGCCCGTTCCGCGGCGCGGGAGGGCGCGGCGCTCGCGCTCAGCTTCCAGAACGAGCGGCTCCAGCGCAACGTGGACAAGCTGGCGGCGCAGCTCCCGGGCACGCTCACCCTGCCGCTCGACGTCTCGAGCGAGGAGCAGCTCGCAGCCGCCGCCGAGACCGTTCGCGAGCACTTCGGCGGGCTCGACTTCCTGGTCCACGCCGTCGCCTACGCCCTGCGCGAGGACCTCGAGGGTGACTTCGTGTCCACCTCCCGCGAGGGCTTCCGGGTCGCGCATGACGTCTCGGTCTATTCGCTGACCGCGCTCGTCCGTCATTTCGCGCCGCTGCTCGAAGCGGACGGCGGCGGCGCCGCACTCACGCTCAGCTACCTGGGCGGCGAGCGCGCCGTGCCCCACTACAACGTCATGGGGGTCGCGAAGGCGGCGCTCGAGTCGTCGGTCCGCTACCTGGCGTCGGATCTCGGCCCGCGGGGAGTGCGCGTGAACGCGATCTCGGCGGGTCCCGCGAAGACGCTCGCGGCCTCGGGAGTTTCGGGTATCGGCAAGATGGTGGAGCACTACCGCGAACACGCGCCGCTCCGCGCCGGAACCGATCCGCTGGAGGTGGGGGATGCAGCGGCGTTCCTGCTGTCCGACGCCGCGCGGGGGGTCACCGGCGAGGTGCTCCACGTGGACAGCGGCTTCCACGCGCTGGGCGCCACGATTCCCGGCCTCGGGGCGGCAGGTTGAGGAGCGACACGATGACGGACCCGGCCCGGAACCCCGAAGAGCGGGGAGAACCGCGATTTTCGACCGGGAACGGCGACGTTCCCACCACGGACGCCCTCATCTACGACTGGAACCGGCCGGATCCCGCCCGCGCCTGGTTCCCGCCGAAGCCGGTCAAGCTGAACGACGAGACGCTGCGCGACGGGCTCCAGAGTCCGTCGGTGACGTCCCCGACGCTCGAGAAGAAGGCCGAGGTGCTCCATCTCATGGAGTCGCTCGGCATCGACTCCGCCGACATCGGGCTTCCGGCGGCCGGTCCGCACGTCGAGGAGCAGGTGCTCCACCTCGCCCGGGAAATCGTGGACAACCGGATGAAGATCCGTCCGAACTGCGCGGCGCGCACGGTGATCTCGGACATCGAGCCGATCGCGCGGGTGGCCGATGCGGTCGGCACGCCGATCGAGGTGGCGATGTTCATCGGGTCGAGCCCGATCCGGCAGTACGCCGAGGACTGGGACCTCGACCTGCTGCTCCGGCACACCGAAAAGGCCGTGAAGTGGGCGGTCGCCCACGGCGTGCCCCCGATGTACGTGACCGAGGACACCACGCGGGCGCGGCCCGAGAGCGTCCGCCGGCTCTACACGGTGGCCATCGAGGCCGGCGCCCGGCGCGTGGTCGTCTGCGACACCGTGGGGCACGCCACCCCCGACGGCGTCACGCGGCTCCTCCAGTTCGTCCGGGAGGTCATCGCCGACACCGGGGAGGACGTGCAGCTCGACTGGCACGGGCACCGGGATCGCGGACTGTCCGTCCCGAACAGCCTCACCGCCATCGAGGCCGGCGCCGACTGCGTCCACGGAACGGCGATCGGAATCGGGGAACGCTGCGGCAATACGCCCATGGACCAGTTGCTCGTGAACCTGCGGCTGCTCGGCTGGATCGACAACGACCTCACGCATCTGGCGGACTACTGCCGCACGGTGTCCGAGGCCACGGGGGCTCGCATCCCGGCCGGGTACCCCGTCGTGGGCAAGGACGCCTTCCGGACCGGCACCGGCGTCCACGCCGCCGCCATCATCAAGGCGATGGCCAAGGGTGACGACTGGCTCGCCGACCGGGTCTATTCGGGCGTCCCGGCCGGGGACTACGGGCTCCACCAGAAGGTCGAGGTCGGCCCGATGAGCGGCCTCTCGAACGTCATCTACTGGCTGGAGAAACACGGGCACGAACCGACCGACGAGCTGAAGCACCGGATCTTCCGCGCCGCCAAGGAGGCGCGCCGGCTCCTCACCGACGACGAGATCGAGGCGCTGATCGCCTCCGCCTGACGCCGTCCCCGGCCGGGACCGCCGGCTTGGAACGCCGGTCTGGAGACCGGCACCGCGGCGCTCCGCGCCGCGCACATCGCAACTCCACCCGAGGAACCGGCTCCCACCTCCGCGTGGAGCCCATGGGCGCGGGCGGCGCGGACGGCTTGGACCGACGGCCAGTTCTCGCGGAAGTTGCCGAACTCGAGCCTGGGGCGATAGCGGAGTCGGCGGGCTCAAGCTTGGGGCGATAACGCCGTCGGCGCCTTGAGCGCGTATGGCGTTGCGACGTGCGCGGCGCGGAGCGCCGCGGTGCCGGTCTGGAGACCGGCGTTCCTATAGGTTTCTCACTGCCCATTTGGGCGAACACAAACTGCTTCGCGCAGTGGCCAATCCGCCGGGAGCACCTTGGCGTTCCATGTG
>JAJEFG010000073.1 GCA_022820545.1 Acidobacteriota bacterium | reverse complement strand
CGCCGGGGGTGCGCCGGGGGGGCGTCGCGATGCGCGCTCCGCCCGCCGGGGCCGGGCTGTGCCGGCTGACGCCGCCGTTCCACGCCGGGGGTGTGATGTGGGGGAGGAGCGGGGTGCGTTTCGCGCGCTGCGCGCGCGATGCCGGCCGGAGGCCGGCGCTCCGATCGTTGCCGCCTTTGTCTTTCTGCTGGCGGTTCCGGTTGGGGTGGGTGGGGAGACGCCGGAGGAGTTCTCGGGGATTCCGTGGGAGTCGCTGGAGGAACTGCCGGATGGATTGGCGGCGGTGCGGCGGGCGGCCACCATCCAGTCCCGGACCGACCGGCAGAAAGCGCTGGCGGCGATCGCCGATGACACCGCCGTTTCGGCCCGGAGCCGGGCCGCGGCTTCGTACCGGCTTGGTGCGGACGCGCTGCGGCGGGGTCGGTGGACGGAGGCCGAGGAGCGGCTGACCGCTCCCGTGCTGGCGGACAGCGAGCTGACGGCGGACGCGCTGCACATCCTCGGGAGGAGCCTGCCCGGGGTGCGCCGCCAGGACGGGATTGCGCTGCTCCGCCGGGTGCTCGACGAGTTTCCGGACTACGGCGACCGGGACCGCCTGCGGTTCGATCTGGGACGGCGGCTGGCGCGCGCGGGGTCGCGGGAGGAGGCGCTGACCCACCTGGATGCCGCGGCTGCGGAGGGTGGGTTCACGCTCCGCGGCGAGGCGCTGGCGGCCAAGGCCGCGGCCCTGGAGCGGCTGGGACGGCGTGAGGAGGCCGCGCGGACCCTCGAGATCCTCTACTACGACATGCCGACGCACGGGGAGTCGCTTCCCGCGGGCCGGCAGCTCTCGAAGCTCTACAAGCGGAGCGACGTCAGGACGCCTTCGGACGCCGAGAAGTACCCGCGGGCGATGCGGCGGGCCGCGGGTTTCGCGCGGGCCGGGAACCACCGGAAGGCCCACGAGAACTACCTGGAGGTCGCGCGGCGCTTCGCCTCCGCGGCGGACAGCGAGCTGGTGCGCCTCCGGATTGGCGTGGCGGAACACCACCGGCGGCGGCTGAGCGCCTCGCTGCGGACGCTGGCGCGCATCAAGCGGCCGGATCTCCTGCCGGAGGCCCTGTACTACCGGGGCGAGTCACTGCGGCGGCTCGAACGGCGGACGACCCAGCAGCGCGTCCTCGAGGAACTGCTCGCCCTCGAGCAGGAACACTCGTTCGGGGAACGGGCGCTCTACAGCATGGCCCGCGCGCAGCTCGCGAAGAACGACCGGGTGGCCGCCCTGCCGTTCCTCGCCCGGCTGGCCGAGGCGTATCCGACCGGCCAGCACGGCCTCTTCGCCCGCTGGCACGTGCTCTGGGACCGGTACCGGAACGACGATCTCGACGGGACGGCCGCGGAGTTCGAGCGGGCGGCGCGCGAGAACCCGGGCGAGTTCATGGCCGGCCAGTTCCTGTACTTCGCCGGCCGCTCGCGGGAGCGGACGGGGGATCCGGACGGCGCGGCGGGGCTCTACCGGGAGGTCTTCGTCGGCTACCAGAACTCGTTCTACGGGAGGATGGCCGCGGAACGCCTCGAGGCGATGGGCCGGGCGGAGGACCTCGCCAACCCGCTGAGCGAGCCGCATCGGCTCCTCGAGAAGTTCCGGGTCCGGCGCTCCGCGGAGGCGGCGCGGATCGAGGAGCTCTACGCCGCCGGGTACGGCGAGCGGGCGCGGGACGCGGCGCTGGCCGCGGCCCGGCGCGGACTGCCGGACGACCCGGCGTTCGAGGCGATGCGCGCCTGGCTGCTCGCCGACGACAACAAGGCCGTCCAGGCCATCCAGGCGCTCCGGCGCGCCGCGCCGTTCCACACCTCCGCCGCCGGGGAGGCCCTGCCCGACGCCTGGTGGCGCATCCTCTATCCGCTGAACTTCGAGGAGCGGATCCAGGAGCGCTCCGACCACTGGGAGCTCGACCCCTACTGGGTGGCGTCGCTCATCCGGCAGGAGTCGGTGTTCGTCCCCCGCACCCGCTCGCCGGTCGGGGCGCGCGGGCTCATGCAGGTCATGCCGGCCACCGGCCGGGCGCTCGCCCGGCTCGAAGGGGTCAGCTACCGCACGTCGCGGCTCTACGACCCCGGCGTGAGCATCCGCTTCGGCACGCGCTACCTCCGCCAGCTCCTGGACCGGTTCGCGGAGCGGCCGGAGCTGGCGCTCGCGGGCTACAACGCCGGGCCGCACCGGGTGCGAGACTGGACCGACATGAACATGGCGATCCCGGCCGAGGTGTTCATCGAGGAGATCCCGTTCACCGAGACGCGCAACTACGTGAAGCTGATCATGCGGAACGAGAAGATCTACCGCCGGCTGTACCCCGAACTCGGCAAGACGAAAGAGACGGGAAGCCAATGAGCGGGACGCTGGCCGCGCGCCGCCGCGGCAGCAAGAAGGCCGCGCAGTTCACCGAGTCGGTGATCCGCGAGATGACCCGGCTCTCGATGCAGTACGGCGGCGTGAACCTCGCCCAGGGATTCCCGGACTTCCCGGCCCCCGCCGAGATCAAGGAAGCCGCCGTCGAGGCCATCCGCCGGGACATCAACCAGTACGCGATCACCTGGGGCGCCAAGTCGCTGCGCGACGCGCTCGCCGAGCGCTACCGGGCGCTCTACGGCATGGACGTGGACCCCGAGCGGAACTTCACGGTGGCCTGCGGCTCGACCGAGGCCATGATCGCGACGATGCTGGCGGTGGTGGACCCGGGCGAGGAGGTCATCGTCTTCGAGCCGTTTTACGAGAACTACGGGCCGGACACCATCCTCTCGGGAGCGGTGCCCCGCTACGTCCGCCTGCACGAGCCGGACTGGACGTTCGACGAGGACGAGCTGCGGGCCGCCGTCAACGAGCGCACCCGCGCGATCATCGTGAACAGCCCGCAGAACCCGAGCGGCAAGGTGTTCAGCGAAGCGGAGCTGTCGCGGATCGCGGCGCTCTGCACCGAGCACGACCTGATCGCCTTCACCGACGAGATCTACGAGTTCATCACCTACGACGGCGCCCGGCACATCCCGATCGCGACGCTGCCCGGGATGGCGGACCGGACGGTCACGATCAGCGGGTTGTCCAAGTCGTACTCGGTGACCGGCTGGCGGGTCGGCTGGACGGTGGCCAGCGAGGACCTGAGCGCCGCGATCCGCAAGGTGCACGACTTCCTGACGGTGGGCGCGGCGGCTCCCTTGCAGGAGGCGGGGGCGGCGGCCCTGCGGCTGCCGGAGAGCTACTACGAGGAACTGCGGACGGGATATGAAGAGCGGCGCGATGTCTTGGTGTCCGGTCTGACCGAGGTCGGCTTCCGCTGTTTCGAGCCCGGCGGGGCGTACTACGTGATGACGGACATCTCGGATTTCGGCTTCCCGGACGACGTGGCCTTCGCCGAGCACCTCGTGAAGACGGTGGGGGTGGCCGCGGTGCCGGGGTCGAGCTTCTACGCCGACCCCGCGGCGGGCAGCCAGCGGCTCCGGTTCACCTTCTGCAAGAACCGGGAAACGCTCGTGGAGGCGGTCGAGCGGCTCCGGCGACTCCGTTGAAGCGGCGGGTTGCCGCGGCGTTGGTCGCGGTTTGGGTGGCGGGGGTTTCCGTGGGCTGGGCGCAGCCGCCGGGGTCGGCCGAGCATGCGGAGGCGGGGCGGCTGCTGGGGATGGGGGATGGGGAGGCTGCTTTGGAGAGCGCCTTCGCGGCGATCACCCGGTCCGACCATTTCGAGCCGACCGACTGGAGCCAGGAGGTTCCGGAGGGGCGGATCGTCCTCGACGAGTTCACCGGGGCCGCGAATGCCGCGTACCGGCTGCGGCGGGCGGCGTACCGGGTGATGCTGGGGGATGCGCTCGCCGCTGTCGGCGACGCGGGCGGGGCGGCGCGGGAGTACCGGCGCGCCATCGCGCTGGATCCGCGGGCGGAGACGTGGCGCCGGCTGGCGGACCTTCCGGGGATCCCGCTGTCCGGGCGGGTCGATGCGCTGTTGCGATCGTGGGCGCGGTCCGGGGGATCGGATCCCGAAGCGCTGGAGCTGTTGCGGGCGACCGGCGCCTTCCGGACCGAGAACGGGCTGGCCGCGGCGCTCGACCGGTTCCGCTTCCGGGCCCCCGAGACCTCGCGGCGGCGTCCGCCGGAAGGGACGACGCCGTACGACGGGGTCTTTCCGAGCCAGTCGCTCGCCGTCGAGGGCGGCATCTGGTCGAGCGAGCGGTCGTTCGGGGAGGGCCGGCCGCTCGTCCTCTACTTCCCGGCCGACGGCTGTCCCCGCTGCGGCGAGGTGCTGGACGAGCTGCAAAGCGCCCTCCGGGGGCAACCCGCGGACGTGATCGCCGCGGTGGGCGACGCCGACCTCGCCATCCTGAACCGGATCGCCGGGCTGACGGGCGGCGGGTTCTTCATGCCCGAGCCGCAGTCGGCGGCGGCGCGGGCCAGCATCCGGGAGCGGCCCATCGGGCACGTCGTCCGGCGGGACACGGTGGGATTCCGGCCTGTTGCGAACACCGGCGGCACCCTCTGGCTGGCGGCGCGGGCGGGGCTCTCCGTCTGGCGACTCCCGCTGGGCGGCGGCTCGGTCCGCCGCGACCTGACCGCGCTGTTCCGGTTCCTCGACGACTCCCCCGTCGAGGGCAGCGACGCCCCGCTGGTGGAGGTCCCGGACGACGCGGCGGGGATGATCGAGGTCCTCCGCCGGCTCGCCGCCGGCTCCGAGCCGGTGCGGGACATCGAGGACCGCCTGCTGAACGCGGTCCGCACGGGGTTGCGGGGAGCGAGCGACCCGGCGGCGCGCGGGGTGTCCCTACTCCGCGCGGCTTCCGGGCTCGAGGCCGGGGACGCGGCCCGGCTCGCGCTGCTGGCGCGGGTGGTCCCCCGCTTCGGGGAGCGCCTCCTGCAGGCGGCGCAGGCGCTGGACGGGGACGTGGTGCGCGCCGTCCCGAACGGGCGCCTGCGAGCCGCAGCCGTCGAGGAGTCCTTCGTCATCCAGCGCGACTACGAGGGAGCGGACGGCGCGGCGCTCGTGCTGTCGGCCGTGGTCCGGCCAGGCGATCCGGGCGAGCTCGAGGTCCTCGAGATCGTTCCCGGACGCGCGCTCAGCGTGACCGCCCGCGAGGAGGGGCTGGTGTTCGCTCGCGAGCGGCCGGACGGGGAGGCCTGTCTCGCCTGGGGCCCCACCGGCGGCCCCTTCGAGGAGGACTGCACCGCCGACTCCCATGACGGAGCGATCGCCCTTTCCCGAAACCAGCTCGCCGGCGGCAACGACGCCGGCGAGCCCGGCTACCGGGTACGGGTGGACAACGGCGCGGAGCCCGCCGAGGTGACCGCGCTGACCGAAGGCCTGGCCGCATTCGCCGCCGGCGAACTGGAGGCGGCCGGCGCCGCGTTCACGCGGGCGTCCCAAGCCATCGGGCCCGGATCCCCCCTCGACATGGCCGCGGTCCGCTTCAACCTCGCACTCGTGGCGGAGGCCCGCGGCGACCGCGAAGAAGCCCTCGCCGCCCTCCAGGCCATCGGCGACGCCACCTTCCCGGGCGTCCTGGAAGAGGCCATCCGCCGCCTCTACCGCGCCGGCGAGAACCGCTAACGGCGAAACGGCTTGGAACGCCGGCTTCAGCCGGCACGCGGGCCGGATCGCGGAAACGGCTCGGAGCGCCGACCTCCGGTCGGCACGCGCGCTGCTCTGCACCGGGCACGTCGCGACCCCACCCGGAATGAGCGCGGATGGGATCCGCAACTCGCCCATGCTGCGGATCAGCGGATACGCACAATGACTTCGGAGATCGCAGCGGCTGGCCTGAAGCCGGTAGTGGCGGAACTCCGGCAGGTTCGCGAGACGATGGCCACCAAAGCGGATCTGGCGGAGCGCGACGCGCCGCTCATCAAGTGGATGTTCGGGGCGATGCTGGCGCAGACGGTGCTCATGGTCGGATTCGTCGCCGGAGTCGTGCCCCTCCCGAAGTAGCCGGTTGCGTCCGTCCACGGCGCACGGCGCCGGTCTGGACGGAGACCGCGTTCGGGATCATCCCCGCGGCCCCGGCCGCGGACAACTTCGCCGATCTCCTCGCCTGCCTGGACGACCCGGGTTCCTGACCGCGGCACCCGGCCGGTCGCCTCGTCGATGCCGCCGTCTTCTTCATCCCCACGTCAGCTTCGCCGCGAAACCGGGCAGGTCAGGAACCGCCGCCTGCTCGACAGCGGCGAATCCCGAGACGCAGGTCCGACGAAATGCGTACATACTCAGTGACGGAGGCACGTCCCTGCCAATACAGGTAGTGACGACCGCCCGATCATTCGTAAAGGTAACGGGCCGATCGCCGCGCCGCCGGTCGGTTACGGGGGATGGGAAGGTGCTGGAGACATGACGAAACTGCGTTCCCGCCATCACCGGTTCTCGCGGTTTGCCGTTCCGAGCGTCCTCGTTGCACTTGCTTTGGCCGGTTGCGGCGAGGACGGTGGCACTTCCACCACCCCGGCGCCTGCTCCCGCGCCTCCGCCGGCGCCGCCCCCACCGGAACCCGAGCCGCCTACCGCGCCGGTGGGTCTCCACATCTCGGCCACTGGCCCGAGCTTCATCGAGTGGAGCTGGATGCCCGTGTTGGGCGCAAGCGGTTACGACGTCCAATTCGGGACGAACGCGGCGTTCACCGACGAGAACCAGGTGATTGCCCGGAGGGCGGAACAGATCTGGTACCGGCAGGAAGGACTCGCGGCCGAGACGAGCGGCTACCTGCGGGTACGGTCGGCGACCGGGGCAGGCGACGAGCGGCTGACGAGCGACTGGTCCGCCTCCCTTCACGGAATGACGGCGGTGGCGGTGGAGCCGCCGGTCTCTCCTGACTTCCCGCCCGCCAGCACGGGTCCCGAGCGGTGCGTCAATGGCCGCGCAGGCGACTTTCCCTGCGACGGCGTCTCGCTGCGCAGCCAGATAGATCCCGACGTGATGGGAGGAACCTACGGCAGCGACCTCTGGGGCTGGTCCGATGGGCAGGGAGGCCCGGAATACGCCCTGATGGGCCTGGACACCGGCACTGCCTTCGTGGACGTGTCCAATCCGGAAGACCCGCTCTTCCTCGGACGGCTTCCTACCGAGACCGAGGCGTCGCACTGGCGAGACATCAAGGTCTATCGGGACCACGCGTACATCGTCGCGGACCATGCCGGTGCCCACGGTATGCAGGTGTTCGATCTGGCGCGGCTCAGGGGGACGGAGGCACCCCGCACGTTCGACGCCGACTTCGTGTACCGCGAGTTCGGACCTGCGCACAACGTGGCGATCAACGAGGAGACGGGCTTTGCTTACGTGGTATCGAGCGACACCTGCGGCATGGGCCTACATATCGTGGATCTCCGAGTGCCCGCCAATCCGCAGTTCCGAGGCTGCCACGCGGCGGCCCCGGTGCACGATGTCCAATGTGTTGTCTATCGGGGAGACGACGCCGAGCACCTCGATCGGGAAATCTGCGTCACCGCCAACCACGATCACCTTGCCGTCGTGGACGTCACCGACAAGTCCGCGCCCCGAATCCTTTCCTCGACGGTATATCCGGAGTTCGCGTACGTCCATCAGGGGTGGCTGACGGCGGACCACCGGTTCTTCCTGCTGGGGGATGAGGCGGACGAACTTGACTTCGGCGTGCCCACGCGCATGCATGTGTTCGACCTATCGGACCTCGACGCCCCGGCATACCTCTTCCCGCACGAACTGGAGACGCGGGCGACCGACCACAATCTCTATGTGCGGGGCAACCTGGTCTTCGCGGCGAACTACATGTCCGGCCTCAGGGTCCTGGAGATTGGCGATTTGGCGAACCGGGAGCTCCGAGGAGGTCGCCTTCTTCGACACGTTCCCGGAATCCGACGTCGCCGACTATAACGGCGCCTGGAGCGTGTACCCGTATCTGCCGTCCAGGACGCTGATCGTCAGCGACGTCACCCACGGGCTGTTCGTGCTTTCGTTGCCGTAGCCGGGGATTGCGCGGCTGCGGGCCGAACGACCCGTGGTTGGTGTCGTCCATGTAGAAGCCCTGAATCTGTCGCCGCTCGCGTCGCAGCGGGCAGGTGCACCGGTGCCTGCTCGTCCGTGTTCCAGCCGCGCGGCACGCGCGGTGCTCCGCACCGCACACGTCGCAACCCCACCGACAAACGATGGCTACCACCTCGGCGCAACGCTCAACCGCGAAGGTGACACCCAAGGCTTGGAACGCCGGCTTCAGCCGGCACAGCCCGCCGCAGGCGGGCGGCGGGACGAACCTCATTCGCCGGAAGGGCCCGGCTCCGCGCGCCGCCTCCGAAAAGACAACCCGGTTCACGGGGTACGGCGCCTGGATGCCTCCTCACGCTCGTCGAGCTCGGCGTCCCACTCCCGAAAGAACACCTCACCCTCAACAGTGCGGCCCTGATCCAGATCGTCCGCGCCCGCCGCGATCGCCCCCCGCGCGCGTTCGATCTCGGCCCGCAGCACCGCGCGACGGTGCTGAAACGGCCGCAGGGCAGCGCGGACGACTTCACTGACCGACTGGTATTCGCCGCTCCGAACGAGCGAGGCCAGGAAATCGGCCTGTTCGGGGGTGACGGAAACATTGATGCTCGCTCGCTTCGCCATGAACCAGTCTCCTGAGGCGCGGGTGCGGCTGGGAACGCCGGCCTCAGCCGGCACGAGCGCGCCGAAGGCAAGCGTAACCGCCGCGCATGGGCCTGATGAGTCATACTGTTGTCGCCCCGGGCTGTGGGCGCTAGCTTGGATCCCAAGGCCCCTCTTCTGACCCGACACGAGAGAGACTTTCCAGGAGGTACTCCCGACGTGAACGTATTCAAGACCGTGTGCATTGACCAGATTCCGAAGGTGATCGAGGCCGCGAAAGAGAACCTGTTCGTTCGGCAACAGCTGCAGCCTCTACTCGACGCCGGGTGGTCCGATTGGGAGACCCAGGCGCTCTGCACGATCCGAACACAATCCCCGCGGGTCTCGGTAACGGCAAGGCCGAATCAGGATGGAAGTTTCACCGTCTATTCCAATCCCGGCGATGTGCGCTGCAAGGTCAAGTCGGTCGCCGAGGTCCTCGAGTTCGCCGACAAGCTGAAGCAGGCGGTCGAGGTAGCGGACCTGAACTAGCAGTTTCCCCGGCTCGAACGCGCGAAGTCAGCGAATCGGCCCGCTCCGAATAGCGGCTGGCACGCGAGAGATCACAGATGATTGTTGACGCACAATGACTATGGCCATATAATCGAAATATGGCAACTATGGCGATCAAAACCACGTACTCGCTCGACGTGGACACGGTGCGTGCTCTGGAAGATCTGGCGCGACGGTGGAGTGTTTCGAAGTCCGAGGCACTGCGCAGAGCGATCCGCAGTGAGCTCGAGCGGCAGCCCTCGAGGCGGGACACCAGAATGCGGGCCCTCAGAGAACTGCAGGACTCGGTGGCAAGCCGTGGCGTGGATTTGGCGGCTTGGGAAAGAGAAGCACGTGAAATGCGGCGCGCTTCGTTCCCGCGTCTTCCCGGTGACCCCGAGTGATTCACCTGGACACCAGCTTCCTGATCCGCATTCTCGACCCGGATGCCCCCGAGACTCGCCTGCTCGAAACGATGGATCCGGACGAGGACATCGTCGTCAGCGCGCTCGCCTGGGCCGAGTTCCAGTGCGGGCCGATCAAACCCGCGGAGCAGGAGATGGCAACGCGCATCGTGGACTCGTACCGCGACTTCACGATCGAGCACGCGGGCGTCGCTGCGCGTCTCTTCAACGAGTCCGGCCGGCGACGTGGCTCCCTACCGGACTGCGTCATCGCGGCGGTGGCAATCCATGACGGGGCGCATCTCGCCACCGCAAACCTGACCGACTTTCGCCGGTTCGAAACTGCTGGCTTGAGGCTGATCGGCGACCTCGGGTCAGACGTTGGTCCGGGATGGGGCTACGTAGGGTCGCGACCTCCGCCCGAAGTTCAGGACTCCGGCGCCGGCTGGTACACCGGTGGCCAGGGCGCGGACCGCTACCGGGAGGGGTCACCGGCATCCGGCGGCTCCCCAGCTTCGTCACGAACGGGGCCACCCGGGATGAGGGAGGCGTCGCTAGCCGGCTTGAGCGCCCCGGAGTTCCACCGGAAGTACTGGGACGCCGTCCTCGACAAACTCAATCGCATTGGCGGGCCCGTTTCCGGCAACAGTGCGCGGGCGCCGTTTGCGCGGAGAACCCCGGCGAAGGACAACTGGATGAGTTTTCCGATCGGCAGGGGTGGGTTCTACCTCTATGCGACGACGCACCGCACGGCGGGACGCGTCTCCGCCTCCCTCTACATGTCGACGCACCGAGCGCCCGCCTTCGACCGGTTGATGCGCGACCGGGAGGCAATCGAGTCCGCAATGGGATCGGCAATGTTCTGGGACGACCGGAAGCCGAGCGAGCGGGAGATCGGGGTGCGGCTGGAGAAGGTGGTCTTGAACGATCCGAACGATTGGGCGCGGCAGCACGAGTGGCTGGTTCGGAAGCTCAACCTACTGGACCGTGTGTTTCGGCCGAGGATCAAGCGGCTTCCCTGAGCCGGCGCACCATCGGGGCGCAGCGTTACGTGGTTCCGCGGCCCTGCCGGGCCGCGGGTGCCGGTCTGAAGACCGGCGGTCCCCCCGACCTACTCCAGGCCCACCAGACCCTTCACCGACGCGATCAGCTTCAGCGAGTCGTAGCCGACGCCGTCCTTGAAGACGGTCACCACGTTCCGGATCTGGAAGGGGTCGGCGACCGGATCGCCGTCGATCAGGATCAGGTCGGCGAGCTTGCCTTCCTCGATGCTCCCGAGGTCGCCGTCCACTCCGAGCACCCGGGCGCCGTTCAGGCTCATCACCTGCATCGCCTGCGCCGGGGTGAACTCGGCCTCGAGCAGCAGCTCGTAGTTCCGCTGGTCGCCGAAGCCGGGCAGCGCGCCGCCGTTCCCGGTGGGGTCCACGCCGGCGGCGAGCAGGCCGCCCGCCTGGAAGTAGCGGTACTCGAACGCCTGGGCCTTCGGGAAGAGGTCCTGCATGACCGCGTCGCTGGCGCCGGCGATCTCCTCGCGGCGGGCGAGGTACTCGTCGCGGGCGCCGGGGGAGAGCGCCTCCAGGTTCCGGTCCTCCAGCGGGGGCCGGCCGGGCACCGAGAGCTCATAGACCGCGAGCGTCGAGGTCAGGGCGACCTCGTTGTCCACCATGTGGGAGATGGTGGCGTTGACCTCGTCCGAATCGATGTCGATGTCGCGGAGGGTGTTCCGGAAATCGGGGGGGCACTCGTCCGGCTCCTTGGCCGCGTGGTACTCGGTGTTCGTGAAGAACCCGTGCTCCAGCGAGTCGATCCCGAGGTCCACCGCCTCCCGGAAGGTCACCGAGCAGAGGTGCGCGGTGAACTTGAGGCCGTGCTTGTGCGCTTCCTCGATGGCGGCGCCGAGTTCGGCCCGGGAGATCCGGGTGTAGGCCTTGAACCAGGTCGCCCCTTCCTCGGCCCAGTAGGCCACCACCCGGCGGGCGTCCTCGGGACTGTTCACCTGGGTCATGTAGGTGCTGGCGCCGGCGCCCGAGATGTAGGGGCCGGTGATGTGCATCCGCGGGCCCACGATCTCGCCCGCGTCGATGGCGCGCCGCATGTTGATCTCGCTGTACGGGGAGTAGCTGCCCGTGGTCCGGATCGTGGTGACGCCCGCCGCGAGGTAGAGCCGCGGCGAGGTGGTGTTCATCTGCGAGTGCCGGGCCGCCGTCGTGTAGAAGGTGTGGTTGTGGATGCCGATGAGGCCCGGGATCACGGTGTGCCCGGACCCGTCGATCCGGCGCGCGCCGTCGGGGACCTGAACGTCGCCGTCCGCGCCCAGGCTCTGGATGCGGCGGTCGGCGATGACCACGGTCTGGCCGGAGCGCGGGGCGGCGCCGGTGCCGTCCACGACCTGGACGCCGGTGATCGCGATGACCGGGTCGCCGTACTGGACGTACTGCCGGGCGTCTTCGCTGAGTTCGCCGGCGGTCTGGGCGAAGGTCGCCGCCGGGAGCGCGAGGAGCGCGATGGCCCCGAGAAGCCCAAGGGCCTTTCTGAAAGAGAGTTCGGACATCGGCGCCTCCTTGCCGGAGCGGGAACCGGCGAACGGTATCCCGAATCCGGCCGTCCGTGCGAGAATCACCGGCTGCCATGCGCGCCTTGACCCGTTCGCGTCTCGCCGGCCTCGCCGGCGTGTTGCTGCTCGCCGCGGGGGCGAGCGCCCAGGAGGGTGTTTCGCCGCTCGAGACCCCGGCCCCGGACGGGAGCGGGATGTACTCGCTCTACGCGGCGCCGGAGGGGGCGACCTTCCTCAGTTGGGTGGAAGAGGCCGGCGAGGGGCATGCCCTCCGGTTCTCGGAACTCCAGCGTCCGGGGAGCAGCGAGGAGGTGACCGAGGACGCCTGGGGCGAGCCGAAGCTGGTCGCCGAGGGGTCCGGCTGGTTCGCGAACTGGGCGGACCACCCGAGCATCGCGCTCGTCGGGGAGAACCGTCTCGCGGCCCACTACCTGGTCCGGAACCCGGAGGCCAGCGGCCACTACGGCTACGGGCTGAAGATCGTCTATTCCATGGACCGGGGCGCCACCTGGCGCGAGGTGTTCTCCGAGGGGCTGCGCAACGTCGAGAGCTATTCGGGGTTCGTTTCCTTCACCCCGGAGCAGGGCGGATTCTCGGCGGCCTACCTCACCCCGCCGCCGGGCGCGACGGACCCCGCGGACATGACCCTGCGGCTCGCCCGGTTCCACGAACAGGGCTACCAGCTCGGCAACCAGCGGCTGGACCCGGACGTGTGCAGTTGCTGCCCCACCGCGATGGCGACCATCGACGGCGACCCGGCGGTCGTCTATCGGGACCGGGTCCGGAACGCCCCGGAGGACGACGTGCGCGACATCGCCATCACCCGGAAGGTGAGGGGCCGCTGGGAACCGGGGAAGCCGGTCCACGCCGACGGCTGGGGCATCAACGCCTGCCCGGTGAACGGCCCCGCGATCGCGGCGACCGGCAGCGCGGTGGCGGTGGCCTGGTTCACCATGGCCAGCGGCGAGCCCGAGGTCCGGTTCGCGTTCTCGCAGAACGGCGGGGAGAGCTTCGGGACCCCGATCCGTCTGGACGGCGGCAGCGGACGCGGCTACACCGCGGTCACGATGCTCGACGACGGGAGCGCGGTCGCCGCCTGGCTCGAAGTGCCGAGTTCACGCCGCGGCGAGGTCCGGGTCCGGCGCGTCTACCCGGACGGGCTGATCGGGCCGTCCGTCAAGGTGGCGGACGCTCCGGCCGGCCGGGAAGCCGGGGTCCTGCAGCTCGTCCGGGTGGCCAACGAGCCGCCGCCGGAGCCGGAGGAAGACGAAGAGGCCGAGGACGAGGCCGACGAGGAAGAAGCGGCGGAAGGCGAGGACATCGAGGAGGTCTTCGACGTCCAGGAACGCCTCATGGTCGCCTGGCGGGACGGCAAGGTCCGCACCGCACTGGTGGCCGTCTCCGCGCTGGAGTTCTGAGGACGGACCGGCTTGGAACGCCGGTCTCCAGACCGGCACCGCGGCGCTCCGCGCCGCGCACGTCACAACCCCCACCCGGAAAGTTGGCTCCCCCCTCGGCACGGAGTTCAAGAGCGAAGGTCGCGCGTACGGCTTGGAACGCCGGCTTCAGCCGGCACAGCGGGCCGCAGGCCCGCGGGTGCAGAATGGACCCTGCGTCAGGAGGCATCCCCATGGCCGCGACCCAGCCGATCCCGGTTCGGGAGTTGCATGACCTTTTCGAGAGGCACCTCCGGTTCGACTTCGCCGAGCGTCACCACGGCCAGTACGCGCTGATCTATCGCGACGCGACGGTGCCCGGCGCCGATCCGGTGGAGCAGCTCCGGTCGGGGGCGCTCTTCTGCGAGACCATGGAGGCTGCGGTGGACGAGGCGGTTCGCCGGAGCCTCCAGCCGGGGTACTTCCTGGTCGCGGAGTGCGTCTTCCGCAGCGAACAGCAACCCGCGATCGTGTACTCCAGAGTGGGGTAAATGGCTGCCCTCGAGGTGGCGAGGCCGGCATCAAGGCGCATTTCTCGACCTCAGCGCCGCGATGGCGCGGCCGGCTCGGAGCGCCGACCTCCGGTCGGCATCGCGCGGGAGCGCGAAACCCGCGTCGATGGTGCTGCTCTACGGCGATGTGGGGGCTGGCGTTGCGCCATTCCCAACTGGAATCACGCCATGTGGGTTGGCTGCGGCATGCGTTTCGCGGCCTGCGGCCGCGATGCCGGCCGGAGGCCGGCGCTCCGAGGCGCCGCGCGGATGGTTGGGGTCAAGGCGTGCGCGGCGCGGAGCGCCGCGCGTGCCGGCTGAGGCCGGCGTTCCAAGCCGTTGCGTTACCTCCGCTCCGCGGCGAGGAGCGCGCGTTTGCGCTCGAGGCCCCAGCGGTAGCCGCCCAGGTTTCCGTCGCCCCGGAGGACGCGGTGGCAGGGCACGAGGACCGCGATGCGGTTTGCCGCGCAGGCGGCAGCAACGGCCCGGGCCGCTCGCGGCTGGTCGATTCCGGCGGCGAGCTCGCCGTAGCTGATCGCGTCGCCCTCGCGGACGCTCAGGAGGAAGCGCCAGACCTTCACCTGGAAGGCGGTCCCGCGGAGGTCGAGCGGCAGGTCGGGGCGGGGGGCGCCATCGGCCAGGTGCGCGTCCAGCGCCGTGACCCAGGCGTCCAGTTCCGGGGCCTCCTGGGCTTCCGACGCGATGAGGGCCGCGTTCGGAAACTCCGCGCGTAGCTGCTGGAGAAGGACCTCCTCGTCCTCCCCGAACTGCACGAAGGCGACACCGCGCTCGGTGGCCGCCATCAACAGGGCGCCGAGCGCCGTATCCCGGGAGGCGTAGGCGATCGTCTCTCCGGCCCCGCCGGCCCGGTAGGCCCGCGGGGTCATCCCGATGTTGCGCACCCGGTCCCCGTAGACCCGGCTCAGCGAGCCGAACCCGGCCGAGAAGATCGCGCCGGTGACGTCGTCCCCTCCCTTGAGCGCCGCCTTGAGGCGCCTCATGCGAACCGCGTCCTGATACGCCTTGGGCGAGACGCCGAACGCCGCCTTGAAGACACGCTGCAGGTGCGACGGCGAAAGACGCACCCGCTCCGCGAGTTCCCTGAGCGTCAGGCGCTCCTCGGCGTGGGCCTCGATGAATCGGGCAGTGTCCGCCAGCCGGGTCAGCGCCGGTTCGGGTTCGGATGGCATCGGCATGGTTTCAGCTCCCGACGTCATTCCAGCGCAGCCGCCCCGGCGCGTCCATCCGTTTCTTGTCGCCGGATCTACGGATCCACCTCGAAGACGAAGCGCATGCCGGTCTCGAGGTGCTCGGCGATGTGGCAGTGGGCCATCCACTTCCCGGGGTTCGTGATCTCGAGCAGCAGGTCCACGGTCTCCCCCGCCGCGATGAGCACGGTGTCCTTGAACGCGTGGTTCGTCACCGGCGCGCCGTTCCGGCGCAGCACCAGGAAGCGCTGGCCGTGGATGTGGAAGGGGTGCTGCATCGCGTGGAGGGCCGCCGCGTCGTTCTCGATCCGGATGGTGACCACGTCCCCGATCGAAAAACGCCAGGCGATGTCCATGTCCTCGCGGCCGGTCGCCGGCTCGCGCACGATCCAGCGGACCTCCTCCGGGGTGGCCACCGAGTTCATCATCGGCATGGTGTCCGCCCACTCGACCGCCGGGAAGAACACCCGGTCGGCGCGCATGCGCTGCATGATCGCGGGATCGAGGCCGGTCACCTCCATCGTGAGCTGAAGTTCGTAGTCCGGCGCCCGGTCGAAGTGGCTCCGGAATCGGGCCACATCCTCCACCACCGGAGCGTTCTCCCGCAGGTCGCCGTAACCCGGCGCTCCCGCGGAGTCGGCGTCCCGGTCGCGCACCGTCACCGTTCCCAGCCGGGTGACCCGCGAGAAGTAGCCGCCGACGGTGTGCTCCAGCGGGCGCACCCGGTTCTCGAGGGCGTGCTCTCCCGCCGTCTCGTAGCGGACCTCCACGATGTAGCGCTCGGCGGGCGCCAGCGTCACCGAATCCACCCACGTCTCGCGCTCGAACTTCGAGAGGTCGGAGCCCACGACCTTGATGCGGTGCGTGCCCGGCTCGCCGAACGAGAGGTTGAAGGTCCGGGTGTTCGAGACGTTCGTGAGGAAGAAGCGGACGACCTCGCCCCGGTCGAGCTCCAGCGCGTACTCCGGTTCCCCGTTCACGAGCATCAGGTTGCCGAAGCGGCCCATGAGCGAATGGGTGGCGCGCTCGGTCCCGAAGGGGAAGAGTCCCCCGTCGTCGGCGATCAGGAGATCGTCGAGCATGAGGATCTCCTCGCGGTGGACCGGGGCGTACCACGTCTCGGGCGGGGCCTCGACCAGCATGTTCCCGTAGAGCCCGAGGTCCTGCTGGACCTCCTCGCGGTGGTGGGGGTGGTACCAGTAGAGGCCGGCGTCGGGGAAGAAGAGCCGGTACTCGAAGCGCCCGCCGGGCGGCACCGGGTCCTGGGTCAGGTGGGGCACCCCGTCGAAGGCGTTGTCGAGGCGGAGCCCGTGCCAGTGGATCGCGGTGGGCCAGGACGTGTGGTTCTCGAAGTTGACGAAGATCGTGGAGTCCTGGTCCACATGGATCAGGGGTCCGGGGTACTGCCCGTTGAAGCCGTACATCACGTAGTGGCGGCCGTGGATGGTCCGGCGGACCCGTTCTGCGGTCAGGTCGAGCGTCTGCCCGTCCTGGAGCCGCACGACCTGCGAGGGAACGGCGTCCGGGAGCGTCTCGTCCGCCGTGACCCGAGGCAGGAACGGCAACGGCTCCGGCCGCAGATGCCCGAGTCCGGGGACCATCGGCGTTTCCGGGAGCATCGGCGGGTGCGACCAGGCGGGCTCGTCGGACGCCGGTCCGTGCCCCATCGCCGCATGGTCCATCGCGCCGTGGTCCATGGGGAGGGCGGCGCTCTCGCCGGTGCCGGTCACCGGGACCATGAGGTGATTGTCGGGCAGGATCCGGGTGGACGGCGAGGCGCCGCGGAGGATGAGCCGGCCGGAGCGGCGCTGGACGTCCGCCGTGGGCTCGGCGCTGATCAGGATGACGAACTTGTCGAAGGCGACGGGGCCGAGGTCGGCGAAGGTCCCGTTGCCGACCTCGCCGAGCCGTACCACCGGGTCCATGATGGGTGTCGTCGCCCAGGCGACGTAGGTGCGGTAGTCGCCGAGCGAGCCGGGCTCGGGGAGCCCGTCGATCTCGAGGTCGAGCCGGTAGCGCTGGCTGCCGTCGCGGGTTACGGAGACGCCGAAGGGGCTCGGGTCCCAGCGGAGGAAGGCGGTGCCGCCGGCGGGGGCGAGATCCGGGGTGGGGTAGAGGGCGACGCGGTGGAGGCCGGGGGCGCCCCAGTTGGATCGGTCGGGGGTTGGGGGTGTTTGCTGGGTCGCGCCCGGGTTGGGCATCAGGAGGGCGGTGAACGCAACGAGGACTGCTACCCGGCGACTCTCCATGCGCGCTGTCACAAGCCCTGTCTCCCGACGACCGAATGCGGTTTGTATGGTAGCGGCGGGTTGGGTGGTGAGGGGGGGTGGGGTTGCGACGTGCGCGGCGCGGAGCGCCGCGGTGCCGGTCTGGAGACCGGCGTTCCAAGCCGTACGGGTGGTGAGGGTGGGTGGGGTTGCGCGTGCCGGCTGAAGCCGGCGCTCCAAGCCTGCGGCGCCATCCTGTTAATTTGCGGCGGATGCGCCGTTTCCGACTTCTCTTGCTGACCGTTCTGGTGGCTGCATTCACAGCGGCCGAGGACGGGACCCTCGTGCTGGACAACGACTATGCCGCGGTCCACCGGAACGCCGCGCCGTGCGCGGAGGCGGGTCCGGGTTGCGGGGACCGGGTGGTGGTCGCGTTCGGGGAGGTGAAGATCGTTGCGGGCGGATCCACCGTGGAGCTCGACTACGCCGAGGTGTTCGTGGCCGCGGCGGGGACTTCCTACGAGGTCGAGGGGGACTTCGCGGAGGTCAACCTGAAGCCGGATCCGCCGACGGTGGAGGGCCCGGCGGTCGCCATCCCCGCCGGCAAGAACGAACGGCTTCACGACGCCGAGGACTACTTCGTGTTCGAGGAGCGGCTCGAACCCGGGGACATCCGGGAGCGGCACTCGCACGCGCAGCGGGTGGTGCTCGTGATGGGCGCCACCGAACTGCAGCAGTGGCCCGACGGCGCCGACGAGGTCTTCAAGACCCAGGTTCCCGGCACCATCAAGTTCAATCCCCCGGTGGTGCACATCGTCAGGAACATCGGGGACGCGCCGCTCCGGAACATCGTCATCGAGCTGATTCCCCGCTGATTGGTGATCCGCTGGACGGCGGCGCTCGCCGCGGCGCTCGTGGCGGCCGGCGCCGCCGCGGACACCCGCGTGACGGGCCGGGCGGTCATCGCCACCAGCGGAGCTCCCGCCGCGGGCGCCGAAGTGCTGTTGGTGGAGTCGGGCCAGCTCACCCGTGCCGACGCGGACGGGCGCTTCGTCCTCGAGCAGGTGGACACCGGCGCCGGCATCACGATTCACGTCCACCTCGGTCTTCTGGCCGGGGAAACCACCTACCTGCCGGCCCCCCGGCCGGAGGCCGAGATCGTGCTCTCCGACCCGATTCGCATCGCGTTCCTCGGCACCCGGCACGAACACGTCACGGTCACCGCGGCCTCCGGCGAACCGGCCGGATTCGGAGAGTTCGGGACCGTGTCTTCGTTCGAAGGCGCGGAGCTGCTGGCGGGGACGCCGAGCCTCGCCGAGCTGCTCGAAGGCGCGCCCGGGGTGGCGATCCGCAGCCTCGGCCCCGGGCCCGCCCGGCCCATCATCCGCGGATTCGACGGGGACCGGGTGCTGGTCACGGAGGACGGCGTCCGCACCGGGGACATCGGCAGCGGGGCCGCCGAACAGGGGACCTTCGCCGATCCCACGCAGGCGGAGCGGGTCGAGGTGGTGCGGGGGCCGGCGGCGCTGCTCTACGGGACGAACTCGGTCGGCGGAGTGGTGAACCTGGTGTCCACCGGCTCGCGGTTGGCGCATGCCGCGACCTCCGGGTTCGAGGGCCGCGCGAGCCTCGGCGGCGGGACCGCGGACGCGGGGCGGTACGCCGGCGCCCGGGTTCACGCCGGAGGGGACGGGTGGTTCGCCTGGGGCGGCGGGAATACCCGGAGGACGGGCGACTACCGGTCGCCCCTCGGCAGCGTGGACGGTTCCCGGACCGCGATGGACCAGGGCGAGGCCGGTCTCGGCCTCCGCGGCCGCCGCGCCTACCTCTCGGCGAGCGCCCGCCTCGACGACAGCCGCTACGGCGTCCCGCTCGCGGGAATGCTCCACGGCGCGGACGAAGGGGAGGAGCAGACCGTGGACGTGGCCATGGAGCGACGCCAGTTGCGCACCGATTTCGGGTTCGAGGGCCTGGGAGAGTTCTTCCGGGCGGCGGCCTTCACCGTCCGCTACAGCGAGTTCGTCCAGGACGAGATCGAGATGGAGGGTGACGGGCCTCCCGAACTCGACACGCATCACGAGAACCGGTCGCTCGTCTTCCGCGGCGAACTCGAGGGGTCACGGGGGCGCTTCCAGGGCCGGATGGGAGGGTGGGCGAACCTGCGGGAGTTCACGTCCGCGGGACCGGAGGCGCTGGCCCCGGACACCCGCCACACCGCGATCGCCGCCTTCGCCTTGGGAGAGATCCACGCGGCGGATCGGGTCGGCGTGCTTGTCGGCGCCCGGCTGGAGAACAACGCCTATGACGCGGACGAGCGCCCGGAACCCGGCGACGACGATGACCACGAGGGAGCGGAGGAGGGAGACTTCGAACCGCCCGCCGTGGTGGATCGCGGCTTCCTGGGGACCTCGGCGAGTGCGGGACTGAGGCTGGACCTCGGCGAACAAAACGCCCTCGTGGGGACGGCAACGATCTCGACCCGCGCCCCGGCGCTCGAAGAGCTCTACAACTTCGGCCTCGACGCCGGCATCCAGGCCTTCGAGATCGGCGACCCGCTCCTCGAACGGGAACGGTCGCGCGGTTTCGACCTGAGCCTCCGGCGCGATTCCGACGCTTTCGCCGGCAGCGTCTCCGCCTTCTGGTACGGCATCGACAACTTCACCTACGGGGCCACCACCGGAGGCCGGGGCGGGGTCACGGTGATCGCGACGGAGCAGGCCGACGCCCGCCACCTCGGATTCGAGGCCGACGGCCGCGTCCGGCTCGGCGGCGCCGACCTGACCGCGAGCGCCTCCTGGGTGGACGCGCAGTTCCCCGAACTCGGCCGGCACGCGCCCCGGATTCCGCCGCTGAACGGGCAGGTGAAGCTGGATGTCCCCGTCCGGGGTCTGCGGATCGCGCCGCGGCTGCGCTGGGCCGCCCGCATGGACCGCCTCTACGCCGGGGAGACCCCCACGGACGGCTACGCGGTGGTCGATCTGACGGTGTCGTGGCTGCTCGTCACCGGGAACGCGACCCACCACGTTTCCCTGGTCGGGCACAACCTCACCGACGCCGTGTACCGGCACCACACGTCGGTGATCAAGGACGTCGCCCCGCAGTTGGGACGCGGGATCCGCGTGAGCTACTCGATCCGGTTCTTCTAGCGAGCCGGGACGGGGGTATTCCCGGCCGTCCCCGGCAGTCGCGAACGGCTCCGTGCGGGTGCTAGCATCGTCGGTTGTAGGTCTTCACGCGGTGATACACGTCAGCCTCCCGTCCAGGCTCATGGCGGCGGCGATCGTGGCCGCCGTGGCGCTGGCTACCCCGCTGGCGCTCCCGGCGCACGAGCATCCGGGCCAGACGGAACGCCCCTGCGGGATCTGCAAGGTCGCCGCCACGGGAGCGCCCGCGCTCGAGGGCGGCCCCGAACTCCCGTTCCCACGGCACGAGTCGAGGCTCTGCGCCGAGGCGGTTTCGTACCCCGCCGCGGAGCCCGCCCGGACCGGGGCGGCCCCCCGCGCGCCGCCCTCCTGACGGTCGGCACTCCAGGTCGGGAACCGTTCGGCCCCGTCGGCGGCCTCTGAACGTCCGGTTCCTCCCCACTCAGCGCCCCAGGAGGTCCCACCGTGACGCGGACTCTCTCCTTTCCCCGCTTGTCTCCCCTCCTTCGCGGTTTCCGGCGGGCCGGCCTGCTCGCCGGCTGTCTCGCGCTGGCGAGCTCCGGCTGGACCCATCCGACGATCTCGGGAAGGGTGGTCATCTCGGAGACCGGCCAACCGGCGCACGACGCCGAAGTCCTGTTGATCCAGACCGACCAGGTGGTCCACACCGACGAGAACGGCCGCTTCGCGTTCGTGGACGTGGACCACATCGGTTCGGTCACGCTCCATGTGGATCTCGGCTTCCTCAGTGCGGTCCGGACCGTGGTGATCGACGTCGAACAGGAGGAAGACTTCGAGATCAGCGAGCCCATCGTCCTCGGGTCGCGGCACCGGATGCACGAACGGGTCACGGTCACCGCCTCGGCCAGCGATTCGTCGCCGTTCGAGACCTTCGGTTCGGTGCACGCCCTGGAGGGGCTTGACCTTCAGAACGAGTCGGCGCGCAACCTCGCGGAGCTGCTGGAGGGCACCACCGGCGTGGCGATGCGCAGTTTCGGACCCGGCTCCGCGCGTCCGATCGTGCGTGGCTTCGACGGGGACCGGGTGCTCGTCATGGAGGACGGCGTGAGGACCAGTGATCTGGGCAGCCAGTCAGCCGACCACGGGGTTCCGGTGGACCCGCTGCAGGCCGAACGGATCGAGGTCGTGCGGGGACCGGCGACGCTGCTCTACGGATCGAACGCCATCGGCGGCGCCGTGAACGTCATTTCCATGGCATCCCACCTGGCGCACTCGCCGCCGGCCGGATTCCGGGGGCAGGCCAACCTCGACTACTCGACCGCCGACGAGGGAATGCGGGGAGGAGTTCGCGCCCAGGCGTCCGGCGGAGGCTGGTTCGCCTGGGGCGGGGGCAACTCGAACCGGACCCAGGACTACAACTCCCCCGTCGGGGTGGTCGAGAACTCGGAAAGCTCCATGACCCAGGGAGAGGCGGGGGTCGGTCTCTTCGGCGAGCGCGCCTGGATCTCGGGCAGCGTGCGCATGGACGACTCCCGCTACGGCGTTCCGTTCGCGGGAGACTTCCACGGGGCCAGCCACGCGGGCCATGACCACGGACCGGTCGCCGAGGACGACGAACTGTCCGTGGACGTCACGATGGACCGGCGGCAGGCCCGCACCGACTTCGGGTTCCGCGGACTCGGACTCCTGTTCGACGAGGCGGAGTTCACGATCCGGTACAGCGACTACGACCAGGACGAGGTCGAGACCTTCCAGAACAGCGGTGAGGAATTCGTCGCGACCCACTTCGACAACCGCTCCGTCGTGTTCCGCGGTGAACTCAAGAAGCCGGCCGGCCGGGTGAACAGCCGGGTCGGGGTCTGGGGACACCTGCGGGAGTACGAGGCATACGGGGAGGAGGCGCTGGCGCCCCGCACCGAGCAAACCGCGTTCGCAGCCTTCACCTACAACGAGATCGAGGCGAACGAAGGACTCGATCTGCTGCTCGGAGCGCGCGCCGAGCGAAACGCCTACGAAGTCGGGGAAGACACGAACCCGCTCCGGCCGGCGGAAGTCGTGGACCGCAACTTCCTCACCGCGTCGGCGAGCGCCGGCGCCCGGCTCGCGGTGGGCGGCTCCACCGCCCTGGTCGGCGTGGCGAGCCTCGCGACCCGCGCCCCCTCGCTCGAGGAGCTCTACAACTTCGGCCCCCACATCGGGAACCTGGCGTTCGAGATCGGCAATCCCGAACTCGACCAGGAACGGTCGCTGGGATTGGATCTGAGCCTCCGGCAGAGTTCGGAAGCGCTCACCGGGAGCCTCAGCGTCTTCCGTTACGACATCTCCAACTTTGTCTTCGGAGAGGTGCTGGACGGAATGATCGGCGGCTTGCCCGTCTGGCTGTTCCAGCAGTCGGACGCGACCTACCAGGGTTTTGAAGCGGAGGGACACCTGAGCCTCGGCGCCGCCGAGCTGGTGGCGAACGCCGCCTACGTGGACGCGAAACTCACCACCGGTGAGTACGTCCCGCGCGTCCCACCGCTCGGCGGACAGCTGAAGCTGGACGTCCCGGTCGGCAGGCTGCGCCTCGCGCCCCGGGTGCGCTGGGCCTCCCGGATGGACCGCCTCTACCGGGACGAGACCCCGACCGACGGCTACGCGGTGTTCGACTTCACCGCCTCCTACGTGTTCGTCGGAGCGCACATGACGCACAACATCTCGCTCCGGGGCTACAACCTCACCGACGCCGAGTACCGCCACCACAACTCGCTGATCAAGGACATGGCGGCCCAGATGGGCCGCGGCTTCCGGATCAGCTACTCGCTGCGGTTCTTTTAGGGCGCAGGCGGGGCGGCTCAGAAACGAAGGCTGAGTCCCACCTGGCCGCGGCGGGTGTCGCCGAGGCCGCTGCGGAGCGTGCCGTCGAAGTTGAAGAGCAGCGAGCCGGTGTGGCTGTCGAGGAAGTTGTCGGCGCCCGTGAGGTTGAACACCTCGACGATGGGTTCGACGGTCGCGCCGTTCGGCAGCGCGAAGCTGCGTGAGATCCGCAGGTCCCAGGAGAAGAACTCGTTGTCGCGCCGCAGGGTGTTCCGGGTGAGGATGGAGCCGTCGGCGCAGATGCGGTCCGACGGCTGGTTCGCGCGCTCGCCGGGCCGGGCGCACTGCTCGGAAGCGGGGGATGCGGACAGGACCCGGAACACGTTGTTCCAGTTCACATCGCCCGGGAGGGTGACGAGCAGGTAGCCGCTCACCTGGTGGCGGCGGTCGCGGTCCGACCAGCCGAACTCGGGGCCGAGGTTCGAGGGGTCGGCGTAGCGGAAGGTGAACGGGTCGCGCTCGTTGTCGTCGTCGGAGCGGTCGAAGGCGAGGGTGTAGTGGGCCTCGAACGTCAGCGGCCGGTCCCCGAGCGAGCTCCAGCCGCGCAGCCCGACGGTCAGCGCCCGGTAGCGCGAGCGGGCGCTGCTCTCGGCGACGGTCAGCGCGTTGATGCCCCCGCCCGACGGGTGCGTGCCGACGCCGAACGGCGAGCCGAAGGCGGCGGCGTTGCGGTCCACGAACCGGAAGAGCTGGTCGGTGCGCGCGTAGACGAAGTTGGCGCTCGCCGCCATGCCGCGCCCGAGGTCCCGGTCGAGCCCGACGCTGAACGACCAGGTGCGCGGCAGCTCGAGGTCCCGGTCGGCGACCTGGATGTCCGGGAGGAACGGGGCCGTCGCCTGGGGCTCGAGCTGCCGGTCGATCTCCGGGACCGGGCCGAGGAAGGTGTCGGCGCTGCTGCGGAAGAGGATCTGCTGGAACGCCCCGTTCGTGGAGCGGTGCTGGGCGAACACCAGCAGCGGGATGCGCGAGACGTAGGAGCCGGCCGCCGCGCGCGCCACCGTGCTTCCGTCGCCGGCGACGTCCCAGGCGACCCCGAGGCGCGGCTGGAAGTTGTCGAGGTCGTGGGGGATCCGCCCGTCGGAGGGGAACGCCGGGTCGTCGAGGTAGGGCGCGAAGAAGGTGTCTTCCGGTTCGACGAAGACGCCGGGGTGCCAGGTCCCGTCCCAGCGCAGTCCGAGATCGAGGGTCACGTCCTCGCCCGGGTGCCAGGTGTCCTGGACGAAGAGGCCGATCTCGTGCATGGACGCCCGCTGCCGGCCGAGCTCGGCCGGCGGGATGCCGGGGACGGTCGCCGACTGGAGGTAGGTGAGCACCGGGCCGGTGATCGCGGCGCCCGCGGGACAGCCTCCCGTGGTGCTCGCCGAGCCGTCGGAACAGTGCACGTAGCCGCTCCCGTGGGTCGCGAAGCCGATGAAGCCCTCGACCGAATCGAAGAGGTAGCGGCTGTTGGCGAAGCCCATGAACTGCTGCTCCACCCGGGTCCGGTTGTATTCGACCCCGGCCTTGAAGAGATGGGAACCGGTGGCGTACGACAGGTTGTCCACGAGCTGGAACCGGTCGTCGAAGGCGGGATCGATCGGCAGGAAGAACGGGAGCCCGATCCGGAACCCGTCCGCGAAGTCCATGCCGATGTCCGGGAAGGGACGGCCGCCGAGCCGCTCGAACTGGGGCTGGCCCGGGAGGGCGGCGCCCGGCAGCAGCGGCCCGTCGTACCAGCGCGGCCGGTCCTCGCGCGCCCACTGGACCCGCAGCTCGTTCGAGAGCGCGTTGGTGAGCAGCGAGCGGAGGCTCCCGTTCACCGCGTGGGAGAAGCCCCGCTCGATCCCGTTCATGGAGGCGCCCCACGAGTCCACGTCGAAGGTGCCGTTCACCTGTTCGGACCAGTTGTGGTTGTACTTGAGGGACGCCTGGTGGCGGCCGCTCAGGTTGAAGTCCAGCTTGGCGAGCAGCGAACGCGCGTCGTCGGTGCGCCGGATGGGCCCGAACTCGTCCTCGAAGAGCCCCGGCCAGCGGGTGTCGAGGAAGGAGTCGAGCCGTTCCAGGTTCGCCGGGTTCGCGACCCGCCGGGTGGTCTGCTTCGTCTCGGCAGCGGCCTGCTGGTCGTAGGCGAGGAAGAAGAAGGCCCGATCGCGGACGAGCGGGCCGCCGAACGTCGCCCCGAACTGGTTCCGCCCGAAATCGGGTTTCCCCCCGCCCCGGTCCGCGGAGTACTCGGCGGCGATCTCGTCCCACTGGCCGAAGTAGTGGGCGGAGCCGGCCAGTTCGTTGGTGCCCGACTTGGTGATCACGTTGATGAATCCTCCGGCCGAGCGGCCGAACTCGGCGGGGGCGCCCTGGTTCACGATGACCAGCTCGCCGATGGCGTCCTGGTTGAAGGTGAACGCCGCGCGCTGGCCGCCGCGCTGCTCCCCGAAGAACGGGTTGTTGAAGTCGGCCCCGTCCACGATGAAGTTGTTGAAGATGCCGCGCTGGCCGTTGATGTTCAGTTCGTCGCCGTCCGGCCCCTGGGAGACCGAGGCGCCGGGGGTGAGGAGGGCCAGGTCCACGAAGTTGCGGCCGTTGCTCGGCACCGCATCCACCACTTCCTCCCGCAGGCGCTGGGAGCGCGTGAAGTCGGTGGTCTCGACGGGAGACGGCAGCTCCCCGAAGACCGTCACGGTTTCGGTGGCCACGATCCGCAGATCCAGGTGGAAGTGCAGCACCTCCCCCACCTGCAGGATCGCCCCCTCGATCCGCTCGGTCCCGAACCCGCCCGCGGCGGTGACGGTCAGGTCGTAGGTCCCCGGCGGCAGCAGGCTCCGCACGAACCCGCCCGAACCCGAGGTCTCGACGCTGGTCACCAGGTCGGTATCCCGATGCTGGATCAGGACGACGGCCCCCGCCACCGCATTCCCCAGCGGATCGCTCACCTCACCCCGGATGACCCCGGTGGTGGTCCCCGCCTGCGCGGCAAGTTCCGGCGCATGGAGACCGACGAGCGCCAACGCCAGGAACCACGAAGCCCGGGGACGGCGATGTCCAGCGGCGAGACCCACACGGAAATTCTAGGCCGCGGGCCCAAACAGCGGAGATCACGCGCCGGCTTGGAACGCCGGTCTCCAGACCGGCACCGCGGGGCTCCGCACCGCGCACGTCACAACCCCACCTGTCTGTCAAGCGACACCCACGGCTTGGAACGCCGGTCTCCAGCCCGGCACCGCGGCGCTCCGCGCCGCGCACGGCACAACCCCACCCAAAAAACAGCAGCCCCGGCTGCTAGCCTGTCCC
>JAJEFG010000062.1 GCA_022820545.1 Acidobacteriota bacterium | reverse complement strand
GGCCGTGCAGGTTTCGAACCTGCGACATCTCGCTTAAAAGGCGAGCGCTCTGCCAACTGAGCTAACGGCCCGACCGCGAGAAGGGCCGGAATGTTAACAGGGGAAAGACGGACTCGAACTCGGAGCGCCGGCCTCCGGCCGGCATCGCGGCCGCCGGCCGCGAAACGCATGCCGCAGCCGATTCCCATGGCGTGATCCCAACGGCGAACGGCTGTGCGCCGCCCGAAACGAGCCGGACCTGGCCCCACCTTCAAGGGGAGGAGCGCCATCAGCGCGGGTTTCGCGCTACCGCGCGATGCCGGCCGGAGGCCGGCGCTCCGACTAGTCCCCGAACACCCCCGTCTCCCGCCGCCGCACGAACGCTTCCCGGTCCGGCCCCGTCGAAACGAGCGTGACCGGGACTCCGGAGAGTTCCTCCAGCGTGTCGAGGTAATGGCGCGCCTCCCGCGGGAGGTCGTCGAGCCGCGTCGCCCCCGCCGTCGGCCGGTCCCAGCCGGGCATGGTCCGGTACTCGACCTCGCAGCGCGCGAGCGCCCCGAACTCGCCGGGAAACTCCTCCACGGCGTCCCCGTCCAGCCGGTAGCGGACCCCGATCCGGACCTCGTCCAGCCCGTCCAGGACGTCCAGCTTGGTGATCGCGAGTTCGTCCAGCCCGTTCACCCGGCGCGCGTAGCGCAGGACGACGCTGTCGAACCAGCCGCAGCGCCGCGGCCGGCGGGTGGTGGCGCCGAACTCGTTGCCCTTCTCCTGGATCGTGCGGTTCTGCTCCGGATCCATCTCGGTGGGGAACGGCCCCTCCCCCACCCGGGTCATGTAGGCCTTCGATACCCCGAGCACCCTCCCCACGGCTCCCGGGCCGACCCCGGCGCCCACCGCGGCGCCCGCCGCCACCGCGGTCGAGGAAGTGACGAAGGGGTAGGTCCCGTGGTCCAGGTCGAGGAGGGTGGCCTGCGCGCCCTCGAAGAGGACCCCGTGCCCGGCCTCAAGGGTCTCGTGGACCACCAGCGAGGTGTCCGCGATCAGCGGCAGCACCCGGGCCGCGAAGCGGTCGAGCAGCTCCCGGGTGCCGGCGACCTCGTTGGCGATCCGCCCCTCGCTCCAGCCGAGCCGTTCCGCGTGGCCGGCGATCAGGTGGGCGAGCCGCTCGTCGCGATAGTCCGGATGGCGCAGATCCCCGAGGCGGAGACCCCGGCGGGCGGCCTTGTCCGCGTAGGCCGGGCCGATGCCCCGGCGGGTGGTCCCGATCCGGTGCTTCCCGAGCCGTTCCTCTTCCCGCGCCTCGATCGCCCGGTGCACCGGGAGGATGATCTGGGCCCGGTCCGAGAGGAGCAGGTCGGGCGAGGGATCGCGGCCGGCGGCCTCCAGCATCTCCACTTCCTCGAAGAAGGCGAGCGGGTCCACGACGCAGCCGTTGCCGACGATCGAGCGGACGCCCGGGTGGAGCACCGCGGACGGAAGCAGGTGCAGGATGAACTCCCGGCCGCCGGTGACCACGGTGTGTCCCGCGTTGTGGCCGCCGCCGAACCGCACCACCGTGTGGAAGCGCGGGGCGAGGATGTCGACGAACTTCCCCTTTCCCTCGTCACCCCACTGGGTCCCGACGACCGCCAGTCCGGGCACAGTTCGGAGTCCCTATATATAAAAGGATGAGACCCGGAGCGGGTTCTATTCGAGCCCGAGGAGGTCCCGGACTTCGTTCTCGAGCCGCTCGGGGGTGCGGCTCGGGTTGAATCCGATGTGACGCAGGCGGACGATGCCGTCCCGGTCGGTGATGTAGGTGGTCGGCATCGCGAAGATGCGGAACGCCTCGTCGGCCTCGACCGTGGAGAGCAGGTTCACGTACTTCGCCCCGTGCTCGTCGAGGAAAGCCTGCACTTCCTCGACGGAGGGGACGTTGTCGTCCACGTGCAGTCCGACGACCACCAATCCCTCGTCGCGATAGCGGTCCTCGAGCTCCTGGAGGAACGGCAGCGAGTCCACGCAGGGGCCGCACCAGACCGCCCAGAAGTCGTACACCACGATCTTCCCCGGGAACGACCGGAGGGAAACCAGGTTGCCCTCGAGGTCGGGGAGCTCGAGGTCGGGCGCCGGCTCGTTGACGACGCCGCGCCGCTCGGACTGCGGGGGCGCCTCCGCGAGAGCGGCCGCGGGGAGGATGAGGGCAAGGGCCAGGACGAGGGCGAAGGAACTGTGCTTCATGCGGAAACCTCCTGCGCCGCTTGGGCGGGAGCGGCGGACTCCTGCTCCGCGAGCCAGCGCTCGCAGGCGATCGCCGCCATGCAGCCGGTCCCGGCGGCGGTCACCGCCTGCCGGTAGGTGGGATCCATGACGTCTCCGCAGGCGAAGACCCCTTCCACCGAGGTGGTGGTGGCGCCCGGGGTGACGACCACGTAGCCGTTGCCGTCGAGCTCCAGGGCGCCGGTGAGGATCTCGGTGTTCGGAACGTGACCGATGGCGATGAAGAGGGCTCCCACCGGGAGCCGGGATTCGGCGCCCGTCTTCAGGTTCCGGAGCCGGAGGTCCGTGACCCCCTCCTGGTTCCCGAGCACCTCTTCGACGACCGAGTCCCAGACGAACCGGACCTTCGGGTTGTCCATCGCCCGCTGGGCCATGATCTTCGAGGCCCGGAGCGCGTCCCGGCGGTGGATCACGTGGACGGTCGTCGCGAAACGGGTGAGGAAGAGGGCTTCTTCCATGGCGGTGTCGCCCCCGCCGACCACGGCCATCTCCTTGCCGCGGTAGAGCGCCCCGTCGCAGGTCGCGCAGGCCGAGACGCCGCGGTTCATGAACTCCTTCTCCGAGGGAAGGCCGAGCCAGCGGGCGCGGGCGCCGGTGGCGACGATGACCGAGTCCGCGGTGTAGGTGGTTCCGGCGGCGGCCACCGAGAACGGCCGCGACGACAGGTCCACGGCGGTCGCGTCCACCTGGAGGACCTCGGTGCCGAACCGCTCCGCCTGGCGGCGGAAGAGGTCCATCATTTCGTAGCCGGTGACGCCGTCGGGAAACCCGGGGTAGTTCTCCACGTCGGTGGTGAGCATGAGCTGCCCGCCCGGCAGGCCGATGTCGGGATCCATCCCCGAGCCGGCCAGCAGGAGCGGCTGGAGCTCGGCGCGAGCGGCATAGAGCGCCGCGGTATAGCCGGCGGGGCCGCTGCCGACGATGATGACGCGGCGGGGTTCAGCCGTCATTCCCTTCCCTTCTCTCTCTTCTTCGTTCTTGCGTGGTTCGCGGCAGGGGCGAGACTAGCACGCGGACAGGCGCCGCCCCTGTCAGCTCGTCAGCCGCGAGAGCGCCGCGAACTCCTCGACCGCAACCTCCTCCGGCCGGAGACCCGCGTCGATTCCCAGGGTGTCGAGGGCGGCCTCCACGCGGCCGGCCAACTCCTGGTCCGGAAGCCGGCTGACGCAGTTCCGCAGCGTCTTCCGGCGATGCGCGAACAGGCCGCGGACCAGCGCCCGGAAATGGCTTTCCCGGCCGACGGCGGGCGGGTCCGGACGCGGGGTGAGGCGGATCACCGCGGACACCACCCGCGGCCGCGGCCGGAAGGCTCCCGGGTGGATCCGGAAGGCGAGCTCGGCGCGGAGCGCCTGCTGGACCACCACGCTGAGCGCGCTGTAGTCACGCTGGCCGCGCCGGGCCACCACCCGGTCCGCGACCTCCTTCTGGAGGGTCAGCGTGAGGGCGTCGAACAGCGGCGGGTCGCCGGGGGTCGCGTGCCCCTCGATGAGGCGGAGGAGCAGCGGCGAGGCCACCGAGAACGGGAGGTTTCCGCAGATCGGCAACGGCGGGGCGGCCCCGAACCCGCTGATGGCCGCGGCGAGGTCCAGCTCGAGCGCGTCCCCGACCACCACCCGGAGGTTCTCGGACAGGCCCCGCTCCCGCGCGTGCTCCTCGACCCGTCCGGCAAGCCGCGGATCCACTTCGATCGCCAGCACCCGGACCCCGGCGGCCAGCAGCGGGAAGGTCAGCGCGCCCTTCCCGGGCCCGATCTCCACGATCGTCCCCGGCTCGCCGGCGCCGAGCGCCGCGGCCACGAAGCGCTCGGCGACCGACCGGTCGTGGAGAAAGTTCTGCCCCCGCGCCCGCGTCGGAAAGAACGTCACGCCGGGCATTGTGCCAACCCGGTGGGGTTTGGGTCGGAGCGCCGGCCTCCGGCCGGCATCGCGCGGGAGCGCGAAACCCGCGCTGATGGCGCCGCGCCAGGGGAACGTGAGAGCCGCAGTCCGTTCAGTGGGGTTGTGCAGTTTCGCGGCGCGGGCCCCGGGCCTGCCGCGCGGGGGGCCGGGGTCCCCCCCGGGGGGCCCCGCCGGGGGTTAGCCCCCCGAAAAACCCCCCCCCCCCGCGCCCCGC
>JAJEFG010000009.1 GCA_022820545.1 Acidobacteriota bacterium | reverse complement strand
CGAACGCGGCCCATCCCTCATGACACAACGCACCAGCCGCCACGCCGGAACCCGGCGAAATGCGGTGCCACAGCCTCCCGGCACGGACCGTAACTCAACGAATATCAACGAGTTCCAAAACCAAACTGTTAAAGATGAGTCTGGAGACCGGCGTTCCAAGCCGTGCGCGTTGTGGGGCTGGGTAGCGGGACGATGTGCGCGGCGCGGAGCGCCGCGGTGCCGGTCTGGAGACCGGCGTTCCCTACGGCCAGCGGCCTCTGGTGGATTTCTTGAGGATGCGGCCCTTGCTGTTCATGAGGCCGACGGTCTTTCCCACGAGGATCAGCCTTGCGGTTTCGAGGTCGGCGTCGTTCGCGCAGGCGATGTAGACCGGGCCGCGGAATCCGCGGAGCCTGCCGCAGGCGGAGCGGAGGGTGCGGGAGGTCTCGACGTTGATGGTGATCTTGTCTGTACGGATATCGGGACCCTTCCCGCGGCGGTACCTGCCACCGTGTTTTTCGGCGAGCTCCTTGGCAACCGCTACCTTGCCTGCCATGGTCTTCCTCTAGCCTCCCAGCCCCTCCAAGAGAGTCGGCAACGCTATCACACCGCTACTGCTTCGGGAACGCTGCACTACAACCGGTGCGACAACGTAACACTACGTAAAACCTATGACTTCAGGAGCGTACACGCAACCGCGAACAGGGCGTTCCCTCCCGCCACCACGTCCTCGTCGCGCGTGAACTCGGTCGGGTTGTGACTGACCCCGCCGACGGACGGCACGAAGACCATTCCGGTGGGGCAGACGCGGGACATCATCTGGGCGTCGTGGCCGGCTCCCGAGGGCATGCGCCGGCAGGATCCGCCAAGCGCCGCGGCCGCTTCCTCGACCAGCGCGATCACCCGTTCGTCGAACACCGCCGGGCCGAAACGCGCGAGTTCGCGGCGTTCGATCCCGACTCCCTCCCGCTCGGCGGCGGCCTCGAGGCCGCTGAAGAAGCCGTCCTCGGCGCGCTGCAGCCGGTCAGGGTCGGGGTTGCGGATATCCAGCGTGAAGACCGCGCGGCCGGGGACCACGTTGGTCAGCGCCGGCGCGAACGACATGCGGCCGACCGTCGCCACCTGCCCGGGGATCTCGCGGGTCAGTTTCCGGGCCAGCAGCACCGCCTCCGCCGCCACCACCCCCGCGTCGTGGCGAAACCGCATCGGGGTGGTGCCGGCGTGGTTGGCCTTCCCGCTCAGGGTGATCTCCTCCCACAGGATCCCCTGGACGCCGGTCACCGCCCCGAAATCGATGCCTTCGGCCTCGAGTACCGGTCCCTGTTCGATATGGAGTTCGACGTAGGCGGCCGGCGCCGGACCGGGGAGAGGCGCGTCTCCGAGATAGCCGATCTCCTCGAGTTCCTCCTTCAGGGTCCGCGTGCCGTCGGGGCTCCGGAGCGCCCAGGCGGTCTCGAGGTCGAGCCCGCCGGTATAGACCAGGCTCCCCAGCATGTCGGGGTGATAGCGCGACCCCTCCTCGTTCGAGAAGATCGCGACTTCGAGGGGGCGGCGGGTGCGGACACCCCCGTCGTTCAGCGTGCGGGCGACCTCGAGCGCCGCGAGCACCCCCAGGTTGCCGTCGTAGCGGCCGCCGTTCCCGACCGTGTCGGTGTGCGAGCCGAGCATCACCGGGGCCGCGTCCGGGTCCTCCCCCGCCCGGCGGCCGATCACGTTGCCGATCCCGTCCACCCGGACCTGGAGTGCGGCGTCCTCCATCCATGACCGGACCAGATCGCGGCCGGCGCCGTCCTCGGGGGTGAACGCCAGCCGCTCGGCGCCACCGTCGGGGGTGGCGCCGATCTCGGCGAGGCGGGCGAGCGCGTCGAGGAGGCGGGGGCCGTTGATCCGGGGTTCGGCTGCACCGCCGGACATCGCCGCCGCCTGCCTACTCGTCGGCGACTCCGGCCTCCGAGAGTCGCCTCAGGACGTCGTCGAGCTGGCCGCGCAGTTCCTCGTAGCGGTTCACCGCGTCCCGGCCCGGCGGCTGGTCCGCGGTGTCCAGGTTCCCGGCGAGATAGCTGAGCTGGTCCACCAGCATGGGCTGCGAGTAGCGGATCGGCCGGGTGACCAGCTCCTCATGGATTTCCTGGAGTTCGTCGCTGCCGCCGCCTTCCATCGCCGCTTCCAGCCGGGCGGCCGCCATCCGCGCCTCGGAGAGCGCGTCCCGGGCCTTCAGCGCGAGGGCCACCTGTTCGCGGACGTGTTCGGCGGTGACCCAGCCTTCCTCGACCGTCCGCGGGTCCATCCGCAGGCGGAAACTGCGGGCCATCGTCTGATCACCGGCGGTCAGCTCCACCGTGTAGCGGCCGGGCGCCGCCAGGACGCCGCGGCCGGAGGGGTTGCCATCGCCGTCCTTCGCTCCGTCGTAGCGCATGTCCCACGTGAATCGATGGACGCCCGCGCTGGCCGGGACCCTCGGCGCACCGCGCCGCATCATGCCGGGAGCCCGCATCTCCTGGGTCATCGCGGTCTCCTCCCCCGGGCCGGCGCTCCGGAAGCTCCGGACCAGCTCGCCGTTCTCGTCCCGGACGTCGATCCGCGCGGTGTCCACGTCGGCGGCCAGCCGGTAGGTGAACCGGGGGCCCGGCGTCGGGTATTCCGGGTCCGACGGCGCCGGCGCCCGGAACCCGAATCCCCCGCCGCGGAACCGGATCTCGTCGCGCGGCTGGAAGAAATGCGTCTCGCCCGCCGGGGGCGCCTCGTGGAGCGGGGTGACGTCGTCGAGGATCCAGAAGCTGCGCCCCATGGTGGAGATGGCGAGGTCCTTCTGGACCACCTTGATGTCGGTGATCGGGGTCACCGGGAGGTTCTGCTGGAAGGAGGTCCAGGTCATGCCGTCGTCGAAGGAGATGAACATCCCCCACTCGGAGCCGAGGTAGAGGAGTCCCTCGCGGTCCGGGTCCTCGCGCACCACCCGCACCGGGTGGTCGTTCGGGACCCCGTTCGTCCCGTCGGTGATGCGGGTCCAGGTGTCGCCGTAGTCGAGGGTCTTGTAGGCGTGCGGCGTGAAGTCGCCGAGCTGGTAGCGCAGGACGGCGGCGTAGGCCTTCGCCGGGTTGTGGGGCGAGACCTCGATGTTCTGCACCCGGCCGTAGGGCCCGAGCGCCGGCGGGGTGACCTCCTTCCAGGTCCGGCCGCCGTCGCGGGTCACGTGGATGGGTCCGTCGTTCGCGCCCGCCCAGATGACACCCTCCTCATGGGGGGACTCCTGGACGTCGTAGAGCACCGCGAAGTGCTCCTCTCCGGTCACGTCGAGCGTGATCGGGTCGCCGGAGACCACCTGGGTCTCCGGGGTGAAGGCGGTGAGGTCCGGCGAGATGGTCCGCCAGGTGCGGCCCCCGTTCTCGGTGACGTGGACGTGCTGCGAGGCGTGGTAGACCCGGTTGGGGCTGTGCGGCGAGACGTGGATCGGGACCGTGCGCTGGAAGCGGTACTCGAGGTCCTTGGGGTTGTGCCCGTAGATGTTCCAGAACCCGACGTAGTACTGCTCCTCCTGGCCGGTCCGCATGTTGTAGAGGCCGAAGCGGCCCTTGCAGTTCGCATAGACGATGTCCGGGTCGCCCGGCTTCGGAACCACGGGACCCGTCTCGCAGCCGCCGATCGCCTCCCAGTGCGCGGTGTGCCCGCCCGGACGGGAGTGGGGCGGATAGCTCGGCACCGAGATCGTCGAGTTGTCCTGCTGTCCGGCGTAGAGCCGGTACGGGAAGTTGTCGCTCACGTCCACCTGGTAGAGCTCGGCGGTGGGCTGGTTCTCCTGCGTGGACCAGGTCTCGCCCCCGTCGATGGAGACGTTCGCGCCGCCGTCGTTCGCCTGGATGTGGATGTTCGGCTGGTCGGGGTTGATCCAGAGGTCGTGGTTGTCGCCGTGGGGGGTGAACTTCCGCTCCCAGGTGACGCCGCCGTCGGTGGACTTCCAGTAGCCCTCGGCCATCCCCCAGAGGGTGTCCGCGTCCGTCGGATGGGCGTGCAGGTTGTTGTAGTAGAAGGGCCGGTTCCGGATCGGCTGGAAGTCGGTGATCTGGCGCCAGGTGTCCCCCTCGTCATCCGAGCGGTAGACGCCGCCGTCGCTGCCCGGCGCCTCGATGAGCACGTAGACGCGCGAGGGATCGGCGGGAGAGACCGCGAGGTCCGACTTGCCGCGGAGGCCCGTCGGGAGCCCGTTCTCGAGCTGCTCCCAGGTGTCTCCGCCGTCGCGGGAGCGGTGCACGCCGCCCTCCATGCCGCCCGAGCGGATGGTCCACGGCTTCCGCTCCGCCTCCCACATGGAGGCGTAGATGGTGTCGGGATCGCCGGGCTTGAACTCGAGGTCCACGGCGCCGGTCTGCTCGGACACGAACAGCACGAGCTCCCAGTTCTCGCCGCCGTCCTGGGTCCGGTACACCCCGCGCTCGGGGTTCGACGCGAAGGGGTTGCCGATCTGGGCGATCCAGGCCCGGTCCGGGTCTTCCGGATGGATCAGGACGGCGCCGGAACTCCCGGTCTCCTCGAGGCCGAGGTTCCGCCAGGTCTTGCCGGCGTCGTCGGACCGGTAGACCCCCTTCCCGATGATGACGTTGCTGCGCAGGCCGTCGGAGCCGGTGGTCACGTAGACGATGTCCGGATCACTCTCGGCCACCGCGATGGCGCCGATCGAGGGGCTCTTGAAGTAGCCGTCGGAGATCGGATGCCAGTTGTGGCCGTAGTCGGTGGTCTTCCAGACGCCGCCGCCGGTGGCGCCCATGTAGAACGTTCCCGGCTGGGAGCGGTGTCCCGCCACCGCGGTGACCCGGCCGCCGCGGGAGGGACCGACCATGCGGTAGCGCATGGCGTCCAGCACGTCGGGGTCGGGTTGCGCGGCGGCGGGCGCCGCCATCAGCGCCGTCCCGAGCGCCGCAAAGAGGAAGGAAGAAAGTCGCCTGCGCATCGCACGTGCCTCCACAAGCTCAGGACCGGATCGGATCCGGTCGCCTCGTCCCGCTGCTGCGGGGGAACGGGCGATTCTACCGGTGGTGGCGCGGGTTTCGGTTCCCGGTGCTTCGGGTCCCGGATGCCCCCCGGGGCCGTGCCCGCCCCGTGGGGCCGCCGGCTGCGCCGCTCCGCTTGCCGCCCCGGGGCGGTCCGCCCAGCGCGGGCGTTCCCCGGGGGGGCACT
>JAJEFG010000043.1 GCA_022820545.1 Acidobacteriota bacterium | reverse complement strand
GAGATCGGCATGTTGGGGAAGTGCCGCCAGGTGACGCCCTCGTCGTAGGTCTCGTAGAGGCCCGCGTCGGTGCCGGCGATGAGGTGTCCGGGATCGTCGGGATCGATCCAGAGCGCGTGGTTGTCGCTGTGCTTCTCCCTGCCGGTCCCGAGGTAGTCGAAGGTCTTCCCGCCGTCCCGGGTCACGTGGATGAAGACGTCCATCTGGTAGACGAGGTCCGGGTCGGTGGGGGACGCCTCGATCTCCTGGTAGTAGTGCGGGCCAGTCCCGCCCGAGAGGTAGGGATTGCGCCGTTCCCAGCTCTCGCCGCGGTCGAGGGAGCGGTAGAAGCCGCGCTCCTCCTCCTGGGCCTCGATGGTGGCGTAGACGAGGCGCGGGTCCGCGGGCGTCACGGCCAGTCCGATCTTGCCGACGTCCCCCTTCGGGAGGCCGGTCGTGACCTTGCGGAAGGTGCGGCCGCCGTCTTCGGACTTGTGGATCCCCGAGCCGGGTCCCCCCGCGAGGAAGGACCATACGTGCCGCCGGCGCTGGTAGGCGGCGGCATAGACGGTGTCCGGATCGCCGGGGGCGAACTCCAGATCGGTCGCCCCGGTGTCGGGGCCGAGGTCGAGCGTCCGCGTCCAGGTGGCTCCGCCGTCCTCGGTCCGGTACACCCCGCGCTCGCCCCCGCCGTTCCACAGCGGCCCCTCGGCGGCCACCAGGACGGTGTCCCCGTCCCGCGGGTCCACCAGGATCCTGCCGATGTGCTGCGAGCCGGCGAGTCCCACCTGCTCCCAGGTGGCGCCGCCGTCGCGGCTCCGGTACACGCCGTCGCCCCAACCGACGTGCCGTCCACTCACGTTCTCGCCGGTGCCGAGCCACACCACTTCCGGACTCGAGGGGTCGAGCGCGACCGTCCCGATCGAGTAGGAGGGGTACTCGTCGAAGATCGGCTTCCAGGCGGTGCCGCCGTTCTCCGTCTTCCAGAGCCCGCCGGAACCGACCGCGACGTACCAGGTGGAGCGCCGCTCCGGATGCACCGCGATGTCCGCGATGCGGCCGCCCATGAGGGCGGGACCGATGCCGCGGAGCTTCAGGCCCTCGACCGCGGTGGCGATGGAGCCGGCGTCCGCATCCGGCGTCTGCCCGGCTCCGGAGCCGGCCGCGAGCAGCAGGCTCGCGATGAGGATCGCGGTCAGGTTTCGGCGGATGCCGGGAGGGCCAGAATGGGTGGCGGCGGCGGTTCGGAACATGAGTTGCATCCCTCCTTCATGAGGCGCCCGGCGTCTTCCGGGCGTCGCAGGTGCGAATGCTAGAGTGAGGTTCGATCGAATGGACAGCGGGAAAAGCAGGGTGTCCAGGAGCGTCAACGGGAACCAGGCGCTTCCGCTGACCGCGCGCGGGATCGTCCGCCGCTGGCCCGCCCGCCGGGTCCATCTGCTCAGCCGCACGGTGATCGGGTCGCTTGTGGCGCTGAGCTTCGCGGGCCTCCTCATCGTGCCCGCCACCTGGTGGGGCTGGACCCTGGACATCCTGGTCCGGAGCTGGCTGGCCTTCATCGGCACCGTGATGGCCCACGAGGGGGTTCACGGCCTGCTCGGCCGGACGCGCCGGACCAACACCTTCTGGGGCCGGCTGGCGCTGCTCCCCGTCCTGGTGCCCTTTACGAACTTCCGGGGCACCCACCTCGAGCACCACCGGCACACCAACGAGCCGGGGAAGGATCCGGACCTCTTCCTGGATACGCCCCACAAGTGGCAACTCCCCTTTCGGGCGGTGGCGATGCCGCACCAGTGGTTCTTCTGGCTCCGCCGCCGCGGCGGGCTTCCCCCCGGCCATGCGCGCGACCTGTTGATGAACTATCTGGCCATCGCGGCCTGTTATCTTCCCGTCGCCATCCTGGTGGGCCCCTGGCGAGTCGTGACGGGGGTGCTGCCGGTCTGCATTCTCGTGTCGTTCGTGCTCTGGATTCCCTTCGCCCACCTCACCCATGAGGGCTATTCCACCGGTGATCCCGCCGCGCGATCGCACAACTGGTTCGGCCGCTTGGCCTACTGGTTCTCCTTCGGGCTGTCGATGCATCGCGAACACCATCTGAGACCGCATCTCGCCTGGATCGAACTCCGCCAGCTCGTCGAACGCGACCCCGAGCGGCGCCGGATCCCGCGGCGCGACATCTGGCGAGAAGCGCCGCCCCAAGCCGTCTGACCGGAAGCATTCCGCTCGCCACGCCGGATCTGGCGTGTCTTCTTGCGGACTCCCCGGCGCGGCCCCTGGACTACGCCTTCGTCCTCAACCTCGGCCAGTCGTCACACGCGGTCACCGACTTCGAGCCGCTCTACCGGGGGGCGGCGGGGGCTCGAACCGCGTTTCCCGTCGCCGGCAGCCGCCTGCGCCAGCCGCCGTTCGACCTTCCACGTTGGGAGACGCAGCCGGGAGCGTCGCCCGCGCTCGTGATCCGGGTTTTTCCGGAGGGGGAGCGGGAGCTCCGCATCCAGGAGTTCCTCGAAGCTCCGCTCTCCCTGCGCCAGGGTCCGCCGTTGCGGCAGATGCTCCTCGGAATCGGCGATCCGCCGTCCTGGAGTCTCGTGACCCAGGTGCACCACGCGGCGTCCGACCTGATCGGGACCCTGCTCTTCGTGCAGCGGCAACTGCGGATGGCGCGGGGCCTCGACACCATGCCGCCGCGTCCCCAGATGGTCTCGCCGGAATTGCTGCAGGCGCCGAAACGGGCCCGCCGGAACCCCGCCGCGCGGGTCTCCGCCGCTCTCGCCACCCGTCCCGGACCTGCCTCCGCGGCCCGGAGGTGGCGCGCCATCGTCGTCCCGCGCGAGCCGCTCGCCTCCCTGTCGCAGACGGTCGGGGGGTTCCGGTGGAACGATTGCCTGCTGGCGGCGGCGCTCGACGCGCTCGCCGCCTGGAACGAGGCGCAGGGCGTCTCGGCGGAACGGATCGGGCTGTGGGTGCCGATGAACACCCGCACGGAGCGGCTGCGCGGGTTCGGGAACGGCGTGTCGCGGATCCGGGTGCATCGCGAGCCCATCGCCGGGGCGCAGAGCCGGGCCTTCCTGGAGCGCTGCCGGTCCGTACGCCGGATCGTCTACCGCAAGAAGCGGACGGGGGAGTGGGCCCTCCCGGCGGTCCCGGTCCCCCCTCCGTTGTTCCCGGTGGCGGCGCCCTTCCTCCGCCGGTGGCTCTACCGGCCCTGGGCGGACTTCGGCACCGCGGGGTTCACCCACCTCGAAAACTGGCCGGGCGAGGAGGATCCGGTGCTGAACGAGGTGACCGGGATGGAAGTGATCGCCTGTCTCCACGAACGGCATCCGCTCTTCTTCGCGGCCATGTCGCGGGGAGAGCGGACGGTGGTGACGATCACCTGGGACCCGGCCCTGCTCCGCGACGAGGACATCGACTTCATCGCCGCCGCCTTCGAGGCGCCCCTGATGGATCCGCCCTTCCTCCGGTCCGGACAGCCCTGGACGCGGCCTCATTGAGCGGTGCGGGCCTCGCGAATGACCTCGGGCGATTCGCGATCGCGATCCTGCTCCGGGTGGCCGGGTGGGGCGCCGTCCTCCGCCACCGGGCCCGGCTGAGGGTCCATCCCCTCCGGGAAAGGCGCCTGCGGCAGCGACTCGGGATCGGCCCGTCCACCGGGATCACCCGGGACCTGCCGGACGCGGATGCGGTTGCCGGGGAGGAAGATTCGGTGGCCCTCACCTCGGGCACCGCGGGCGAGCCGAAGCGGGTCCCGTACTCCAGGAGGCGCCTCGCCGCGACGCGCGCCGTCTTCGTGGACGGAATGCTCCGGCTCATCGCCGCGCGGCGGGTCCGCCGTCCCAGCCTCTACGTCTTCGGAGCGCTCGACCCGGACCGCTCGCTGAGTTCGCTGCTCGTCCGCGAACCGCGCGCGCCGGCCTGGTGCGTCCTGCTGCAGGCGCCCTACCGCGCCCAGTCGGACCCGGCGCTGCTGGAGCTGAAGGAGAGGTACGGCGCGTCCGCGCTGCGCCTGCTGGTCCTCACGCTCGCGAATCCCGGGATGCTCTATGCGACGAACCCGTCCACGCTGAGCGCTTTTCTCGAGGAGGTGGAGGGGGACTGGCAGGCGGCCGGCGCGCTGGTGCGGCTGGTCGTCCGGGACCCGCGGCGGGTGTCCCCGGGCGCGCGCCGGATCCTGTGGAGACTCGCCTCCAGGGGATCGCGGGAACGGCTCGAACGGGTCGCCGGGAGCGCGTCGCCGCTCTCCATCACCGAATGGAATCCGGCGTTCACGACCTACGTGTGCTGGACGGGGGGCGCGGTGACGCCGTTCCTCGAGCGGCTCGACCGGCGCCTGCCCGCTCCCCGTTTCCGGCGGGAGCCGATGTACTCGATGTCCACCGAGACCGTTGCGACGATTCCGGACTACCGCCGGGGGGAGACGGCGTTCCTGCCGGCCGCGCCGGGTGTGGTGCACGAGTTCCTCGGCGAGCCGGAGGCCGGTCTCCTGGGCTCTCGCGAGCTGGAGCCGGGGAGCACCTACGAGATGGTGGTGAGCCACCGCTTCGGTCTCCGGCGCTACGCCACCGGGGACCGGTTCCGGGTCGAGAGGTTCGTGGGCGGTCTGCCGGATCTCCGCTTCGTCGGCCGGCGAGGCCTGGGCTGGTCCTTCACCGGGGAGAAGCTCACCGCCGAGCAGGTGGATCAGGCGCTCGGAACGTTGGAGGCCGAACACCCCGGCCTGCGCGAGGGCCGCTGGCTGGCGCTCTTTCCCTCGAATCCCGGTGGCGCGGCGCTCCCGTGCTACCGCCTCGCCGCAGTGGGCGGGGACGCGCCCGGCCTGCCCGACGGTCTGCCGGAACGCCTCGACGAGTTGCTCGGGGAACGGAACCTCGAGTACCGCGCCAAGCGGGCGAGCGGCCGCCTCGGCGGGATCCGGCTATCGACGCTCGATCGCGCCGGGTTCCTCCGCCGCGCCGCCGGCGGCGGCCCGGCCCACCCCGACTCCCAGTTCAAGTTCCAGCCCTTCTACCCCCGCCTCTGGGAGGAGGGGTAGGGAGGGAGCGCCGGTCGGAGCGCCGGCCTCTGGCCGGCATCG
>JAJEFG010000019.1 GCA_022820545.1 Acidobacteriota bacterium | reverse complement strand
GTACGGCATGGATGGTTCCTGACCGACCATGTCATACCAATCGGGTGAAGCGACGTCGGGACGTTGGAGGGGGTGCTGGCAGGTGGCGGATTTCGGTTCGACCGCGGGCTCTTGACCCGCGCCGCCGGCCCGGAAGCTGGGGCGTTACGGGCGGTCCGCGTCGTGAGAGTGGGTGGGGTTGCGAAGTGCGCGGCGCGGAGCGCCGCGCGTGCCGGTCTGGAGACCGGCGTTCCAAGCCGTACGCGCCGTGGGGTGGGGGAGCGAGGTGCGGTTTCGACCGCCTGTCGGCGGTCGATGCCGGCCGGAGGCCGGCGCTCCGAACCTACAGCTCGGCGTGTTGTGCGGCCGCGCCGGGGCCGAGGAAGGCTTCGACGTACTTGGCCCCGGTGCCGGTGTTGAAGAGGACCACCGTGTCGTCCTCGGCCACGTCGCCCGATTCGCGGAGGCGGCGCAGCGCGCTCAGGCAGGCGCCCCCCTCGGGGGCGGCGAAGATGCCCTCGGCGGCGGCGATCCGGCGGGCGTCGCGCATCAGCTCCTCGTCGCTGACGGCGATCGCGGAGCCGCCGCTCTCCCGGACCGCGGCGAGGATCAGGAAGTCGCCGAGCGCCTTGGGCACCCGGAGGCCGGACGCCACGGTGTGCGCGTCCTGCCACATCTCGGAGGCTTCCGTGCCTTCCTCGAACGCCTTCGGAATGGGAGCGCAGCCCTCCGACTGCACGGACACCATCCGCGGCCGCTCCGGCCCGATCCAGCCGAGCTGCTCCATCTCGTCGAACGCCTTCCACATGCCGATGAGACCGGTGCCGCCGCCGGTCGGGTAGAGGATCACGTCGGGCAGGCGTCCGAGCTGCTCGAAGACCTCGTAGCCCATCGTCTTCTTGCCCTCGATGCGGTAGGGCTCCTTCAGCGTGGCCACCTCGAAGAGCCCGCGGCCCGGCGCGAGCTCCGCGATCATCCGTCCCGCGTCGGAGATCAGGCCGTCGATCGAGTGGACTTCGGCGCCGTACACCGAGGCCTCGATCCGGTTCACCTCCGGGCAGTCGCGGGGCACCGCAACCACGCACTGCATCCCCGCCCGGGCGGCGTAGGCCGCGGCCGCCCCCCCGGCGTTCCCCGCCGAGGGGAGGGCGATCCCGGGCGCGTCGAACTGGTACGCCGCCGAGACCGCCAGGCACAGCCCCCGGTCCTTGAAGCTCCCCGTCGGGTTCATCCCCTCGTCCTTGATGAGGAGTTCCCGGATCCCGAGTTCAGCGCCCAGGGTGGGTGCGGGATGAAGCGGCGTGCCGCCCTCTCCGAGCTTCAGGCAGTGGCGCTCCTCCTGGATCGGCAGGACCTCGTGGTAGCGCCAGAGGTCGAAGGGCCGGTCCCTGATCGCCGCCGGGGTGAACGTCGCCGCCGCCGCTTCGAGGTCGTAGCAGGCGAGCAGGGGGTGCTTCTCGTTCGAGAGGTTCTGGGGCGCGAAGGCGTCGTGGCGGTGCCCGGTCTTCGAGCACTCGAGGTGGGTGAGATAGGAGTAGGGCGTAGCCACGTCAGACGGAGAGGATGCTCGCTTCCTTGCGGGAGGCGATCTCCACGATGCGCTTCACGTGGGCGTCGGTGGCCCTTTGGACCTCGGCCTCGAGGTCGTGCTCGAGGTCCTCGGACAGTTCCTTGCTCTTGACCAGTTTCTTGGCGCGCTGGTTGGCGTCGCGCCGGACCTGCCGGAGCGCGTTCTTGTGCTCTTCCGCCATCCGGTTGATGCTCTTCGCGAGCTGTTTACGCCGTTCCTGGCTGAGCGGCGGGATCGGAATCCGGAGCATGGTCCCGTCCGAGGCCGGGTTCAGGTCGAGATCGGCCGCCCGGATCGCCCTGTCGATCGCGGGCAGGAGGTTCCGCTCCCACGGCTGAACGGTGATGGTGCTGGCGTCGGGGGTCTTCAGGGTGGCGACCTGGTTCAGCGGCATGAGCTGGCCGTAGTAGTCCACCCGGACCGAATCCAGCAGGGCCACCGACGCCCGGCCGGTACGGACCGAAGCCAGTTCGTGCTCGAACACCTCGACCGTCTTGTCCATCCGGCGGTTCAGGTCGTCCAGAATCTGGTGATCCATCGCTTCGGCTCCCCCCGCGGCCCTACGCGTCGAGGGCCGGCTTTTCGACCCGGGTACCGACGTCGGCGCCCCGAGCGGCTTGTTGAATGTCGTCCTGGTGGCACACCACGATCGGGAGGTCGTTCTCCATGCAGAGCGAGATCGCGGTGGTGTCCATGAAGCGAAGCTCCTGCCGGATCGCTTCCAGATAGGTGAGCCGGCGGATCGGACGCGCGTCCGGATCCTGTTCCGGGTCGCTGGTGAAGACCCCCGGAACGCGGGTGGCCTTGATGAGCACGTCCGCGCGGATCTCGTTGGCGCGCAGCGCGGCGGCGGTGTCCGTCGAGAAGTAGGGGTTCCCGGTGCCCGCCGCGAAGAGGGTGATCCGTCCCTTCTCGAGGTGCCGGAGGGCCCGGCGGCGAATGAAGGGTTCGGCGACCTGCCGGACGGTGATGGCGGACATCACCCGCGTGTGGCACCCGAGCTTTTCGAGCGCTTCCTGGACGGCGAGGGCGTTGATGAGCGTGGCGAGCATGCCCATCGAATCCGCGGTGACCCGGTCCATGCCGCGGGTTTCGGCGCCGAGCCCCCGGAAGATGTTCCCGCCCCCGATCACGCACGCGGTCTCGATGCCGTCGCTGCGGACTGCGGCGATGAGCCGCGCCATCCGCTCCACCTCTCCCGGCGAGATGCCGGCGTGCTCCTCGCCCTTGAGCGCCTGGCCCGACAGCTTGAGCAGAACCCGGCGCGGTCGGTTCGGCCCGCTCCCGCTCATGCGGTCATGGTACGCGGCTTTCGCCGCGACCGGACGCTAAAGCTGTTCGCCGCGTTCGAAGCGGATGAAGCGCCGCACCTGGATGTTCTCCTTGATCGCCTGCGCGGCCTCCAGGATCCGGTCCTGAACGCGGGTCTTCTTGGAGTCGTCGAGGGCGTACATCTGCTCGAGGAGCACCCGCTCGGAGAGGAACCGGTCGAGCTTCCCGGAGACGATGCGGTCCACCACCGCGGGCGGCTTGCCCGCGTTCTTCGGATCCTGCGCCAACTGCGCGCGGATGAGGTCGGTCTCGTCGCGGATCACGTCCTCGGGAACGTCCTCCCGCCGGACCCAGCGCGCCGGGGCGGGATAGGCGCAGGCGATGTGGATCGCCACGTCGTTCGCGAGGTCGCGGAACGTCTGGTTCCGGGCGACGAAATCGGTCTCGCAGGACAGCTCCACCATCACCCCGATCCGGTGGTCGTGGATGTACGAGTGGATGAGCCCCTCGCTGGTGGCTCGTCCCGCCCGGCGCTCCGCGGCCGCGGCGCCCTTCTCGCGCAGCAGGCGGATGGCCTTGTCGAAATCTCCGTCCGCGTCCACGAGTGCTTTCTTGCAGTCGGCGAAGCCCGCTCCGGTCTGGTCCCGGAGCTTCTTGACGTCCTGGGCGCTGATGGCGGCCATTTGGGGAATCTCCTGTTGCAGCCGCCGGGGCGGCGGCTCCTGGGGGTGTCTCGAGGAAGTCCGGTCAGCCGGTAGCGGCCGGCGCCGGATCCTCGGCTGGTGAACTGGCGACGGCGTCGACGGCTTCGGTCGCTTCCTCCGCCGGGGCCGCGGACTGGCTCGCGGCAGCCGCTGCCGGCTCGTCCGCATCCGAGCTGTCTGAACCGGAACCGGCCGGCTCCCGGGCAGTGGCCTCGGCGGCGGGAGCGTCCGTCACCGCGTCCGGCCCCGCACCATCCCCGTCGGCTCCGAAGGCCGTCAACCCGCGAAGCTGGCGGCCATCGTCGAATGCGCTCGCAATGCGCTCGGCGAAGAGGCGGATCGCCCGGAGGGCGTCGTCGTTCCCCGGAATCACGTAGTCGATGAGGTCGGGGTCGCAGTCGGTGTCCACGATCGCCACGATCGGGATCCCGAGTTTCCTCGCTTCCTGAACCGCGATCATCTCGTTCTTGGGATCCACGATGCACACGGCGTCGGGCAGCCGGTCCATCTTCTCGATGCCGCTCAGTGTCTTTTCCATCCGCCGCCGGCGCTTGTCGAGCCGCGACCATGCCTTGTTCGAGAAGCCGCCCTGATCGGCGTTCTCGGTGATCTCGCGAAGCTCCTGGAACTTGGCGATGCTCTTGCGGATCGTCTGGAAGTTGGTGAGCAGTCCGCCGAGCCAGCGGTGGTTCACGTAGAACGCCTCCACCCGGCCGGCTTCGGAGGCGATGACTTCCTGCGCCTGGCGCTTGGTGCCGACGAAGAGGATCGTCTTGCCCTCGGCGCCGAGCTTCGAAATGAAGTTGAGGGCGTCCCGGAAGAGCGGCAGCGTCTGGTTGAGATCCACGATGTGGATCCCGCTTCGTGATCCGTAGATGTACGGCCGCATCCGCGGGTTCCACCACTTCGTCTCGTGTCCGAAGTGGAGCCCTGCCTCCAGCAGGTCCCGCATCGTTACGGTCGTGGGCATCGGATCAATGGCAGGCGGAAGCCCGCCAGTGAAGGCGCGGAAGCCGGAAGTGAGCCATCGTCAGCGCTTGGAGTACTGGAAGCGCTTCCGCGCGCCCGGCTGTCCGTATTTCTTGCGCTCCTTGCGCCGCGCATCCCGGGTCAGGAAGCCCCGGCGCTTGAGCTCCGGCCGCAGCCGCGCGTCGTTGTCGCTCAGCGCCCGCGCGATGCCGAGCCGCACCGCGGCGGCCTGGCCGGACAATCCTCCACCCTTGACCCGGGCATCGATGTCCACCGCGCTGCCCTGGTCGGTGGCGAGCAGCGGCTGGGTGACCCAGTTCTGGTACGCCTCCCGCGGGAAGTAGTCGGCGAGCGGCCGCTGATTCACCAGAATCTGGCCGGAGCCGCTGCGCAGATAGACGCGGGCGATGGAACTCTTCCGCTTGCCGGTGCCGTAGGCGAGGGGTTCTGGCATCAGGATGACGGGCCGAGGTGGGCGGGGAGGGGTTCCGGCTGCTGCGCCTCGTGCGGGTGCTCGCCGCCCGGATAGACCTTCAGCTTCGTGAACTGCGAACGCCCGAGACTGCCCTTGGGCAACATCCCGCGCACCGCGCTCTCGACGAGGCGCTCGGGGTGGCTGCTGCGGACCTGGGCGGCGGTTCTCGATTTCAGACCGCCGGGCCGTCCGCTGGTCCGGTAGTACACCTTCTGCTCTTCCTTGCGGCCGGTGAGGCGGACCCGGGAGGCGTTCAGCACGATCACGTGGTCACCACAGTCGAGGAACGGAGTCCAGGAAGGCTTGTGCTTGCCGGTCAGCACCCGCGCCACCCGGCTTGCGAGGCGGCCGAGGGGCTGGTCGTCCGCATCCACCACGAACCAGCGGCGCCTGATTTCACTGGCGCGCGCGAAGGTCGTGCCTGCCGAACGGGACAAGATGCTGAGGATGGGGATGGTTGGGGGTGCGATTGGGGTGCGTCGAGGTGTTCCAGAGTAAAAAAATTTCGGGCGCGTCGCTTCCCGGCAGGTCCCGGTCCGAATGCCGCCGGAACGTGCGGAGGTCGCGGAGTCGCCCGAAGCGGGCAGTATAACAGCCGGCGGGCGCGGTACGGCGTTGCGCTTTTCACGGCTTTCGCGGGGTGTCCCGGTAGAGTTGGCCGGGAGGTTTGGCGAGATGCAGGACAGCGGACGCACGGTTCGTGACGAACGGGCGCCAAGGGACCCGGCCGGGCCGTTGTCGCACCCGGCGGCGCTCCGCGCCGCCTGCCGGGACGGACGGTTCTCCGAGACGACCTCGGGAGCGTGTCCCGGTTTCGCCCAGGCCAACCTGATCCTGCTGCCGCGGTCGCTCGCCGGCGACTTCCGGGCGTTCTGCGAGCGGAATCCCAAACCCTGTCCGCTGCTGCTGATGAGCGAGAGCCCGGTGCTGACCGCGCTGGCTCCGGGCGCGGATCTCCGGACCGACCTCCCGCGCTACCGGGTCACCCGGGGCGGCGGCCCGCCCGTCGAGGTCGGCCAGGTGCGCGAGGCCTGGAACACGGACCTCACCGCGTTCCTGCTCGGATGCAGCTTCGGTTTCGAGGCGGGACTCGTGGAGGCCGGCATCCGGCTGCGGCACCAGGACGAGGGTCGGGTGGTCCCCATGTATCTGAGCGGGCGGGAGTGTGAGCCGGCGGGGCCGTTCCACGGCCGCCTGGTGGTCACCATGCGGCCCATTCCCGAGTCGCGGGTCGAGGACGCGGTCCGGATCAGCGGCGAGCAACCGCTCGCCCACGGGGCGCCGGTGCACATCGGCGACCCGGCGGCGCTCGGGATCCACGACCTTTCCCGGCCCGACTGGGGCGAGGACGGGGGACTGCTGCCGGGAGAAGTACCGGTGTTCTGGGCCTGCGGGGTGACCTCGCAGGTCGCTTGCCGGAACGCCCGGCCGGATTTGATGATCTCCCACGCCCCGGGTTTCATGTTCGTGACCGACGTGCCGGTCGCCGAGCAGAAGCGGCCACTGCAGGCGGCGTAGGTCCAAACCGTCGAGGTGATCCCGATGCGACCGATTGCCCTTTCCGCTCTTCTGGCTGTCGTGCCGGGGCTCGTCTCCGCACAGTGGACGAACCGCTATCCGAAGCTCGAGGGGTACTCCCACCACGTGTACGTGGAGGGGTTCGAACTGCCGATGGTGGTCGCCGGGCCCACCGATCCGGCCCCCTCGCCGGACGGCGGGACCATCGCCATCGCCGCGCGCGGCTGGATCTGGCTGCTCGATCCCGCGACCGGGGTGGCCCGGCGCGTCACCAGCGGACCGGAACTCGACAGCCGCCCCGCGTGGCATCCCGACGGGACCCGGCTGGCGTTCCTCCGCGACGACAGCCGGCGTCTCACCATCTGGCAACTCGACATCGCCACCGGCGAGGAGACGCTGCTCTTCGAGGACGACTCCATCGTCCTCGACCCTGCCTGGTCACCCGACGGGGAAACGCTCTACTTCAGCGCCTCCACCGAGGGTGATCTCGACATCTGGCGGCTTTCGCTCGAGACGGGCGAGCCGGCGCGGGTCACGGAGCGCCGTGGCCTCGAGGTCCGGCCGCAGCCGCTTCCGGACGGCGGCCTCGCCTACCTGTCCAAGGGCCGGTCCTCCGCCGATGCGGTCATCGTCCGGGACGCTTCCGGGAACGAGACTTCGCTGCGGGCCGAGTCCATCGCGTCGCAGGCCCGGCCCGGCGCCGCCCAGGGGCGGGGGGTCCTGGCGCTGAACTGGCCGGCCGGGGACGGCGGCGACGGCTACCGGCTGATGCTGCTGGACCCCGAGAAGGTGGATCCGATGGAGCTCGTGGCCGCGCGGGGGCTGCCGCTGACCCCAGCGTTCACGGCGGACGGCGAGTCGGTGATCTACACGGAGGCCGACGACAACGAGGAGTTCCGGTTGCGGAAGATCAGCACCCGCGGCGGTCCGGTAGCGGACATCCCCATTCGCAGTTGGGACTACGGGGCGCCGCTGGCGCGTGTCCGCATCACCACGCGAAAGGCCGGGGGCGGCGCACCCGTTCCGGCGCGGCTCGCAGTGCTGGATCCGGCCGGCCATCCCACGGTTGTTCCCGGTGTCTTTCCCCGGTTCGACGGGACCCACGGCCGGATCTACTTCTATTCGTCCGGCGTCGTGGAGGTCGAGGTTCCGGCCTCCCCGGCGGGGGAGGTGCGGATCAGCGCGACGCACGGATTCAGCAGTCTGCCCGCCACGGCATCGGTCCCCGTTTCTCCCGGAGAGACGGCGGAGGCCGACCTGGTCTTCGAGCCGCTCTGGGACGCGCGGGCCGCCGGATACCGCTCCGCCGACCACCACTTCCACCTCAACTACGGAGGGGTGACGCGGCTTTCGCCCGACGATCTGGAACTGCTGCAGGCGGGAGAGGATCTGGATCTCGGCACCCCGCTGATGGCCAACCTCCACCACCGGCGGAACGACTCCGAGTTCTTCATGGACCGGCGGGTGGACGACGTCCCGGCCATCCTGTTCGGCCAGGAGATCCGCTCCCACTTCCTGGGCCATCTCGGCCTGATCGGCATCGAGAGCGTCTTCTGGCCCTGGTTCTGGGGACCGGGTTATCCGGTCTACGAGGCCGACGACCGGCCGAACCTCGACGCGCTGTCCCATTCGCGGGGACAGGGCGGGGTGAGCGCCTACATGCACCCGGTGTCCCGCCCGGACCCCTTCGGGAGCGAGGCGGGACTGGGCGCGATCCCGATCATGGTGATTCCCGACGCCGTGCTCGGTGACCTCGACACCCTCGAGGTGGCGTGTCTCTGGACCAACGAGTTCGGCACGGCGGACCTCTGGCACCGGTTCCTGAACCTGGGAGTGCCGCTGGCGGCTTCGGCCGGTACCGACGTGATGCTCGACTACCACCGGACCATGGCGGTGGGAACCACCCGGATCTACGTCCACGTGCCGGGGCCGTTCCGGATCGGGCCCTATCTGGATGCTCTGAAGGCGGGAAGGAGCTTCGTCACGACGGGCCCGCTCCTGGACTTCCGGGTGGAAGGCGCCCGCCCCGGCGAGGCGGTCGGGCAGGGCGGGGAGGCCGCCTGGACGCTGACCCTGGCCCACACCGGACCGGTCGAGCAGGTGGACCTGATCGTGAACGGGGAGGCCGTGGACACGGTCGCCGGCCTCGCGGAGAGCGGCGTTCGCGAACTGAGCGGGACGCTCGCGCTTCCCGCCGGCGGCTGGGTCGCGGCCCGGGCCCACGGCGGCGAGGAGAGCTGGCCGGGAATGAACGGTTCGGTGTTCGCCCAGACGTCACCCGTCTGGATCGGTGAAGTGGGGAGCCATGACCCGGCAGCCGCGGACGCGGCGGCCCGCGACCTGCTCCGCGCCCTGGACCTCTCCGAAGCCGAGGTGCGCGAGCGCTACGGCGAAATCCCGATCCCCCGCATCCTCGAACGGTTCACGCTCGCCCGCGAACGCCTCCAGGAATTCCTGCGGTAGGGGCACGAGGGAGTCTGCGATGAGATCGATCGATCGTCGGCGCTTCCTCCAGCGGCTGGCCGTGTCCGCGCCGTCCCTGATCGGGCTGGCGCGTCTCGGCGAAACGCGGGGATCGGTCCCGGCGGCGCTACCGGCCCGACCGTCCGCAGCAGCCGTATCGGAAGGCCGGATGCGCGCGCCCGACTACGGGCAACTGGTGACCTGCTCGGACAGTCCCCAGTTCGAGATTCCCGAAGGCTTCCGCTGCGTGCCCCTCAGTTCGGGCGGCGTGGCTTCGTCGGTGCGATCCGGCCTTGAAGTGCCCAACGCCTTTGACGGCATGGCCGCCTTCCCGTTGCCGAACGGCAACGTCCGCCTGATCCGCAACCACGAAATGGTGGACGACGCGACCAGTCCGCATGCGCGCCCCATCGGCGAGCCCTACTACGATCCATTGGGCACCGGAGGAACCACGTCGCTGGAAGTCCGGATCTCGGAGTCGGCTGGTGGCCTGACGGTCGAGCTGGTGGACGAATTCGTGTCCCTGGCGGGCACCTCGGTGAACTGCGCGGGCGGGCCGACCCCCTGGGGAAGCTGGCTGTCCTGCGAGGAGACCGTCCGAGGCCTCGAGGCCGGCTACCGGCGGCCGCACGGGTACATCTTCGAGGTTCCGGTGAGCGCCACCGGGCCGGTGAATCCATTGCCTCTACGCGCGATGGGGCGCTTCGTGCACGAGGCCGCGGCGGTGGACCCGGCCACCGGGATCGTTTACGAGACCGAAGACCGGGACTACGAGCCGGACGAGGAGGCGGGAGCGGGCTTTTACCGCTTCATCCCCGATCAGGTGGGAGTGCTGTCCGCGGGAGGCCGTCTGCAGATGCTGGCGATCGCCGGCCGACCCGGATACGCGCTGGCGCCGGGACAGACGGTTGGCGCCGTGTTCCCCGTCCACTGGGTTGACATCGACGATCCCGATCCCGCGGATGCCGAGGGGAATCCACTGGCGGTCTTCAGGCAGGGGCGGGCCAAGGGCGCCGCGAGCTTCGACCGGCTAGAAGGCGCCTGGTACGGAGACGGTGGCATCTACATCGTGTCGACCAGCGGCGGCGCCGCCCGGTGCGGACAGGTCTTCCACTACCGTCCCACCTCCGCTGACGCCGGCGAACTGACGGTGGTCTTCGAGTCCTTGTCCAAGCGGATGCTGGATGCCCCGGACAACGTCGTGGTCAGCCCGCGGGGCGGAGTCGTGCTCTGTGAGGACGGGACCGGCGATCACTACATCCGGGGTCTGAATCGCGAGGGGCATATCTTCAACCTCGTGCACGCACCCAGCCCGGTCGGCGAGTACGCGGGAGCGTGTTTCAGCCCTGACGGAAGGGTGTTGTTCTTCAACGTGCAGGGATCGTCCCGCGCCGGCGGTTCACGATCGAGCACGACGTACGCGATGTGGGGGCCCTGGGAGGCGGGGCCGGTGTAACCCCGGCTGACGGGAGCGCCGGGCCGGTCTATTCGCCCAGATCCACCATCCGGACGTTCCGCCAGCGCACCCTGATCCCGCCGCCGTCGTGGATCTGGAGCGCGATCGAGCCCTCGGCCGCTCCGATCGCCTCGTCCTCGAAGTCCACCATCCGGGTCCCGTTCAGCCAGGTGGTCACCCGGTCGCCCACCGCCCGGATGCGCATCGTGTTCCACGCGCCCATGCGAAGGGCCGCGTCCCGGGCCGGATCGGGCTGCACCAGCCAGCCGCGGCCGTAGGACTCGTAGATGCCGCCGGTGAACAGGCCGGGAGGCGCCACCTCGGCCTGCCAGCCGCTCACGATCGTCCCCTCCACGCCGGCGCGGAAGAACACCCCGCTGTTGCCGTCGGCCTCCTGCAGGAAATCGATCGTCAGGTCGAAGTCGCGAAACGTCCGGGCCGTCTTCAGATAGCCGTACTCGGCATCGGGGCCGCTCTCGCACACGAGTTCCCCGTTCTCGACGTACCAGCGCTCCGTGCCGTGCACCTGCCAGCCGTCGAGATCCTCGCCGTTGAACAGCGAGACCGGTTCCAGCGGCCGGATCCTGATGCTCCGGTACCAGACGTTCCTGCCGTGGTCCTGGAGGCCGATCGGCCCTGACGCCGCGCGGCCGTAACGCGGATAGGGAGCGAACTTGCTGGCCGCGACGAGTTCCTCCCATTCGGGCGAGCCGAACTCGTATTCCACCGTCTTCGTCCCGTTCAGCCAGTGCTCCACGTGGTTGTTCAGGACGCGGATGCGGCCCTCGTTCCATTCGCCGGGACCGTGCAGGGTCTTCTCGCCCGCGGCGTGCAGGTCGTAGTTGTCGCCGGTGAGGTGTTTGTTCATGTCCATCGTGCCCATCTCGATGTAGGCGTCGTCGTCCAGCACCTGGTACTCGGGCGCGTTGAACCAGATCTCGGCGCCCTCTTCCTCGATCACCCGGTACAGGACGCCGCTGTTGGCCACCTCGGAGAGCCGGAACTCGAACTTGAGGTCGAAGTCGGTGAAGGACTCGGTGGTGACGATGTCCCCGCCCACCGGGACGTCCGGGTCCGTGGCGGTCGCGCCCACGACCAGCATGCCGTCCATCACGCCCCAACCGGTGTCGGGGAACTCGTCGCGGTTGTAGCCGCGCCATCCGTTTGCCGTCTCCCCATCGAAGAGGAGACGCCAGCCGGCGGCGCGCTCGGCCTCGGTGAGGGTGTTGGGCGGAGCGGGTCGATCCTCGGCGGGGGTGGCCGTCCCGGACCCAGTGACTCCGCCGCCCGGAGACCCGCCGCCACACGCTGCGGCGAGAACCACCGCCAGGAGCGCTTTGCCGAGGGACAGCGTTTCGTTTCTCAGGTTCATCAGGCGAGCCTCATCGCGTCGGGGTCCCAGCGGACGGCGCGGTCCTGGAAATAGGCGAGGTTGCAGGCCAGGGCGGGAGCGGCGGCCCGGAGGCCGAAGGCCGCGTCCTGAACCACCGGGGGTCCGCCCCGGACCGCCTCGAAGAAGTTGAAGTAGTGGTCCACCAGCGCGCCGCGGTAGCCGCGCTCGACCGCGTGGTGGATCTCCACCGGGGGCTGCATGCGCACCCGGGCAGGCAGGCCCTCCGGGTCCCCCGCCGCGTCGGCCATCTTTTCCCGGGAGAAGGCGTCCATCGGATCGACCGCCACGTTCTTGCGCAGCACGACCTCGGTCCAGGTCACGTCCATCGACCCCTCGCTCCCGACGAGCCGCAGGAACGTGCTGCCGGAGGTCCCGTCCACGAAGTTGACGCGCAGCGACAGGTTGAAGCCGGGGTGCGTGCCGGTCTCGGGATAGTCGAACATGCCCAGGAGCACGTCCGGCACCTCGCGGCCGTCCTCCCAGTAGCGCAGCCCGCCGGTCGCCTGGATGCGCGTCGGACCGCGCGAGCTCACGATGAAGTGCAGGCTCGAGAACAGATGGACGAAGAGGTCGCCGGCGACCCCGGTGCCGTAGTCGCGGTAGTTGCGCCAGCGGAAGACGCGCAGCGGGTCGTAGGGAACCTCGGGCGCCGGGCCCAGGAAACGATTCCAGTCGACGGTTTCCTCCGACGCGCCGGTCGGGATCGGATACTGCCAGGCGCCCAGCGGATCGTTGCGCGCCCAGAAGCCCTCCGCGTAGTTGAGCTCGCCGATGGCGCCTGCCTCGTAGAGCTCCTTCGCCTTCTCGTTGCCGAGCGAACTCATTCCCTGGCTGCCCACCTGGAAGACGCTCCCCGATTCCTCCTGGGCCCGGAGCAGGCCGTGCCCCTCGGCGATGTCGTGCACCATCGGCTTTTCGCAGTACGCGGCCTTTCCGGCCCTGAGCGCGTCCACCGAGATGGACTGGTGCCAGTGGTCGGGCGTGCCCACGATGACCGCGTCCACATCGGCGCGGGCGAGCACCTCCCGGTAGTCGCGGGTGGTGAAGATGGCCCCGTGGCGCTCGCGGGCGGCGTCCAGGCGGCCGTCGAAGATGTCGCAGGCCGCCACCAGCTCGATCCCCGGGATGCGCAGCGCCGTGTCCACTCCGGCCATCCCCATCCCGCCCGCCCCGATCACGGCGAGGCCGATCCGGTCGGAGGGGGCGACCTGGCCGCCGGGAGACTCGCGGGCCCGTTCGCGGGCCATCATCCGCCGTTCGCCGAAGAGCGCGGACGGAGCGGTCGCGGCCACCGCCGATCCGGCGGCGACGGTCTTGATGAACTTCCGCCGGCTGCGGGCGGGTGCTCCGGGGTCGGGTCCTGGTGTTTCACTCATGGGTGGGTCCGTGGGGAATCAGGGTGGGGGTGGGCGTCAACAGACGCCGCCCACTCAGGCGAGTGGCGGGATCTTTCCGGGCGACTCCTGCCGTTGTGCCCGATTCCAGGCCTCCAACAGTTCGGGCTGGTGAAGGGCCGCCCATTCCATCACCATGCCCAGCGCCCTCGGCGGCAAACGGCCCCGAGCACCGTCAGGTCACGGATCGAAACCAGGACCTCTCCGCCGGCGTATTTGGCGTGGAAGTGGGGCGGGGCGTGGTCCGAATAGAAGATGTGCACGACGATCCCGTAGAACCGGCTGATCTCAGGCACTTCGTCTAAGGACTCAGTCCCGAAAACACCTGTTCCGGGTCCTTGCCGGTAAGCCGGAAGTAGAGCGCGTGACGGCAGAGGTCAATCTCATTGCGCCATGCGATTTCCCCGCCGTCCGCGATCCGTACGTCACAGAAGAAGTTCCGGTCCCGCCAGGCGGCGAAGACGCCTTTGCCGGCCAGGTCGGACAGGTCCACCTCGCCCTCCGCACCGTCCGCGTAGCGAAGCCAGATGCGGTAGCCCTCGCGAGGTTCCACCGCGACGGGTCGCAGAGGGTCGGACACATTGTTCAGACTCATCGCGCAACGCCATCGTAGCGAACTCGAAGGCTTGGCGGGCGACCCAAGCACCGACCTCTCCCCGTCAAGCGGCAGTCCCGCTGTGCACCGCTTGATGGGTGGTCTCGCACCCCGCCAGTGCCCGGTCAGACGAGCGGGAACAGGGTGGCCAGCAGCAGGACCTGCAACACCCCGAACACCCCCACCGCGGCGGCGACCGCGGTCCAGGTGCGGAACGTCTCCCCTTCGCCGAACCCGGACATCCGTCCCACCACCCAGAAGCCGCTGTCGTTCATCCAGGAGGCCACCATCGAACCGAATCCGACCGCGGCGAAGAGGTAGGCCGGGTGGAACGACAGCGCGGCCGGATCGGGCACCAGCGAAGCAACGATCGCCGATCCGGTGAGGATGGCGACCGTCCCGGAGCCCTGCGCGAGCTTCAGCACGGAGGCGATCCCGGCGGCGAGCAGAAGGAGGACGGTGCCGTCCGCGGCGGAGGAGACCCGGGCGAGATCCTCGGTGACTCCGGCGCCCGCGAGCGCCCGTCCGAAGGCCCCGCCGGCGGCGGTGATCAGGATGATGGGACCGGCTTCGCCGATCGCGTGCCCAAAGGAGCCCAGAAGCCGGCGGACCGGAGGCCGGTGGGTGCTCCAGAGCACGAAGGCCGCGGCGAAGGCCGCCAGGAAGAGCGCCGCGTTCCGGTGACCCAGCACGGCCGCCCACGCCGCCCCGGGGATCAGCCCGCCGCCGGCGGCAGCGACCGAGGCCCCGCTCATGAGCACCACCGGCAGCGCAATGGGAAACAGGGAGGCGAAGAGGCCCGGGCGAACGGCGGGGGTTGTGGGTTGGCCGGAGCCCGGCGTTTCGGCCGGTTCGACGTCCAGGCCGCGCGCGAATCGCGGCGCAATCAGGAGTGTGGCGGTGACGGGCAGGACTCCGAGCAGCAGTCCGAAGCCGATGGCGGTCCCCAGATTCAGCCCGAGGTTGTCCGCCATCCCCAGCGGGCCGGGGGTCGGGGGGACGAGCGAATGGGTGGCGACGGCGCCCGCGCAGATCGCCATGACGAACATCGGGTAGCGGCCGGGGGCCCGGCGGGCGAGCGCCCGCGCCAGCGGAACGAGCAGGAAGAACACCGTGTCGAAGAACACCGGGATCGAGAGTACGTAGGCCGCCGCCGCGAGGGCCCAGGGCGCGCGCCGCTCCCCGAAGAGGTCGAGCAGCGAGCCCGCGATCCGGTCCGCCGCGCCGCTCCGGAGCAGACAGTCGCCGATCACGGCCGCGAGCGCGATGGCGATCCCGATGGCGCCCACGAGATCCCCGAACGCCGCTCCCGTGGCGTCGAGCGCCGCATGGACACGTTCCGGCGCCGCCGCATCGGAGGGGGCGAGCGATCCCGCGAGGATCGCGCCGAGCGTCAGCGCCAGGAACGGATGGAGGCGCAGAACGCCGATGGTGACCGCGACGAAGAGGGTCCCGAGGAGGACGGCGGTCATGGCCGGGCAAGGATGTCACGGGACCGGCGGCCAACAGCCCTGATGGCGCCGCCGGCCGGGAGCCGTTTGCGCCCTTGCCGGAGGCGGGATCCTGCGCCGCTAACGCGGGCGCGGGATCAGCAGCAGGCGCTCCATCCGGGGATCGATGTAGGTCGTCGTCTCGCCGTCGAAGATGGCGTCTTCCTCGAGGGCGATCCGGACTTCCTGGCCGTCCCACTCGGGCACCGCGACCCGGGCGTTCAGTTCGATCGAGTGGGCGGTCATCGGGAAGAGCTCGTAGTCGCCCTTGCCGGGCACGCCCTCCTGGCGGTCCCAGAGGCCGATGGTGGGGCCCGCCGCGTGGCCGTGGAAGCCGATCGGGTGCGTGTAGATCGAGGCCTTGATCCCCTCGGTCTTCGCCTGGGCCAGGGCGGCGGCCAGGATCTCGTTGCCGGTCCGTCCGGCGACGAACTCGTCCGTCAGGATGTCCTGGAGCCGGTTTCCGGTCGAGAAGGCCTCCCGGAGTCCCGGCGGGGCGCCCGTCTCGCCGTGGCGGAGCACGTAGGCGTGCATCTGCGTGTCCGTGTTGAGGCGGAGATAGGTGATGCCGAAGTCCACGTGGATCAGATCCCCCGGCAGGATGGTGTCCGGCGGGGGACGGGAAGAGAAGTCGCCCTGCTCCCCGGAATCGCCGCCGAACATCGTTCCCTCGTGCCGCTGCACGGAGACTCCCGGCTGGAACCAGGTCTGGAGCTTCAGTTCGCGGATCCGCTCCCGGTACCACCAGGAGAGGTCCTGCGTCGTGGTGACCCCGGGCTGGACGGCCTTTTCCGACAGCCCCTCGGAGATGATGGAGCGCGCCAGGCGGACGACCGCCGGATAGACCGCCATCTCCTCGGGGGTTCGGGTCTCGAGCCAGGCGATGGCGAGGCGCTCGGCGTCGTGGAGCCGTCCCGCAAGGTCCGGCCCGAGCGCTTCCCGGAGCGCCTCGTACTCGGTGGAGGTGATGCCGTCGGCGAGGCCGAAGTCCGTCGAGCGGTTGACGCCGATCACCCGCGGGTTCCGCTCCCGGACGAGTTCGGCCACGCGGGCCCACTGGTCGGGTTCGGTCTCCGGGTCCCAGGCGCCGGGGATGCCCCCGATGTCGTAGCGCGCCACCGCGAAGCGCTCGACGCCTTCCTCCGCGCCGCGGTCGTGGAACACCAGCACGGTCCGCCGCCGCGCCGCCAGCCAGGTATAGGGCAGCATGGTGCGGATCACCGGGTCCTCGTTGTACTCCCGGGCCGCGACGATCCACAGGTCCACGCCCTCGCGCCGCATGATCTCCGGCAGGACGGTCTCGAAGCGGATCTCGAGCCAGCGGTCCACGAGCGCCGCCCGCTCCCGCAGCGGCAGCACGGTGGGCGCCGACTGGCCGGCGGCGAGGGCGGGGAGGCCCAGTGCGGCCAGGAGGGCAAGGCTGACGAGTTTCGGGTTCCAGCGCACGGCGGTCTCTCCTTCGATCGCGCCCCGTGACCGGGCCGGCCGCGGGGAAACGGTGGGGCAGCATACCGATAGACTCGCCGACCGCCCGTTCCGAGGAAGCAGACGCCCGCAGGGACGGCCTCCGGAGGAAGACTCATGAACCAGAGGTTGGTGCGACTCCTGTTTGCGTTGGCGGCGGCGGTTGCCGCCGGGTGCGGCGAGCCCTACGACGTGGTGCTTGCCGGCGGCGAGGTCCACGACGGCCTCGGCGGCGCGCCTCGGGTCGCCGACGTCGGCATCCGGGGAGGCCGGGTGGCCACCGTCGGCGATCTCGCGGGCGCCCGCGCCGAGACGCGGGTGGACGTCTCGGGACTCGCCGTGGTCCCCGGCTTCGTGGACCTCCACAGCCACGCCGTGCGCGGCGTGCTCCGGCACCCCCTGGCCGAGAACTACCTGCGGCAGGGAGTGACGACCGCCATGGGCGGCCCGGACGGCGGGTCGCCGCTGCCGATCGGGGAGTGGCTCGCGGAGTTCGAAGCCGAGGGCTCCGCGATCAACATGGGGTTGATGGTCGGCCACGGCACGGTCCGGCGCGAAGTCATGGGCCTCGAGGACCGGGCGCCCACCGCGACGGAACTCGACGACATGCGCGCGCTCGTGGACCAGGCGATGCAGGAAGGCGCCTACGGGCTCTCCACCGGTCTGAAGTATCCGCCGGGAACCTTCGCGGAGACCGAGGAAGTCATCGAAATCGCGAAGGTGGCGGCACGCTACGGCGGCATCCACGTCAGCCACATGAGGGAGGAGGGACTCACGTTGATGGACTCGGTGCGCGAGACCATCCGGATCGGCGAAGAAGGGGGCCTGCCGACCCAGCTCACGCACCACAAGGTGGTGGGCGCCCCCATGTGGGGGCAGAGCACCGAGAGCCTGCGTCTCGTGGACGAGGCCGTCGCGCGTGGGGTGGACGTCACGATCGACCAGTACCCCTACACGGCTTCGTCCACCGGGCTGACGATCCTCTTTCCCGGTTGGAGTCTCGCCGGCGGAAACGATGCGCTGCTGGAGCGCCTCCAGGACCCGGAGACGCGCGAGCGGATCCGCCAGGAGATCAGGACCAACATCGAGGTGGACCGGGGAGGCGGGAGTCCCGACAACGTGCAGATCTCCCGGTGCGCGTGGGATCCCTCCCTCGAGGGCAAGACCATGGGCGACATCCTGCGGGAGCGAGGGCTGGAGTCGAACCCGGAAAACGGCGCGACCCTGGCGCTCGAACTGCAGGAGAAGGGCGGCTTCGGCGGCGTCTTCCACGCGATGCACGAGGACGACGTCCGCCGGATCATGGCCCACCCCCGCACCATGATCTCTTCAGACGGCGGGGTGGTGGCGCCGGGAGAAGGCGTGCCGCACCCGCGCAACTACGGCACCTTCTCCCGGGTGCTGAGCCTCTACGTCCGGGAGGCGGGCCTGCTTTCCTTCGAGGAAGCCATCCGGAAGATGGCGTCGTTCCCGGCGCAAAGGCTCAGTCTCGACGGACGGGGCGTGCTCGAGGAGGGCGCCATTGCCGACCTCGCCGTCCTGGATCCGGCGACCGTGGAGGAACACGGCGAGTTCGGCGACCCGCACCACTATTCGACGGGAGTGCAGCACGTGCTGGTGTCGGGGGTCTTCGTCCTCCAGGACGGGGAGGTGACGGGGGCGAGGCCCGGCAAGGCGCTCCGCCTGAACAGCCGGTGACCGGGGCCGGCGGTCCGCGGCCGCGGGTGGTGGCGGCGATCGACCAGGGCACGACCAGCACCCGCTGCCTGCTGTTCGGCCGGGACGGGACGATCGTCGGCTCGGCGCAGGAGGAACACCGCCAGTTCACGCCGCGTCCCGGCTGGGTGGAGCACGACGCGGTGGAGATCTGGGACCGGACGGCCCAGGTGACGGCCGGCGCCCTCGAAGCCGCCGGACTCGATGGGAGCGCTGTAGTCGCGGTCGGCATCACCAACCAGCGGGAGACGACGGTCGTGTGGGATCCGGCCACGGGAGAGCCGCTCGCGCCCGCCATCGTCTGGCAGGACACCCGGACGGCCGGGCTCGCCGCCGAGCTTGACGCGGCGGTCGGCGCCGACCGTCTCCGCGAACTGACCGGGCTCCCCGCCGCCACCTATTTCTCGGGCCCGAAGCTCCGCTGGCTCCTCGACCACGAGGAAGGTCTCCGCGACCGGGCCCGGGCGGGACGCGCCGTGTTCGGCACGGTGGAATCCTGGCTGGTGTGGAAGCTGACCGGAGGAGCCGTCCACCGGACGGACGCCACGAACGCCAGCCGGACCCTCATGATGGATCTCGGGAAGCTCCGCTGGAGCGAGGAGTTGCTCGAAGCTCTCGGCGTTCCGGGCCGGATGCTTCCCGAGATCGCTCCCGCTTCGCACCCGGAGGCCTGGGGAGCAACCGCCGCCGACGGGCCGTTCGGGTGCCGGATACCGATCGCCGGGGTTATCGGCGATCAGCAGGCCGCGCTGCTGGGCCAGTTGCGGCGCCGCCCGGGCGAGGCGAAGTGCACCTACGGCACGGGCGCCTTCCTGCTGATGCATACCGGAACCGAAGCGGTGGCGTCGAAGGCGGGTCTCCTGACCACGGTCGCTTACAGCGATGCGGCAGGAGTGGAATACGCGCTGGAGGGTTCGGTGGCGGTCGCCGGCTCGCTCGTCCAGTGGCTCCGCGACCAGCTCGGGTTCGCCGAGTCCGCGGCCGAGGTGGAGCGATTGGCGCTCCAGGTGGAGGACTCCGGCGGCGCGGTCATCGTTCCCGCGTTCTCCGGTCTCTTCGCCCCCTGGTGGCGCTCCGACGCCCGAGGGGTGATCTGCGGACTGACCCGGCACACCGACCGGCGCCACCTGGCGCGCGCCGCGATCGAGGCCTCGGCGTTCCAGGTCCGGGAGGTGATCGAAGCGATGCGCGCCGACGCCGGCCACGCGCCCGGGGAATTGCGGGTGGACGGCGGGATGACGGTGAGCGGACTCCTGCTCGCATTCCAGGCCGACCTCCTGGGAATACCCGTGGTGCGTCCGCGGTGCGTCGAGACCACAGCCCTCGGAGCGGCCGTCGCAGCCGGTCTCGCCGTGGGTTTCTGGGAGTCCGAGACCGAGCTGGCGGGGGCTCTCGAAGAGGACGCCCGCTTCGAGCCGGCGATGTCCGACGCCGAGCGGGATGAGCGGCTCGCCGCCTGGAGCAAGGCGGTGGAGCGCAGCCTCGGCTGGGTGTAGCCAGGCTCGGAGCGCCGGCCTCCGGCCGGCATCGCGCGGGAGCGCGAAACCTGCGCCGATGGCGCTGCTCCCTCCCGGTGCAGGGGCATTGTCGCGGCCCTCGCGGGCCGCGATGCCGGCCGGAGGCCGGCGCTCCGATCGGCCCTACGGGACAAGGATCCGCGTGTCGGCGACGGGCCAGTAGAGCCGGACCGCGTCGCCTTCCCGGGCGAGACTCTCGAACAGGGAGTTGCCGCGGGCGAGCAGCCGGGTTCCCCCCTCGAGTTCGAGTTCGATCTCCAGGCGGTCCCCGAGGAAGGAGATGCGCCGGACGGTGGCCCCGATCCGGTTGAACCCGGGCGCCGCCGGCGGATGTCCGATCTGGACCACCTCGGGCCGCATGGCGAGGAGCATCCCGTCGTCCGCGGGGCCGGAACTCCCGGCCACGGCTCGCGGGCCGCCGTCCCGCTCCGCCCGCAGAACCGGGCCGCCGGGCAGCCTGAAGGTGTCCGGTTTGCCCGGCTCGGGGACGGCGGGAAGCAGGTTCATCTTGCCGACGAAGCTGGCCACGAACGTGTTGGCCGGCCGGGTGTGGAGCTCGAGGGGCGTCCCGACCTGCTGGAGCCGGCCCTGGTTCAGGACCGCCACCCGGTCGGCGACGGTCAGCGCCTCCTCCTGGTCGTGGGTGACCCAGACCGTCGTCGCTTCGAAGGAACGTTGCAGGCTGCGCAGGAGCGCCCGCAGTTCGCGCCGCAGCGTCTGGTCGAGGCTCGAAAGCGGTTCGTCGAGCAGCAGCACCTCGGGACGGATGGCGAGCGCCCGGGCGACGGCGACCCGCTGCTGCTCGCCTCCCGAAATCTCGCGGGGATAGCGGTCCGCGAGTTCGAGGAGGCCCACCCGTTCCAGCATCTCGTCCGCGAGTTCGGCCGCCTCGCCGCGGGAGGCTCCGCGCCGTTCGGGGCCGAACGCGACGTTCCTTCGCAGACTCAGATGAGGGAAGAGGGCATAGCTCTGGAAGACCATTCCCACGTTCCGGTTTTCGGGCGGCGCCTCATCCATCAGCTCGCCGCCGATCCAGACCTCGCCGGAGTCCGGCTCCAGGTGCCCGGCGACGCAGCGCAGGATGGTGGACTTGCCGGCTCCGCTGGAGCCGAGCAGGGCCATCAGCTCCCCGCGCCCAACCCTGAGCGTCACGTCCGACACCGATTCGGTCTCGCCGAAGCGTTTGCCGAGGCCTTCGAGGGCGAGCCCGGCGTCGCGTGGATTCACGAGCGTCCGAAGAGCGAGTCGGTCCCCGCGCCGGACTCCTTGGCCGCGTCGCCGGGCCGCGCGGGCTCCACGGCGGGAAGGACTGTCGTCGCGGGTTCCTGCGGCGCCGCCGACCGGTCCTTGCCCAGAAAGCTCCGAACCGGCGCCGAGTAGGGGAACTGGTGCGGGTCGCGCACGGCCGCGCCCCGGGTCAGATTCGCGAAGCGGTCGCGGATGGCTCCCGGCGGCGGGGGCGCGAAGGGAGGGCCCGAAGAGGCCGTCAGGTCCGGACTCGCCTTGGATCGAATGGTGACCTTCGCCCAGCGGATGCGGCGGCTCGAGGGTGCGCCCGCCTCGCCGAACTCGTGCGGCTGGACCGCGACCCGGTCGGCGAGCGTGATCGTTCCCGGGTCCCGAAAACGCGGATAGTGGTCCCCGCTGAAGGGGACCCGCCGGTAGCGGGCCTCGAGCCACAGGGCGACCGCCGTGGGTATGTGGCTCTGCATGGCGATGGGTCCGGTGTCCGGGCGGGACCAGCCGGATACGGTCGCCGAGAAGGGGTAGGTCTCGACCGCGATCGACTCTACGTTCCCCGGGTCGATCCGGGGGAGCTTTTCCATGGCGGCGAGCGTGGACTGGACGGCCCGCGAACCGGGGAACTTCTTGAGCGCGACAGTGTGGATCGCCCTCGTCGCGGTGCGGGGATCGAAGGACGTGACGCCCGGCTGGCGGGACCGGCGGGAGAGCGAGGGGGTGGGAAGGAGCCCGATCGGATTCTTGATGCTGAGCGCGGCGGCCGCGCCCAGTAGTTGCCCGAAGGCGCCGAAGAGCAGCTTTGCCCTCGCGCCGTCGCTGAATGCCCGGTATGGATGCAGCGGGGTGAGCGCGCTGGCGCGCCGGATGCTCTGGGCGAGATTCCGGGCGCCGATTCTCTCGAGACGGCCGACCGCGGCGGCCGTGGCCACGGGGGCGAGCGCACCCGGCGAGTGGATGCCGGCCTCCTCCATCGCCGTCCCGACCGCATCCCGGTGCCAGCTGCCGATACCGTAGCCCACGATGATCGCGTCGAGGAGCTCCCCGAGGGTGCGTTCCCGAGCTTCGGCGGCCGCCACCGCGGCCGCGATGCACTCCGGCCCGGCATGCAGTTCCTGGGTATCCCCGACGAGGCGATTCCAGACGATCGCGGACCAGATTCCCGCGGAGCCGCGGCCGTCCACGGGCCGCCAGAGCGTGGCGGACGGGGCGGACCCGTCGTTGAAGGAATCGAGGACGCCGTCCGCCTCGTCACCGGAGAGAAATGCGGGCAGCGGCTCCGCGGCGCCAATGGCCAGCACGTCCGTGAGCAGCGTCATGGCCGCCCGCCGCTCGTTGCTCAGGAATCGCGCGCTCGCGGCCCACTCCGCCGCGTCGCGAACGTCTTCCAGATGGGTCGCTGCGACGAGGTTGACGGAGTCCGGGTCCACGTCCGCCGGGTCCGGCGGCCCCGCCCATCCGTCCGGCGCCGGCCGCTGCGGTCCGGTGATGCCCGCCCGGACCCATCTGCCGGCGAGGCGCTCCAACCAGCTCCGGAACCCGGCGGCGCGGGACCCGAGTGCCGCGGGATGCGGCATGAGGCACTCCACGAGCGCATCCACGCTCTCCTGGGAAACCCGCGGGCCTTCGGGAGTCATGATCAGGGAATCATCTCGCGGCGGAAGCGGGTGGCCCACGATGGGCGCAGGTCACCCAGGGTCACCATGTCGAGCCGCATGAGCGCGCCCGGCGGCGGCAGGCCGGGGGGAATCTCGATGTCGCTGCGCGACGGGACCAACTGGAGTTCGCGGGCCGCGACCCGCTGGGCCTCGGGAGAAAACATGTAGTCCGCGAACGCCCGCGCGAGTTCGGGGCGCCGGGTGCCGGTCACGATCTGGATTCCCTGCGGCAGCGCGATGGCGCCTTCGGCGGGGGCCGCCCATCCCACGGGCGCGCCCTCGGCCGCGAGGTGCCGGGCCTGGGAGGGCAGTCCCAGGGTGAGCCAGGCTTCACCCTGGGCGACCATCTGGTTGTTGGCGGGTCCGCTGGTGCCGTAGACCAGAACGTTGTTCCGCAGCCGGCCGAGTCTCCGGAACCCCGCGTCGGCGTCCGTCTCGTTCCCCGTCTCGATGCGCGCCAGGGCGGCGACGGTGAGCGGGCCGAGCGTGCTCCCGAACCCGAACAGGGCGAGCCGACTCTCGAGCGCAGTGTCTTCGAGCGCCATCCAGGAGGCAGGGGGAGAGGGGAAATGCTCCGTGTTGTAGAGGAACCCGATCGCGGAGGAGAACGTGGCGGGGAGCGCTCGCTGGCTGAACCACGCATCCGGGTCGGCCCACGCGGCATTGGGCACGCGCAGTTCCCCCTCCCGCGATGCCCCCGGGTCGAAGGGAGTCTCGACGAGACCCTCGCGGGCCAGCAGTGCCGCTTCGCCGGCGTCGATCCACAGGATGTCCAGCGACGGATTGCCGCGCTCGACGCGCACCCGGGCCGCCTGATCGGCGGACCGGAGCCCCACCGGGATGAGGTTGGCGCCCGTCGCCGCCTCGAACGGACCGGCGAAGTAGTTCTCGAGGTCCGCGATGCGGCCCGGCGGGACCGCGATCACCAGGTCTTCCCCCGCGCCGCCGGCGCATCCGAGGGGGAGGCTCCCCGCCAGCAGGGCCAACAGGAGCCGCGCGGCCCGGGGATGCTTCGTCGGGGGACGCCGACCGGAGGTCATCGGTTCGGCTCGGCGGCGGCCGGACCCGCCGGCTGGCCGCTGCGGGAGGAGGAGTCCCGCGCCTTCAGCGGCCCGGAAATCCGGTCCGTGAGCACGGCGGCGCCCACCGCGGCCGCGATGGTGAGGGTGCTCACCGCGGCGACCGTGGGGTCCTGGTAGCGGTCCACCGTCTCGTAGATGGCTACCGGCAGGGTGACGGTCCGGCCGCTGGCGAGCAGCAGGGACAGCGCGAAGTTGCCGAAGGAGATCACGAAGGCGGACACGGCGCCGGCAACGATACCCGCGCGGGCGGTCGGCAAGGTCACGAGGAAGAGGGTCGCGAAGGGGCCGGCGCCCAGGCTGCGGGCCTGGTCTTCGAGCGCCGGATCGGTGGATTCGAGAGACGCGGCCACGCTGCGGACGACCCAGGGGATGGTGATGAGCAGGTGGGCGGCGACCAGCGGGAGGAGCGTCCCGGCGGTCCGGATGCCGGTGGCGTTCGCGAGCACGGCGGCGCTCGTCAGCACGCCGAGACCGAGCACGAGACCCGGGAGGCTCAGCGGGGAAAGGAGCACGGCGAGGAAGGCCTCGCGTCCCGGGAGCGAGCCCCGCGTGAGCGCGAGCGCCGCCGGAATGCCGGTGACGAGTGCCGCTCCGGTCGCGATCGTCCCGAGCAGCAGGCTCGTGAAGAGGCCGGAAATGAGCCGCGGCTGGTCGGCCAGGCCCGCGTACCAGCGAAGACTCACACCCGAGGGCGGGATCTCGAGCGCCGCGCCCGGGCTTACGGAATAGACGATCACGGCGAGGGGCGCGAGGAGGAGCACCGCGTAGGCGACTGCGGCGGCCGCTCCCAGTGCGATGCGCATCGCTCAGGTGCCGAAAGTACGCGCCGATCGCCGGCGGCTCAGGAGCGCCGCTCCGCCGAGAAGCGCCGAGGCGAACAGAAGCAACACGATCGAGGCGGCGGCCGCGGTGGGCCAGTCGAAGCTGATGGTGACCAGCTCGTAGATTTCCATGACGAAGGTTCGGGCCGCCGACCCGCCGAGGAGGGCTGGGACGGCGTAGGCGGAGAGGCTTCCGACCAGGACGAAGCTCGCTCCGGCCACGAAGCCGGGGAGGGTGAGCGGCACCACGACCGCGAAGAAGGTGCGCGCCGACGAAGCTCCCAGGCCGCGGGCGGCGGCCAGGAGGTCGGGATCGATCCGGTCGAGGCTCGCCGCCAGCGCGAGGATCATGAACGGGAGAAACGACTCGGTCAGTGCGAGCAGTACGGCGGCCTCGGTGTGCAGGAGACCCACGCGCGGAAGCGAGAGCGCTGCGAGCGTTTCTCCCACGAATCCCTGGCGGCCGAGGACCAGCATCCAGCCGTAAGCGCGCACCACCACCGACATCAGGAGTGGGGAGACGATCAGCAGCGTCTGGATCCGCCGGGAGAGCCCCCGCGAGCGCGAAAGGAAGAGGGCGACCGGAAAACCGAGGAAGGTGACCAGGAGCGTGGTCAGGAGCGAAAGGCGGAGGGTCCTGAGGGCGACCGACGGATACGGAGCGCTCAGCAGGCCGGCGAAGGAATCGAGCTCGGGGCCTCCGCTGAGCGGCGCGACCGGGCCGGGGGGATAGAGCGCCACGCGGAACAACAGGCCGATGGGTACCGCGGCCACCACCGCGACCACCAGGAGGGCCGGCAGGAGCAGCAGGCCAGCGACCCGTCGCCTGCTCCGGTCCATGTGCGGGACGAATTCTATGGGCGGGCGGGACCCGCCCGAACGAAGACGCGCCGCCACTCCGCTTAGACTCTTGTCGCGCGCGGTTCCCGCCGGGCGTCAAACGGTCAGAGCGATGAATCTTCGGAAACTGGCGATACGGGCGGCCGTGCTGGCGCCGCTCGTCGCGGTGGCAGCGACGTTCTTCCTGAACTTCTGCCACCTGATCTACGACTGCGGCTGCGTTTCCCTCTGGAACGGCGGGGCGGCGTTTTGCAACATCCAGACGGCCGGCCCGCCGGACTGCCCCTTCTGCGCTCGGCCGAACGTGGCCTACGGCTCCCTCTACGGCACTTTCCTGGTGCAGGGCGCCGTCATGTTCGCTCCGGGCTCGCTCGGCCTCGGGATCCGGGCGTTGCTCGGGCTGGCCGCGTTCCCTCTGGTGGTGGGCGCCGCGGGGATCGTTCTGGGGCTCTGGGTCGGCTACTGGAACTGACGGCCGGGAGACCCCGGGTATCATCGGAACCCGCCCCGGGGGCGGGAAAGGAACGTCCCGTGTCAGCAAGAGATCAAGTACGTCACATCCGCTGGGAGGCCATGGAGAAGGAGCGCCTGAGCGACCGGATCGGCCGCCGGATCATCACCGCGGATCGGGCCATGCTGACCCACGTCTATCTGGACAAGGGTGCGGTGGTTCCGATGCACTCGCACGACAACGAGCAGCTCACCTACGTGATCAGCGGCGCGCTCCGCTTCTGGATCGAGGACGAGGATTCGGAGCCGATCGACGTGAAGGCCGGAGAGGTGCTGGTCCTTCCCTCGTGGGTGCCGCACAAGGCGATCGCGCTGGAAGACACCCTGGACGTGGACATCTTCACTCCGCCGCGGCAGGACTGGCTGGACGGAACCGACGACTACCTTCGGGGCGGAGGCGATTGAGCGACTCCGGCGAGGGAGACCCTGAAGCGTGCGACGCTCCGACTACGCCCCGGTGATCCGGCGCTATTTCGTGGCCGGCGCGGCCACGAGCGCCCTGGGCGTGGTCGTCCTCCACGCGCTGGCGGCCGTTTCCTTCGGGGCCATACCGGGATGGGTGCTGGGATCGCTCGTCGGACTCGTGGCGGGCGTCGTGTCGCTCGTGGTCTTCGTCGGGCTGAGCCGGGCCGCCGAGCGCCTCGTCGAATGGCTCTCCACGGATGCCTTCCTGCTGCTGGTGGCGGCGGGAGCGAGCCTCTGGCTGCTCCGGAGCACCATCTTCGGCTGGCCGGAGGCGCTCCTTCCGGGACTGCTGGTGGTCGTCTTCGTCGGGCCGTTCTTCCTCGGCTCCGGTCTCGCCATGGTGTTTCGCCCGCACGGTCCGGCGTACGGCCGGGGCGGCATCGTGCTCACCCTGGTGGGAGCCGGACTCATCGCTTACGGGGGAATCTGGTTCTTCGGTCCCGGAGAGGATCCCTACGTCCGCCCCGCGCAGGTCCAGCCCAATCCGCCCCCGGCCCTGGCCGAGGATCCGGCGGCGCGGGGCCCCCATGCGGTTCGCCTCCTGACCTACGGCAGCGGCCGGGATCCGTACCGGCCGGAGTACGGGGACGCGGTCACCATCCGCTCGCCTTCCGTGGACCTCAGCCGCGTGCTCCCCGAATGGCGCGGTTTCCGGGCGACGCACCGCGAATGGTGGTGGGGATTCGGGCTCGAGGACGCACCGCGAGCCGGCCGGCTCCACCTCCCGGACACCGGCCCCGGGAACCGGCGACCGGTCGCGCTGATCGTCCACGGGAACCACCGGATGGAAGACTTCTCCGACGCCGGTTACGACTACCTCGCGGACCTGTTGGCCAGCCACGGGATCGCGACCGCATCCGTCGACGCCAACTTCCTCAACGGAACCTGGTCGGGCGATTTCGGCGGGCGCGAGATGCCGGCGCGCGCGATCCTGCTGCTGGAGCACCTGCGGCTGTTTCGGACCTGGAACCGCGATCCGCGCTCTCCGCTCTACAACCGCCTCGACCTCGACCGGGTGGCTCTGCTCGGGCACTCGCGCGGCGGAGAGGCGGCCGCGATCGCCGCGGCCTTCAACGACCTTCCCGCTTTCCCGGATGATGCGAACTACCGTTTCGACTACGGCTTCGGAATCGAATCCGTGGTGGCGATCGCCCAGATCGACCGCCGCTATTCGCGGCGCATCGAGCTGCACGACGTCAACTTCCTGGCTCTCCAGGGCTCCTATGACACCGACGAGCCCAGCTTCCACGGCCTCCGCCAGTTCCACCGGACCCGCCTGGACGGAGCCGCCGAGCGCTCCGAAGGGATTCTCGGTTTCCGTCTGAAGGCCGGTGTTGTCGCGCACCGCGGAAACCACGGTCAGTTCAATACCACCTGGGGCATGGATTCGGGCCTTTGGGGCATGTTCTGGCTCAATCGCGCGCCGCTCCTCTCCGCGGCCGAACAGCAGAGGGTGGCTCAGGTGTACGTTCTGGCGTTCCTGCGCGCCACCCTGCTGGGAGAGGCGGAGTTCGTGCCGCTGCTCCGCGACTACCGCGCCGCGGCGCCGTTCCTTCCGGAGACGCGCTACCAGAGCCAGTACGCCGACTCGCGCACCCGAATCGTCGCGGGCTTCGAGGAAGATCTTCACCTCGCCTCCGGGACCGCGGCCGGCGCGACCATCGAAGCCCGCGGTCTCGCTGGTTGGAGCGAGGAGGAAGTCCTCTTCCGCGACGGTTCCAAGCAGGCCACTTCCGCCGTCCGGCTCGAGATTTCCGGCGACCAACAGGCAGAGGATCCGGCTTACGAGATCCACCTGGCGGAACCGATTGCCTTGACGGGCGAGGACGAATTCGTGCTCTCCGTGGTCTGGAACCCGGATCCGCCGGAAGACGAAGCCGAACCGGAGGCGCTGACGCCTCCCATCGCGATGACGGTGCAACTGCTTTTCCCCGATGAGGTGGAAGGGCCGGCGTTCGCGATCGTGGATGCGATTTCCCCGGAACCTCCCTTCGAGGTCCAGTTCCTGAAGTCCCGCCGGATGAACCGTGAGCGGTACCGCCGCATCGTCGAGGAAATCCCGCAGACGGTCGCGATCCGGGGCAGGAACCTCCTGCCGCCACCACCGCCGCCACCTCCCGTCGTGCCCGGCGCGGCGCCCGCACCGCCGCCTCCCGCCGAGCCGCCGCCGGTCATCGGCATCCGGTTCGGGCTCGACCCGGAGACCGCCGGGAGCGTGCTGCTGGACGACGTGGGATTCCGGAGCGCCCCGGCAGGCGATCCGGAGGGCGGGGCGGCGCGCGGCCCCTTGTGATCGCCCGTTCCGGCGCCGCGGGCCTGCCCGCGGCGGGACTCGAGGGTCTGGTTGCCCAACTGACCTCGGCCGAAACGAAGGGGGCGCGGCGCCGGCCGCGCATCACCATCAGCTACGCCCAGAGTCTCGACGGTTCCATCGCCGCGAGACCCGGGGAGCCCCTTCGCCTCAGCGGTTCGCGTTCGCTGGAACTCACCCACCGGCTGCGCGCCGGTCATGACGCGATTCTGGTGGGAATCGGCACGGTGCTGGCCGACGATCCGCGGCTCAACGTGAGGCTGGTCGCGGGCGACAGTCCCCTGCCGGTGATCCTCGATGGCCGGCTTCGGCTGCCGCCCTCCGCCCGGCTTCTCCGAGGCCGCGGAGCTTTCGGGGCCGCTCCCCCGCCGCTCGTCGCGACGAGCTTCGACGCGTCGCGTAAGCGGGCCGCAAGGCTTCGCGCGGCCGGGGTGACGGTGCTGCGGTTCCGTACGCCGGGCGGCCCGGTGCCGCTCCGATCCGTGATGCGGGCCCTGCACCGGCGCGGCGTGCGGCGGCTGCTCGTGGAAGGGGGCGGCCGGGTGCTCACCTCGATGTTCGCCGAACGGCTGGCGGACTGGGTCGTGATCACCGTCGCCCCGCGGCTGGTCGGCGGCGAGCCGGCGCTCGCCCGGGTGCCGGCGCCCGTGGACCTCGCGGGGCTCGGCTGGGCGCGTCTCGATAGCGACCTCGTGTTCGCCGGACGGCCCCGGTTCGGCGCCGGGAGGCAATCCTCCGCCGCGGGGCGCGAGGCCTGACCTCCGTGACCGGGTCGGCCGCCGCGGAACGGCTCTCCGTCTGGTTCGAGGGACCGCGCCGCGTCGCCGTCCGCCGCGGACCGGCGCCCGAGCCGGCGGCCGGCGAGGCGCGGGTGCGAACGACCGTCTCGGCGATCAGCACCGGCACCGAACTCGCTGCCTGGCGCGGAGATCTCGATCCCGCACTTCCACGGGACGAGACCCTGGGCGCGCACACGGGCGGGTCGTTCCGGTTCCCCTTTTCCTACGGCTACGCCTCGGTGGGCCGGGTGGAAACGCGGGGGCCCGGCATTCCGGCCGGGGCGCCCGAGGTGGGTTCCCGGGTGTTCGCCTTCGTGCCCCACCAGAGCGTGTTCTGCACGCCGGTGGACGACCTGCTCCCGGTCCCGGCGGACATCCCGGACGAACGCGCGGCGCTCTTCCCCTATCTCGAGACGGCGGTGAATCTGCTCCTCGACGGAGCGCCCCGGATCGGGGAGCGGGTGGTGGTCGTGGGGCAGGGAACGCTCGGCCTGGCCCTCACCGCGCTCCTCTCCCGGTATCCGCTCGGGGGGCTGATCGCCGTCGAACCGAAGCCCGAGCGCCGGCGCCGGTCGCTGGAGTTCGGGGCGCAGGGGGCGGTTACGCCCGAAGAGGCCCTGGAACACGTGCACCGCGCGTTCCCCGGCGGCGCCGAACTGGTCTTCGAGGTCTCCGGAAACCGGTCAGCGCTCGACGCGGCGATCCGGGTCGCCACGCGGGACGGACGCGTGATCGCCGGTTCGTGGCTGGCCGGGGGAAAGACGCCGCTGGAGCTGGGCGGCTGGTTCCATCGCGGGCGGGTCCGGATCGTGTCGAGCCAGGTCAGCCACCTGCCCCCGCTGGAATCCTCCTGGACCATCGAGCGGCGCCGCCGGACCGCGTGGGAGCTGCTCGGCAGCGTCCCCCTCGAGAGCCTGGTGACCCTCCGGGTCCCGCTCCCGGACGCCGGGAAGGCCTACGCGCGGCTCGATGCCGGAGAGGAACTCGCGGCGCTACTGGTCAGCAGCAGCTCGGGCTGAGCCGGTTCCGGAGCGCTTCCTCGCTCCACCGGGGGACCGGACGGCGCCCGGGCCTCTCGGATCCTCTCGATCCGCGCGCGGTCCGCCGCGGCCTGCTCCGCAAGCCACCGGTAGATGGACTCCTGGGCGGCCCGCCGCGGCGTTCCCGAGGGAACCCTCCTGTTCCGTCCCGCCGAGTCATGTTTTCGGGCCTTGCAGTTGTCGGCCCACTGCAGATCGAGGTATCGGCGCAGCTGGTTCCGGATTCGCTCGTCGTAGACCGGGAAGGCGACCTCGATGCGCCGGTCGAAGTTGCGCGGCATCCAGTCGGCGGAGGTGCAGTAGTAGAGCGGGTCCCCGCCGTTTCCGAAGACGAGGATCCGGGAGTGCTCGAGGTAGCGGTCCAGGATGGAGATCGCCTTGAAATCGGCGTTCGCGGGCAGGTTCTCGGTGGGAACCGAGAAGGTTCCCCGGACGATCAGGCGGATCCGGACCCCGGCTTCGGCCGCTTCCTCGAGGAGGGCGACGACCTCCGGATGGGTCAGGTGATTCAGCTTCACCTCGATGGAGGCCGGCTCGCCGCGCCGCGCGCGCGCGATCTCCGCGTGGATGAGGTGATCCACCGTGGTCCGGAGAGTCCAGGGCGAAACGACGAGATGCTCCATCTCGCGGGTTTCGTACGGCCGCCGAATGACCCGGAAGAGGCGGGCCAGGTCCCGGCAGATCCCGTCGTGGGTGGTCAGGAGGAAATGGTCGGCGTAGAGGCTCCCGGTGTCCTCGTTCAGGTTTCCGGTGCCGAGGAAGCCGTAGAGGGCGCGCTGGCCGCGCTCCCGCCGCTCGATCAGACCCATCTTGGCGTGGACCTTGAGTTCTTCCGGGCCAAAGACGACGCGGACTCCCTCGCGGGTGAGGACGTCGGTGAACTCGATGTTGGTGGTCTCGTCGAAGCGGGCGGTGAGTTCCACAACCGCGGTGACCTTCTTGCCGTTGCGCGCCGCGTTGACCAGGGCGTTCACCACCCCGGAGTTGTTCGCGACCCGGTACATGGTCACCGCGATCCGGGTGACCTTGGGGTCGATGGCGGCTTCCCGGAGCAGATCGATCAGGTAGGAGAAGCGCTGGTAGGGCGTCTGGATCAGGATGTCCCGGCGCCGCATCGCCCGCATGACGGAACGCTCGCGATCGATGGCGGGGAGGTCCAGGGTCGGCCAGGGCTCGTAGCGAAGACCGCTCTTGAGTCGCGGAAAGCGGATGAAATCCTTGAAATTGTGATGCCGGCCGCCCGGGACCAGCACACTCCGGTCGCGGATCTGAAGACTCCGGCAGAGAGCCTCCAGCAGGTCGGCGGGCATGGTCTGGTCGAAGACGAAGCGCACGAGCGAGGCGGTCAGGCGCCGCCGCACGCTCTTTTCCACCTTGCGCAGGTAGCTGTCCTGCGGACTGCCGCCGAGGTCGAGCCCCGAGTCCCGGGTGATCTTCACCACGTACCCCTGGGCGTTTTCCACCTGGAAGATCGAGAAGATCTCGGGCAGCCGATACCGGATCACGTCCTCGAGCAGGATGACGTCGGTCCGGCCGGGCGCTGACGGCAGGCGGACGAACCGCCCGGCGGAGCGGGTGGGGATGTCCACGATGGCGTACATCGGGCGGCGCCGGCCCGAGCGCAGCACCCGGACGCCCAGGTAGATCTCCCGTTCATCGAGGTTGAGCGTCTGTCCGCTCCGTTCGAGCATGATCGGGGTCAGGTGCGGACGCACCTTGCGGACGAAGTAGTCCTGGACGTACTCCCCCTGCTCGGGACTCAGGTCGGCTTCGGTGATGATGCGGATCCCGTGCTGCTCGAGTTCGCGGAGCAGGGCGTCGTAGGTCTCGAGAAAGATGGACTGGTCGCGCAGGATCTGGCGCTGGATGTCGGAAAGGAGGGCCGACGGGTCCCAGTCGAAGAACCGCCGGCGATCGGGACTGATCTTCTGGATCCGCTGCAGCGCCGCCACCCGGACCCGGTAGTACTCGTCCTGGTTGCTCGAGAAGATGCCGAGGAAACGGAGCCGCTCGACCAGCGGAACGGTTTCGTCCCGCGCTTCCTGGAGGACCCGTGCGTTGAACGCCAGTTGCGAGAGTTCGCGCGGAATGACCGCGGTGGGACGGTGGCGATGGTTCGAGGCCATGAAACGGACGGTTTTTCGGGAAAATACCGGGCTCGGAGAAGACTACGACAATGGCAACGGAGGGGTGGGCGCTGATCACCGGCGCCTCGACCGGCATCGGGCGCGAACTGGCGTCGATCGCCGCCGCCGACGGGCGCGACGTGGTGCTCGTGGCGCGCAACGCCGCCCGCCTCGAGCAGGCCGCGGAGGAAGTCCGCGCCGCGTCCGGGGTGCGGGCGGTGGCGCTGCCGATGGACCTCGCGGAGCCCGGGGCCCCCGAGCGGCTCCACGCCGCGACCGGCGAGCGCGGCATGGAGGTGGACTTCCTGGTCAACAACGCGGGGTTCGGGATGAGCCGGCGCTTCGCCGACGTGCCGATCGCGGTGCAGCGCTCGATGATCGGGCTCAACCTGTCGGCGCTCGCCGAGCTGTGTCACCTCTATCTCCCCGGGATGCTGGAGCGGGGCCGCGGCAGGATCCTGAACGTCGGTTCCGGGGCCGGCTACGTCCCCGGCCTCGGCTTCACGACCTACGCATCCACCAAGGCCTTCGTCCTCCACCTCACCGAAGGACTCGCCGGCGAGCTCGCGGGCACGGGGGTGACGGTGAGCGTTCTCTGCCCCGGCCCGGTGAACACCCCCTTCCTGGGTACGGCGGGCATCGAGGGCTTCTCGGGGATCCGGCGGCTCGCACTCGCCGATCCGGGATCCGTGGCGCGGGCCGGGTACCGGGGGGCTCTCAAGGGCAAGGTGGTGATCAACCCCGGCTTCTTCCCGCGGCTGGTCCCGTTCGTGCCGCGCCTCCTGCCGCGGTTCGCGGTGCGCTGGCTCGGGAGGCAGGTGGGCCGCCAGATGGCCAGGAGGACGGGATGAGCGGCGAGACGCTGCCGGCGCACCGGCATCTCGAGGCGCTCGGAGTCCCGTGGGAGCGGCGGACCTTCCCGGCATCGACTCCCAAGGGCGCCGCCTCGGTGGCGCACGCGCTCGGCTACCGCGAGAGCCAGATGGTCAAGACGCTGATCTTCCAGTCCGGAACGGGTGAACGGGCGTTGATCGCCGTGGGCGGCGACCGGAACGTCATCTCCGGAAAGCTCAAGAAGGCGATGGGCAACCGGAACATTCGCCTCGCGAGTCCGGAGGCCGTGATCGAGTTCACCGGCTACCGGATCGGCTCGATCCCGCCGTTCTCCTGGCAGCAGGAGGGCACCCGGACCTTCATCGACGAAGCCCTGATGGAGGAGCCGGTCCTCGGGGTCGGCGCCGGCGTCTGGGGGGAAGAGATCCTCATCACCCCCGCCAACCTCGTCCGCGCCGCGAACGGCATCGTGGTGAACCTGACGCGGAGAGAGTAAGGGGCGCTGCCCGTTCAGAGCGCCGGTCGGAGCGCCGGCCTCCGGCCGGCATCGCCGACCGCAGGGAGGCGAAACGCACAGGTTTGTCGGTCGCGATCAGCGCGACCCAACCGGGAGTGGCGGAACCAGCCCCTGCGCGCCTGCTAATTTCCCGCCGATGAGCGTCCGGAAGGGTCAGCTGGTCGCGCTTGCCCTGGCACTTCCCCTGTCCGGCGCGTTCTGGGTTCCCACCGCTCGCGCCGCCCAGGAGGACGGCACCCTCGAGGACGCCTACACGGTCTGGCTCTGTCCCATGCACCGGGACCACCAGGCGCACGGGGAAGGACGTTGCCCGCTGTGCGGGATGGCGCTGGTGCGACGGACGCTGGTCACCCGCTATGTCTGCCTGGCGCAGGAGGACACCGTGGTGGAGGAGAAGCCCGGCATCTGCCCCGACACCGGCGATCCGCTGGTGCCGGCCACGCGCGAGGTGATCTGGTTCTGCCCGTCCGATCCCGATCGGGTCTTCGTGGAACCCGGGGTCTGCGAGAGCGACGTCCCCCGCGCGATGACGACCCGGGTATCCGCGCACGGCGACCACAACCCGCGTCACGGCGGGATCCTGTTCATGGCGCCGGATGGGGTGCACCACCTGGAAGGCGCGCTGGAAGACGGAGCATTCCGCCTCTACTTCTACGACTCCTTCACCCAGCCGATCGAGCCGGAACCCTTCCGCGCGCGGGTGGTTCCGGCGGACGAGCGGGGGGCGCCGCTCGGCGAGCCGGTGGCCCTCTCGACGGCTCCCGGCGCGCTCGAGACGCCGGTCGAGGCCGCCGCCGGAGAACGGGCGGCCTTCACGGCCTTCGTGCGGTTCCCCGATCGAGACGACGAGGACCGCTTCGACTTCATCTTCCTTTCGGACGCGGAAAAGGCCGCCCTCGCGGCCGAAACCGCGCCCACCGCGCTGCCGGAACTGCGGGTCCCCGACACTCCGCAGGCGATTCTGGACGCCATTCGCGCCCGCGACCGGCGGGTCCAGGCGCTGATCGACCAGGGCCGCTGGGCGGATCTCTTCATTCCGGCGCTGGAAGCCAAGGACCTGGCGCTGGCCTACGGCGAAGCGGCGTCGGATCGTCCCTGGGTGGCGCTCAAGCGGATCGTGCGGGGCGCCTGGCTCCTCGACATGTACGGAGACCTGGGCGACCGGGTCCGCGTCGGCGAGGCCTACGAGGTCTTCGCGGAGGGGATGCGGGGACTGCCGGAGCGGGCGCCGGAATAGGGGCCATCGAATGAAGCGACCGGGACGAATCGCCGCGGTGTTCAGCGGCCTCGCTGCCGGCGTGGCAGCGATTCTGGTCGCGGTTCCCGGTTGGTTCGGCGCCGCGAACGCCCACGAACCGGAACTCTCCCGCTACGGCTACTGGCGCGACATCCGCCCCCTCCTGGAGCAACACTGCGCCTCCTGCCACTCGGGGACCGGCCCGGCGCCGGTCAACCTGATGCGCTACCTGGACGCGCTGCCGTGGGCCAACTCCATCGCCCGGCAGGTCCTCCAGCGCCAGATGCCTCCCTGGCTTCCCGACGACGGTACCGGCGATTTCGCCCACGCCCGGACGCTCGACGATCGCGAGACCGACATGCTTGTGGACTGGGCGATCGGACTGGCGCCCGAAGGGCCGGCGCCGGCAGAGGAACCGGAGATTCCGGGCGCCGAGGCGGACCTGCCCCCGAGCCGGCTGACGCTGGCCGAGCCGGTCGTCATTGGCGAGATGGAGTCCGTGGCGGCCGCCTGCCAGCCGCTCGTCCGGGGTGAGGGAGTGGGGGCGGCCGCGGCCGGCTTTTCGCTGATTCCCGGCGAGGCGGTTTCGATCCTGCGGCGGGCCGTGCTGTACGCCGGCGACGACTGCGCGAGCGGGGCGCCGCTCTTCACCTGGGTGGTGGGGCAGGGGCCCCGGATGCGTCCGGAGGGAGTCTTCGACCGCCTTCCGGAGGACACGGGTCTCTTCCTGCATCTGTCCTACCGCAAGGGATTCGACACCGAGGGCCTGGAGTTCGAGGACGCGCCGCAGGTGGTGGTCTTCCCGCCCCTTCCGGACCGGACCCGCGCCGTCGAGATGCTGGCTGTCGAGCCGGGAACCACCGCGGTGGGTCCGGCCACCCTCCTCTCCGTCCTGCCGCCCGAAGGGCTCGACCCCGGCCCGGACGGGTTCGCGGTGGAGGCGGTGGGAACCGACGGGGCGGTGACGCCGCTGCTGCGCATCCGCCGCTTCGATGCCGACTGGGCGGAGAAGTTCGCGTTCCGGGAGCCGGTGCGTCTGGCCGCAGGCGCCGCCATCCGGGTCTCCCATCCCGGGGCCATCGTGGATCTGGTGCGGGCGCCGCCCACCGGGCCCGACGAGGATCCGTAGGCGGGGACACGGGACTGCCGGCCTCCGGCCCGCATCGGACGGGAGCGCGGCACCGGCGCCGAGACTCTGCGCCCTTCGAACCCGGGCACGACACCCGGAACGCCTTATCCGTATCGATGAGCCTTATATGTTGCATTGACAAATGCAGTGCCCTATAGTTAAGGCTACAGCGAGAATCGCATGCTTGAATCCACGATTACTTCCCGGGGACAGACCACGGTGCCGAAGGCGGTACGCGAAGCCCTGGCACTGAAGGCTGGCGATCGGGTGCGCTACACCATCGAGGGTTCCGCGGTGCGGATCTTCCCGCTCCGGCCGATTTCAAGGCTGCGTGGCATCGTGCAGCACAAAGGGCCGGCGCTGTCACTCGAGGACATGGATCGCGCCATCGCCGAGGCTGCCTGCGAGTCTTGATCGCTCTCGATACGAACGTCCTCGTCCGATTCCTCACCGGCGATGACTCTGGCCAGCAGGCGGACGCGAGTGCCCTCCTTGAGGGCTTGACTCCCGAGGAGCCAGGTTTCGTTGCGCGCGAGGTAGTGCTCGAACTCGTGTGGGTGCTTGGCCACGGCTACGGCGTGCCGCGCCGACGAGTAGCGGAGCTCCTTGTGGAGCTGCTCGAGACCCGCGGTCTGCTGTTCGAGAACGCCGCCGATGTAGCTCATGCAGCCGCTGAGTATGGACGGGGGGGGCCGGAGTTCGCCGACCGGATGATCCTCGCGGCGGCTCGCCGGGTGGATGCGGTCCCGCTCTATACGTTCGACGGCAGACTCTCCCGGCTACGTGATGCCGCCGCGGTCACGCGGGGTGGCCTCCGGGAGTAGGGCGCGGCGGCACCCGGCCCGCCGTACACAAAACGAGGGCGGCGCGGGTGCGCCGCCCTCGGTGCTGAACCGCAGTAGACCTACTGCTGCATGTCCGTGGTCGCCGTGGCGTGGCTGCGGACCTCCTCGAGGAAGCTAACGTCGCTGTCCGCCTCGGTCAGGAAGGTCTGGAGCGTCGCGTAGGCGCGGTTCGCCGCGTCCTCGTCGCTGAGCGCGGTCGCCGCGCGGGCGAGTCCGAGCAGCGATGCCGTCCGGTTCGGGGTCCGGGTGAGGCTGATCTCGAACTGGGCGCGGGCCTTCTCCGCCTTGCCGGCGGCGAGGAGCAGTTCACCCCGCAGTTCGTGGGAAGGCTTCATCGGGTAGGTGGGACCCGACGGCGGGTCCTGGGTCTCCTCGATGTCGGTGGCCATCGCGGCGTGCTTCAGGGCGCCTTCGGTGTCACCGGCGACGAAGGCGGCGAGGGCCTCGACCTCGTGCTGCATGATGCGCACCGAGTCGGCCTGGTAGGCCTCGCCGTCCGCGGCGCGCTTGTCGGCGAGCGCCCGGAGTTGCTCGGCGGCCGCGTTGGCACCCGCGGCGTCCTTCTCGGCGAACGCCTTCATCCCCGCCGCTAGCAGCAGGTTGGCGGTCGAGTTGTAGCGGCTGGTATCGAGATCGCCCTCGGGCAGGACGATTCCGTCGAAGCGGCCGCTCTCGATGGCGTGCCGGGCGTTCATGGACGCCGCGATCCGGCGCAGCCGATTGTCATCGGCTTCCTTGGCCGCCTTCTCCACGATCTTGATGGCGTCGCTCGAGTCGCTGTATACGCCGCGCTGGAGGTCGGCGTAGGCCTTCCACTCGAGGCTGTGGTAGTCGCGCTTGGTGATCGACAGGTTCTTTCTCTCGACCCACTTGGCCGACGCGTTGTAGGCGACGTCGTTCGAAGCCGAGACCCGGTCCCACATGCCGTGCTGCACGAAGATGTGGGAGGGCATGTGCTGCGCGTGGTGCGCCTCGGGTGCGATCTCGGCGTAGCGGTTCGCCGCTTCGAGGGCGAGGGGCGCGTGCTCGGGATCGTCGAAGGAGTGGATCACGTAGTGGGCGGCGCCCGGATGGTTGGGCTCGCGCACGAAGAGGTCGAGGGAGAGCGCCCCGGCCTTCATCTGCCGGTGGAATCCGCTCTCGCCGCGGCGCACGAGGCCGAGGTAGGAAAGGGCGTAGAACGCCTGGGCCTCGTTGTCTTCCGGATGGGCCTCGGCGAGGCGCCGCATGGCCTGGTGGTAGAGCTCGTCGCGTTCGTACTTGTCACCGGGGCCGTAGAGGACTTCCACGGTGTCCATGTAGAGCCGCTCGCGCTCGGTCGGGGTCTTCGCCCGGCGGGCGGCGCGGGTGTCCCCGAAGCGCTTCAGGACATCGCGCGCGGCGCTGATGTCCTGCTCCGACCACAGCGGGTGGTTGTGGCTGATCGCCTCGCCCCAGTAGGCGAGCGCGAAGTCGGGATCGATCTCCTGGGCGTTCTTGAAGGCCTCTCCGGCTTCCTCGTACCAGAAGCTGTGGAGTGCCGCCACACCCCGCTGGAAGGCTGCCTGGGCTGCCTCCGAGCCGGAGTTCGGGAAATGCACGGTGCCGAGATCGGACTCTTCCTCGGCAAGGGCGGGCGCCGCGACGAGTGCGAGCACGGCGACGGCCAGAATGACTTTCTTGAACATGAAATCCTCCATCGGGGGAGACGCGGTCTGCGCTCGGGAAGGGCGATTTTAGCCGAGCGGGCGGGGTCGGCGCGAACGTCTTGGGGGGGGTGGTGGGGGTGCGGTGGAGTACCGACGTGCGCGGTGCGGAGCACCGCGGTGCCGGTCTGGAGACCGGCGCTCCAAGCCGTCGCGCCATCTACGCCCGGTGTCAAGCGACACGAACACTGTCCCAGATAAACGACACGAACTTTGTCACCGGTGGGAGGCCGTTCTGGCGGGACCGGAGGGACGTTGGGGAGCGCGGCGGGAGCCCGGAGGGCGACC
>JAJEFG010000056.1 GCA_022820545.1 Acidobacteriota bacterium | reverse complement strand
TTCGATGCGCGTCATTCGCTCGGAGAGCTTGCCGATCTCCTCGCGCATTTCCGCGCGCAGGTTGCCGATCTCTTCGCGCATTTCCGCGCGCAGGCCGCCAATCTCCTCGTGCATTTCCGCGCGGAGGCCGCCGATCTCTGCCCGGACGTCGCCGATCTCTGCGCGGACGTCGCCGATCTCGGCGCGGACGTCGCCGATCTCGGCGCGGATGCCGCCCATCTGTTCCTGGAGGCCGAGGATCTGGCCGCCGAGGTTGTTGAGCGCGACGGCGCCGGCGCTCAACATTGCCGCCACCAGAGCGAACACCCCGGCCAGCACCGCGAGCTGGAGCCGTTCTGCGCGGCCGAGCGGCTCGCGGGCAACTCCCGGGCGTCCGGCGAGGCGCCCGGCTTCCGTGCCCGTCATCGCTCTACCCTGTTCACTCGCTTCCGGAGTATAGGAGCGGCCCTGCCGTTCCGGCAACGGGACAGCGGTCTCCGCCGCGGTGGTTCGTTCGTGCATGGGGAAGTCCTCCACCATGTACAGACGTAAATCGGGGGAGTTTCTTCCCGCGCGGCGACGAATTGTGGAAAAGTCGAAGCAAACGTGCGTACGGGCCAATCGGGAAGGGCTCGTTCCACGGGCTGCTCATGCTGCCGCGTTCGCTGACGAAGCGGCTGGTGAACCACGCCCGGCACGCCGAGGTGACCGAGGACGATCCGTGATTCGGGTGGGGTGCGCCGTGCGCGGTGCGGAGCACCGCGGTGCCGGTCTGGAGACCGGCGTTCCAAGCCGTTGCGGCTCTATGCACTTTGCGGGCCTCGGGCCCGCGTGCCGCCGCGCGGCTTGCGTGGCTCAGGGACCGGCCGGATCCCGGGTGTTCGACGCTGGCACGAGGCGGGTCTCGATCAGCGTTTCGATGCGCGTCATCCGCTCGGAGAGCTGATCCATCCGGTCGGAGAGCTTGCCGATCTCCTCGCGCATTTCCGTGCGTACGCCGTCGATCTCCTCGTGCATTTCCACGCGGAGGCCGCCGATCTGCTCCTGTATGTCCAGGAGTTGGCCGCTCAGCGTGGTGAACCCGAGCGCGCCCGCCGCGATCATCGTCGCGAACATGGTGACGAACATCGTGACGAGGAGCCTCTCGGTCCGGGTGAGCGGTTCGCCGCGTCCGGTGAGCCGCTCCGTTTCCCTGTCCGTCATCGGTCGTCCCTGCGCGTCCCGGGCCCGAGTATAGGGCTGGCCGGGCGCGCGGGCCAGTGGCGTTGGCGCGTCGTTTTCCGGTTTCGTGATCCGTTCGTTCATGGGGAGGTCCTCCACCATGTACAGACGTAAATCGGGGGGAATTTTTCCCGCGCGGAGGCGAATTGTGGAAAAGTCGAAGCGAATGTGCGTACGGGCCATCCGGGAGTGGGCGAGGTCGCCAGGTGCGCGGTGCGGAGCCCCGCGCGTGCCGGTCTGGAGGCCGGCGTTCCAAGCCGTGCGCGGCGTGCGATAGGGTGCGGCGCGATGCGGTTCTGGCTTTCACTCTCCTGTCTCGCTGTCCTGATCGCGCTCGCCGGGTGCACCGCCCGGTCGGGTGCGTCGGGCGCCGCGCGGCCCGCGGCGACCCCACCGGCGCCGCCCCCGGAGCCGCCGCCCCCGCCCGAGCCGCCGCAAGCCCCGCAACCCCTGCCCGAAGGGCCGGAGGACAACTGCGTGACCATCCACAGTGGCGAGTGCATACCCGCGCCGCAGTTCAACGGCATGGCCACCGAGCTGTCCGCGGACTACGCGGCGGACAGCAACTTCGAGGCGCAGTGGGGCCTCCACGCCATCAACGCGCACCTTGCCTACGGCCACGTGAACCTGCTGGAGGGGCCGGACGCCGCGCCGGGGGAAGGAGTGACCATCGGCGTGATCGACACCGGCATCGACGACGAGCACCCGATCTTCGAGGGGAAGACGATCCACAAGGAGTTCCTGTTCGGGGTCGAACAGGAGACCGGCGAGAGCTTCTCCCACGGGACGGCGGTGGCGAGCATCGCGGCGGGCGCCCAGACCGACAATCCGAACGCCCCGCACGGGGTCGCCTGGGGCGCCGACCTCGCGGTCTGGGCGATCCCCCTTGGGGATCCGGACAACGTCTACGACCCGATCACGCTCGAGGAACTCGCCGAGGACGACGCGGGGTGGGTGGAGCTCTTCCAGCCGGTGTTTGACTGGCGCGCCGCGGGGAACCAGCTCGATATCCTGAACCTGAGCTTCGGTTACGAGGGCCTCATCAACCAGTACACCGAAGAGGACCTCCGGGCGAACTTCTCGCAGGCCATCGACATCCTGGCCCAGACGGACGCCCGTGAGAAGACGATCCTCGTCTGGGCGGCGGGGAACCAGAACGGCGACCTCTGCGGGGCGGGCGTCCCGAACTGCGTGGACGGCCGGATCGAAGCGGTCTCCGTCGGAATCCTGCCCGGGCTGCTCGCCTACATGGAGGAACTCCAGGGGCACTCCATCGCGGTGGTGGCGCTCCAGCCGGACGGCGGCGCGATCGCGGACTTCTCCAACCGCTGCGGGATCGCCGCCGACCACTGCATCGCGGCACCGGGGGACGACGTGGTCGTTGCCTTCTTCGGGCGCGAGTCGGGCGAGCCCGGGATCCGGCGCTACCTCCCCGGCGGCGGGACCTCGTTCGCCGCCCCCATGGTGAGCGGCGGGCTGGCGATCATGAAGCAGCTCTTCCGGGACCAGCTCTTGAATGAGGAGCTGGTGAGCCGGCTCTTCCTCACCGCCGACAGCACCGGCATCTACGCGGACCGGGACGTCTACGGGAACGGCCGGATGGATCTCGGCGCCGCCACCTCGCCGGTGGGGGTGCTGGACGTGCCGATCACCACCGGGCTCGCGACCGCCGCGCACGCGTCCCTCGCGTCCACCGGGCTGCGGATGGGCGCGGCGTTCGGCGACGGGCTGGCCGCGGCGTTCGACGGGGACGAGCTGATGGCGCTCGACGACTTCGGGGCTCCGTTCTGGTACGAGCTGGACAGCTTCGCGGCGACCACCGACGGCCCCGCGATGTCCGCTCGGCTCCGGACGTTCCTGGGGCCGGGGACGGGGCTCGCGGCGGTGGGCGGCGGCGGCCCGGGGCTCACGGCCCTGGGGGTCTCGGGCTCGGTCCTCCGGATGCCTACAGCGGCGGGGAACGGGCACCTGGCGCTCGCCGAGGGCGCCGTGGCGGTGAACGCCGCTCATGGGGGCGGCTTCTCGGCGATGGCGTTCACCACCGGACCGCTCCGTCCCGCCATGCCGGCGGCCGGGGCGGCGCTCGCCTGGCAGCCCGGTGACCTGCCGGTGGGCTTCCGGGCCGGGTGGATCTCGGAACGCGAGACGATGCTCGGGAGCCTGGGGCAGGGGGCCTTCGGCAACCTCTCGGCGGGGACCGCGTTCGTCGGCTTCGACGGCAGCCTGGGCCTCGGCGGCTGGCGGTTCGGGGCGGGCGGCGAGTTCGGGATGGCGAACCCGGTCGCTCACGGCGGCATGATCCGGGAGATCTCGGCGCTGATGACCAGCACCTTCGCGGTCCACGCGACCCGGGGGTTCGAGCGCGCGGGGTCGCTGAGCTTCTCGCTGTCGCAGCCGCTCCGGGTGGAGAACGGCTGGGCGGCGCTGACCGTGCCCTCGGCGCGGACGAAGGCGCGCGAGGTGGTCCACAGCGCGCTCCGGGCCGACCTGGCGCCGGGCGAGCGGCAGCTCGACCTCGCGGCGCAGTGGAACCGGGCGCTTCCGTTCGGCGAACTGCGGCTGGGGGCGATCTGGAGCCACTGGCCGGGCCACCGGGATGTGCTGGGGCCGCAGGTGGCCCTCCTCTCCGGCTGGCGGTGGACGTTCTAGGCAGGGAGGCGAGGCCGCCCGCGCCGTGAGGATGGGCGAGGCTGCGACGTGCGCGGCGCCTGGCGCCGCGCGTGCCGGTCTGAAGACCGGCGTTCCCGCGCTCTCGGCGCTCCTCATCCTGGGCGCCTGTTCCGGGAGATCAGGGCCCCCGCCCGTTCCTCCCGCTCCGCCCCCGGTCCCCGACTGCATCCCCACCCACGGCCGCGACTGCCTGACCGCGCCGGAGTTCCGGGCGGCCGCGGAGGAACTCGCCGCGGGGCGCCGCGAGGATCCGGGATTCGGCAACCAGTGGGGACTCGAGGCCGTCGGGGCGCACCGCGCCTACGCCCACGTGGGGCTGCTCGAGGGTGAGGGCGCGGCGCCGGGAGCCGGGGTCACCATCGGGGTGATCGACAGCGGGATCGACGTCGGCCACCCGGCCTTCTCCGGCAAGACGGTCCACCGGGGCTTCCTGTTCGGCGCCGCGCCGGAGACCGGGGAGAGGTTCTCCCACGGCACCGCGGTGGCGAGCATCGCCGCGGGCGCCCGCACCGCGGATCCCGAAGCCCCCCACGGGGTCGCCTGGGGCGCCGACCTCGCGGTGTGGGCGATCCCGCTCAGCGACCCCGACAACGTCTACGAGCCGATCACGCGTCGAGACGCTCGCCGCGGGGGACGCCCGGTTCGCCGAGATCTTCCGCCAGGTGTTCGCGTGGCGTGACGCGGGGAACCGCCTGGACATCCTGAATCTGAGTTTCGGCTACGACGGGATCATCGACGACTACCCCGCCGCGGGGCTCCGGGCAAGCCTGCCGGAGGTGATCGCGACGCTCGGTCAGGCGGACGCGGCGGAGAAGACGATCCTGGTTTGGGCGGCGGGGAACATGAACGGCGACCGCTGCGAGGCCGGCGTCCCGAACTGCGTGAACGGCGAGGTGGACGCGGTGTCCGTGGGCGTCTCGCCGGGGCTCGCCGCCCACGCGCCGGAGCTCCGCGGCCATTCCGTCGCCGTGGCGGCGCTCCGGCCGGACGACGGAGCGATCGCGGACTTCTCGAACCGCTGCGGCATCGCCGCTCCGTTCTGCATCGCGGCGCCCGGAGAGGACGTGGCGCTCGCCTATTTCGGGCCGCGCGACAGCGAGGCCGGGGTGCAGGGCTTCAGCCGGGGCAGCGGGACTTCCTACGCCGCTCCCATGGTCGCCGGCGGGCTCGCGATCATGAAGCAGCTCTTCCGGGACCAGCTCTCGAACGAGGACCTGGTGAGCCGCCTCTTCGCCACCGCCGACCGGACGGGCATCTACGCGGACCGGGAGATCTACGGGCAGGGCCGGATGGACCTCGGGGCCGCCACCTCGCCGGTGGGGGTGCTCGACGTGCCCCTCGCCACCGGGTTGGCCAGTCGGGCGCACGCGTCGGCCGGGTCCACGGGGCTGCGCCTCGGCGCCGCCTTCGGAGACGGGCTGGCGGCGGCGTTCGACGGGGACGAACTGATGGCGCTCGACGACCATGGGGCGCCGTTCTGGTACGAGATGGGGGACTTCGCGGCGACCACGGAAGGCCCCTCGATGTCCGCGCGGCTCCGGACCTTCCTCGGGCCGGGGACGGGCGGCCTGACGGCGGGCGGCGGTTCGGGCGGGATGCCCGGCGTCCTCGGGACGACGGCGGGCATCGTGCGGATGCCGACGGCGGCGGGGAACGGCCACCTGGCGCTCGCGGAGGGCGCGGTGCAGGTGGGCGCCCTCGAGCGGGGCGGGGTTTCCGCGACGGCCTTCACGACGGGTCCCTGGCGTCCCGCCATGCCGGCGACCGGCGCGGCGGTGGCCTGGCGGCCGGGATCGCTCCCGGTGGGGTTCAGCGCGGGGTGGATCTCGGAGCGGGAGACGATGCTCGGGAGCCTCGGGACCGGCGCCTTCGGAAGCCTGTCAGCGGGGACGGCGTTCTTCGGGTTCGACGGGGGCGTGGACTTCGGGGGGTGGAACCTCGGGGCGGCCGGGGAGTTCGGGGTCGTCAACCCGGCGGCCGCGGGTGGGCTGATCCAGGAGATCACGCCGCTCGCGACGAGCACCTTCGCGCTCCACGCGAGCCGTGCGTTCGCGCGGGCGGGCTCGCTCAGCTTCTCGCTGTCGCAGCCGCTCCGGGTGGAGAACGGCTGGGCGGCGCTGACGGCGCCGTCGGCGCGCACGAAGGCGGGCGCCGTGCTCTACCGCTCGTTCCGGGCCGATCTCGCCCCCGGGGAGCGGCAGCTCGATCTCGCGGCGCAGTGGAACCGGGCGCTCCCGCTCGGGGAGCTGCGGCTCGGAGCGGTCTGGAGCCACTGGCCGGGCCACCGGGAGGCGCTGGGGTCGCAGGCGGCGGCGCTGGCCGGCTGGCGCTGGGTGTTCTGAGGGGAGCCGTATCGGCGCGCCAGCCGGCTTGCCGCGGGGGCCCGGGACGGTTCAGGCGCGTGCGAGACTGACGGCGCCGTGTTCCGCCGCGCCGTGCTCCTGGCCATTGCGGGCGGGCTGCTGCTTCCCCTCGCCGCGGCGGCGCAGCCGGCCGCCGGCAATGCCGCGGCCGCGATCGCCGCCGCCGAGGCGGCGGGGGCGCAGTTCCTCTTCGACTACGACTTCGAGGAGGCGCTCCGCACCTACCGGGAGCTGGGCGAGCGGTTCCCGGAACACCCCAGCGGGCCCTACAACGCGGCCGTCACCGTCTGGACCCGGCTCGCGCAGCGGAGCAACGCGGTCCGGGGGCCGAGCCTGCGGAACGACCGGTTCTTCTCGCAGGACGGGCGGCCGGAGCCCACGCCCGAGGAGGAGACGGCCTTCCGCGAGGACCTGGAGGAGGCCTACCGGCGGTCCGAGGCCCGGCTCGAACGCGACCCGGACCATCCGGAGGCGCTCTACCACCTCGGCGCCGCCGAGGCGCTCGAGGCCGGGTGGGCGGTGATCGTGGACCGCGCCTGGTTCCGCGCCACCCGGTTGATCCGGCGCGCGGTGGGCCGGCACCGGCGGCTCCAGCAACTCGACCCGGGCTTCCGGGACGCCTACGTGGTTCCCGGGACCTATGTGTACTCGATCGCCCGGCTGCCGCGCGCGCTCCGGATGATCGCCTTCCTGTTCGGGATGCGCGGCGACCTGGAGGGCGGGCTCGAGGCGATCCGTCTCACCGCCGACGAGGGGCGGCGGGCGCGCTGGGGGAGCCTGTGGACCTATGAGCTGCTGATGCAGCGCGAAGGAAGGGAGGACGAGGCGCTCGCGGCGATCCGGCGGCTCGGGCGCCGGTTCCCGAAGAACCCGGACTTCGCGCTCGACGAGATCACCGTCCTGACGGCGCTCGGGGAGTTCGACGCGGCCGTCGGACTCGGGGAAGCGGTCCTCGAGCGCCGCGAGGCCGGGTTCGGGAACTACCACCTGCTGCTGCCCGGGCTCGCCGAAGCGGGGCTCGGGGAGGCCCTCCTGTTCGGGGAGCGCTGGGCGGACGCCGAGGCCGTCCTGAACCGGGGTCTCGCGGCCGACCCGAGCCCCGAGGTCCGGGCGAACCTGCTCCTCCGCCGCGCGAACGCCCGGGACGGCGCCGGGCGGCGGCCCGACGCGCTCCGCGACTACGGCGAGGTCATCCGGATCGACGCGGACGACATCCTGAAGGACTGGGCGAACGCACTCCGCCAGGCCCCCTGGCCGGACGCGGCCCCCGCGGGTTCCCACCCGGCCCGGTAGCGTCGGAGCGCCGGCCTCCGGCCGGCATCGCCGACCGCAGGGAGGCGAACGCATGCGGTCCCAGGGCCTCGCGGCTGTCGACCAAACCGCGCGACGCACGCCATGCCACACTCCCCGGCGCCCGTGCTCCGCTACGCCCTCCGCCTGGTCACCGCCGGGTCGCTCCTGCCGGCAGGCGCCGCAGCGCAGCCCGCGCCCGCGGAACCGGCAGCCGAGCTCGCCGCCCTCGAGACGGCCGGCTCGCAGCTCCTCTTCGACTACGACTTCGACAAGGCGTTCGAGCACTACACGCGGGTCAGCGAGCGCTTCCCGGAGCACCCCACCGGCCCCTACAACCTCGCCACCACGATCTGGACCCGGCTGGCCCAGCGCAGCAACGGGATGCGCGGGTCGAGCCTCCGCAACGACCGCTTCTTCTCCCAGCAGGGCCGTCCGGACGCCACGCCGGAGGAGGAGGCCGCCTTCCGCGAGCACCTCGAGGAGGCCTACCGGCGGGGCAGGGCGCTCCTCGAACGCGATCCCGACGACGTGGAGGCGCTCTACTACCTCGGCGCCACCGAGGCGCTCGAGTCCGGCTGGTCGGTGATCGTGGACCGGGCCTGGTTCCGGGCCGCCCGGCAGATCCGGCGCGGGGTGGGCCGCCACCGGCGGGTGCAGGAACTCGATCCGGGCTTCCGGGACGCCTACGCGGTCCCGGGCGCCTACGACTACGGGGTCGCGACCCTGCCGCGCGCGCTCCGCTGGCTCGCCTTCCTGTTCGGGATCCGCGGCGACCGGGACGGGGGGCTCGAAGGGGTGCTGATCACCGCGGACGAGGGCCGGCGGGCGCGCTGGGGCAGCCTGTGGACCCACGCGCTCCTGATGCAGCGCGAGGAGCGCGAGGACGAGGCGCTCGCGGCGATCCGGCGGCTGAACACCCGGTTCCCGAAGAACCCGGACTTCGTGCTCGACGAGGTCAGCATCCTCACCGCGCTGGGCGATTTCGAAGCCGCCCGCGAACTTGCCGAACGGGTTCTCGAACGCCGGGAGGCCGGCTTCGGGAACTACCGCCTGGTGCTGCCGGGGCTCGCCGAAGCCCGGCTCGGCGAGGCGCTGCTGTTCGCCGAGCGCTGGGAGGAGGCCGAGTCGGTGTTCAGCCGCGGCCTGGCCGCCGAACCGAACCCCGAGATCCGGGCGATCCTGCTCTTCCGGCGCGGCAACGCCCGCGACGGCGCCGGGGCGCGCGGGACCGCGCTCACCGACTACGGCCGCGTCATCCGCGACGACGCCGACCCGGTGCTCGGCGAGTGGGCGGAGGAGCTCCGGCGGGCGCCGTGGCCGGACGCCGCGCCCGAGGGTTCGCTCCCGGCGCCGCCCGAGTAGTCGCTCGCCTATCGCGGTGGCTTCGCCGGCGAGTGCCGGCGAGTCGCCACAAACGCGGTCGCCAAACCAACGACGGTCGTCGTTCCGACAGCTCCGGCCGCCATTCCGTGTCCCTGATGTCCGAGCCACACTGCGGCTGTCAGCGCCGACACGACGGAAACCAGACCGACCACCTGTGCTCGCCGGGTGGCCAGTGCAGCGTTTCTGGCAGATTCGATCGCCGACTCGTGCCCGGCCCGCTGCTCCCGTTCCGCCATCTGCAGGATTCGTTCGGCGGCGCCCTCGACAACCTGTTCGTATTCCCGCAGGTCGCGCGGGGGCGGCAACGGGCCGATGAATTCCCGAATCCGAATCGCCGTGGAACCGGTGACTTGAGGAGGTTGGGGCGGGGGGCTAGCGCCTCGCTCGAGACTCTTCCCGCTCCGGACCCTGCTTCCGCTGGTCCATTTCGGCATCGCCGTACCCGTCCATCGCGCTACGGAGGTATCCCCCCACTCGTCGCCAATGTTCGGCGAGCCGCTCTTCCGGGCTGCCCTTCAGTCGATGCTCTTCGAAATGTTCCGGGCCGGGAAACATGTTGAAGATGCTGCCGACGCCCTCGAAGAACGCCCGCACTTTCCCGGTCATGGAACGGTCGAGTCTAGCCCAGGCTCTCGCTCGCCGGCCCGGGAGGGGGAGATCGCTGCGAACCGGAGACGCCAGCCGGAATTCAGGGCGGTCCGTTCCGCCCCTGCCGTTCCTATAATCGCCCGGATGTCGCTCCGCCGCACCCCGCTCCACGCACTCCATAGGGAACTCGGCGGACGCCTCGTCCCGTTCGCCGGCTGGGAGATGCCGGTGCAGTTCGGCGGGGTGGTCTCCGAGCACATGGCGGTGCGGCGGCAGGCCGGGCTCTTCGACGTGAGCCACATGGGCGAGCTGCGGGTCAGCGGGCCGGAGGCGCTGCCGCTGCTGCAGCGGCTCACGCCGAACGACGTGTCCCGGCTGGTCCCGGGGAGGGCGCAGTATTCGGCGCTCACTACCGACTCGGGCGGCTTCGTGGACGACATCATCGTCTACCGGCGCGGGGAGGAGTCCTTCCTGGTGGTCACGAACGCCGCGAACACCGCCCGGGACCTCGCCTGGATCCGGGAGCGGGGCGGGACGGCCGCGGAATGCGTCGAGGACCTGAGCGACGAGACCGCGCTGCTCGCGCTCCAGGGCCCGCGCGCGCAGGCGATCCTGCAGACGTTGACCGACCTGGACCTCACCACCGTGCGCTACTACCGTTTCGCCGAGGGCGAGGTCGCGGGGGTCCCGGGGACCGTCGCCCGGATGGGGTACACCGGGGAGGACGGCTTCGAGATCATGGTGCCGGCCGACCGGGCCGAGGAACTCGCGCGGCGGCTCCTCGAGGCCGGCTCGCCGGAGGGGCTCGTTCCCACCGGGCTCGGCGCCCGGGACACCCTGCGGCTCGAGGCCAAGATGGCGCTCCACGGGAACGACATCGACGAGGACCACTCCGTCGAGGAGGCCGATCTCGGCTGGATCGTGAAGCCCGACAAGGGCGAGTTCATCGGGCGCGACGTCCTGGTGGCCCAGCGCGAGAACGGGGTCACCCGGAAGCTCGTCGGTTTCGAGCTGCGGGACCGGGGCGTGCCGCGCCACGGCTATCCCATCGTGGTGAACGGCGAGCCCTTCGGCGAGGTGACGAGCGGCGGCCACGCCCCCTTCCTGAAGAAGAGCCTCGGGCTCGCCTACCTGCCGGCGGACGCCTGCGAGCCGGGCCAGGCCTTCGAGGTCGTGATCCGGGGACGTCCCGTTCCCGCCGAAGTGGCGCCCACGCCGTTCTACGTGCGGCCCGGCAAGAAAAAGAAGAAGAAGAAACGCGCAGCGGCGGCTGCCGTCTGACCCCGGAGGACGCTCCCGGAGAACCGATGACCCCCGACGATCTCTACTACAGCAAAGAGCACGAATGGCTGCGCCTCGAAGCGGACGGCTCCGCGACGATCGGCATCACCGACCACGCCCAGCAGGAACTCGGGGACATCGTCTACGTCGAGCTTCCCGACCCGGACACCGCCCTCGAGGCCGATGAGGTCATGGGCAGCGTGGAGTCCGTGAAGGCGGTCTCCGAGATCTTCTGCCCGGTGGCGGGCACGGTGACCGAGGTCAACGGGTCCCTCGAGGATGCTCCCGAGGTGGTCAACTCGGATCCCTACGGCGACGGCTGGCTGATCCGGCTGCGGTTGGACGATCCGGGGTCGGTGGCGGCGACGATGCTCTCGGCGGGGGATTACGACAAGCACGTAGCGAGCGAGGAGTAGGCTCGGAGCGCCGGCCTCCGGCCGGCATCGACCGCCGAGAGGCGGTCGAAACCGGTCTCCGAGCGTCGATCGGAGTGTGCGGGTTCGCCACGCTACGCTCGGCGATGCCGGCCGGAGGCCGGCGCTCCGAGACGTGCCCTTGCCCCGATCAGCGTTGCGGCGTGCGCGGCGCGGAGCGCCGCGGTGCCGGTCTGGAGACCGGCGTTCCAGGCCGTCCGGCTCAGTCGCGTTTGCGGGGGAGCGCGCCTCCGAAGTCCCGGGAGGCGGCGGACGTCTGGGTCATCTTCTCCGGGTCGGTGTGGGACTCCGGACCGAGGGTCGTGGAGAGGGCGGTGCGCAGCGGCTTCGCGTCCACGCACGCTCCCCGGCAGACGCAGAGGACGTGCGCCGGGCGGCCATCGCTCGACGGCCGCACCGCCAGGGCGTCGGTGCCCTCGCACGCGGGACAGTCGCCGATCCACTCGGAGTCGGACTTCCGGAGCCCGAGCGCCGGGCCCACGCGGTCCGCGCCGCCGTCGCAGCGGTAGGGGACCACGAGCGTGCTCATGACGGCCCCGCTCCGGTCGCCGGCAGCCTTCCGCGGCGCGACGCGCAGCACCTCGCCCGGGTCATTTCGGGTTCAGGGGGCCGGGTGCGGCACGGCGAGAAACGCGCGATCCTATCGCGTACCGGCCCTTCGAAAACACCTGAATATCCCGAATATCGAGGCGCCGTCGCTCCGGTTCGTGTCAAGAAGAGAATTGCGGCCTCGCAAGCTTCCGATTGACTTCGGCTTGCGGTCCATGTTGTCGCGAATCCACCCGGGTGCGGAACCGTGCTACGCGATCCCGGGGCCGCGCGCAACGCAGCGCGAAGCCGGGGTTCAGCGGGGATGCATCGCCCGTTGAACGCTGCCTGAGTCTCGCTGCAGGCTGCTAAAATCACCGGTCCGGCTGGAAGGCCGAACGGGGCGGGACGGCCCCCACCGGCCGGAGTTTCCCGGCGCTGTCCCGGCACTGAGTTGACCCCCGCATCTTCCGAGTTCCCTTGACCGCATCCCCAGCCACCCTGAAATCGCAAGCCGCCACGGCGGCCCCCTCGCTGCCGCGCGGCGCCGCGCCGTTCGTCCGCCGCCACGTCGGGCCGAGCCTCACGCAGCAGGTGGAGATGCTGCACGACCTCGGCCTCACGTCGCGGGACGAGCTGATCGCCCAGACGATCCCCGAAGACATCCGGATCCGGGAGGAACTCGACCTTCCGGCGCCCCTCGCGGAGGGCGAGCTCCTCGAGGAGCTGCGGGGGATCGCGCGGCAGAACCGGACCCGCCGGAACTTCATCGGCCGGGGCTACTACGGCACCATCACACCGCCCGTCATCCTCCGGAACATCCTCGAGGATCCGGGCTGGTACACCCAGTACACCCCGTACCAGTCGGAGATCTCGCAGGGCCGGCTGGAGATCCTGCTCAACTTCCAGACCATGGTCGGGGACCTCACCGGCTTCCCGGTCGCGGGCGCCTCGCTCCTCGACGAGGCCACCGCGGCGGCCGAGGCGATGGCGATGTGCCAGCGCTCCGGCAAGGGCCGGACGACCTTCCTCGCCGACCGCTGGCTCCATCCGCAGACGCTCGCGGTGATGGAGACCCGCGCCCGGGCGGCGGGCATCCGCCTCGAGGTCCGGGACCTGGGCGATCCGCAGGCGCAGATCTCGAAGGAGGTCTCGGGGGTCATCATCCAGTACCCGGACACCCGGGGGCGGATCCGCGAGTGGCGTCCCCTCGTCGAGAAGGTCCAGGCGGCGGGGGCCCGCACGGTGGTCGCCACCGACCTGCTGGCGCTGACCATGCTCGAGCCGCCGGGGGCCTTCGGCGCCGACATCGCGGTCGGCTCCACCCAGCGCTTCGGGATGCCCATGGGCGGCGGCGGACCCCACGCGGCGTTCCTCGCCACCACCGCCGCGCACGCCCGCCGGACCCCCGGACGGGTGGTGGGCGTCTCCCACGACGCCTCGGGGAGGGTCGGCTTCCGCCTGGCCCTCCAGACCCGCGAGCAGCACATCCGGCGCGACCGCGCCACGAGCAACATCTGCACGGCGCAGGTGCTCCCGGCGCTGGTCGCCTCGGCGTACGTCGCCTGGCACGGGCCGGAGGGGCTCCTCCGGATCGCCCGCCGGGTGCGCGCCCTCACCCTGGCGCTCCGTGACGGCCTGTCCCGCCTCCGCTACTCCACGGGCGGGGCGCCGGTCTTCGACACCCTCACGGTGGAGACCGACGACGAGGAGACCTCGCGGATCCTGGCGGCCGCCGAGGCCCGGGGCATCAACCTGGGCCGGCAGGAGGGCGGGGGCGTCGGCGTCTCGCTCGATGAGACGGCGACCCTCGACGACGTGGACGCCATCCTCGCCGCCTTCGCCGGCGACCGCGAGGCGCCCGCCGCCGCCGGCCTGCTGCCGGAAGAGGGAACCGAGACGCGGCTGCCCCCGAAGCTCCAGCGGCGGAGCATCTTCCTCGATCACGAGGTCTTCCACGTCCACCGCTCGGAGCACGAGATGCTGCGCTACCTCCACAAGCTGAAGGAGCGCGACCTCTCGCTCACCACCTCGATGATCCCGCTCGGCTCCTGCACCATGAAGCTGAACGCGACCGCCGAGATGCTGCCGGTGACCTGGCCGGAGTTCGCCGACGTCCACCCGTTTGCGCCGCCGGAGCAGCAGGCGGGGTTCGCCCGCATCGCCGCCGACCTCGAGGCGCAGCTCGCCGAGATGACCGGCTTCCACGCGGTCAGCCTGCAGCCGAACGCCGGCTCGCAGGGCGAGTTCACCGGCCTGCTGATGATCCGGGCCTACCACGAGAGCCGCGGCGAGGGGAAGCGGAACGTCTGCCTGATCCCGCTCTCGGCGCACGGGACGAACCCGGCGAGCGCCGCCATGGCGGGGCTCCAGGTGGTGCCGGTGACGACCACCGAGGCCGGGGACATCGACGTGGAGGACCTCGGCTGGAAGATCGAGGCCTATCCGGACCAGATCGCCGCGCTGATGATCACCTACCCCTCGACCCACGGGGTCTTCGAGGAGCGCGTCCGCGAGGTCTGTTCCATGGTTCGGGAGGCGGGCGGCCTCGTCTATCTCGACGGCGCCAACCTGAACGCCCAGGTGGGGCTCACGACTCCCGCCGCGGTCGGGGCCGACGTCTGCCACATCAACCTGCACAAGACCTTCTGCATCCCCCACGGGGGAGGCGGACCCGGCATGGGGCCGGTGGCGGCGACCGAGGAGCTGGCCCCGTTCCTCCCGGGACACCCCTACGGCCCGCAGGACCCGCGCCGGGTCGGCGCGATCTCCGCGGCGCCCTGGGGCAGCCCGGCGATCCTGCCCATCTCGTGGGCCTACATCCGGATGATGGGGGCGGCGGGCCTCAAGGAGGCCAGCGAGGTCTCGATCCTGTCGGCGAACTACATGGCGCACCGGCTGAAGTCGCACTACCCGCTGCTCTACGTGGGCAAGCAGGGCCGGGTGGCGCACGAGTTCATCCTGGACTGCCGGCCGTTCAAGAAGACCGCCGGGGTCGAGGCGAACGACATCGCGAAGCGGCTGATGGACTACGGCTTCCACGCGCCCACGATGTCCTTCCCGGTGGCGGGCACGCTGATGATCGAGCCCACCGAGAGCGAGTCGCGCGAGGAACTCGACCGCTTCTGCGACGCGATGATCCGGATCCGCGCCGAGATCCGCGACATCGAGGAGGGACGCGCCGACCCGGAGCGGAACCCGCTGCGGCTCGCCCCGCATACCGCCCGGGATGTCGTTTCGGATTCGTGGGACCGCCCCTACAGCCGGGAAGCGGCGGCCTTCCCGGCGCCCTGGCTGAACGCCCACAAGTACTGGCCGCCCGTCGGCCGGGTGGACAACACGCGGGGCGACCGGAACCTCATCTGCAGTTGTCCGGACGACTGGCGCTCCGGGGAGGGCCACCCGCACCACGACCACCACGACCCGGGACACCACGGCCACAGCCACTAGCGACGTGACGAAGAAACGAAGCCTGCGCGCCTGCGCCGCCCAGATCAGCCCCGTCTTCATGGACAAGAGGGCGAGCGTCGAGAAGTACGCCGAGACGATCCGCGAGGCCGGCCGGCAGGGCGTGGACCTCATCGTGACGCCGGAGACCGGGATCCCGGTCTATCCCTACTGGCGGAACAACTTCGGCTACACCGACCCCGAGTCGGCGCGCCGCTGGAAGGAGACCGTGGTCCGCTTCTACGACGAGGCGGTGCGCATCCCGGGACCGGAGACCGAGGAACTCGGACGCGCGGTCAAGGCCGCCGGGCTCACCGCGGTCATCGGCCTGAACGAGCAGGACGACCGGCCGGGCTCGCGCACCCTCTACAACACGATGCTCTTCATCGGCCCCGACGGGGAGGTGATGGGCCGCCACCGGAAGCTGATGCCCACCCACCAGGAGCGGATCTTCTGGGGACGGGGCGACGCGAGCGACCTCCGGGTGTTCGAGACGCCGTTCGGGAGGCTCGGGGGGCTGATCTGCTTCGAGAACCACATGACGCTGCTGAAGGCGGCGATGGCGGTGAAGGGCGAGGAGGTCCACGCCGCCTGCTGGCCGGGCTACTGGGCCTACGGCGGGCCGGGGAACACCGTCCGGGACATGACGGGGACCAGCTACCCGCTCCACCACTCGGACCAGGACTCGGCGGTGCGCGAGTACGCGTTCGAGACCCAGACCTTCGTGGTTTCGGCCTCGCTCTTCCTGACCGAGGACGACGTGCCCGACGACTTCCCCTACAAGAAGACGACGAACTGGAAGTGGGCGATGGGCGGCAGCGCGATCGCGACGCCCTTCGGGACCTACGCGGCGGAGCCGCTCTTCGGCAAGGAAGGGTTGGTGATCGCCGATCTCGACCTCGCCGACCGGATCGTGGCGAAGAACGTCTTCGACTGCATGGGCCACTACGCCCGCTGGGACGTGGCGCAACTGCGCCTGAAGCGCGCGGCGGTCGGGCCGGAGCCGGCGGCGGCGGAACTGGGGGTTCCGCGGGCCGCGCGGCCAGCCGAGGTCCCGGCGGCGCCGGACAGTTCGGACGCCGGCGGCGGGGAGGAGCCGGGGGAGGGGGCCGTCCTGCCGAAGGCGATCATGGGCGCGGTCCCCGAGGGACTGGCGAAGCCGCTGCTCGAGGCGCTCTCCGAGAAGTTCGGGCCGGGCTCGGTGGCCGCCGCGCGCGCCGAACTCGACGCCGACGACCTCGAGGAGCTGGCGCGCTCGCACGGCCTCTCGCACGACGAGGTGGTGTCGTTCATCCACGACTTCATCGACCTGATCCGCCGGCGGAGCGAGTTCGTGGTGCCGGACCTCGTGGTCGAGGAACCGGCGGACGCCTGAGCCGGCTCTGACCCCGTAGTTCTTCCACAGTGGCGCTCGGTCTGCTGACCGTCCACCTGGCGGGGCTCGCCTTCTTCGCCTACACCTGCTTCGGGGTGGGCGACGGGACGCTCGCCTTCCACATCGGGGCCGGACTCATCGCGGTGATGCTGGTGGTGTTCGCCCACACCATGAGCTACTTCTACCTGGTCGCCATGACCAGCATGATGCGGAAGGCGCTGGCCGGCGAGAGCGGCCCGGCGGTGCTGGTGGACGACCCGCGGGGCCCCGAGCTGCTGGCGCGCAGCCGGCGGCTCAAGGCGAGCGCCATGCCCTGGGCGATGGGCGGCATGATCCTGCCGATGGCCGCCTTCATCCTGGGGGGCGGCGCCCACACCCGGGCGTTCCCGGCGGTCATCCACACCGCCGCCGGCTACCTCGTGTTCGTCTTCGCGATCCTGGCGACGGTCATGGTCGGCCTCGCCCTCCTCCGCCAGAACCGCATCGTCGAAGCGTTTCAGGGGGCTGGGGCCCCATCGAGCGAGTAGGCGCGACGGCCGGGACCGCCGGCTTCGGAGCGCCGG
>JAJEFG010000034.1 GCA_022820545.1 Acidobacteriota bacterium | reverse complement strand
CGGAGCGAAGCGGAGGAGGCGCGCAGCGCCTTGCCGCTGGGCGGAACGCAAGGGCTACGCTGCCTGGTGATGGCCTCGGGCCGGCTCCTGCCAGACCCGATCTCACCCCTTGCAAAAAGGTAGAGAGTCCAAGCCGGCGCGCCTCGCTACATGTAGTCGGTGGGGTTGGCGGCGATGTGGCGGACGCTCGCGATGAGGCGGTCCACCTCGTGCGGCATGTTGTAGAGGTGGGTGGAGGCCCGCACCGCGTTGAGGTTGCCGGTGCTCATCGTGCGGATGTACACCCGGTCGCGGTTCAGGATCGCCTGCTGCACGTTCTCCATCGGCAGGTCGTGGACCGAGAACAGGGTGAGGCCGGCGGCGAGATCGTCGCTCATCGAGGTCCAGAGCTTGACGCCCGGGATTTCCCGGAGACCTTCCCTGAGGCGCCGCGAGAGCGTGCGCACCCGCTTCTCGATGAGTTCCTTCCCGATGACGTTCTGGAACTCGACCGACTTCACCAGCGCGTACTGACTCGGCACGTGGCGCTGCCCGGTGTTCTCGTACTTCCGGGAGTCCTCGCGGAAACGGCGCTCACCGTCCTCCCGGTAGGTGCCGGCGCCGATGAGGGGCCAGATATCACCCATGGTGTCCCGCCGAATGAAGGAGACGCCGGTGCCGGTGCCCGCCATGAGCCACTTCTGGCCGGCCCCCGCGTAGTGGTGGCAGCCCAGGTCCTTCATGTCGAGGGCGATCATCCCGAGCGGATGGGCGCCGTCCACCGAGAGCAGCAGGTTCCTCCGGTTACAGAGGTCGGTGAGTTCCTTCACCGGCATCAGGAGGCCGGTCACGTAGGTGATGTGGCTCACCATGATGGCCCGTGTCCGCGGCCCGATGGCGTCCTCGTAGATCGAGAGGATCCGGTCCGTGCTCTCCGGAGGGGAAGGGATATCGACCCACTTGATCACCACGCCGTAGCGCTCCCGCGCGTGGATGTAGGGCTCGATGCCGCCGTTGTGCTCGTGGGTGCACATGAGCACCTCGTCCCCTTCGCGCCAGTCGAGGCCCCGTCCGAAGATGTTCATCCCCTCGGTCGTGCTTCGCGTGTAGGAGACCTCGTCGGGCTCGGCGCCGATGAACGAAGCGAGCGTTTCCCGCTTCTCGTGGAGTTCCGCCCGGCGGTAGCCGTTCGTCGGATCGGCGGCGATCTCGCCGTAGATCCGCGCTTCCTCGTCGGCCACTACCCGCGGCGTGGGACCCAGGGTGCCGTTGTTCATGAACGCCATGCCGTCGACGACGTTGAACTGCGAGCGCACTTTCCACCAGAAGTCCTCGCCCGGACTCGCCGGAGGCGCGAGGTCTCCGAGCGGCAGGGGAGGAACCGGCCGCTGGCCGGCCGCCGCCGCGGCCAGCACTCCGCCGGGAAGGGCGGCGGCGCCGACGGCGGCCGCCGAGGCCCCGAGGAAACGACGACGGGATACGGTGCTGTTCTTCATTGAGGTCCCCTTTCCGTAACGGCAGACCCGAACGTAACGGAACCTGATCGGGTCTTCAACCGTCGCCGGAGCCGCACCCAGGGGAGGGACGGCCCCGACGTGAGATAATTTCGAGTTGATGATTGAACCCTGCACGATCCTGGTGGTCGACGACGAACCCGATCTCGAGACGCTGATCCGCCAGCGGTTCCGCCGCCGCATCCGCAAGGACGAGATGCGTTTCGTGTTCGCGCACGACGGCGTTCAGGCGCTCGAGGCCCTCGAAGGCCACCCGGAAATCGAACTCATCATGACCGACATCAACATGCCCCGGATGGACGGTCTGACACTGCTGAACGAACTGCGGACCATCCGCCCGAAGTGCCGCGCGGTGGTGGTCTCCGCGTACGGCGACATGGCGAACATCCGCACCGCCATGAACCGCGGCGCCTTCGACTTCGTCACCAAGCCCATCGACTTCAAGGACCTCGAACTCACCATCGAGAAGACCATGACCCACCTCGCCATGATGCGCGAGGCGCTCAAGCATCGAGCCCAGCTCCTGGCGCTCCATCAGGAACTGCGCGTCGCCCGCGACATGCAGATGTCCATCCTGCCGCAGCGGTTCCCATCCACCGCGAACGCCGACACCCACGCGATCATGACTCCGGCACAGGACGTGGGCGGGGACTTCTACGACGTGTTCCACCTCCCCGGACAAAGGCTCGGGGTGGTCATGGCGGACGTTTCGGGCAAGGGCGTACCGGCCGCGCTCTTCATGATGGTCAGCCGGACCCTCGTCAAGGGAAACGCGGTGAGCGCGCTCTCTCCCGGCGAGGCGCTGACCCAGGTCAACAATCTGCTCGGGGAGGAGAACGAGCGGGCCATGTTCGTGACCCTGCTGTTCGGGGTATTCGATACGCAGAACGGCACCTTCACGTACGCGAACGCCGGACACTGCGCTCCGTACCTGGTCCGCGCCGGGCAGAAACCGCAGGAACTTCCCCTGACGCAGGGGATCGCGCTCGGGGTCATGCCCGATTTCCCCTACACCGAGGACAAGGTGCAGCTCCAGCCGGGTGACCGGGTCTTCCTCTACACGGACGGGGTGCCCGAAGCCGAGGCCCCCGACAAGGAGTTGTTCGAGAACCATCGCCTCGAAGAGACGCTGGAGGGCGTCGCCGACCGGTCCCCCGAGGAGATCAACCGGGCCGTCATCGAGGCGGTCCGGGTTTTCTCGGGCGGCGAACACCAGTCCGACGACATCACCTGCCTGACGCTCGCCTATCGCGGGAGCTGAGCCCTATGTGCGGCTCCAGGGTGGAGGGACCGTCACCGGTGTCCGACCGCCGGTCCCGGCCCCGCTGGATTTCCATTCTCGCTCTGGCCGGAGCGCTGGCCCCGGGCGGCCTGGCTCCCGCACTCGCCCAGGAAGGGGAACCGACTCCCGGAGTCAGCCCGGACCGCGTCCTCTTCGGGCAGTCGGCGGCGCTGAGCGGCCCGGCGGCCGCCCTCGGGCAGGGCATGCGGCTCGGCATCCAGGCCGCGTTCGCCGAGATCAACCGCCAGGGCGGGGTACACGGCCGCACGCTGGAGCTCGTTTCGCTCGACGACGGCTATGAGCCCGAAGCGGCGCTCGCGAACACCCGCCGGCTGCTGCAGGACGAAAACGTCTTCGCGCTGATCGGCCCGGTCGGAACGCCGACCTCGCGGGCGGCCGAACCGGTGGTGGCCCAGGCCGGCGCGCCGTACATCGGACCGTTCACGGGTGCGGAGTTCCTCCGGGAGCCGGACGAGGCGCCGACGGCGGTCAACATCCGCGCTTCCTATTTCCAGGAAACCGACGAGATGGTCGAACGGCTGATCGAGGATCTCGGGGTTTCCCGGATCGCCGTCCTCTATCAGGACGACTCCTACGGGAACGCGGGGTTGACGGGCGTCCAGATGGCGCTCGCCGCCCGGCGGCGGGAACTGAGCGGACTGGCGGCGTACCAGCGGAACACGACGGCCGTCAAGGTCGCCGTGCTCGAACTGCGCCGGGTGAATCCCGAAGCGGTGATCATCATCGGCGCCTACCGCCCGGTGGCGGAGTTCGTGCGCTGGGCGCGGCGCATCGATTTCAACCCCATCCTGATGAACATCTCCTTCGTGGGGAGCGAAGCGCTCGCCGCCGATCTCGGATCGGCCGGAGAAGGGGTGCTGATCACCCAGGTGGTTCCCTTCCCCGAGGACAACTCCCTCCGGGTGGTGCGGAACTACCGCGACGCGCTCCGGCGGCAGGAGCGGGGAGCGCCGCCGAGCTTCGTCTCCCTCGAGGGATACATCGCGGGCCGTCTGACGGGCGAGGTTCTCGAACGATCGGGGCCGGAACTCACCCGGGCCGGTTTTCTCGAAGCGCTCACCACGGTCCGGAACCTGGACTTCGGTGGCTTCGCCCTGACGTACGGACCCGGGGATACGCAGGGCTCCGACCGCGTCTTCCTGACCCGGATCGAAGCGAACGGCACGTTGCGGCCCCTCACCTCGCTGAGGTAGCGGGATGCCCGACAAGGAAGCCGAAGACCGGCAGGACGGCGCTCCGGACCCCGAGGCGAGTCCCGCCGCCGGGGAGTCGGCGCCGGAGCCGGAGGAGACACCGGAAGGCTCGAGCGGACTCTCGATCGTCGGCGCGCTCCGCGAAGCGCTGTCGGGGAAGACGCCCCCGCCGGCCGACGAGAGCAAGGCGGAACCGGAAGGAGTCGATGGGGGGCCGGCGGACGAGCCGGCGGCCGCCGCCGAGCCCGCCACGCCGGAGAACGGTGGCTGGTTCCGGCGGAAGTTCGCGCTCCGCCGGAGCCTGCGGGTACAGGTCGCCGCCGGCCTCAGCGCGGCCATCGCCTTCACCCTCATCGCCAGCATCATCGCGCTCGTCGCCTTCTTCCAGGTCGGCCAGATTCAGCGCGAGATCAACACGGAGCACGTGCCGGCGCTGACCAATGCCGTCCAGATCGGACAACTCGCCACCACTCTCGCCGCCGCCGCGCCCCGCCTGGTGGCCGAAGCCCGCAACCGGCAGCTGGCGGCCGACCCGGAGGCGGAGGCCGCGCCGGACGACTCCGCGCCCAGCCTGAACCTGCTGGAGGCCGCCGCGCGCATCATCGAGCTGTCCTCCGAACTCGGGGCCGGCGAACGGACGGCGGGACTCCGGGAGTTCTCGGAGGCCCTCGCCGGCAACCTGCGGGACATCCAGGTCTCGGCCGAAAGCGGCGTCGTCCTCCAGGAGCGGCTCGCACAGCTGCAGGAAGCGACCGTCGTCCGGAGCCGCGAACTCAATGAACTCATCATTCCCCTGCTCGATGACCAGGTCTTCTACATGGCGACCGGCCTCCGGGAGCTCGGCGACGATCCGGCGCCGCCGGAGGTGCGCGGCCGAGAGGTGGAGGTCATGTATCAGCAGGCGCTGAGCGCCGTGGACGCGCGCGGCAACCTCGCGGGCAGCCTGATCGCCGACGTCGTCGTGCAGGACGACCTGGAACTCGTCGAAACGCTCGAGGAGCGGTTCCGGGCGGCCACCGCCGGCACCTTCCGGGCGCTCGACACGATCGGCGACCGGGCGCCCCGCCAGTTGCGCGAGACCCTGACCGCGATTCATGAGTTGGGTCTGGCCGAGGACGGCGCGTTCCCGGTCCGGCGGGAATACCTCGCCGAACTCCGGAACCAGCTCGGCTACCTCGCCCGCAACGAGTCCATCACCGACTCGCTCGAGGTCGCCGTGGGCACTCTCACGGTCGGCCTGGAGCAGGAGGCGCTGGCCGCCACCGAACAGTCGGAGGCGGCCCTGAACCTCGGCCGATCGCTGCTGGTGGCCCTGAACGTCCTGGGAATCAGCAGTGCCGCGCTGATTCTCTGGCTCTTTGTCGGGCGGTTCCTGATCGCCCGCCTCACCGCGCTGTCACGCGCGATGCGCCGGATGGCCGGCGGCGACCTGGAGACGCGCATCGAGGTCCGCGGCCAGGACGAGGTGGGCGAGATGGCGCAGGCTCTCGAGGTCTTCCGGCAGCACGCCCTCGAGGTGCAGCGCCTCAACCTGGTCGAGGAGCTGGCGACCCGCGTCGAAGCGCAGAACGAGGAGCTGGCCAAGACCCTCGAGGACCTGGAGAAGGCGCAGGACCAGATGGTGATGCAGGAGAAGCTGGCCTCCCTCGGCCAGTTGACCGCCGGAATCGCCCACGAGATCAAGAACCCGCTGAACTTCGTCAACAACTTCGCCGATGTCTCGAGCGAGCTGCTCGAGGACCTCAAGGAAGAGCTGGAGACCGTCAAGGAAAGCGTCCCCGAAGAGTCGGTCGCGGAAATCGAGGACATCAGCAGCGACCTGTCAGGCAACCTCGAACGGATCGTTCACCACGGCAAACGAGCCAGTTCCATCGTCTACGGCATGCTGGAACATGCGCGGAAGGAAGGCGGCGAACGCCGGCCCACCGAGATCAACGCCATGCTGGAGGAGTACATCGCCCTCGCCTTCCATTCCATGCGCGCGGTGGACAGTCGGTTCCAGATGACGATCCAGAAGGACTTCGCGGACGACGTGGGCGCCATCGAGGCCGTGCCGCAGGACCTCAGCCGGGTGTTCCTGAACATCGTCACGAACGCCTGCCAAGCGACGTTTGACAAGCAGCTCGCCGAGGACTCGGACCCGAATTACCAGCCGGAACTCGCGGTCACGAGCCGCAAGGAGAACGGCGAGATCGAGGTGCGGATCAAGGACAACGGACCGGGCATTCCCGAGGAACACCTGAAGAAGATCTTCGAGCCGTTCTTCACCACGAAGGACACGGACAAGGGCACCGGCCTCGGCCTTTCCCTGTGCCACGACATCGTCCGGGGCCACGGCGGCACCCTGGCGGTGAACTCGGAAGTCGGGAACGGCGCCGAGTTCGTGATCACCCTGCCGACGTCGTCGTCGGGTGGCGCCGAGGCAGGGTCTTGAGCGCAGGAACGGCAAGGAACGCCGGCTTCAGCCGGCACAGCCCGCCGCAGGCGGGCGGCGGGACGGACCTCGTCCGCCGTGGTGGCACGAGAGTCCGGAACCCCCACCGTCACGGTTGTGGTGGGATCCGGCGTTTCGGCCCCATGAGCGTTGGCGGCGCAGAACCGCCCGCGGCCCTTTGGGCCGCTATGCCGGTCTGAAGACCGGCGCTCCCGCCGCCGTTCCTAGAAGCGGGCGGCGGTGAGAACGATGTCGGCGCGGCTCCAGGCGCGCAGGAAGCGGCGCTGCACCCGGTTGGCCTCGTCGGTCTTGCCCTGGGCGCGGAGCGACTCGAGGAGGCCGAACAGCGACCAGCCGTTCTCGGGCCAGTCGCGGAGGTCCTCCCGGAAAGCCACCTCGGCGTGGTCGGGCTGACCGGCCTCGAGCAGGACCGCGCCCAGGGTCTGGCGCATCGGCATGTACCAGGGCGGCGGTTCGGTGTAGGCGAGGTTGTCCTGGATGTTGATGGCCTCTTCGAGCAGCGGAATCGCTTTCTCCGGGGCGTCGTGGCGCGACACGATGTCGGCCTCGAGCGCCGTCGCGGCGAGCCGCAGCATGTCCTTTGCCGAGACCCGCCCCATCCCGGGGAGGTTCTCGTCAGCCGCGATGGCGGCCACCTGCTGGTGATGTTCGCGGGCCTGCGCCGCATTGCCGGTGGCCGAATGGGCGAGCCCCCGCACGTAGTGCCAGATCGCCGTCTCGAAGAGGTACTCGGCGCGTGGCTGCGGCTCGCTCATGATGTCGTTCCAGCGGCCGAAGCGCGCCTGTGCGAACAGGGGAATCGAGAGGAAGAGTTGCGGGCGGGAGGACTCCTCGATCCGGTTGGGACCGACCTGGCCCCGCACCTTGTCCCGCAGCTTGTAGGCCTGTTGGATCGCCACCGCGCTCCGGCCCTCGAACTGCGCGGCCGACCAGGCGAAGTGGACGTTGTGCTGGTAGGAACCGACCGGGTAGCGGCCCTCCTGATCGGGCATTCCGATATAGAGCTCGTCCACCGCGGCGGCGTCGAGGTTGAAGTCCGCCGCCTCGTCGTAGTTGCCGGTCTGGATCAGGATGTGCGCGCCCATGTGGACGAGGTGGGCGGCGCCCGGCATGGTCCGGGGCAGGTTCCGCGCGTGGGGGACGGCGCGCGCGAGGTTGTCCGAAGCCTCGACCCCGTGGATGTAGTAGTGGATGGCGCCGGGGTGGTCCGGGTCCATCTCCAGGGCGCGCTCGATCTGCTCCACGAGCCAGAGGGTGCCGTCGTTCAGCGGCTTCCCGTCATCGTCCCAGTAGTTCCAGCGGGTGGTGTTCATGTAGGACGCCGCGGCGAGCACCTGCAGTTCGATGTCGTCCGGATACTTCTCCGCGAGGGCGCGGGCCTTCTCGTGGTACGCCTTGTCGAGCGGTTCGCGCTCCGCCGCCGGATCCTCCGCGTAGCGGGCCGCCAGCGCCTCGATCATCGCCTGTTCCTTCCCGGTCGCCGAGCCGGACAGCTCCCGGGCCCGGCTGATGGCTTCCCAGGCGGTCTCGAGCTGGTCCTCGGGCGGGGATCCCTGGTTCAGGTAGGGCCCGTAGGCGAGGGCCCGTCCCCAGTGCGACATCGCGTTGTCGTCGAGGCGCGCCGCCTCGTCGAAGGAGCGCCGCGCTTCGGCCATCCAGAAGGCGTACACCAGGCGGAGTCCCTGATCGAAGTACTGCTGACCCAGTTCCGAAGCGCCGCTCACCGGGTAGCTGACCGTGCCGAGCTTGGCGTGGAGGGGCACCGCCAGGTCGCCAGGGTTCGTTTCCTCTTCCTCCAGAGCGGTCGCACCGGCGGCGAGCAACAGGGCGAGAACGGTCAGCAGCGCTGTACATCGGTTCGTTCGGAACATTGCGGGGCGTCTCCTCATTCGGACAGGTTACGGTAGAGGACACGGATGATGGCGTAGCCCTCCGCCATGTCCCCGGCTTCGAAGCGCACCGTGTCCGGGGCGATTCGTTCGATCTGCGGCAGCAGGGAGGCGATCTCCGCCAGGTCCGGCCGCGTGTACTGGATCTCGATGGCGACGGGCGGACCCGGCGCCGGGAGCGGTTCCGGGATGGACTCGAGCGCCCGGCCGGCGGCTTCCCGGATCAGCCCCGCGGTGACTGCCGGATGCAGGAGTTCCGCGGTGGTCCGCCGGATGGCCCGCTTCACGGAAACGAACTCGGTGTCCGGGAGGAGCTCGCCGAGTTCCTTCGCGAACGCCTCGTCGCCGGTCGCGAGCGCCACCGGAACCCCGTAGTGCGCCGCCAGCAGGGCGTTCATGTCTCCCTCGCCGGCCGGCCGGCCGTCCACCCGGATCTCGCGGATGGACGCGCCCGACCCCGTGTGGGCCATGAGCCCGTCGGGATTGCCGGCCCGGGCGTGGTAGCCGATGAAGAAGACGGCGTCGAAGTCCCCGGAGATCCCCTGCATCATGCCGAACGGCTTCGAGTTGTGGCTGATCAGCCGCGCCGGCGGCAGCAGCTGCTCGACCCGGACGTTGCGCATGCTGCCGTGGCTGTCGTTCACCAGGATCTCGGTGGCGCCGGCGTCGAGCGCTCCCTGGATGGCGGCGTTCACGTCGCTCATCATGAGGTCGCGGCCGCGGCCGTACTCCGCGCCGGCAGCCGACGTCATCTCCGAATGGGCGATGCCGCTGAGGCCCTCCATGTCCGCGGAAATGAACACGCGCAGGCCGTCGTCCTGGGCGGACCCGGCGGCGGCCCAGAGCGCGGCAAGACAGACGACCGCAAAGCGGCGTCCGGCGCGCAGGCGCATGCTAGGGGCCGGGATTGCGGAGCTGGTCGAGGATCTCCTGGACCATGACCGCCTGGGCGCCGTCCGGGTCCAACTCGAGGAACCGCTCGAAGGCGGCGATCGCCCCTTCGCGATCCTCCTCCCGGGCTCGCGCCATCCCGATCTGCAGGTGCGCCGGGGCGAACTCGGGGTCGGCCTCCGCCGACTTCGCGTAGAACTCGTCAGCCAGCGCGACCTTGCCCGCGTTGCTCGCGTAGACGGCGTAGTTGAAGAGGTTCACCGCGTTCCCTTCGACAAGCTCCATCGCCCGGTCGAAGGCGTTCAGCGCCTCATCCCACTCCCGCTGCCTGCCGTGCAGGTCCCCGACCGCCATGAGCGCCTCGAGCATGGAGTCGTCGAGCGCGTAGGCCGCTTCGTACGCCGCGATGGCGCTCGGGAGGTCCTCCGCCCGCTCGTAGGCCGCGGCCAGGTTGAAGTGGGCGGGGGCCTCGTTGGGGAGGAGCTCCAAAAAGCCCTGCCACTCGGTCACTGCCCGGCCGAAGTCACCGTCCTGAAAGGCGTCCTGGGCCGCCTGCTGGTGCCCGTTCGCCCGGTCGGCCTGCGCCTGGCTCAGCACTCCCTCCGGAAGCGGATGCAGGGTCTCGTTGATGACGCTCTGGCCCCCGTTCGAAACGGTCACCATCGCCTGCAGCGGCTCCCAGCCCTCGAGTTCGAAGGACACCCGGTACATCTGCACCGGAATGCCGGCCCGGAGGAACTCTCCGTTGTCGTTGGTCCTGACCCGAATGGGACGACCACCGCCATCGAGCAGCACGATGGAGACCTGGACGTCCGGAACCGGATTGCCGTCCGGATCAACGATCTTTCCGCGGATCGCGCCCCGCTGCGCGAGCGCCGGCGCCGCGGTGAGAACCAGCAGCGCGGCGGCGAGCGCCAGCAAGCCGCCCTTCCGGACACGGGCCAAATCAAGACTGTGCACGATCAGATTCCCTCCTGGGGCCGCTCCGGCCGGATCGGTGCGGCTCAGGCGGAGACGCAAACCCGGGGCGGAGGGCGAACAATTCTAGCAATCCGCATGCCCGGCAACCCGAAACCGCCCGCCCAAATCCGCCATAATCCGGGCTATGGCCAAGAACCGGGAGAACGGCGGGCTCCCCTCGCGCCGTGAGCTGCTCGCCGGGGTCGTGGGGACCGCCGCGGTCGGCGCCGGAGCCGTCGCGAGCGCGCAGCAGGCGGATGCCCCGAAGCCCCGTCCCCGGGCGCCCGAAGACCCCACGAAGATGCAGGGCCTCGTGCCCCGTCCGCTGGGGGAGCGCTCGGCATTCGAGACCCCGCGGCGGCTGGTCCGGGTGCTGGAGCCTTCCTCGTCATCGCGCACTCCCCTCCAGTATCTCCAGGGCATCGTCACCCCGGCCGACCTCCACTTCGAACGGCACCACGCGGGAATTCCGAACATCGATCCCGAGCGTTACGAACTGCTGATCCACGGGATGGTGGAACGCCCGCAGACGTTCACCCTGGCCGACCTCAAGCGTTTCCCCGCTGAATCGAAGCTGCGTTTCCTCGAGTGTTCCGGGAACGGGGGAACGGCCTTCCAGAACCAGGGACGCTTCCCGAACATGAGCCCCCAGGAAATGGACGGCCTGACGAGCACCAGCGAGTGGACCGGAGTGCCGCTCAAGCTGCTGTTCCGGGAGGTGGGCGCGCGCCCCGAGGCCACCTGGTTCCTCGCCGAGGGAATGGACGCCGCGGTGATGACGCGCTCCGTCCCCATGAAGAAGGCCTGGGACGACGCCATCGTCGCGTACGCCCAGAACGGCGAACCCCTGCGGCCCGAGCAGGGCTATCCCGTCCGGCTCTTCCTGCCGGGATGGGAGGGGAACGCGAGCGTGAAGTGGCTGCGCCGGCTCGACCTGTCCGACCGGCCGTTCATGACCCGGGAGGAGACGTCCAAGTACACCGATCCCCTCCCCGGGGAGAAGGCCCGGATGTTCAGCTTCGGGATGGACGCGAAGTCGCTGATCACCTTTCCGACCTTCCCCGAGCGGCTCGGCGGGCCGGGCTGGTGGGAGATCCGCGGCATCGCCTGGACCGGCCGGGGGCTCATCACCCGCGTGGAGATCTCGACCGACGGCGGCGATACCTGGGAAGACGCCGAACTCCAGGACCCGGTGCTTCCGAAATGCCACGTCCGTTTCCGCAAGCTGTGGAACTGGGACGGACGCGGCGCCACCCTGTTGAGCCGGGCAACGGACGAGACGGGATACGTCCAGCCGACCCGGGACGCACTCCTCGCGGCCCGCGGGTCCTACACGCGCTACCACTACAACCAGATCCGTTCCTGGCGCGTGGAGTCCGATGGGCAAGTCTTTTTTGCCGGCTAGCTGCACCGCAGCCGCCGCGCTCTGGCTGCTTTCGGCCTGCGCCCCGGAACCTTCGACCGGCTCCGCGGTGGTTGCGGCGGAGGACGGCGCCGCCACGCCGGTTCGGTCCCAGCCGGCGCCCTCGCTGCCCCGGCCCGAACTCCACCCCGGGATGCCCGGCCTGCTGAACGGCGCGGAACTCGAGGCGCTCCACGAGGCGCGCGAGCGCGGCCTTCGAGACATCGAAGGACTCCCCGATTTCGGCTTCGGCGAAGCCGCCAGCCCGGAACGGATCGCCGCCTGGGACATCGACATCGGGCCCGACGGCGAAGGGCTGCCTCCGGGAAGCGGTTCGGTGGAACGGGGCGAGACGCTCTACCGGCTGCAGTGCGTCCAGTGCCACGGCGCGCGCGGGGAGGGCTCCCAGTTCGAGGCTCTGGCCGGCCGCGTCCCCGGCGACCGCTTCCCCTTCTCCGAGGATCGGCGGTACCCGATCACGGTGGGCAGCTACTGGCCCTACGCGACCACGCTCTTCGACTACATCCGGCGGGCGATGCCGCAGGCGGCGCCCGGCAGCCTGCCTCCGGACGACGTGTACGCTCTGACCGCGTTCATCCTCCAGTTGAACGGGCTCCTCGAGTCGGGAGACTCCCTCGACGCCGAGTCCCTGCCCCGGATCAGGATGCCCGCCCGGGACCGTTTCGTCAGGGACGACCGGCGGGGAGGACCGGAGGTGCGATGAACGCGGCCCGAGGGCAGGAGGGCGACGGCGAAGCGGGCCCCGCGCCCGGAACCGACCCGCCGCTCGACTTCATCCGGACCATCGTCGCGGCCGACCGGGCGGCCGGCAAGCACGAAGGCCGGGTCGGCACCCGCTTTCCCCCGGAGCCGAACGGCTTCCTCCACATCGGACACGCCAAGTCCATCGTCCTCAACTTCGGGGTGGCGGCCGAGAACGGCGGAACCTGCAACCTCCGCTACGACGACACGAACCCGGCGAAGGAGGAGACCCTCTACGTCGAGTCCATCGCCGCCGACGTCCGCTGGCTGGGCTACCGCTGGGAGGGTTCCCGGAAGTTCGCCTCCGACTACTTCGAGCGACTGTACGAGTTTGCGGAGACGCTGATCCGCCGCGGCAAAGCCTATGTGGACAGCCTGAGCGCCGAAGAGGTCCGGGCGACCCGGGGGACGCTCGAGACTCCGGGCACCGAGAGCCCCTACCGGAACCGCACCGCCGAAGAGAACCTCGACCTGTTCCGCCGCATGCGGGCGGGAGAGTTTCCCGACGGGACGCACGTGCTGCGGGCCCGGATCGACATGGCCTCCGGCAACCTGAACCTGCGCGATCCCACCCTCTACCGGATCCGCCGGCTGCGCCACCACCGGACCGGCGACGACTGGTGCATCTATCCGATGTACGACTTCGCGCACGCGCTCTCCGACTCCATCGAGGGCATCACGCACTCGCTCTGCACGCTGGAGTTCGAGGACCACCGGCCGCTCTACGACTGGTGCGTGGCCGAGAGCCGGGCGGAGTTCGTGCCCCGCCAGATCGAGTTCGCCCGCCTGAACGTCAGCTACACCGTGCTCAGCAAGCGCCGCCTGCTGCGGCTGGTGTCGGAGGGCCACGTCTCGGGATGGGACGACCCCCGGATGCCGACCCTCGCCGGGCTCCGCCGGCGAGGCGTCCCGCCGGCGGCCATCCGCGCCTTCTGCGAGCGGGTCGGGGTGGCGAAACGGGACAGCACGGTGGACATCGCGCTCCTCGAACACGCCGTCCGGGAGGAACTGAACCGGACGAGCCCCCGGCTGATGGGGGTCCTCGACCCGGTCCGGCTCGTGGTCGAGAACTACGCGGAGGACGCCGAGGAGACCCTCGACGCGGTGAACAACCCGGAGGACCCGGCGGCCGGCGCCCGGCAGGTGCCGTTCGCCCGGGAACTGCTGATCGAGCGGGCCGACTTCATGGAGGACCCGCCGCGGAAGTTCTACCGGCTCGCCCCCGGACGGGAAGTGCGGCTCCGCTACGCGTTCCTGGTGACCTGCACCGGGTTCACGAAGGACGCGGACGGCCGGGTGCAGGAGATCCGCTGCCGGCTCGATCCCGAAAGCCGCGGGGGAGACGCTCCCGACGGGCGGCGGGTGCGCGCCACCCTGCACTGGGTCTCGGCGCGCCACGCGGTCCCCGCCACCGTCCGCCTCTACGACCGGCTCTTCCGCGTCGAGCATCCGGGACGGGACGGCGACTTCACGGGTGATCTGAATCCCGACTCGATGCGGGTGAACAACGACGCGCGCATCGAACCGTCCGTCCGGGACCTGAGTCCCGGCGACCGCATCCAGCTGGAGCGGCTCGGCTACTTCGTCGCCGACTCCGGGGATCACCGGCGGGAGAGTCCGGTCCTGAACCGGACGGTGAGCCTCCGGGACACCTGGGCCCGGATCGCGAAGCGCATCGGTTGAGCACGTAGGATTGCCCACCCGGAGGCCCTCCTCATGCGCTCTTGTGTTGTGCTACTCCTTTCCATGTCCCTGCTCGTAACCGCCGCGCCCAACCTGGACGCCGCCGCCGCGCCCGGCGACCGGCCGGCCAGGGACACGAAGCTCGGCCGCTCGCCGGTCCTTGCAAGGAACGGGATGATCGCCACCAGCCAGCCGCTGGCCTCGGCGGCGGGACTCCGGGTCCTCATGGAAGGCGGAAACGCCGTGGACGCCGCGATTACCGCGGCGGCGGTGCTGAACGTGGTCGAGCCGATGATGTGCGGCATCGGCGGCGACCTCTTCGCGCTCTACTACGAGGCGGAAACGGGGACGCTGCACGGCCTGAACGCCACCGGCCGCGCTGGATCGAGGTCGGACGCCGCGAAGCTCCGCGCCGACGGCCTCACGCGGATGCCGGGAAGCGGCCCGCTCGCGGTGACCGTGCCCGGAGCGCTCGACGGCTGGGAGGAACTCGTGAGCCGCTTCGGAACGCGGCCGCTCGGCGAGCTGCTCCAGCCGGCCATCCGGCACGCGGAGGAGGGGTTCCCGGTTTCCGAGGTCATCTCGGTCCAGTGGAAACAGGCCGAGGGCAAACTCGCGAGCCATCCGGCAACCGCCGCCACCTACCTCGTGGACGGGAAGCGCGCGCCCGAGCACGGGGAGGTGTTCCGCTCGCCGGACTTCGCGAAAACCCTGCGCAAGATCGCCGAGACGGGCACCGACGTCTTCTACCGCGGCGAGATTGCCGGGGCCATCCACGACTTCATGGAGGCGGAGGGCGGCTCCGTGACCAGGGACGACCTCGCGGCCCACGACTCCACCTGGGTGGACCCCATCAGCGCCACCTACCGGGGCGTCGAGATCTTCCAGGTCCCCCCGAACTCCCAGGGGTTCGTGGCCCTCGAGATGCTGAACATCCTCGAGGGGTACGGCGACCTCACGGAACTCGGCCACAACTCGGCGGCGTACCTCCACCGTCTCATCGAGGCCAAGAAGCTCGCGTTCGCCGACCGCGACGCCTATCTGGGGGACCCCGAGCACATGCGGGTTCCGGTCGAGACCCTCATCTCGAAGAAGTACGCGGCCGCCCGGCGCGCCGCCATCAAACCGGAGCGGGCGGCAAGGGAGGTCCCTCCCGGGATGACCGACGACGGCGACACCATCTACCTCACGGTGGTGGACAAGGACCGCAACGCCATCTCGCTCATCTACAGCATCTTCGGCAGCTTCGGCTCCGGGCTCGTGGTGCCGGGCACCGGCATCGCCCTCCAGAACCGGGGCACCGGCTTCTCGCTCGAGGAGGGACACCCGAACGAACTCGAGCCCGGGAAGCGCGCCCTCCACACGAACATGCCGGGGATGGCGTTCCGGGACGGCAGGCCGTGGCTCGCCTACGGGGTCATGGGGGGCGACATGCAGCCCCAGGGTCACACCCAGGTCCTCCTCAACATGATCGACTTCGGCATGCACGTGCAGAAGGCGGGCGAAATGCCGCGCTTCCGCCACAGCGCCTCGGGCGTCGGGATCGAGTCCGGGGTGGACCCGGACGACCTGGCCGCCCTGTCCCGCATGGGACACAACGTGGTGACCCGGTTCGGCGCCTACGGCGGCTACCAGGCCATCATGATCGACTGGGAGAACGGGGTGCTGCTGGGCGGTTCCGACCCGCGGAAAGACGGCGCCGCGATGGGCTACTGACGGACCGGGGGTCGGCTGACGCCCGCCGAGCGGCCCGCCACCTCATTCCGGCTAGCCTTCCGGGTTCAATGCTCCTGGGGTTTCCCGACCGGGTCCCGACTGCCGGAAGGCGGCGGGTGGTGAGCGTCCTTTCGGCGGCCTTCGTTCTCGGGTGGGTGTCCGGCGGAGCCGCGTATTCCGCGTCCCGCCAGTCGGCGCTCGACCAGGATCAGCGGGCCGGCGCGGAAGAGTCCTCCGAGGACGAGGAGCAGCCGGAACTCCCCGCCGTTTCGGAGACGGTGGTGGTCACCGCCTCCCGGGCCGAGTCGCCGCTCCTGACGGCGCCGGCGGCCATCGCGGTGCGCACCGAGGAGGAGCTGGCCGCCGAGGCGGCCCGCACCTTCGCCGACCTCTTCGAGGGGGTACCGGGGATCTCGATCCAGGGGAACGCCCGCCGGATCACGGAAGCCCCGAACATCCGCGGCTTCGCGGACCAGCAGGTGGTGGTTCGGCAGGACGGCGGAAGGCAGAACTTCAACGCCGCCCACGGCGGCCGGTTCTTCACCGACCCGGACCTTCTCCAGCGGGTCGAAGTGCTGCGCGGGGCCAACTCGGCCGTCTTCGGCAGCGGGGCGCTGGGCGGGGTGGTTTCCCTGACGACCCGGGGCGCGCGGGACCTGCTGGAGGCCGGCGAGGAGTTCGGCGGCCGCTACCGGGTCGGCTACCAGTCGAACGGGGGGGACCTCATCCAGTCCTTCTCGGGGTTTGCGGCGAGCGAAACGCTCGACGCGCTGGTCAACGTCGGTCTCGGCGGCACGCGCGCGCCGATCCGGGACGGCAACGGCGACGCCATCCCGAACACCGAGGACGAACTGCGGAACGGACTCGTGAAGCTGGGATGGAGTCCCAACCTCGGGACCCGCTGGGAGGTCTCCTGGCAGGGGTTCGACAACCGGGCGGCGGAACCCACGAACGCGAACGATCTGACGGGGACGCTGGTGGACCGGGATACTCGCTTCGAGGCGCTGCGGGCGCGCTTCACCGCCCGCTCGCAGGAATCCGAGTGGCTCGACCTCTCGATCCTCGGCTACCGCAACGCGGTGGACGTCGGAGAAGACATGCGGATCTTGCCCCGCCGGGACGAGACGGCGTTCGAAACGGTGGGGATGGAGGCGCACAACAGCTCCCGCTTCCGCTGGGGGAGCGACGTCCGCTTCACCCTCAACCTCGGCGCCGAGGCCTACCGCGACACGCAGTCGGGAACCCGGGACGGCGCGCCGCGGCTCCAGTTCCCGGACGCGGAGGCCTCGTACTTCGGCGCCTTCGTGTACGGCGAGGCCGAGGTCCGTGACCGGCTGCAGCTCGCGGCCGGCCTGCGGCGCGACCAGTGGCGCATCCGGGCGGACCGATTTGCCGGGCGCGACGAAGGCGACGTCTCGCCACGGGCCAGCGCGGGTTACCGGATCGGCGAGGCCGCATTCGTCTGGGTCGGCGCTTCGCGGGGTTTCCGGGTGCCGAGCCTGACCGAGCTGTATGCCGACGGACTCCATTTCCAGTTCCCGGTCGGCACGGGGATCGACGTGCTGAACTGGTTCCGGTCGGACCCGACGCTGGCGGCCGAGCGGGGCACCTCGTGGGAAGCCGGACTCCGGGGCGGGAGGGGCTCGCTCTCGTTCGAGACCACCTGCTTCGACCAGACCGTGGCCGACTACGTGGACCAGGTGGTGGTGGTGTCGGATCCGAACCTCGACCTGGAAGTGGATCCGGTCACCGGGAGAACGATCATCCGGGGAATCACCTACAACGCGTCGCTCGACGCCCGCCTGCGGGGGTGCGAAGCGGCGGGGCTCTTCGAGCGGCCCCGGTTCCGGATGCGCGCGAGCGGTTCGGTGCTCGACACGGAGAACCTCGATACCGGCGAAGCCCTCGGCAGGGCGCCGGCCAACGCCCTGCACCTGATGGCCAGCGGCCGCATCCCGTCCCTCGACCTCGAAATCGGCGGCCGGGCGACACTGGCCGGGAGCCGGACCCGGGGTCTGGCGGCGAGCCGCTCGGCCGATGCGGACGGGGAGGCGCCGGGCTACCGGGTCCTGGACCTCTTCCTCCGCTTCACGCCCGACGACGGCCCGCTCGCCGGCGTGGACTGGACCCTCGCCCTCAACAACCTGACGGACGAGTACTACGCGGTCTTCCCGGCGGTGGTGCCCCAGCCGGGGCGCAGCTTGCGGGTCTCGGCGGCCTACCGGTTCGGTTTCTCGCGTTAGCCGGAAGTTTCGAGCGGCGTTTTCGTATAACTCCTTCACACTGGGGGAGTTGCTGGATTCTGTGATGTAGCGTTACTGGCTACATGCGAT
>JAJEFG010000013.1 GCA_022820545.1 Acidobacteriota bacterium | reverse complement strand
CTCGCTGCGCTCGGCGATGCCGGCCGGAGGCCGGCGCTCCGACCGGCGGCGCCCCGCCGGGACCCCCCATCCCCTTGCGGCAGTGCTTTAGGTTGAATACCATAACCTACCCTTGTACTTGGGTAAACCCGATGAACATCGGCGCTTCGCTACTCCTCGGAATCGTGCAGGGTCTCACCGAGTTCCTGCCGGTCTCCAGTTCGGGGCACCTGGTGCTCGGGCGGGCGCTCCTGCCGGATGAGGCGCTCCGGAGTCCGGGGGTCCTCTTCGAGATCGTGGTCCATCTGGGAACGCTGGCCGCCGCGCTGATCTACCTCCGGCGCGAGGTCTTCGGGCTCCTGCGCTCGCTGGCGGGAACCGGCGGGACCACCTCCGAGGTCCGGGCCGGCCGGCAGCTCCTCGGCCTGCTGCTCATCGCGTCGATTCCCGCGGCCATCGTCGGGATCACGTTCCAGGACCAGATCCACCACGCCTTCAGCGGCATCGGCTTCGCCGCCGGGGGCCTCGTGCTGACCGGCGCGGTCCTCCTCTGTTTCCGGCGGCCTCCCACGAAGACCGGCGGAGACGCTACCCGGACGCGGGCGATCCCACTGCTCCCCCGCGGTCTCGCCGACGCGCTCTGGATCGGAATCGCGCAGGCGGCGGCCATCTTTCCCGGGGTTTCGCGGTCCGGTCTCACCATCGTCGCGGGCCGGCAGCGCGGCGTCTCGCCCGCCGACGCCGCCCGCTTCAGTTTCCTGCTGTCCGCCCCCGCGATCGCCGGGGCCACCCTGCTCGAGGGCGCCTCCGCCTTCGGCAACGGAGCGCTCGCCGAAGCGGGGGGCATCGTCGCGCTGGAGCTGACAGTCGGGTTCCTCACCGCGTTCGTGGCCGGAACCTTCGCGTTGCGCTGGGTCTTCGACTGGCTTGCCCGGGAGCGGTTCCACCAGTTCGGCTGGTACTGCCTCTCGGTCGGAGGGATCGGCATTGGCCTTTCGAGCGCTTAAGACGGCGTTCGGCCGGCGGCGGGTCCTCGGCATCGCCCTGATCGCCCTCGCCGCTCTCATCCTGTTCTCGCTCGTCTCCTACTCGCCCTCGGATCCCGTGCTGCTCCTCAAGGCGGGCACCGGCGAGACCGTGACGAACTGGCTGGGGCCGACCGGGGCGCTGCTCGCCGAGGTCATCCTGCAGCTCGTCGGCGTGGTCGGTTTCGTGATCCCGCTGGTGCTGTTCCAGGCGGCGCGGCGGCGCCTGCGGCCCGTGCCGCCGGAAGGGGACGACTCCACCGCGGTCCGGCTCCTCATCCTCGCGAGCCTCGCGGTGAGCGCCACCGGCCTCGCCTCGCTCGCGCAGCAGGTCTTCGGCGACGGGACCGGCGGCGGGTTCGCCTGGGGCGGCGTCGGAGGCTCCCTGCTGGCGGCCGCGCTCTCGGGCGCCATGAACCCGCTCGGCGCGGGAGTCGTGCTGGGAGCGATCGGGCTCATGGGCTACGCCGCGCTCCGGGAATGGGGGTTCGGCGGACCCGTACTCCGGGAACACGACGCCAGCCACGGGCCCGGCTGGGTCCGGCGGCTCCTCCTCCGGCTGCGTCCGACCGGCCGTCCGGCGGAGGACCCGGAGGTTCTCGACCCGGAGGCCGCGGAAGTCGCCAAGCGGCCCTTCGTGGTGCGCTTCCCGAAGAAGCGCCGGAAACCGGACCCGGAGACGGACCCCGCCAAGGAACCCGTTCCGGTGGCCCGTCCGCCCGCCCGCCCCGACCTGCTGAAGAAGCCCGCCACCCCGGGCGCCCGGCCGGCGCCCGGGGCCTGGAAACTGCCCTCGCTACAACTCCTGACGCGCCGCGCGCATCAGCCGGCCCCCGCGAAGCGGGCGCTCGAGGAGCGCCGCAAGGCCCTCGAGGCCGCCTGTCTCGAACACGGGGTGCGGGGCGAGGTCGAGCGCATTCAGCCGGGGCCGGTGGTCACGACGTTCGAGTTCCGGCTGGGCGAGGGGGAGACCCTCAAGAAGATCCGGAACCGCCACGAAGAGATCTGCATGGCGCTCAGGGCCCCCGCCATCCGGGTGGAGCGGGTGAAGGGCAAGGGCGTGGTGGGGATCGAAGTGCCGAACGCCTCGCCCTCGGTCGTCGGCCTCCGCGAAATCCTCGAGTCGTCGGACTTCCAGGACGAGACCGGCTCCCTGCCCGTCGCGATCGGCCGGCTCGTGGACGGACGGCCGCTGGTCAAGGACCTCGCCGAGATGCCCCACGTGCTGATCGCCGGGGCCACCGGAGCGGGCAAGTCGGTGCAGCTCAACACGCTGCTCTGTTCCCTGCTGGCGCGCCGCACGCCGGACGAGCTGCGCCTGATCCTGATCGACCCGAAACGGGTGGAACTCCGGCCCTACCGGAACATCCCGCACCTGCTGACTCCGCTGATCCTTGAACCGGACCAGGCCAAGACGGTGCTGCAGCACGCCTGCCGCGAACTCGACCGGCGCACCCGGATCCTCGAGGAGCACGGGGTGCGGAACATCGACGGATTCAACCGGCTGGTCGAGAGGATGGCCGCGCAGGCGGCGAGGCGACGCCGCAAGAAGAACGAGCCGGAACCCGAGATCCCGTCGCCCCTGCCGCGGCTGGTGATCGTGGTGGACGAGCTCGCCGACCTCTTCATCCACGCCAAGGCGGAGGTGACGCCGGCGATCCAGCGGCTGCTGAGCCTGGGCCGCGCCGAGGGGATCCACCTGGTACTCGCCACCCAGCGGCCCTCCACCGACATCATCAGCGGCACGCTCAAGGCGAACCTGCCCACCCGGATCGCCTTCCGGGTGGCCAGCTACGTGGACTCGCGGACCATCCTGGACCGGGTGGGCGCCGAGATGCTGCTCGGCAAGGGGGACATGCTGATGATGCGCCCCGGCGCCGACCTGCCCCGGGCGCAGGGGGCCTACGTGGACGAACGCGAGGTGGGCAAGCTCGTCCGGTTCTGGGAGAGCGCGGCGGAGCCGGTGTTCGATACCGGGATGCTGGAGGAGGAGCAGCCGCTTCCCTTCGTCGGGCCCGGGAACGGCGCGGTTGCGAGGGCGAACGGCGCCGCCCGGGGCGCGAAGGGCGAGGACTCGCTCCTGCCCCAGGCCCGCGAACTCATCATCCGGGAGCAGAAGGCCTCCACCTCGATGCTCCAGACCGAAATGGGCCTCGGCTACCAGCGGGCGCGGCGCATCGTGGCCGAACTCGAACGCCAGGGAGTCGTGGGCCCGGCCCGCGGCGCACAGCCGCGCGACGTGCTGGTCGCCCCCCCTTCGTGAGCTGCCGGTGATGACAGTGACCAGCCCCGCCCGCTGCGTCGCGGCGGGGCTCGCCTTGCTGATGAGCGCGGGGCTGGCGCTGGCCGGCTCCGGCGCCGCCCTCCCGGAAGCCGGCGCCGTCACCTCCACTGCGAAACAGCTCTACGAGGCGGCGCGAAAGGCCGAGGAAACGCTCCGCGGTTCCGAGACGGCGATGCGCGACCGGGACCGGTGGCAAGCCGTCGCGCGGAAGTACCGGTCGGTCGTCCTCTCCTTTCCCCGGAGCGGGTACTGCGACGACGCACTCCACTACGAGGGGGGGATCTACCGCGATGCCGCGGAGCGTTTCGATGACCGGCGCTTCGCGGTGCGGGCCGCCGATGCCTTCGCTCTCCTGGTCCGCGGGTATCCGGCGAGCCGCTGGGTCCCGAAAGCGCTCTACGAACGGGTCCGCCTCTACGCCGGCCGCCTCGACGACGAGGCGGAGGCGCGGCGCGCCCTCGAACGGCTCCGCGAGCGCGCGCCGCGCGCCGCCGAGACCCGGATGGCGGCTGCCGTCCTGGCGAGGCCGGAGACTCCTCCCGGCCCGGCTCCCGCCCGCGCGGCGGAGCGGCCGACGGCCGGGACGCCGCGAACCGTCGCGGTCCGCCAGGAAGTGCAGCCGGCCGATCCACCCACGACCGTGCGGAACATCCGCCACTGGGTCGGGGACTCGCACACCCGGGTGGTGATCGACCTCAGCGGCCCGACGCCGCACACCGAGGGCAGGCTCACCGGCCCGGACCGCGTGTTCTTCGATCTCCACGGGGCGACGCCGGACGACGAACTCGAACGCCGGGCGTTCCCGATCGAGGGCTCGCACCTCCGGCGTATCCGGCTCGGCGTTCCGGAAGAGGCGATCACCCGGGTGGTGCTCGACTTCTCGAGCATCCGGGAGGTCACGGTGTTCGCCCTCCCCGATCCCTACCGGCTGGTCGTGGACATCCACGGGGCGCCCCCGGTGCAGGTCGCCGACGGTTCCGGGGACGAGACGGCGCCGGAGGCCGACGATTCCCCGGCCGGGACGACGGCGAGCGCCACGCCCGAGGCTCCGGAGGCCGGCGACGAGGCCTCGCCCTCGCTGCCACGCCCGACCGAGGGGGGCTACTCGCTGGCGCGCCAGCTCGGCGCCGGCGTGAACCGCATCGTCATCGACGCGGGGCACGGCGGCAAGGACCCGGGCACCAGCGCCGGCAGTCTGCGCGAGAAGGACATCGCGCTCGACATCGCGAAGCGGGTGCGCGACGACCTCACGGAGCGCGGGTTCGAAGTGATCATGACGCGCGAGAAGGATGTCTTCATTCCCCTCGAACAGCGCGCCTTCATCGCCAACAGCCGCGATGCGGACCTGTTCGTGTCCATCCACGTGAACGCCGCCCGGAACCGGAGCGCCCGGGGCCTCGAGACCTTCTACCTGAACCTCGCCACTTCCGCGGACGCGGCGGAGGTCGCCGCGCGGGAAAACGCCTCGACCGGAATGGTGCGGATGGCCGACGTCCGCAAGCTGGTGGATCAGATCGTCAATCACAGCCGCAAGGAAGAATCCCGCGAACTCGCGACGACCATGCAGGCGGCGATGGTGGAGAGCATTTTCGGCCGGGAAAACCACCCGCTGAACCGCGGCGTGAAGACCGCGGGTTTCCACGTGCTGCTCGGCGCCCAGATGCCCGCCGTGCTCGTCGAAGTCGGTTTCGTGAGCAACCGCGAGGAAGCGAGGCAGCTCCGCAGCGCCTCCCACCGGGACAAGCTCGCCTCCGCCATTGCCGACGGCGTGCACCGCTACGCGGAGACCCTCGGCCAGGTCGTCCAGACCACCGCCACCCACAACGAGCGCTAGCCGGGAACTGCACGCCGGCCTGCAACGCTCATCTCCCGGAGGTGACGCGTACGGCTTGGAACGCCGGCTTCAGCC
>JAJEFG010000045.1 GCA_022820545.1 Acidobacteriota bacterium | reverse complement strand
CCCCGGGGGGGGGTGGGGGTTCCCCACCCTAACACGCGGTGTGGCGGGGTTGGGACACGCGGGGCGCGGCGGGGGGCCCCCCGCGTGCCGGTCTGGAGACCGGCGTTCCAAGCCGGCAGGCCCCCCGGGGGACTGGAGACTCCGACCGAGCGGACGCGTCTCAGCGCGCAGCGAAGAACCGCTGGATCCGGCCCACGCCCTCGTCGATCATCGCGTCCGACGTCGCATAGCTGAGCCGCAGGTGCGCGTCGTGCCCGAACGCGACGCCCGGAACGGTCGCGACCCTTTCCTGATCCAACAGCGCGGCTGCCAGCTCCCCCGACCCCTCACCCGGCCGGAGCACCGCCTCGAAGCTCGGGAACAGGTAGAACCCACCGTCCGGGGCGCCGCAGCGGACCCCCTCGATCGCCAGCAGGCCGTCCCGCATCCGCACCATCCGGCGCGCGAACTCCTCGGTCATCCAGGCAAACCCCGCCGGGTCCGCCGTCACGGCCGCGAGCGCCGCCTTCTGTGAGATCGAGCTGGCGTTCGAGGTCATCTGGCTCTGCAGCGAGGCGGCGCCCTTGATGACCTTCTCCGGACCAATGGCCCACCCGAGCCGCCAGCCCGTCATCGCGTAGGTCTTGGAGGCGCCGCCGGCGACGACGAACCGGTGCCCCAGGATGTCCTGCATCCGCCGGTAGCACCCCTCCGGCGGGGGCTCGAAGGTGAGCCGCGCGTAGGTGTCGTCCCAGAGCAGGTAGGCGTCGGCCTCGAGCGCCAGGTTCGCGACGTCCTCCAGCTCGCCCGGCGAGAGCATCACCCCCGACGGGTTCCCCGGAATGTTCAGGATGATGCAGCGGGTGCGGTCGGTCACCGCCGGCTCGATGACCGCCCGGGTGGGACGGAACCAGCCCTCCTCGCCGGCGGGGGCCAGCACCGGGGACGCGCCGGTGATCTTCACCTGCTCGGGGAAGGTCGGCCAGAACGGCGTGGGGATGACCACCTCGTCGCCCTCTTCGCAGGTCGCGAGCAGCAGCCCGGTGAGCGCGTGCTTCCCGCCCGAGGTGATGAGGACGTTCGCCGCCCCGAAGTCGAGGTCGAAGTCCCGCCGGTAGGCGTCGGCCACCGCCGCCCGCAGGTCGGGCGCGCCCGGGTTCGGGGTGTAGCGGGTGTAGCCCGACTCGATGGCCTGGATCCCCGCTTCCCGCGCCACCGACGGGGTGTCGAAGTCGGGCTGTCCCGCGGAGAAGTCCACGACGTCCTCCCCGGCGGCTTTGAGACGCATCGCCTCCGCCATCACGGCCATGGTGGGCGAGGGCGAGATCGCGCCGACGCGCGCGGAAACGTGGATTCCGGAATCGGTCATGAGCAAATCTGGGGGGCGGTCAGCCGTCCGTGGCGGACTCGGGGGCGGCGGGGAACTTCTCGGCGAGTCGCTGCGCCACCGGCTCCGGGACGAGGCCGCTGACGTCGCCGGAGAGCGCCGTGATCTCCTTGATCAGGCGCGAACTGACGTAGGAATACTCCTCCGCCGGGGTGAGGAAGACCGTTTCCACTTCGGGCGCGAGGCGGCGATTCATGAGGGCCATCTGGAACTCGTACTCGAAGTCCGAAACCGCCCGGATGCCGCGCACGATCGCGGCGGCGCCGCGCCGCCTGGCGTAGTCCACGAGGAGCCCGGAGAACGCGTCCGCCTCCACCGCCGGGGTATCGGCGAACGTCGCGCGGATGAAATCGAGACGCTCTGGGACCGTGAAGAGCGGCGCCTTCCCGGTGTTGTGGAGCACCGCGACGACCACCCGGTCGAACTGCCGGGCCGCCCGCCGGATGATGTCCACGTGCCCGAGCGTCAGCGGGTCAAAGGACCCCGGGCAGATGGCCAGGCGGGAGGTTGGTTCCAAGTTCAGCGCGGATCCTTGAGATCGTGGGGAGACGCGGGCGAAACCTAGCATACGGCCCGCGGCCGGCGTGTGGTGGGGCTGCCCGCGTCCTTCCCCGCCGGTCTCGTACGAGCCGATCCGCCGGCCCTCAAGTGCACCTTCGCTTCGACTTTTCCACATTTGGGCCGAATTCGACCCCGAAGTGGGAAAAAACCGGGCGAATTTACGTCTAGGTCTATGTGTCCGCTCGCTCGTTCCCCTCTTCCCATCGGTACAGGGAGAACGCACTGTCTCCGGCGGCCGTCGTCCGGGTCTTGACCCCAACGAGTGGACATGAGCCTGTCCGGGGGTCACGTTCCGGGCGGACGACCACGCTCGGCGGCGCCGTCCAGGAAGAACGGTGCTCCGCCACCACGAGCGGCGCGAGGCCGACGGCCGCCCGCAGCAGTGCGACACCCGGCTCGGATCCCCAGATCTCCCAGGGCGGGTCGAGGAACGCCACGTCGAACCTCCTTCCGGCCCCGAGAAGCCGGCGCACCTCCCCGAGCGCGTCTTCCACCACCAGCCTGAACGCATTCGTCCCGAGCCTGGCCGCATTCCGCTCGATCAACCGGCCCAACCGCGGGGATCGCTCCACGAACACGCAGTCGCGCGCACCGCGTGAGAGCGCCTCGAAACCGAGGGTCCCCACCCCGGCGCACAGGTCGAGGACCCGGGCGCCCTCCAGTTCCCCGGCCAGCACGGTGAAGAGGCTCTTTCGCAGCCGCACCGCACTCGGCCGGGCCCACTCGACCATCGGGGTCGACCCGGCACGCGAACCCGCTCGCGGGGGACCCGCCAGGACCCGGCCCCGGAATACGCCACCCGAGATCCGCACGCTCATCGTCGGATCTCCCCTGCACGCGCCGGCAACGGGCTCTTTCCCGGTCGCGCGCCTCGCTTCAAGGATCCATCATGCCAACCTCCCCACCCCTCCCTGACCCAACCCGGCGTCCGGTCCGGTTCGCCCCGGAGGCCATCCGGACACCCCGGGTCCGGCGGGCGCGGCTGCCCAGGACAATCGCCAGCCGCTCGGAACTGCGGCCCGCCGTCGCGGTTTCCGCCGAAGTCTCGCCGGATGGGAGGGGCGGCGAGTGGGACCTGGCGCGCCACCACGCCCTGCGTTGGCTGGAGGCGCACGTCGGCCCGCTTCCCCCCGGCTTCGACGCGGCTGCGCGTCCGGAAGGTGAGAAAGTGCACGTGGAGCGCCATCGATCGGCAGGCGCCATCGTACGGGCCGTCGAGCGTGAAGCGGGATCGAGCCGGTACTTCGGGGCCGAGCTCGAAGCGGGCGCCTTCGCCGGACTGGCCGCCTGGAAGGCCGTCGTGATCCTCTTCCGCGCGGGGTCGACGACCGGGCTCCGCGCCATGCTCTTCGCGCCGCGCCGCCGCCTGGGCCAGCGGGATACGCCGCTGTGGGTGCCCGGCATCGTGCGCTGGCTGGCGCGTTCCCCGGGGCTCACCGACTACGGCTGGCGGCTCCTCCCGGCCCCGTGGATCATCGAGAACGAGGAGGGGGTGGAGGGGCTGATTCACCTCATCGGAAGCCGGCAGCGGACCCGCCCGGTTTTCGCCGTCGGGCTCGGACCCCGCGAGACGAACCCCGAATCGGCTCCCGTCGATCTCTGGGACCTCGCGCACCGCACCGTGGGTCTCGCACACGTGGTCGTGCTGACGGGACCCATGACCTACGCACTGACGGATCGGGTGGGGCGCCAGTACAGCGTCTTCGGGAACGCCGTCCGCACCTATCGGCCCGGCTGCGTCCTCGGTGACCGCGCGGCGGAACACCCCATGGCGCTCCCGGAGACGGTGCGGCGCTGGCGTAACGGGGGCCCGCACGACTTCGCCGTCTTCCTGACCCGGGAGGCGGCCCGGACGAGCGTCCTTCGACAGGGAACCCGGGAATGCTGGCTCCCCGCATCGGTCGAGGCCGGGTTCCTCGAGGCGGGGGAGCTTGCCGAGACCCCGGACCCCATCGGAGCGGCCCTCCACCGCCCCTCGGCTGACGGAGACGCTGTGCATCCGCTGGGCGCCGGAGAGGACGCGGCGGCGGCGCAGGGCGAGGACGCCGAGGCGGCGCAGGACACGGAAGAGGCGGAAGAACCGGCCGCGGAGGCTCGGGCAAGTTGAAGAGCCTTCGCCCATCCGGCCGTCGCCCGGGGAACGCCAGGTTGACACGATTTTCCCTACTATCTATTCTTGCGGGAATGTCACGATCCCAGATCCCCCCGAGGGCTGGGCCCGCTGACCCGCTCGTCAGTTTCTGCCTCGACGAAGACGACATCGGTGCGCTTCCCGACCCACTTCGCGAGCGCATCGCCCACGCCGCGGCGGAAAGACCCGGCGATTGGACCCTCATCGGGACACCCGATGCCGAGCTGACGGAACTGCTTCGGCGCGTCGTCGCCCGTCTGCCATCCATGGCCGCGATGCACCGGCAGGCACTCACGGAGCGCAACATCGAGTTGATGATCGAGAGCATCCTCCCGGACATGCCGCGCGCCGACATTCGGGCGCAACTGGAGATCGACAACGCCCGCCTGCGCGCCGACTACCTGCAGGAAACGCGGATGCTCACGGGATCCGAGATCCGCGCCGGGTCGGGCCTCAACCCGAAGAACGCCAGCGAGCCCGCATCGCGCTGGAAACGGGAGGGCAGGATCTTCGCCGTCCGCCATGGCGGGCGGGACCTCTACCCGGCGTTCCAGTTCAGCGACGGGCAGCCGCGAAGGGTCATCAAGGACATCCTCGCCCAATTGCCCGCATCGCTAACGCCTTGGCAGATTGCCATGTGGTTCGCCTCCGGCAACGGATGGCTCGACGGGGCCACCCCCGAAGAGCGGCTCGAAGCCCCCGGCGAGGTCGTCGAGGCAGCCCTGCATCTGGCCACCCCGGCCGAGGGCTGACGGGCGCTCGGGTCTTGACGATCCTGAGCCCCTCCCGGAACCTTGCCGCTCCGGGTCTCGTGACGTTGGACGCCGGGACGCCGCTCCATCGCATACACAACCGGCAGCGGAGAGCGAGCACCTTCAATCCGTGCCGGGGGGGCCCGACGCGTTTCGCACCCATCACGGACGAAGACGGACAGTGCGTGCCCTCGCTCTACATGGGAAGCACCTTCGACTCGGTCGCCTACGAAACCCTGTTCCACGAAATCCCCGTCCGGACGCAACGAAGAACCCTTCCGGCGGCCGTGTTGGGCGATCGCGCGCACACGAGGCTCGACGCGGACCGCGACATCAACCTGGCCGCGTTGCGAGCCCCCGAACTGGCGAGATGGAACATCTCCCGCACCGCCTTGATCGAGTCCTCACCCAGGCTCTACAGGGAGACCGCCGCTTGGGCGAAGGCGATCCATGACCAGTTCCCGAATGTCGAAGGCCTCGTGTGGACTTCGAACCGGTGCGATCCGGAAGACGCGTACCTGTTCTTCGGGGACCGGGTCCGGGACGTTGATTTCCGCATTGTGTCGACGCGCGACTGCCGGAGCGATCCCTCGTTCTTGACGGACGTTCGTCAGGCTGCGTGGCGCAGCGGCATCAGCGTCACGATCTGAACTCCGCCGCGAGGCGGCCGGCTCGCTTTATCTGGACTGGTAGCGTCGGCTCCTCCGTGAGAGTGAATGGGGTTGCGACGTGCGCGGCGCCCCAGTTGCTGTGAAAGTGCAGCCGTGCGGGTATGGCCAGCAGTCGTGGTGGCGCCGCCTCGGAGCGCCGGCCTCCGGCCGGCATCGCGCGGGAGCGCGAAACCCGCGCTGATGGCGCTCCTCCTCCTCCTGAAGGTG
>JAJEFG010000079.1 GCA_022820545.1 Acidobacteriota bacterium | reverse complement strand
GGGGGGGCGGTTGTGGTGCCGGGTTTTCACCGGTTTTGGTTGGGTGCGGGGGGGGGGGGGGGTGCCGCGGGGGGGGGGGGGCCCCCCCGCGCGTGCCGGTCTGGAGACCGGCGTTCCCGGGTGTTCCTACTCTCCGGGGGTCAGGGCGCGGGCATCGAAGAGGCGGTAGGCGCGTTCCACCGCGATCAGGGGCGCCCCCGGCGCGGTGACGGACGGGAAGTGGTCTCCGTGGGCGGTGAGATCGATGCTGTTCGCCGCTTCCTCGGCGGAGACGCCCTCGCCGTGGGCGGCCTCGGCCTGGGCCCAGAAGTCGTCGAGGTAGGCGGCGAGGTACTCGAGCTTTGCCTTCTCCTCGAAGGGCGGGCCGTGGCCCGGCAGCACCAGGTCGAAGTCCAGCTCGGCGAAGCCGCGGATCGTCTCGCCCCATTCCGGATACCCGTCCCCCATGAAGGGCAGGCCGAAGGGGACCAGGTCGCCCGTGATGAGCACCCGCTGCTCGGGGAGGAACGTCACCACGTCCCCGGCGGTGTGCCCGCGCCCCAGGAACAGCAGCTGGATCTCGTGCCCGCCGCGATGCAGGGTCATCCGCCGCTCCAGGGTGATGGTCGGCGGCAGCGGGGTGATGCTCGCGGTCGCCTCCTGGTAGGCTCGGGTCCTCGCCAGGGCGTCCGCGATCTCGGCGCGGTCGGCCTCCGCGGCGGCCTCCAGCCGGCTCTCGAGCGTCGCGATCTGTTCCGGCAGCGTTCCCACGAACGCATCCCAGGCGGTCCCGGAGTTCGAGCCGCCGGCGGCGACCACGTCGTAGGTGGCCTCGTGGCCGAGGATCTCCACGTCGTCGCCGAAGACCTGGTTCCCGTGGATGTGGTCGAAGTGGAAGTGGGTGTTCACCACGTAGCGGACCGGCTTGGGGGTCAGCGGCGACAGCTCCTCGAGCAGCACCCACGCCGCCGCCGGGGTGATGTGGGAGTCCACGAGCAGCAGCGACTCGCCGAGGTCCACGATCGCCGCGTTCGCGCCGACATTCATGGCGCCGGTCCCGACCGCGTGCCAGATGCCGGGACGCACCTCGGTGATCTCGAAGGCCGCACCTTCGTGGGCGGTCGCGCCCGGAGGCGGCGGGTCTTCCGCGGGCGGCGGGGCGCCACAGGCGGCCAGGAGGGCGAAGAGCGCGAGGGGAGCGAACCGCTCCGGATACCGATGGGTCATGGGTCCTTCCTCCGTCACGCCATCTTGCCAGAACCCGGCAACTCCTGCTCCAGGGCGTGCGCGAGCTGGAGCACCCCGAAATCGTCCCGCGGGCGGCCGACGATCTGGAGGCCCACGGGCAACCCTTCGGGGGTCTTGCCGGCGGGGACGGACACCGCCGGACAGCCGAGCAGCGACACCCAGGCGCAGGACGCCATCCAGTCCGTGTACGTCCGCATCGGGACCCCGGCGATCTCCGCCGGGTACTCGACGCCGATGTCGAAGGGCGGCACCTGGGAGACCGGCAGCGCCAGGAACTCGTAACGCTCGAAGAACGCCCGCGCCCGGCGGAGCAGCGCCGTCCAGCGGCGGGAGGCCTCGGCGAGGTCGGGCGCGCCGAGCGCCCGGCCCTGCTCGATGTTCCAGATGACGGTGTCCTTCATGGATTCCCGGTGGCGGTCGAGGAGCGGCCCCCAGTTGAGCTCGAAGTACCAGGCCCGCCAGCGGTCGAACGCAACGTCCGCGCCATCCATGTCCGGATCGGCATCCTCGACCTCGCACCCGAGCCGCTCCAGCGCCCCGCGCGCCGGGGCGAGCGCCGCCGGGACCCGCGGATCGAACGGGACATCGCCGAAACCGGTGCTCCACGCCACCCGGACACCCCGGAAGTCCCGATCGAGCGGCTTCCGGAAGACCTCCCCCGGCTCCGCCAGCGAGAGCGGCGCCCGCGGATCCGGTCCCGCGATGGCGCTCAGCATGAGCGCGGCATCGGCGGCGCTCCGCGCCATCGGCCCCTGCACCGGGACCGGGAACCAGGGCGTCTCGTCCGGCCAGACCGGCACCCGCCCGGGCGAGGGCCGGAACCCGACCACCCCGCAGAAACTGGCCGGATTGCGCAGCGAGCCGCCGTAGTCGCTGCCGTCGGCGATCGGGACCATCCCGGTGGCGAGCGCCACCGCGGCGCCGCCGCTGCTCCCGCCGCAGGTCTTCGTCGCGTCCCACGGGTTCCGCGTGGGGCCGAAGACCGCGTTGAACGTCTGGGAACCGGCGCCGAACTCGGGCGTGTTCGTCTTGCCGATGGTGATGGCCCCGGCGGCCCGCAGCCGCTCGACGATCAGCGCGTCTTCCTCGGGGACGAAGTCGGCGAAGATCGGCGACCCGAAGGTCGTGCGGATGCCCCGGGTGAGGGTCAGGTCCTTGTGGGCGACCGGCAGCCCGTGGAGCGGCCCGAGCGGGTCGCCCGCGGCCACCGCCGCGTCGGCCTTCTCCGCCTCGCCGAGCAGCGTCGCTTCCGGCAGCAGGGTGACGATCGCGTTCAGGCGAGGGTTCGCCGCCTCGATCCGGGCGAGGTGGGCCCGCATCACCTCCACCGCGGAAACCTCGCGGCCGGCGATCAGCCGGACCAGCTCACCCGCGGCGGCGGAACACGGATCGGACATCAGGCCGACAGCGTGATCAGCCGCGTCGTGAGTTCCGCGAGGCCGCCCAGGCCCGGCAGGGCGGCGTCGAGCCAGAGAACCCGGCGCCCGCGCCGGTTCAGCTCCTCGTAGTCGGCGGCGGCCTGCAGGCGGGCAAGGGCGCCGGTGCCGAGCCCGCCGAGCGCGGCCGGCAACTCGGGGCTCGGCGGAATCAGGATGTCCGGTCCGGGGTCCCAGGTGAGCATGAGGACCGCCAGGTCCGGGGGTCCGCCCTTTTCGATCTGGCCGAGCGAGTGCAGGAGTCCCGACCCGAAACCGATCGCGGGCGTCACCCGGAACCGCGCCGCGAGCTGCCGCTGGAGCGCGTGGACCAGTCCTTCGGACATCCGGCTCCGGTGGCCGAAGGCGTTGACCGCAAGCCCCCCTGCCGCCGCCTCGGTGAGGAACTCCCGGATATCGGAGTCGGACACTTCGGGCGGCCGCGGAGCCGACTCCGGACTCGCCGACAGGCGGCGGGTGGCGGCCTTCGTGTCCTCGACGTCCGGCTGGTCGTAGGGGTCCATCCCCATCCGGAAGGCGGCGACCGCGACCGCGATCTGCCAGCGGAAGAGGAAGGCCAACCGCCCGGATGGATCCGGCGGGCAATGGATCGCCGGGACTCCGGCGGCGGCGCCCGCCTCGAGCCGCTCCCGGTCCGCGGTTTCCGCGGGGCCCACATGGATCACCAGACCCGTTTTCGCCTGGCGCTCCGGGTGCGGCCACTCGCAGATCACCGGCAGGATCCCGGTTCCCTCCTTCCCCGTGCTCTCGGCGAAGAGCTGCTCCAGCCAGGGGAGCACCCCTTCCCATCCCGGCGCCGCGGTGAGGTGCGCCTGCCAGCGGCCTTCCGCCCGCAGCCGGGCGAGCAGCGCGCCCAGGCGAAAGGCCGGCTCCGCCGCCGCGCCGCCCGCGTCGAGCGCCTCGCGCACCCGCCGGACGCCCCCCAGCTCCTCTTCCAACCCGCACCCGGCGAGGGCCGCCGGCAGCAGCCCGAAGGCGCTGGGGGCCGAGAACCGGCCGCCCACGTCCGGCTTCCCGGCGAACCGCGCCCGGTACCCGGCCCGGTCGGCCCACCGGTGGAGCGGGGTGCCGGGATCGGTGACGGCGAGGAACTGCCTTCCGGGGATCGCGCCGGCGCCCTGGAGCGTGCCGTAGATCACGGCCTCGAGGGCGCGCGTCTCCACGGTGGCGCCCGATTTCGACGCCACCAGGAAGACGGTCCCGGGCTGGCGTTCCGGCCGCAGCGTCTCGAGCACCGCTTCCGGCGCGAGGCTGTCGAGGAAGTCCACCGCGAGCCCGCGCCCCCGGTGAAGTCCCGAGACGAGCGCCCGGGGCGCGAGCGCGGAGCCCCCGATCGCCACCACCACCAGGCGCTCGAAGCCTTCGGCGAGCAACTCGTCGCGGAGGCGGACGTATCCGGGCAGTTCCCGGCCGGCGGTGAGCGGCAGGTCCACCCAGCCCAGCCGGTCCTCCCCGCCCAGCGAACCCGTGAGGCCAAGCCCGCCCGGCGGCGAGCGGTCGGTCCAGGGATCCGCCTCGCCGTCCGTCAGGTCCTCGAGCGGACGGACCGACGGCTTTCCCGCGGCAGCAGTCCAGAAACTCCAGGTCATCGTGTCTCTTCGAAGGGTGGCGCAGACCCAGGCGAGCCCGGGGCTCCGGCGGCAAACACCGGCGCCCGGCGGCGGGCTACCATTGGGGAACCGGCTCCCGCACGTCGGCCGGGAGCCCGCGGAGCGTACCAATGAGCCATCTCGTCAAGACTTCGAAGCGGACTCGCTACGAAAGGAGCCCCGTCGGGGGTTCCGTCACCGATCCCAAGGTCTTCTTCAACCGCCGGGCCCTCGTGAAGGCGCTGGGGAGCGCCGCGCTGCTCGGGCCCTACACCCTAGCCTGCGGCACGAACGCCGAGGGCGCGGAGATGCTGGACATCCCGTATTCCCGGCCCGACGTCTTTCCCGCGAAGAAGAACGAGGCCTACCGGATCCCCGGGATGATCGAGCGGAAGGAGCTGACGGCGCGCGAGGTCGCGGGTTCGCACAACAACTTCTACGAGTTCCTGGCCGGCCGCGGCGGCGCGGTCTGGAAGCTCGCCGGCGACTACCAGCCCGTTCCGTGGGCCGTCGAGGTGACCGGCGAATGCAACAGGCCGCGCACCTTCGATCTCGACGACCTGCTCGGGTTCGAGCACGAGGAGCGCATCTACCACTTCCGCTGCGTGGAGCGCTGGGCGATGAACGTGCCCTGGACCGGCTTTCCGCTGTCGGCGCTGCTGGACGCGGTGGAGCCGAACAGCAACGCCCGGTTCGTGGCCTTCACCTCCCTGAACCGGCCGGAGGAGATGCCGGGCCTCGCGTCGAGCAACTGGTACCCGTGGCCGTACCACGAGGCGCTCCGGATGGACGAGGCGATGAACCCGCTGGCGTTCGTGGTCACCGGGATCTATGGCGATCCGCTGGTCCGCCAGCACGGCGCTCCGATCCGGATGGCGATCCCCTGGAAGTACGGCTACAAGGGCGCCAAGGCGGTGGTGAAGATCGAGTTGACCCGCAGGCAGCCGCCCTTCTTCTGGGAGATGCAGCAGCACGAGTACGGGTTCCTGTCGAACATCAACCCGAACATCCCGCATCCCCGCTGGAGCCAGGCGGAGTCCTACTGGCTGGACAACCGGGCCAACTTCCCGACGCCGCTCTTCAACGGCTACGCGGACCAGGTCGCGTCGCTCTACCCGGACGAGCCGATGACCCCGCAGCGGGCGCTCCGCATGGGGCAGACCGCGCGCTGATCGCAGTCCGGGATGCCCTGGATTGCGGTGGGCGCCGCCACGATGCTCCTCGGGGTCGTCGCCGGCGCCTTCGGCGCGCACAGCCTGGCGCCGCGGCTTGACGCCCGGTCGCTCCAGACCTTCGAGACCGCCGTCCGCTACCACCTGATCCACGGGCTGGGCCTGCTGGCGGCCGGGACGCTGGTGGCCCGCGACCTGGGCTCGCCCGCCTCGCTGGCCGGGGCGCTGATGACCGCCGGGATCGTGTTGTTTTCCGGCAGCCTCTACTGGCTGGCGCTCGGCGGGCCGTCGTGGCTCGGTCCCGTGACCCCGGTCGGAGGCCTCTGCCTCATTGCCGCCTGGGGCTGTCTTCTCGTCGCCGTGCTCCGCCAGACATGAGCGCGAGCGGCGAACGGAAGGCGTTTCAGGACCACTATCCGGCCGCGACGCAGCACTGCTACGGGTGCGGCGCCCGCAACCCGGACGGCTACCGGATCCGAAGCTTCGCCGAGGGAGAAGAGGCGGTCTGCCGCTTCACTCCGGAGCCCTTCCATACCGCGGTTCCGGGGGCGGTCTACGGCGGGCTGATCGCTTCGCTCATCGACTGCCACGGTACCGGAACGGCCGCCTGGGAAGCGTACCGGGCGGAGGGTCGGGCCATGGACAGCGACCCGCCGCTGCGCTTCGTGACCGGCTCGCTGAAGGTGAGCTACCGGAAGCCGACGCCGCTCGGGGCGGAACTCCTGCTGCGGGCCCGGGCGACCGAGGTCGGAGATCGCAAGGTGCGGGTGAGCGTTCAGGTCGAGGCCGGCGGGGTGGTCACCGCGGAAGGGGAAGTGGTCGCGGTGCGGATCCCGGAGGCATGGCTCGAGAGCCTGGCATCAGACGCGGCGCCCTGAGGCGGGCCCCATCCGCCCGTTCGCGGCAAATCCGCGAACGGTGCTAGACTGGTCTGACTAGTCCAACCTTGACAATGAACTTGACCCTTTCCACCTACGAGGCGAAAGCCCGCTTTTCCGAAGTCATCCGACTGGTCCGCGAGGGACGCACCGTGCGCATCTCCTACCACGGCAAACCGGTAGCCGAGATCCGCCCCATCGAGGGGAAGAAGAAGACCCTCGAGGAGCATCTCGACGATCTCGAGCGGCGCGGCATTGTCTCGCCGGCCAGGAATCGCAACGCCCCCCTCGAGCCGATCGCCCACCGGCCGGGAGCGCTGAAGCGGTTTCTTGACGAGCGGGAATGAACGCCACCTACGTGGATTCATCCGCGCTCGTCGCGGTCGCGTTCAACGAGGTCAGAGCCGCGGAAGTGGCGGATCGCCTGCGCTCCCATGACCGGTTGTACTCGTCGAATCTGCTGGAAGCCGAGCTTCGGTCGGCATGTGCAAGAGAGGAACTCGTCCTGGATCCCACCTTTCTGGACAGGATTGAGTGGTTGTTCCCGGATCGACCCCTGGAATCGGAGATGAATGCGGTCCTGGCGGCGGGATACCTCCGCGGCGCCGACCTGTGGCATGTCGCCAATGCGCTGTACGCGTTCCCCCGGCCGGCCGAGGTCGGGTTCTTCACGCTGGACGAGCGGCAGCGGGCGGTCGCCGCCGAACTCGGCTTCCAGGTCTGACGCTGCGCGGCGAGGCCGCCCGCTACGCCGATTCGCCCGTGTAGAACGCGGTTACGCGCTTCGCCGCCATCCGCGCGGCGCCGGGATCGGCGCCGACGGCGACCGCCGCGCGTTCCCATCCCCGGCTGCTCCCCGCGCCGAACGCCCTGCCGTCCGCCGAAGCGGCAAACGCGGCCTCATCCGGCTTCGGCGCCGCGGGGTCGGCGAGGTAGAGCGCCAATCCCAGGAGACCGAACTCCCACCCCACCCCGGTCGCTCCGGGCCCGTACGTGTCCCAGTGCTCGGACGGGCGCATGGCGTGGGTGAGCGTCAGGCGCGCGCGGCCCGCCCCCTCGTCCGCGACCCGGACCTCGACCCAACTGACGTCCTCGCCGAACTCCCAGGTGAGGGCGAAACGCGACGGCCGATCGCACTCGGTGATCACGCCGCCGGCGTTGCCCTCGACCTGGTAGCGGCCGCCCGCTTCGAAATCGCCGCTGACCGGCGCAAACCAGCGCGGCAGACGCTCGGGGTTCGTCACCGCGTCCCAGAGGTCCGCGACCGTCGCCTGGAAGGAGCGGGACAGCGTGACCGCGCGGGCCGGCTGCCCCTCGCGCTCACCGGAGGAGACGGCGCGTTCGACGGCGGAGAGATGGGTGGAAGGATCGAGGTTCATTGACGGCATTCTCCTTGGGTGGCGGTTCGCGTTTCGCCTCCCTGCGGTCGGCGATGCCGGCCGGAGGCCGGCGCTCCGACTCCTAGTCGGCGAGTACCCCGAGCGGTTTGCGCCGCAGGATGTCCACGGCCGCAAGGGCCCCCACGCCGGCGGCGCCCAGCGCCGGGAGTGCGATCGCGAAAAGGATGAGCGAGGGGTCCGCCTCGAAGGGGAGCTGCATGATCTCGCGCACCACGAAGAACGCGGTGGCCGAGGCCCCGACCGCCGCGGCGGCGCCGGCCACCGCGCCGATGACGCTGTGCTCCAGCAGGGTGATCGCCACCACCCGGTTGCGGCCCGCTCCGAACACGCGGAGCACCGCGGTCTCGCGGCGGCGGGCCCCGATGTGGACCGCGACCGTACCGATCAGGATCAGCAGGCCGCCGACCAGCGCGATCAGCCCCACGATGCGGATCGCGAGCGCGACGCTGTCCGCCACCTGCTGCATGGTGTCCAGCACGTCGCGGAGGTCCACCACCGAGACGTTCGGGAACTCGCCCACCACCGCCCCCTGGAAGCGGGCCCGCTCGACCACGTCGTCCGGCCCCCGGACGAACCCCGCGTAGGACATGGGGAAGTGCGCCACGCTGTCCGGATGGAAGAGGAAGGTGAACCCGCCGTTCCGGGCGTTCCGCCACTCCACGTCGCGGATCGAGGTGACCCGCGCGTCGAGCGTCTCGCCCATGATCTCGAAGCGCATCGTGTCCCCGAGCTGGACGCCGCGGTCCTCCTGCACCCAGTTCTCGATGGACACCTCGGCGCCCTCGGCGGGCCGCTCCCCCCAGAACTCGCCCTCGGTGACGACCTCGTTGTCTTCGAGCCAGTCGCGCGAGCTGACGGTGTATTCCCGCGACAGTCCCCCGGCGCGCCGCACCGCGGCCCGGTCCTCGAGGTGCACGTCCCGGCCGAAGATCCCGTGGATCCGGGTCTGGAGCACCGGGATCAGGTTGATGTCCGGGAACCCCCGGGCGGCGGCGTTCGCGCGGACCCCGTCCACCTGGTCGGCCTGGATGTCCAGGAAGAAGAGGTCGGGGTCGTCGCTGCTCTCCTGGAAGGTGAACTCGCGCTGGACGTTCCGCTCGATGCCCACCGTGGCGAGCACCAGGAACACCCCTACCCCGAGCGCGACCAGCACCACCCGGATCTGGCGCGCCCCCCGGAGCACGGTGCGGACCGCGTGGCGCACTGCGAAGGTGCGGGCCGCGGCGAGCGGCGTCAGGCCGCGGAGGATCAGGCCGCCCAGGATCCAGAGCAGCACCGCCACCAGCACGAACCCGCCGGTGACCGCGAGGGTGATCCGGAGCGATCCCGACTGCCAGCCCGCGAACCCGAAGAACACGAGGACCGCCCCGGCCGCCACCGCCCCTTCGAGCCGGCGGGTGGCCGGGGATCCCCGCTCGTCCAGCATGTCCCCGCTCCGCAGAAGCCCCAGCGGCCGCACGCGGCGGAGCGGCAGCAGCGGGAAGACCGCGGAGAGCAGGGAGACGAGGCCGCCGGTGAGCGCGCCCTGGAGCGCCGCCGCGGGGGTGAGCCGCGCCGCGACCTGGAGGCCCCCCACCTCCACCTCGGGGATGAAGAGCTGGAGCGCCGCCGCTCCGGCGGCGATGCCGAAGGCGCTCGCGAGCCCGGCGAGCACCGCCATCTGCAGGAGCGCGATCCCGAGGATCGTCCGCGAGGGCACCCCGAGACAGCGCTCGATGGCCGCCGACGGCAGGCTCTGGCGGGTGAAGGCCCGCGCCACGCTGAAGACCCCGATGCCGCCGAGCAGCAGGATCACGAAACCCGCGAGGCTCAGGTAGTCCTCGCCGCGCCGGATGCGCCGCGCGAGGCGGTCTCCCGTCTGCCGGAACGTTCGCACCCGGACGGGCTGGTCCTCGAGCGCCGCCCGGAGACCGGCCGCGAGCCCGCCGACCGCCTCCTCGTTCGCCACCGCGAACAGCACCTCCCAGCGGGCGCGCTCGGGGACGTCGAGCAGCCCCGTCGTCTCCAGGTCGGAGAGCGCCACCAGGACCCGCGGCCCGCGCCGGAAGAAGTCGATCCCCGCCCCCGGCTCCGCGAGCAGGTCGCCGCGCACCTCGAAGGGTTCGCCGCCGAGGATGATCGGGTCCCCGATCTCGAGGCCGAGCCGGACCCGGACTTCGGGCCGGACCAGCGCCCCCCGCCCGCCGAGCAGTTCCGGGCCGAAGGACGCTCCGGCCACCTCCAGGTCGCCGTAGAGCGGGAAGGCGCCGTCCACCCCCTTCAGTTCGACCATCGCGCCCCGGAGCGGGTCGTCGGCCGAGCGCGCGAGCGTCGCGATCTGCACCGAGCGCGACACCCCGGTGAGCGGGTGGCCGGACGCGACGTCGTCGAAGATGACCTCGGTCTCGCCGGTGAAGCCCTCCCCGGTGGAGACCGTCACGTCGGCGGCCATCAGGAAGCGAGACTCGCTGGTCAGCGCCGACTGCAGGCTGTCCGCCGCCGAACGGAGCACCACGATCGCGGCCACCCCGATGCCGACGGCGACGAAGAAGAGCGCGAGCCGGCGGGCGGAGGACCGGAGTTCCCGGAAGGCCATCCGGACCGCGAACCGCATTTCGCGTTAAACGCCGGCCAGCGCCGGCTCGCGAACGGGTTCCGGCGCCGGCGCGTCATCGTGAAGCCGCCCGCCCCGCAGCAGCAGCCGGCGGTCGGCGCGCTCCGCGAGTTCGGTGTCATGGGTCGCGACGAGCACGGTGGCCCCGGTACGGTCGCGAATCGCGACCAGCAGCTCCGCGATCCGGGCCCCGGTGTCCTCGTCGAGGTTGCCGGTGGGCTCGTCCGCGAACACCACGCGAGGCTCGTTCGAGACCGCCCGGGCGATGGCCACCCGCTGCTGCTCGCCGCCGGACATCTGGGACGGCAGGTGGTGGGCCCGTTCGCCGATCCCGAAGGAATCGAGCAGTTCGCGCGCCCGCTCCACCGTATCGCCGGCCCCCGCGATCTCGAGCGGCACCGCCACGTTCTCGAGCGCCGTCAGGTTGGGCAGCAGATGGAAGGACTGGAAGACGAAGCCGATGTTCTTCGACCGGAACCGCGCGAGGCTCTCCTCATCGAGGCCGGTGAGGTCGGTGCCGGCGACCTCCACCGTGCCCGCGGTCGGGTGGTCGAGCCCGGCGAGCAGTCCGAGCAGCGTGGACTTTCCACACCCCGAAGGGCCCCGGACGCAGACGATCTCGCCCGCTGGGACGGACAGGTCGAGTCCGCTGAGGATGGTGAGGTCGCGGTCGCCGCTCCGGACCGTCTTCTCGAGGCGGGTCGCCTGGATCATCGCTTCTCTCAGGGAACGCCGGCCGCCGCGGGAGGTTCCGCGAGCAGGGGTTTCAGGGCGGCGAAGGCGTTGTCGGCGAGCCGGAGCGCCCCCTCGGCGGTGGGGTGAATCCCGTCGCGCTGGTTCAGTTCGGCGACGCCCGCCACGCCCTCGAGCAGGCTCGGCAGCAGCGGCACTCCGGTGGCGCCGGCCACGTCCCGGAACGTCTCCGCGAAGCCGTCCTCGTAGTCCCGGCCGAGTTCAGGGGGCGCGGGGACCCCGGCCAGCAGCACCTTCAGGCCGCGTCCCTCCGCCTCCCGGATCATGGCCTCGAGGTTGTCCATCATGACGTCCACGGGGACGCCGCGCAGCCCGTCGTTCCCGCCGAGCGCGATGACCACGAGTTCGGCGTTCGGGTTCCGGTCGAGCACGAACGGGAGGCGCCGCAGCCCGCCCGAGGTGGTCTCTCCGGACACCCCGGCGTTCACGACGCGGTACGCGAACCCCTCGGCGTCGAGGCGTTCCTGCAGGCGCGCCGGCCAGGCCTCGTCGAGGTCGATGCCGTAGCCGGCGGTCAGGCTGTCCCCGAAGGCGACCAGCGCGGGACGGGGGTCGTCCTCCGCGGGGGCGGCGGCCGGCGGCGGGGCCGTCTCCGGCGCCCGCGAGAGCTCCCGGACGTCGGGTTCGCCGCAGCCGGCGAACCCAAGGACCAATCCGGTGATCAGGAAGTGCGGCCGGACAGCGGACGGGAGCGCTCGTCGGAACATCGGAGAAGGGGCGGCGCCGGGCCTTCGCGCGGTTCGGAATTACCCCGGGAAAACGGGGTTCCGGGAGGGGCGCTGCAAGGTCCCGGGAAGGCGCGAAGAATAGCCCCTGCCGTGGCGTCCTTCCCCGCCCTGTCCGGCGCGCCCGCGGCAAGGTCCGTAGAATCCGCGCCGACCGTGGCCAACCGCGACCCGAGCGTCCCCCGGACCGTCGTGTTCCTCTGCGTCGCCAACTCGGCGAGGAGCCAGCTCGCCGAGGCCCTTGCCCGCCGCATCGCGCCGCCGGGAACGATGGTGCTGAGCGCCGGGTCGAACCCCTGGCGCGTCCATCCGATGGCGGTGCGGGTGCTGGACGAGGTCGGCATCGACATCCGCCGGGCCCGCTCGAAGGGGATCGACGAGATCCACATCGAGCGCGCCGGCCTGGTGGTCACCCTCTGCGCCGAGGAGGTGTGCCCGGTGGTGCCCGGCAGCGTCCGGCGCCTCCACTGGCCGCTCGAGGACCCGGCGGAGGCCTGGGGCGAGGAGGAGATGCTCCAGCGGTTCCGCGAGACCCGCGACCTGCTCACCGAGAAACTCGGGGAGCTGTTCGGGGTTTCGCCCGTGCCCGGGCCGCCGCGGAACGTCTGACGAGTCTCCGTTTATCTGTGATAATTGGACATGCGGCGTCCAATTTTCAATGCTATGATTCGCACCTGTGATCCCCCGCAAGACGCATGGCAAGGCCGTGGCCCGCCTCCTCCGCGAGAGCCCGGCGGCGCTGCTGCTCGGCGCCCGGCAGGTCGGCAAGACGACACTCGCGAAAGAGATCGCCAGGTCGTGGTCCCGCGGAGCACACCGGTTCGATCTTGAGGACGACCGCGACCTGGCGAGGCTCGCGGACCCGTTCCTGGCGCTCGACCCGCTTCGGGGACTCGTGGTGCTGGACGAAGTCCAGAGACGCCCGAATCTCTTCCCGGCGCTGCGGGTGCTGGCGGACCGGCCGCGAACCCCTGCCCGGTTCCTCCTGCTCGGCAGTGCATCGCCCGCCCTGCTGCAACAGAGCTCCGAAAGCCTGGCCGGGCGCGTGGCGCACTACGAGCTCGCCGGCTTCGACCTGTCCGAAGTGGGACCGGCGGATGCCGGGCGTCTGTGGATCCGCGGAGGGTTTCCCCGGTCGTTCGCGGCGCGCAGCGGGGTTGCCAGCTACCGCTGGCGTGCTGACTTCGTCCACACCTTTCTCGCACGGGACCTGGGGGCGCTCGGCATTTCCATCCCGGGGACCACCATGGAGCGGTTCTGGACAATGCTGGCGCACTACCACGGCCAGGTCTGGAACGGCTCGGAACTGGCCCGGGCGTTCGGTGTCTCCCAGCACGTGGTCCGGCGCTATCTGGAAGCGCTCGAATCCGTCTTCATGGTCCGCAGCCTGAGACCGTGGAGCGCCAATCTGAAGAAGCGCCAGGTCAGGACGCCAAAGATCTACGTCCGCGACTCCGGCCTCCTCCACCGCCTGCTCGACATCCGGACAACCCGCGAACTGGAGCGCCATCCCAAGGTCGGTGCGTCGTGGGAGGGCTTCGTCATCGAGTGCGTGCTCCGGGCGCTCGACGCCCCGCCTGGCTCCAGCTACTTCTGGCGCACGCACACGGGCGCCGAGCTGGACCTGCTGGTCCAGCAGGGCGGGCGGTTGCGCGGCTTCGAGATCAAGCGCACGACGGCGCCCCGGTTCACCCGCGCGATGCGCTCCGCCATGAGCGACCTGGACCTGTCGCGCCTGGACGTGATCCACGCCGGCTCCGAGACGTTCCCGCTCGCGGCCGGGGTACGGGCCGTATCCCTCGGGCGGCTGCTGGACGACCTCTGAGCCCGGCGGCTCAGCCGGATCCGGGCCGGCGGGTCTTGCGCCGGCGGGCCATCCGGTAGGCCCGGATCGCCGCCATCCCGTCGAGGATCTTCTCCCGGTGGATGTTCGCGGGATCGAACGGGCCGCCGTACCAGGCGAGCAGTTCCTCCCGTTCCTCGTGGAAAGGATCGGCGACCGCCTCCTTGAACTCGGCGAAACCGCCAACGCCTCCGCTGTCCTCGCGGGGCGCCGCCCAGGCGCCCTCCACGAACGCCGGCAGTGCGTAGGGATCGTCGGCCTTGAACATCCTCTCCAGCCGGACCTCGTGCTGCCAGTAGTCCCCGAAGTCGTAGAGATAGACCAGGCGCTCCACCCCCCAGGTCACGCACCGCGCGAGGGGAAACCGGCGGGCGTCGGCGAACGGCCGGTCATCCGGGTACGCCTCATCCTCCGGGTCCGGCACGGCAATCCGCCACGTTCCGATCTGGAACTCCCACAGGTGGTAGTCCCACCAGCCGAAGGCAACCTGGATGACGTTGTGGAGCGCCGCCAGGGTGAGAGACAACGGGACATCCACCACCCGCCGAGGCGCGGGTTCGATGTCGTTCAGGGTGATGCTGAGCCGGACCGCATCGGACCCTTCGGGATGGGTCACGGGTGGCCGCCGTCCCGGGCCGAGCGGGGAACGACCGTTTCCGGGTCGGTCGCGGGTGCCGGAACTCATGTGGAGAGCGCTACCGGCGCCGGGTTTCGCGGCATCATCTCCCGCCCCGTAGCCGCGCCAGGTCGGCGAGCGTGATCTCCCGCGCCTCCTCCAGCGGCACGACGTCGAGGCCCACCTCGGCGCCCGGGAGGGCCTGGGCGAGGCGGGCGAGGTCCGGGGCGACGACAGTGCCGATCTTGGGATAGCCGCCGGTGATGCCCTGGTCGGCGCCCATGACGATCGGGTGGCCGCCGGGCGGCACCTGGATCGTCCCGTGCGGGTTCGCGTCCGAGACGATCTCCTTCATCCCCTCGCGGTGTTCGAGGATGGGGCCGTCGAGCCGGACGCCCATCCGGTTCGAGTCGTTCGAGACCGTGAAGCGGAACTCGGAGAGGCGCTCCACGCACCGGCCGGTGAAGGCGAACTCCTGCGGTCCCAGGCTGATCCGGAGGCGGAGCGGCTCCGGCTGCGCCGGACGGCGGGCGTCGGGCTCGAAGCGGTTCTCGCGGGCCCCCTCCGGGACGGGGCCGAGGTGGAGGCGGTCGCCGGAACGGAGCGCCCGGCCCTCGAAGCCCCCAAGCTCGGCGGTCAGATAGGTCGCCCGCGAACCGAGGACCTCCGGGACGTCGATTCCGCCGGCAAGGGCGACGTAGCTCCGCATCCCCTCCGGGGGCCCGGCGAACCGGAGGACGCTCCCCGCCGGGGCGAGGAAGGAGGTCCCCACCGGGACCGGCCAGCGGCCGCCGCCCGGCAGGTGCAGGACCGCCCGGTGGTCGGCGCCCCCGAGGGCGGTCAGCACCGGACGGCGGAAGCGGAGCACCGGGCCCATCAGGGTGCATTCGAGCCCCGCGGCGCCGTCCGGGTTCCCGACCGCCCGGTTGGCGAAGCGGAGCGACGCCGGGTCGGCGGCCCCCGACCAGGGGACCCCGTAGCGCTGGTAACCCGGACGCCCGAGGTCCTGGACGGTGGTGAGGAGCCCGCCGCGCTCGACCTCGACGGCCGGCGGCCCCTCGGGGGGCGGCGGGGCGGCGGTCTCCCCCGCGGGGCGCTCGGGAAGCTCCGCCACCGGGAGGAACCGCACCTGGTCGCCCGGCAGGCAGCCGCTCGGCGGACTCTTGCCCGGATCGAAAAGGAGCGCCGGGTCCATCCGCCCGAGGAGGTGCCAGCCGCCCGGGGTGACCCAGGGGTAGATGCCGGTCTGGGCGCGCGCCATCGAAACCGAACCGGCCGGGACCCGGACCCGCGGAATCGGACGGCGCGGGATGTCGAGGCGGGGATCGGCCATCCCCAGATAGGGAAAGCCGGGCGTGAAGCCGATGATGAAGACCCGATAGTCGCGCTCGGAGTGGATCCGGATCAGTTCCTCGACGGACACGCCGATCTGGGCGGCCACGTCGGGGAGATCCTCCCCGTCGTAGACACAGGGGAACTCGATGCGGCGCGGTGGCCGCGCGGGCTCCCGGCCGGCCCGGCGAGCAAGATCCAGCGCGGCGCGGCGGATCGCTTCCGGGTCCGCCTCCGGATCGTGGAAGACCAGCACCGAGCGGAAGGTGGGAATCGCCTCCCGGAAGCCCTCGAAGGGCTCCCGCTCGAGCAGCGCGGCGAACGCGGTGGCCCGCTCGTTCAGCTCGATGGAGATCTCGTTCCCGAACTCGACGGCGAAGGCGGCTTCGCCGGCGTTGCGGACAACGGGCTCCCCGCTGCCGGACACGGGGGCGATTCCGGGAAGCCCCGTCAGGCCAGCGCGCGGACGGCGACTCCGGCCGCTTCGAGCCGGCGCCGGACGGTGCGGGCGTTGTCGAGCGCCGCCGGGTTGTCGCCGTGGAGGCAGAGGGTCTCGGCGGCCACCGGCACCTCGGTGCCGTCGTGCGCGATCACCGTTCCCCGGGCGATCGCCACCGCCTGCGCCGCGGCCTTTTCGGGATCGTGGATGACCGAACCCGGAATCCGCCGCGACTGGAGCGTGCCGTCCGGGTTGTAGACCCGGTCCGCGAACGCCTCGCCGGCGAAGCGAAGTCCCTCGGCCTCCGCGGCCGCGCGCATCGTGGCCGCGGTGGCGAGGCCGACGAAGACGAGGCTCTTGTCCGCCCGCGCCACCGCGCGGGCGAGCGCCGCGGACAGCTTGGGATCGCCGACCGCCTGGTTGTACAGCGCGCCGTGCGGCTTCACGTGCACCATCCGGCCGTTGCGGGAGCGGACGAAGGCGGCGAGCGCCCCCACCTGGTAGAGGACGTCGGCCTCGACCTCGTCCGGCGGCGCCTGGATGGGCCGGCGGCCGAAGCCCCGCAGGTCGTGGTGGCCGGGATGCGCCCCGACCGCGACCCCCTTCGCCATCGCCATCCCCACGGTGCGGTCCATGATCACCGGATCGCCGGCGTGGAAGCCGCACGCCACGTTCGCCGAGGTGACGATCTCGAGGATCTCCTCGTCGCACCCGAGGTCGTAGTTGCCGAAGCTTTCGCCCATGTCACAGTTGAGGTCGATGCGCATGGCCCGATTCTACGGAACGGCGCCCGTCCGCGCCGCCGCGGCGTACAGCGCCGTTACAATCCCGCGCCATGGGCAAAGGTGATCGCCGAACCAAGCGAGGCAAGATCTTCCAGGGAACGACCGGGAAGCGGCGGCCGAAGCGGCGCAAGAAGTAGCTGGCGTGCCCGCCTCGGGCGGCATCCTTCGCTATCTGAGGGCCAAGGGCTCGGTCGACGCGCGGTCGGTCAATCTGCAGGTCCGGGAGGCGTGCGTCCGCGCGCTCGCGGAGTTCCCGGCGGACCGCCCGCTGCGGGTGCTCGAACTCGGAGGGGGCGCCGGGGGCGCGTTCCGCTACTGGATGTCGCTCCTGGTGCCGTTCCGGCGGGTGGAGTTCACCGCGACCGACCGGGACGGCGGGCTGCTCGAGGCCTACCGGGAGGCGGTCGCCGCGCTGGCCGGCGAGCTGGGGTTCCCCGTGACCGGCGACCAACCGGACCGCCTCCGCATCGAAGACGGCGGGCGGGTGATCGACCTTCGCCTCCGCAGGGTCGTGGCGCCGGAAGGATTCCCGAGGGAGGACGAGGGGTCGTTCGATCTCATGGTCGCCCAGTCCTTCTGGGATCTCGTGCCGCCGGGGACGGCGTTGGCGCTGGGAAGGCAACTGCTCGCTCCGGGCGGCATCCTCTACGCCACGCTCACCTTCAGCGGCGGCACCCGCTTCGCGCCGCCGCACGAGCTGGACCGCCAGCTCCTCCACTGCTACCACGCGAGCATGGGGGGCGAGCGCGGCGGAGATCCCTACGCCGGGGAACGCCTCCTCGGCCACGTCCGCATGCCGGGGTCGGGGTTCTCGGAGCTCGCCACCGGGCGCTCCGACTGGAGGGTGGTCCCGACGGACGAGGGTTACATCGCCGACGAGAGGTTCTTCCTGCTGACCGTGCTCGGGTTCATCGAGAAGGAACTCCTCACCTCGACGGAAATCAGGGACGACCAGCTGGACTGGTGGACCGGGATCCGGCGGCGGCAGCTCGCGGACGGCCAGCTCTCCTACGCCGCCCGGCAGCAGGACCTCGTCGCCCGCCGCGACGGGTAGCGGCTCAGTTCGCGGGCGCGCGGCCGGCGATCAACCGGTCCACCTCGACCTTGAGCCGGTCGAGGATCTGGTCGTAGGGGTAGGCGCCGAGCGACTCCGGGCCCTTCTTCAGGTTCACGAACGCCGGGCCGCACCAGAGCCCGAGGTCGGCGTCGTCGGTCTCGCCGGGGCCGTTCACCCGGCAGCCCATGACCGCGATCGTGATCGCGTGGCGCTCGGCGTAGCGGGTCATCTCCCGGACGTCCTCGGCGAGTTCGATGAACTTCTCGTTCTCGACGCGCGAGCAGGAGGGGCAGGAGATGATGTTCAGCTTGTCCTTCGGGAACTCGGGGACCGAGCGGAAGCGGCCGTTCGCGATGTCGGTGAGGATCTGGTGGCCCGCCGTCACCTCTTCGGGCTTCCGGGGGTTCGGCAGGGTGAGCGAGACCCGCACGGTGTCGCCGATGCCCCGGCTGACGAGCTGCTCGAAGGCGATCCGGGTCTTGATGACCCCCTCCGGCGGCATCCCGGCCTCGGTGACCCCGAGGTGGAGCGGCACGTCGGGCCGTTCGCCGGCGAAGCGGCGGTTCCCCTCGATCACGTTGGCGGGATCGGAATCCTTGAGGGACACCACGTAGCGGGTGAACCCCAGCCTGTCGAGCATCTCGCAGTGCTCGGCGGCGGACTGCACCATCGCCCCGACCGGGTCGTCGTGGAAGCGGTCCTGGTGCGCCGGGTCCATGGAGCCGCAGTTCACCCCGATGCGGATGGCGCAGTCGTGCTCCCCGGCGACCCCGGCGAGGTACTTCACCTTGTCGGCGACCGGCCGCGAGGTCTCGTGGTGCCAGAGGTGGCCCGGGTTGTAGCGGATCTTGTCCACGTGGGGGGCGACGGTCTCGGCGAGCCGGTAGCTCTCCTGGAGGTCCACCGCGAGGTTGGCGGCGGTGCGCTTCCGGATCTCGGCGAGCGCCTCGACGTCCTTCCTGCTGTCCACCGCGATGCGGACGATCCCCGCCCCGGCTTCGCGGAGCGCCTCGGCCTGGGCGGTGGTCGCCTCCACGTCCTGGGTGTGCGTGGCGCACATGCTCTGCACCACGATCGGCTGGTGGTCGCCGACCGTAACGTTCCCGACCCGGACCCGGCGGGTGGGATTGCGCTCCGTCATGGGTGGAATGTTAGGCGGGTGGGCGTAGGATTGCCGCCTCAGGAGCCTGACGCCCATGAAGTTCGAACCGTTCGTGATGGAACGCTGCCTCTGCCGGTGGGAGAACACCGTCCGGCTGAACATTTCGGAGAGCGGGGTCCACCCGCTGACGTTCGCCGAGCTGACGGACGGCGCGGACCTCGGGGACACCCTGCTCGGCTACACCCAGTCGAACGGCACGATCCCGCTCCGCGAGCGGATCGCGGCGCTCTACCCGGGATCGAACGTGGACCAGATCCTCGTGACCACCGGCACCGCCGAAGCCAACTTCCTCTCCGCCCTGACCACCCTGTCGCCCGGCGACGAGGTGGTGGCGATGATCCCGAACTACATGCAGATCATCGGGGCCTGCCGCTCGCTCGGCGCCCGGGTCATCCCGTTCCACCTGGTCGAGGAGAACGGCTGGCGGCCCGACCTCGACGCGCTCGACGCCGCGGTCAGCGACCGGACGAAGATGATCCTCGTCTGCAACCCGAACAACCCGAGCGGCGCGGTGCTGACCGAACCCGAGATGGACCGGATCGTGGCGACCGCCGAGCGCTCCGGCGCCTGGCTCCTCGCCGACGAGGTCTATCGCGGCGCCGAACTGAGCGGCGAGGAGTGCCCGACCTTCTGGGGCCGGACGGACCGCATCCTCCTGAACGCCGGGCTCTCCAAGGCGTTCGGGCTGCCGGGATTGCGCGTCGGCTGGACCGTCACCACCGAGGAGAAGGCCACCGAACTCTGGGGCCACCGCGACTACAGCAGCCTCGCGCTCAGCGCCATGTCCGACCGGCTGGCCCAGATCGCCCTCGACAAGCGCCCGCAGATCCTGGAGCGCACCCGCAGCATCATCCGCCGCCAGCTCCCGATGGTCCACGACTGGGTGGCGTCCCATGAGGACCACCCGGTACGCCTGAGCTGCACCCCTCCCATCGCCGGCGCCATCGCCGCGGTCCGCTACCACCACCCCATCTCCTCCGAGGACCTCATCGAGCGCCTCCGGATCGAACGCAGCCTCCTCGTCGTCCCCGCCCAGCACTTCGAGCTCGACGGCTTCCTCCGCATCGGCTTCGGCGCCGAACCCGAGGTCGTCACCGAAAGCCTCGCCATCATCAGCGACATGCTCGCCACGGTGGCCGCCGAAACCGCCGTCGCGGCGTAATCGGAGCGCCGGCCTCCGGCCGGCATCGTCCGCCCCAGGCGGACGAAACACGCAACGCCGAGCCCACCTGAAGCGCCGGGACGGCTTGGACCGCCGGTCTCCGACCGGCACCGCGGCGCTCGGCGCCGCGCACGTCACAACCCCACCAGGCCAAGGCGGCCCCCACCTCGGCGCGGACTTCAAGCCCGGAGGCCGCCGGTACGGCTTGGACCGCCGGTCTCCGACCGGCACCGCGGCGCTCCGCGCCGCGCACGTCACAACCCCACCAGGCCAAGGCGGCCCCCACCTCGGTGCGGACTTCAAGCCCGGAGGCCACCGGTACGGCTTGGAACGCCGGTCTCCAG
>JAJEFG010000046.1 GCA_022820545.1 Acidobacteriota bacterium | reverse complement strand
CCAGGTCGCCACGCCCCCCACCCGGGGACGCCACACACCGGATTGGACCGCGGGTCTCCACCCGGGCACCGCGGTGCCCCGCACCGCGCACGTCGTAAAGCCCGCCCACCCCCTCGGCGCGTCCTACGGCGCCCTGAACCCCGCCTCCCGGTGCGACCCGTCACAAAACGGCCGGTTCTTCGAATGCCCGCACCGGCAGAGCTTCCCCTGGTCGAGGGTGACCCGCGCGCCCCCGCGGCCCGAGATGGTGAGGGGGCCGCGGAAGGCCAGCGGGCCGTTCGGGAAGGGCGTGAAACGCACCGGGGCCGCCTCGTCGGCGACCGGCGGCGCCGGTTCGGAGCCCGGGGTGACCGCCGCTTCGCAGCGGAATCCCACGCGCGCGTGCGACTCGTCGCAGAGAGGCTTGTTCTCCGAATGCCCGCACCGGCAGAACGCGACCCGCGTGTCCTTCACGACCTCCGCCCCCGGCGTCTCCTCGACCTCGAGGTCGCCGCGGACGTAGTACGGCCCATCCGGAGTGATGGAGGCGGAGTTCTTCTTTCGCGGTTCCTCGGGCAGGACGGTCGCGGCCGCGGCGGCGCCCTTCTCCACCTTCCGGTCGGTGGGGGGCGCCATGCGGAGCGCCCCGGTGGGACAGCCCAGCACGACCCGCTCGAGGCGCTTCGGATCGGCCTCGTCGGGAAGGATCCAGGGACGGCGCGAGACGTCGAATACCTGCGGCAACCCGCGCACACAGACCTCGGAATGGATGCAGCGGTGGGTATCGAATGTCACCGAAGCCCGATTGCCTCGGTAGTGGCGCACCTGACTGTTCATTTGCCGAACTCTAGTCCGCCCGCCGCGCCTCCCGCAGCGCGTGGATGTGCTCGTACATGTACCAGACGCCGATGCTCCGGAACGGCCGCCAGCGGTCGCTGATCCGCGCGTATTCCGCGGGCGGCGCATCCTCCGGCAGCCCGTAGAGATCCCGCATCGCGAACAGCACCGCGGCATCCCCCGGCGCGAAGACGTCCGGCCGGTTCTGCGTGAAGATGAGGTGCATGTCGGCGGTCCAGTCGCCGATCCCCTTGACCGCCGTCAGCGCGGCGCGCACCGCATCGTCCTCCATGGCTTCGAGCGCGCGGAGATCCAGCTCCCCGCTGTCGACGCGCGCGGCGAGGTCGCGCAGGTAGGCGATCTTCTGCCGCGAAAGCCCGACCCGCCGGAGGGTCGCCTCCCGCCGCTTCAGGATGTCCCGCGGCCCCGGGGGTTGTCCCCGGGTCAACGCCCAGAGACGCTTGTGGATCGAGCGGGCCGCCGCCGCCGAGATCTGCTGGGCCACGATGGCGCCCACGAGCGTCCCGAACACGTTGGGACGGGGGGCGAGGGTGCAGGGGCCGATCCGCTGGATCAGGGCGCCGAGAACCGGGTCACGATCGGACAGGTGGCGGGTCGCCGCGGACCAGTCGGGCTGCCCCTCCGGACCGGCAGCCCACGGTCCCTCCTCGGTCGTCATCGGCGGCGGAGTCTAGTGGCGGCGGGCGATGCGATACTGCGGGACCATGCGCCGCGGCTGGACGGGAATCCTCCTCACGCTCCTCGCGGCCTCCTGGGCGGCCACCCCGGCGAACGGCTACCGGTTCTTCGCACGCCACGGGGGGCTGCACCGGATCGCTTCCGTGGCGGGGGCGATCCGCTGGGACGCCTCGGCGTTTCCGCTGCGCTTCCGGCTCCTCGAGAACGGGAACCTGCCCGACATCCCGGGATTCGACGCCGCGCTCTGGCGTGAGAGCGCGGAGCGCGGAATCCGCGCCTGGACCGAGATCGAGACGGCCGATCTCGAGATCGTGCTGGAGGAGGAGACGGTTGCGGCCGAGCAGGGCCGGATGGGCGACGGGATCAACACCATCGGTTTCTCCTCGCTCGACATCGTCGCCGGCGGGCCGTTCGCCACGGCGGACGTGCAGTACACCCGCGGCCGGGTGACCGGCTGCGACATCCACTTCAGCCCGGACTACCTCGAGGGCCGGTCCCTCGACGGACCGACCGCGTTCGAGGAACTCCTGGACTATCTCGCGCGGACGGTGATGCACGAGATCGGGCACTGCCTCGGTCTCGCCCACAGCGCCATGAATCCGACGTGGCTCGCCCGGCCCGGCGCGGTGGAGCGGCCGCCGGGGCACTTCCCGGACGGCGTCACCCGCCTCCAGCCCCACCCCCGGATGTCCTACGGCACCATCCGTACCGTCGTCCTGGAGCCGGACGACGCGGTGGGGGCGTCGCTTCTCTATCCCGCGCGGGGGTTCGTCGAGTCCCGCGGCGCGCTCACCGGCCGGGTGCTGCTCGCGGACGGTGAGCCGGCGCCCTTCGTCTACGTCCAGAGCGTCACCTACGCGGCGGACGGGGCGGTCTTCGGAGCGGGGGCGTTCACCGACTCGTGGGGCCAGTTCCTCCTGGAGGGCCTCGAGCCCGGGTTCCGCCACTTCTGGATCCGCCCGCTGCACCAGATCCTCGCCCACTCGTTCATCGCCGACGCGGCGGCCGCCGGCTCGCTCGAACTCCAGCACGAGCAGCGCTGGTTCGAGATCCGGCGCGGCGAGATCACCCGGGCCCCGGACATCACGGTCCATCCCGCCCGCGACCGGCGCCGGGAGGCGGGCCCGTGAGGCGGCTCCGGGCAGGGTCGCTGCTCGTCCTGCTGGGCCTTGCCGGGTGTGGGGACGATTCCCCGATCACGCCGACTCCACCCCCGCCGCCGCCCGAACCACCCCCGCCGGCGCCGGTGCCGGACCCGGACGCAATTCCGGTGGGTTTCGGAGGTGTCCTGCCCGCTCCGGGGAGCGCCCTGACCCTCCACCCGGGAACGGAGTTCGCGATTCCCGTGATGGCGGACGGAGACCTCGGCGAGGCGGTCGACAACCCCGCCTGGACCGGAATCCCGGTCCGGGTCGTGACCGACGCCCCGGCCACGGTCCTGTCGGTCCCGGCCGAGTTGACGGTGGAAGCCCGGCAGGAACCCGACCTGCTCAGACTCCGGGCGCTCGAATCGGCGGAGGCGGAACCGGCGGTCTACACGGTCCACCTCGAAGCGCCCGCGGAGGGCCTGCCGGAGCTCCTCGGGCTGTCGTTCCGGCTGGAGTCGGAGCCCGTCCGCCTCCGGCTGGCGGATCCCCGCCCGGCGGAACCGGCGGACTGCGGCGGCCTCTCCCTACGGCTGCGGGCGGGGGCCCGCCGCGGCGACGGTGGCGCGCTGGGGGACAACTGGTTCGGCGACCTCGGCAGCGACTTCCGGTCGGCGGACCTCGTGCTGCGGTCTCCGGGAACCGATGCGGAACTCCGCCTGGTGGACGCGTACCAGCAACTGCCCCATGGGAGGATCGGCGAGGCCTACAACCTGGTCCCGGTGATGTTCGCCCACGGTCTCGAGTTCGAGGAGACGGACGGGGGACTCGAGCAGACCCTCTCGCTAGCCTGGTTCGACGAACTGACGCTCCGCGCCACCGTCCCCGGCTGCACCCCGGTCACGCTGCGCTGCGACGACCGCGGCCGCTGCCGAACGCGGTAGGGGCGGAGAGCTCCGACGCGGCCCGGAGGGCCGCGGTGCCGGTCTTGAGACCGGCGTTCCAAGCCGGCGTGCCAGCACGGCAGCCCGAGGCCGGCGGTCCCTGACCAACGTCGCACCCCCCGCATTTCACCCCTTCTCGGATCGGCGGCGCCGTGCTAAAATATGCGACCGAATTAGTCGGATTTAGGTTGCCCTGACGGACCGCACGGTCCCGTTCATCGCTGCGCGCCGAGCGGAGCGAACTCCCCGGAGCCTGTCCGACGAACCCTCACCATGATCCGACTCTCCAAGAGCACCGACTACGCCCTCATGGCGCTGGCCGATCTCGCCCTCCTGCCCGAAGGCCGGACCGTGAGCGCCCGGCGGGTCGCTGAAAGCCACAAACTGCCTCCCGAGCTCGCCGCCAAGGTGCTCCAGGGGCTCAAGAAGAGCGGGATCGTGGAGACCCGGCAGGGCATCCGCGGCGGCTACCGCCTCGCCCGCCCGCCCGAGGAGATCCCGATCACCGACGTGATCGAGTCGGTGGAGGGGCCGCTCGCCCTCGTCGAGTGCATGCTCGAGGACGGCAACTGCAACCTCACCTCGACCTGCTCGGTGCGCACGCCGCTCACCCGCGTCCACGAACGGGTCCTCGCCACCCTTGCCGATCTGACCCTGGCGCAGATCATCGCCGACGCCGATTTTCCCGGGCCGCGCGCCAGCGGCCCCGAACTGCCGGTCCTCCAGTAGCCATGCCTGAACCGCAACGAACGCTCGGCGCCGCCGAGGTCGAACAGCTCGTCGAGCGCGAGTACGCCTACGGCTTCGTCACCGACATCGAGACCGAGGTCGTCCCTCCGGGGCTTTCCGAGGACGTGATCCGGCTGATCTCGGAGAAGAAGGAAGAGCCGCAGTGGCTCCTCGACTGGAGGCTCAGGGCCTACGAGATGTGGCAGGGGATGACCGAGCCGGACTGGGCGAAGGTCTCCTACCCGAAGATCGACTACGACGCGATCAGCTACTACGCAGCGCCCAAGAGCGCCGTCGAGGACGGGCCGAAGAGCCTCGACGACATCGACCCGGAGCTCCGCCGCACCTACGAGAAGCTGGGCATCCCGCTCGTCGAGCAGCAGCGTCTCGCCGGCGTCGCGGTGGACGCCGTCTTCGACAGCGTCTCGGTCGCCACCACCTTCAAGGAGAAGCTCGCCGAACTCGGCGTCATCTTCTGCAGCTTCTCGGAGGCGGTGAAGGAGCACCCCGAGCTCGTCAGGAAGTACCTGGGAACGGTGGTTCCGCACACCGACAACTTCTTCGCGAGCCTCAACTCGGCGGTCTTCTCGGACGGCTCGTTCGTCTACGTCCCGAAGGGCGTCCGCTGCCCGATGGAGCTGTCCACCTACTTCCGGATCAACGCCTCGGAGACCGGGCAGTTCGAACGCACCCTGATCATCGCCGACGAGGGCAGCTACGTCAGCTACCTCGAGGGGTGCACCACGCCCATGCGCGACGAGAACCAGCTTCACGCCGCGGTCGTGGAACTCGTCGCCCTCGAGGACGCCCGCATCAAGTACTCGACGGTCCAGAACTGGTACCCCGGCGACAAGAACGGGGTTGGCGGCATCTACAACTTCGTGACCAAGCGCGGCAAATGCGCCGGCGCCCGCTCGCACATCTCCTGGACCCAGGTCGAGACCGGCTCCGCGATCACCTGGAAGTACCCGAGCTGCATCCTGCTGGGAGACGACTCGATCGGCGAGTTCTACTCGGTGGCGCTCACCGCGAACCGCCAGCAGGCCGACACCGGGACCAAGATGATCCACATCGGCCGGAACACGAAGAGCACGATCATCTCGAAGGGCATCTCGGCGGGCCACGGCCAGAACACCTACCGGGGCCAGGTGAAGGTCCTCCCGGGCGCCTCGAACGCCCGCAACTTCTCGCAGTGCGACTCGCTGCTCATCGGGCCCGACTCGGGAGCGCACACCGTCCCCTACATCGACGTGGCGAACCCCGAGGCGCAGCTCGAACACGAGGCGTCCACCTCGCGCATCGGCGAGGACCAGCTCTTCTACTGCCGCCAGCGCGGCATCGACCCGGAGGAAGCCGTGTCGCTGATCGTGAACGGGTTCGCCCGCGACGTCCTCTCCGAACTCCCGATGGAGTTCGCGGTGGAGGCCCAGAAACTGCTCGGAGTGAGCCTCGAAGGAGCCGTGGGATGACGCCCCTCCTCGAAATCTGCGGCCTGCACGTCGAGGTCGAGGGCCGCGAGATCCTGCGCGGCCTCGACCTCGAGGTCCCGCTGGGCGAAACCCACGCGGTGATGGGGCCGAACGGCTCGGGGAAGAGCACCCTGGCGCACGTGATCGCGGGCCGCGAGGGCTACGAGATCACCAAGGGGATCATCCGTTACGCGGGCGAGGACGTGTCGGAACTCGAGCCCGAGGAGCGGGCCCGCAAGGGCGTCTTCCTCGCCTTCCAGTACCCGGTCGAGATCCCCGGGGTGAACAACACCTACTTCCTGAAGGCGGCGGTGAACGAGATCCGAAAGCACCGCGGCCAGCCCGAACTCGACGCCGTGGACTTCCTGAGCCTGATGCGCGACCGGGTGAAACTGCTCGACTTCGACGAGGACCTCATCAAGCGGCCGGTGAACGAAGGCTTCTCGGGCGGGGAGAAGAAGCGCAACGAGATCCTCCAGATGACGGTCCTCGAGCCCACCCTCGCGGTCCTCGACGAGACCGACTCCGGGCTCGACATCGACGCCCTCCGGATCGTCGCCGAGGGCGTGAACCGGATGCGCTCGCCCGAGCGGTCCTTCCTGGTGATCACCCACTACCAGCGCCTCCTGAACCACATCGTCCCCGACCGGGTGCACGTCCTCCAGGAGGGCCGGATCGTGGAGTCGGGCGGCAGTGGCCTCGCCCTCCGTCTCGAAGCCGAGGGCTACGGGAAGGCGGCGGCCACTCCGGCCTGAGGACATGGTCGGAGCGGCCACGGCCACCGTCGAGGCGCACTACCTCGATCAGGTTCCGCCGGAGGACACCGATCGCCGGAACGCCGCGGTCCGTCAGTTCTTCGCCGCCGGCGGGTTCCCCACCGCCGCGCTCGAGGACTGGCGCCACTCGGATCTCGACGGACTGAAGCGGACCGCCTGGCGCCGCCTCGATCCGGAGCACGCCGGCCAGCCCCCCGGGTGGACCGGGGACTTCGAGCGCCGGGTCCTGCTCTCGGGCGGCGTTCCCCTGACGGCCGATACCTGGGAAGGCGGACTCGCCATCGGCGCCGCGCAACTCGGGGACGCGCATCGCCTCGCCGCCCTGGACGAACTGGGAGTGGGCATGACTGCGTCTGTTCGCCATCCCCTCGAAACGCTGAACGCCGGTTTCTTCGACGGGGGTTTCCGGGTCCGGCTCGAAGGCGGCGTGGAAGCCGGACCGGTGCTGCTCTATTCGCTCCGGGGCGACGCCGGCGAACCCGCGATGCGTCACCCGCGGTCGCTGATCGAACTGGCGGCGCACTCTCGCCTCACCGTGATCGAGGTCCACGACGGGGATTCCGCGACTCCCGGCTGGACGAACCCGAGCACCCTCTGCCGCGTCGGCGAGCACGCCGAACTGCGCTACATCCGGGTCGAACTCGAAACCGGGAACGTCGCCCACACCGGCCGGGTCACCTTCCGGCTGGAGCGGAACGCCCGGGTCCATTCGACCGTGCTCTCGCTCACCGGCGGGAAATCGCGCACCGACACCGCCGCGATCCTGAACGCCGAAGGCGCGGAGGTCGAACTCGACGGCCTCTTCCTGGGTGTCGAACAGGCCAAGGCCGACCAGCACACCCTCGCCATCCACGCCGCCCGGCACACCACCAGCCGCCAGCTCTTCAAGAACGTGCTGTCCGACGAAGCGAGCGCCGTTTTCGACGGCAAGGTGGTGGTGGCGCCCGGGGCGATCGGCACCGACGCGAGCCAGGCGAACCGCAACCTGCTGCTTTCGCGGAAGGCGCAGGTCCACACCCGGCCCCGCCTCGAGATCAACGCCGACGACGTGAAGTGCGCGCACGGCGCGGCGATCGGAAAGCTGGATGAGGACGCCCTCTTCTACCTGCGCTCGCGCGGACTCGGCCGCATGGACTCCCACGAGATCCTGGTTCGCGGGTTCGCCGGCGAGGTGGTCGAGAAGATCCCGGTCGAGGCGGTGCGCGCCCTGGCCGCTGCCGGCCTGCAGCGCGTCCGCGAGAGCGAGAGTTTCGCCGCATGATCGCCGCGCCCGCCTACGACCTCGAGAAGGTCCGCGCCGACTTCCCCATCCTGTCCGAGGAGGTCCGCGGCCAGCGGATCGCCTACCTCGACAACGCCGCGAGCTCCCAGAAGCCGCGCGCGGTCCTCGATGCCGTGGACCACGTTTACGAGACCGGCTACGCCAACATCCACCGCGGCGTCCACGTCCTCTCGGAACGGGCGACCGAGCACTACGAGCGCTCGCGGCGGCGGATGGCGAAGTTCATCGGGGCGCAGTCCGCCGACGAGGTGATCTTCGTCCGGGGCACCACCGAGGGCCTGAACCTGGTGGCCTCCTCCCTCGGCCGCTACGCCCTCCGCGAGGGGGACGAGGTGCTCCTCACCGGAATGGAGCACCACTCGAACATCGTGCCCTGGCAGATGGTCGCCGAGCTGACCGGCGCGAAGGTGCTGGCGGCGCCGGTCACCGACCGGGGCGAGCTCGACATGGACGGTTTCCGAGCGCTGCTGAGCGACCGGACCCGCATCGTCTCGGTGGTCCACGTCTCGAACGCCCTCGGCACCGTGAATCCGGTGGACGAGATCGCCCGGCTGGCGAAGGAACGCGGGGCGTACCTGGTGCTCGACGGCGCCCAGGCCGCTCCCCATCTCAAGCTCGACGTGCAGGCGCTCGGGTGCGACTTCTACTGCCTCTCCGGCCACAAGATGTACGGCCCCTCGGGCATCGGGGTGCTGTGGGGGAAAAAGCGGCTGCTTGAAGCCATCCCTCCCTACCAGGGCGGCGGCGAGATGATCCGGACGGTCAGCTTCGAGCGCACCACCTACGCCGAGCCACCCGCGAAGTTCGAGGCGGGCACGCCCAACATCGCCGGTCCGGCGGGGCTCGCGGCGGCCGCCGACTACCTCGACGGCCTCGGGATCCCCGAGGTGGCGGAGCACGAGGCGCGGGTCCGGGAGTACGCGGAGTCGCGCCTCTCCGAGATCCCGGGCCTGCGGGTGGTGGGAACGGCGCGGGACAAGGCCGCGGTGGTCTCCTTCGTGGTGGACGGTGTCCACCCGCACGACCTCGGCACCGTGCTCGACCAGGAGGGCGTCGCGGTGCGCACCGGCCACCACTGCACCCAGCCGCTCATGGAGCGCTTCGGGGTGCCGGCGACGGCGCGCGCTTCCTTCGGCCTCTACAACACCGAGGCCGAGGTGGACCGGCTGGCCGCCGGACTCCGCACCGCGCTCGAGGTCTTCCGCCCGTGAACGACGCGCTCCGCGATCTCTACCGGGAGGTGATCCTCGATCACAGCCGCCGGCCCCGGAACTACGGCGCCATGGATGCCGCGAACCGGCAGTCCGACGGCTTCAACCCGCTCTGCGGCGACCGGCTGCGGCTGTTCCTGCTGGTGGAGGACGGGGCCGTCCGGCAGGCGTCCTTCGTTGGCGACGGCTGCGCGATCTCCACGGCGTCGGCGTCGCTGCTGACCGAGGCCGCGCGCGGACTCCCCGAGGAGGAGGCGCTCGAGCTCGTCGAGAACTTCCGGGGCATGGTCGCCGGGGAGAGCGAGCCCGACGGGGAGTCCCTCGGCAAGCTGACCGTGTTTGCCGGAGTGCGCGACTACCCGACGCGCGTGAAGTGCGCGACGCTCGCCTGGCACACGCTGCGGGCGGCCATCGAGCAGACCGGCGAGACCGTCAAGACGGAGTAAAGACATGACCGAAGAAGCCGCAAACGGGAACGAGCTCCGCGACAAACTCCGGGAGGGGGTCGTGGACGTCCTGAAGACCTGCTACGACCCCGAGATCCCGGTGGACATCTACGAACTCGGCCTCATCTACAAGATCGACGTCGAGGACGGGGGCAAGGTGGCGGTGGACATGACCCTCACCTCGCCGGCCTGTCCGGTCGCGGGCACCCTGCCTCCCGAGGTGGAGGCGAAGATCAGCCGCCTCGACGGCGTCTCGAACGTGCGCGTGGACCTCGTCTGGGATCCGCCCTGGAACCCGGACCGCATGTCCGAAGCCGCCAAGCTCAAACTGGGCTTCCTCTAGGGGAGGGAGCGCCGGCCTCGGGCCGGCATCGCGGCCCGCCAGGGCCGCAGAGCACGTAGAGCCGATCGCTCACATGGCGCCCGCGGCTTGGAACGCCGGTCTCCAGACCGGCACCGCGGCGCTCCGCGCCGCGCGGGTCGCGACTCCGCGATCCCCGCGACCTCGTTCATCCGGATCGCACGGACCCCATTCATTCCCGCTCGTCCCCCGTCCCGCAATCTTCGAGGAGGGAGTTGATGGCGGCGGCGCCCTCGTCGAGCACGCCACGGACCGCCTGCAGACGGAACGCGAGCAGGGCTGCCGCCCGGTCCGCCTCCGGATTTGGGTCCCGCGGCGCGGAAACCTGCAGGGCCAGGCGCAACTCCCGGAGCAGTTCTCCAAGGTCCGCGACCGCGGCGCCGCAGGCGACGAAGCTCAGCGACGCGGCGGAAACGGCGTCCGCCAACTCGCGCGGCCGACTGTCTTCGAGCCGACTCGGGCCGCTCCGGGCCGCGGTGACAAGTGCTTGTTGATGGGGCATGGCGTCTCTCCTCGGATCACATCCGAGGAGGGCCGAAGCCCCGTGGGTCCGCTTGGTTGCCTGGCGGCCACATCCCCGTGATCGGGCGCCACCTTGCCCGGACCGGGCAGGTTGGCGGGGGTACGCGAGTGCGTTGCCCCCTCTGGATGCTGCCCGGCAGGTTAGCCTGCGGCCCTGCGGCCGGCAAGCCGTTCGCAACGAGTCGGCTCTGACAGTCGAAACCGCCGCTTTACATCATCATGATGAGCGAAAGTGGCGGTTTCCGTTATCAGGCAACGCTATGCGCCATAGCAACCGTCACCAGAGCCGGCGCGCGCCGTACCGGTCGAACACTCTCTCGTTCGAAACGAGAACAAGATCGTGGATGAGGGCCTGGGCGATCAGCATCCGGTCGAACGGATCACGAAGGGGCCCCGATAGAGCACCCGCCCGACTCGCGTCGTGGACGGTGATCCCCAGTTCCGTGAAACCCTGTCCCCCAATCCCGGACGAAACGTCTTGTGCGATCAGTTCGCCCCCCACGAGTTTGCCGAGCCGGTGCTTCGTCGTGATCTCCCATGCTGACGCGGCGCTGACCAGGACCTCATTCACGTCATCGCCAATCGCGTCGCGGGCTCGCACGGACAATCGTTCGCTGCCGCTCAACCACCACAGGAACGTGTGGGTATCGAGAAGCAGCCGCACCGGCTACCTCTCCCAGGCTTCGAGTTCGGATTCCGGGAGGGGCTCGAAGAAGCTGTCCGGTACCACCATGCGTCCCTTCAAGGCTCCGAACTCCCGCTTCCCTCTCTTCTCACAGGGAACCAGACGGGCCACTGGCGCGCCGTTGCGGGCGATCACAACTTCCTCTCCCGCTTCGACCTGAGCCAGGAGGCGTGAGAGATGGGTCTTGGCCTCGTGCACATTCACCGTACTCACTAAGGAATCTCCGTCCATAAGACTTAGTCAAGGGTATGACTAAGCCGCAGTGATGTCAATTGTCACCGTGGCCCCGGCGTGATCTGAAGTGTGCCGAGGCGTCCCCAGATCACCTCCGGCCGCGTGAGGCCATCACCGCCGCCAAGCTGGCAAGGGCCGCGACCGCCGAAGCGCCTGCGGCCAACAGCTTCGCGGCCGACCGCATCACTCGACTCTTGTTCTTCGCCTCGTGGTCGGATTCGACTTGGTCAACGATCCTTCGCGCCGTCCCGGACACCACTTCGTCATAGGCCCGCAGTGTTTCTGGGGACGGAAGCGGACTCGATGCGAACTCCTGTGTCTCGGTTGCGGCTTCCGGACTCGCCTTACTGGGTTGGGGTCGGGCCGGCTTGTTTGGCTGCCTGCGCGCGATGGATTTCACCTTCTGCAGCCAGCGGCGTGTTCCGTTCTCTTGTCCGGGTCCCATAACTGACGCCTCCTCACAAGCCTTCGCTTCAGTCTCCGTCCAGGCTTCGCCGGGCCGCCGCCCGGACCAGGGCGTCGAAGATGCGCTGGTCCAGGTCGTGCCCCATGCGCTCGGGGTGCCACTGCACGGCGAGCGCTCCCCAGCGGCCCCGGGGCGAGGACCCGTTGTATTCGATGCCTTCGATCGTGCCGTCCGGCGCGTGCGCCACCGCCGCCAGTCCTTCGCCCAGCCGGTCCACCGCCTGGTGGTGGATGCTGTTCACGCTTCGCTCGGTGACCCCGAGGATCTGGCCGAGGCGGCTCTCCGGCTGGATCGTCACCGGGTGCCGGAACGCCACCGCGTCCGCCGGCACGCCGGGGATGGGCGGGTGGTTCGCGCGGTCGCTGATGTCCTGGTGCAACGTGCCCCCGAGTGCGATGTTGAGCGCCTGCATGCCCCGGCAGATGCCGAAGAAAGGAAGGTTCGCGTCGCGGGCCGCCAGCGTCAGCGCGACGTCCCAGGCGTCCTCCTGGGGATCGATGTCCGCGCTCAGCCCCTCGTCGGTCCTCGTGTAGGAGGAGGGCGAGAAGTCGCCTCCGCCGGTCAGGACCAGGGCGTCGATCGCCGCCACCGCCTCCGGGGCCGCGCTCAGCGGCGCCGGCGGAAGGATGATCGGGATGCCCCCGGCGATGCGCACGCTCTCCACGTACTCCTCGGCGAGCGTGAAGAGCTGTTCCGGATCTCCCACGATCGTGTGGACCGGGCGCTTCCAGGGGGTGAGCCCGATCCGGGGCCGGCTGCGGCGTCTGTTCCCGCTCATCGCGCCGTCGCCCGCGGCGGACGAATCCCCCGGAACTCCCAGTCGCCGCCGAGCGCCGTGGACCGCACTTCCTCGGACTCGGTCGGCTGCGCCCCGTAGCCCTCGGGAATCCCCCACTCCGCGGCCACGATCGGGTTTTCGAGGCGCCCCAAACCGTCCACTTCGACCGCGACCTCGTCCCCCGGCTCCACCGGCCGCGAGCCGGCCGGGGTGCCGGTGAAGACCAGGTCGCCCGGCAGCAGCGTGTGGGTCCGCGCGATGTCGGCGATCAGGTAGTGCGGGTCCCACGCCATCTCGGCGGTGTTGCCCGACTGGCGCACCTCGCCGTTGACCAGCGTGCGGATCCCGCGCCCGTGGAAATCCCACCCGGGAACCACCGGTTCCAGCACCGGGCAGAGCGTGTCGGCGCCCTTCACGCGGAGCATCGAGCCGGCGTCGGTGTCCCGGAAATCGTGCAGCCCGAAGTCGTTGCCGACCGTGTAGCCGGCAACGAAGCGCCCGGCGTCTTCCGGCTCGATTCCCCGGCAGCGCGATCCGATCACCGCAACGATTTCCCCCTCGAAGTTCAGGTAGCGGCAGCCCCGCGGGCGGACCACCGGCTCACCGCTCCGGATCAGGGCGGAGGGCGGCTTCAGGAAGTAAGTGGGCGCCTTCGGAAGCCGTGCTCCGAACTCCTCGACCCGGCTGCGATAGTTGAGATGAACACAAACGATCTTGCTCGGGTTCATCGGAACCGGGGAGACTACATTAGGTCGGGGAGGGGGCAGGCGACGTCTTTTGCGGTCCGGCGCCGCCCGACGGGGCGGGGTCGCGCGGTGCGCGGCGCGGAGCGCCGCGCGTGCCGGTCTGGAGAGCGGCGTTCCAAGCCGTCGCGCCACCTCGACGTACCATCCGGGCGGTGACGAGGAACGGCCGAAACGGGTCCCCAGGCGGTTTCGAGGCGATCGTTTCGCACGACACCTACACGAAGGGGGTGCCGTGGGACCTCTTCGCCCGGATGCGCGAGCAGGAATCCCCCTGCTGGGTGAACGAGACCGACGGCGCCGGGTTCTGGGCGCTCACCCGTCACTCCCACGTCTTCCACGCGAGTTCCACCCCGAGGGATTTCTCCTGCGCCCGCGGCATCCGCCTCGAAGAACTCGATGAAGACGAACTCGAGGCCCGGCGGACGATGATGGAGTACGACGGCGCCGAGCACGCCCGGCTACGCCGGCTGGTCGGAGCGGGCTTCTCCCGGAAATCCATCGCCACTTACGAGGCCTCGGTGCGGGGGCTGGCCGCCCAGGTGCTCGACCGCGCCCTCGAACGCGGCGAGCTGGACTTCGTGGAGGAAGTCTCCCGGGAACTCCCCATCCGGATGCTCTGCCGCATCCTGGGCGTGCCGGAGGAGGATGCCGGCGAACTGGTCGAATGGGGCGACGCGCTGATCTCGAACGCGGACCCCGAGTTCTCGATGGCGGTCATCGACCAGGTGGACACCGAAGAGTTCCGCCTGCTGCCCTTCCGGAGCCCGGCGGCGCGCGCCGTCTTCGACTACGCGAGCCGCATCCGGAAGGAGCGTCTCCGGCGGCCCACCGACGACATCATCTCCGGGATGCTGGCCGAGGACGCCGGCGGCCGTCCGCTCACCGAGCTGGAGTTCCAGAACTTCTTCCTGCTCCTCATCGTCGCCGGCAACGAGACCACCCGGCACACGATCTCGCTCGGCCTGCTCGGGCTGCTCGATCACCCCGACGCCTGGGAAGCCCTCGACGCCGCTCCCGGCGAGCGCGGCCTCTTCGAGTCGGCCACCGAGGAGATCCTCCGCTGGACCTCGGTGACCATGCACTTCCGGCGCACCCTCACGCGGGACCTCGACCTCGACGGCGCCCCGCTGCGCCGGGGCGACAAGGCGGTCCTCTGGTACATCGCCGCGAACCGCGATCCGGAGGCCTTCCCGGAGCCCGAGCGGTTCGAGATTCGCCGGAGCCCCAACCCGCACCTGGCCTTCGGCGCCGGCCGGCACGTCTGCCTCGGGGCCTGGCTGGCCCGCCTCGAGGTCCGGGTCACCTTCGAGGAACTCTTCCGCCGGGTGCGCGCCGTCGAACTCACCGGCCCGCCCGACCGTCTCCGTTCCAACTTCATCCATGGGGTCAAGCACCTGCCGGTGCGGCTCGTCCCCCGGTAAGTCCTCGTCAGGAGCGTTCCCATGCGACAGATCGCCATCCTCCTCTGGATCACGGTCCTCGGCGCGTCCGGCGCCGAGGCCCAGTTCACCCTCGAGCAGGTCTTCTCGGCCCCGTTTCCGACGAGCCTGACCGCCTCCTCCGACGGTTCCCGGGTCGCCTGGGTGTTCGACGAGCGGGGCGCGCGGAACGTCTGGGCGGCCGACGCCCCCGGCTTCGCGGGACGCCGCCTGACCTCCTTCGAGGGCGACGACGGGACGACCATCCACAGCCTGGCGTTCAGCCGCGACGGAGACCGCATCGCCTTCATCCGCGGCGACGGCCCCAACCGGGCCGGCGAGCTGCCGAACCCGACGAGCGATCCGGCGGGAGTGGAGCAGGCGCTCTGGGTCATCGATCGGGGCGGGGCGCCCCGCCGCATCACCGAGCCGGCCGCCTCTCCCCTCTTCACTGCGGACGGCGATGCGCTGCTCTTCGTGCGCCGGGGCCGGGTCTGGCAGGTGAGCCTCGACCCGGATGCCGAACCCGAGCAGCTCATCCACGGCCGGGGCTCCTTCGGCAACCTGCGCCTCTCCCCGGGCGGCGACCGGCTGGCGTTCGTCTCCTCGCGGGGGGCGCATTCCTTCGTCGGCGTCTACGACTTCGGCGCGAAGACGGTCCACTACCTCGACCCGGCGGTGGACCGCGACGGCTCGCCGGCCTTCTCACCCGACGGGAGCGAAGTGGCGTTCCTGCGCACGCCGCCGGTGCTCGAGCGGTTCATGTTCGTTCCGAACCGGGAGGGCCCTCCCTGGAGCATCCGGGTGGCTTCCCTCGACAACCCCGGTACCAGCCGGGAGGTCTTCCGCGCGGAGCCCGGGAGGGGAAGCGTCTTCTCCGGCACCGCCTCCGCCGACCAGCTCCACTGGACGGATGACGGCCGCATCCTCTTTCCCTGGGAGCGCACCGGCTACCGTCACTTCTACGCCGTGTCGGCCATGGGCGGGGAGCCGGAGGCGCTGACCTCCGGGACCTTCGAGACCGAGTACGCGGTCAGGGACGGGCAGGGGGGCCTGATCGCCGCCACCAACCAGGGAGACATCGACCGCCGCCACCTCTGGCGCCTCACCGCGGGATCGGCCGCCGAGGCCCTGACCTCGGGGACCGGCGTCGAAACGCTGCCGGTCGCCGTCCAGGGAGGGGTCGCTTTCCTCGGGGGCGACGGGCGCCGCCCGCTCCAGCCGATGGTCCAGGCCGCCGGTGAGGCGCGCGCCCTCGCGCCGGACGCCTTCCCGGCCGATTTCCCGCTCGAGCACATGGTGGATCCGGAACCGGTGGTCTTCGCCTCCGCCGACGGCATGAAGATCCACGGCCAGCTCTTCCGGCCCGCGGCCGGGTCGGAAACCCCCGGCCCCGGCGTCCTCTTCCTGCACGGCGGCTCGCGCCGGCAGATGCTGCTCGGCTGGCACTACATGGGGTACTACTCGAACTGCTACGCCTTCCACCAGTACCTGGCGAGCCGCGGGTTCACGGTGATCTCGGTGAACTTCCGGAGCGGCACGGGTTACGGCATGGAGTTCCGCGAGGCGACGGGCTACGGCGCGAGCGGCGGCGCCGAGCACCAGGACGTGCTCGGGGCGGGGCGAACCCTCGCCGACATGCCCGCGGTGGACGGAGACCGGATCGGGCTCTGGGGCGGTTCCTACGGCGGCTACCTGACCGCCATGGGACTCTCCCGGGCGTCGGATCTCTTCGCCGCCGGGGTGGACATCCACGGCGTCCACGACTGGAACCGCACCATCCAGGGTTTCAATCCGAGCTACGAACCGGACCACCACCCGGAGGCGGCGCGGCTGGCGTTCGAGTCCTCACCGCTCGCCACCGTGGACGGCTGGCGGTCCCCGGTGCTGCTCGTCCACGGGGACGACGACCGGAACGTGCCCTTCAACGAGACCGTCGAGCTGGTGGAGAAGCTGCGGGAACTCGGCGTCGAGCACGAACTCCTGATCTTCCCCGACGAGGTCCACGGCTTCCTCCGCCACGAGAACTGGCTGGAGGTCTTCCGCCGGAGCGCCGACTTCTTCGAGCGCCACCTCGGGAGGGAACCCGTGGCCACGGACCCCTGAGCGACCTGCCACCCGGCCCTCTATACGAAGACCGGGCGTCTTTTGATTACAAGTTTGTGACGAAACCATTGCACTTGCGTTACAATCACCATTAAAACCAGGTTTTTCAATGACTTGGATTCCGGCGTCGCGTTTGACGGCGGATGCGGGCGGGCGGTCTGATGGGTTTCGCTGGCAGATGCCTCTGGCAAGGGAGACGGCATGCCGATGCGGACGATCCGATCCGTGTGTACCGATGCCGGATTCTCCCTGCGCGCGGTAAACCCCCACTCAGCTGCTTCCCGCAGCTTTCCCCGGCGTAGCGTGGGGCGGAGGTGCGTACGCACCGCCCCGCCGCGCCGGTAGTCGTCCGTTCCCCCACATCCCCACAGGAGGGCAAAACAACATGACGCTGCAACGATTTACGGCCAGTAGGCCGTGTCCGGCGCTGGTTCTGGGCGTCGCGCTCCTGCTGGGGGCGGGAACCGCTTTCACGCAGGAGTTGACCGGAACGATCTACGGCGAGGTCACCGACGACCAGGGGCTCGCGATCCCGGGCGCCACGGTGACCCTCTCGAGCCCGTCGCACATCCAGACCGAGACCCGGGTCACCGGGGCCCGGGGCGACTACCGCGTCCCGCTGCTCTCGCCCGGCACCTACACGGTGACCGTCGAGCTCGCGGGGTTCCAGACCGTGACCTTCGAAGGCGTGGTGGTGAACGCCGGAACCGACATCGGGCTCGACGCCACCCTCTCCCCCTCCGGGGTCGAGGAAATGGTGACCGTCATCGGCGAAGCGCCGCTGGTGGATGTGCGAAGCAACCAGGCGATGCGCACCATGGACGTGGACCTCATCGAGAACATCCCGCTCGGGCGCACCTATTCGGACCTCCTGGTGTCGATGCCGGGCGTCCTCGACAGCGAGTACTCCTTCACCCCGGCGCAGACGGTCCACGGGAGTTCGCCCCGTGACAACCTGTTCAACATCGACGGGGCGGGGATGAACGACACCACGGTCGGCTACATCTCCACCGAGATCCCGATCGACATGATCGAGGAAGTCCAGGTCACCACCGGCGGCATCTCGGCGGAGTTCGGACTCTCCATGGGCGGGGTGTTCAACTTCGTCACCAAGTCCGGCGGCAACGAGTTCTCCGGAACGCTCAACGGCTACTACCAGGGCGAGCAGACGGAATGGAACAACCTGACCCCCGAGCTCGAGGAAGACCTTCCGGCGGCGACCAGCAACATCAAGAACCAGGAGTACGGCGGCACCCTTGGCGGGCCCATCGTGCGCGACCGCGCCTGGTTCTTCGGCAATCTCCGGCGCGTCGAAGTGGAGCAGCAGGAGCCCTTCCTGCCCACCCAGCCCTTCGAGACGAACCAGACCCACTCCTTCTTCAAGCTGACCACCCAGATGGGCCCGAACACCCGGTTCAGCGGCTCCTTCACGACCCGTGACCAGGACAAGTGGCCGGGCAACGTCACCAGTTTCTCGAACGCCGACCACCCCGAGACCTGGAACATCTTCTTCCGGAACCAGCGGATCGTGAACCTGCAGGCGACCCAGCTCATCGGCCAGGACACGATCATCGAGGCCCGGTACAACGGGGTGTGGAAGTCGTTCAACCAGGAATACCCGAACAATGAGAACTTCACGGTCGGCTACACGGACATCGGCACCGGGGAGTCCTTCGGCGGCCTCACCGGCGGCGTCGGCAACACGCTGGCGCGGGATATCCGTCAGGCCCACCTGACCCTCTCCCACTTCCGGACGGGCCTCGGCGGCTCCCACGAGTTCAAGACCGGGGTCTATTGGGAGCACTCCCCCTTCAAGCGGGAGTTCTTCTATCCGAACGGGGAAGACGTGCAGCAGCGGCTGCTGAACGGCGAGGCCTACCGCGTCCGCCTCATGAACTACCCGATCAACCTGCAGCAGACCAATATCGGCCGCGTAGCTCTCTTCGCACAGGACCAGTGGACGATTGGCGAGGCGCTCACCGTGAACCTGGGTCTGCGCTGGGAGACCACCGAGGGCTGGTACCCGCGGCAGAGTTCGGGTGGCGGCCGCTGGTTCCCCGAGGTCTTTCTCGACGAGACCCGCGACCTCATCGGGTTCAACTCCCTCTCGCCCCGCGCCGGCATCGTGTGGGCGCTGGGCGACGAGGGCCGAACCTCGGTCAAGGCCAGTTACGGGAAGTACTACAAGCCGCTCCTGAACCAGGACACCCTGATCATCCTGCCGCGGTCCGGTGGACACCACGAGTACGAGTGGTTCGACCTGAACGGCGACCTCGTGTTCCAGGACGGGGAACAGGGCGAGCTGATTTCCAACGCCATCCAGCCGAACACCAGCAGCGCCGATCCGAACCTGAAGAACGCGTACGTGGACTCGTTCCACGTCGGCGTCGAGCACCAGCTCGAGAACAACCTGGTCGTCTCGGTGTCTGGGATCTTCAAGCGCGAGAAGGACATCATGGAGACGGTGGACGTGGGCCGGCTCGGGGCGGACGGGACCCCCTTCGGGGCCTACAACGCGCTCTCGGTCACGAACCCCATCGACAACTCGCCGATGACGATCTACGCGCTCAAGCCTGAGTTCCAGGGTTCCGGCCGGGTGCGCTTCCTGACAAACCCGGGGCAGGACGGACCGCTCTTCCGCGACTACAACGGCGTCGAGTTCGTGGTGCGCCGCCGCTGGCAGGACGGCTGGCAGTTGATGGCCGCCCTCAACGTCTCCGAAGCCGTGGGGAACATCGGCAACAGCTACGGCTCCACCTGGGGCGGCCACGCCATCTACGACAACCCCAACACGCTCATCAACGCCGAGGGGAAGCTGGACCTGGATGCGACCTACCAGTTCAAGCTCCAGGCCACCTACACGCTGCCGTTCGACATCGTGGCGAGCGCCTACTACCAGGGGGTAACGGGCTTCCCGCTGAAGCCGCCCGAGAACTTCGCTCCGGATCCGGCGCTCGGCGCCTATACGGTGCGCTTCTTCCGGGACGACGTGCCGGGAATGGTGGTGGAGAGCTTCGTGGACGTTGCCGGCGTGCAGCGGGGCACCTACCGCCACGACTTCCGGAACAAGGTGGACCTCCGGATCGAGAAGCAGTTCCCGTTCCGGGACAACATGCGCATCGGGGTCATCGCCGACGTCTTCAACCTGACGAACATCAACCGGACCACGGCCGTGCAGTCGCTCCGTTACGGCCTGGCGAACCGCTTCCTGGTGCCGGCCAGAATCGAGCCGCCCCGCATCCTGCGGATCGGGGTCCGGTTCCAGTTCTAGGAACGGGCGCGAGGGCGGCGCTTCGGCGCCGTCCTCCACCGCCGGCGCCAGTCCATACACTGGCGTCGCAGTCCCTGTGAGCAAGACCAGGAAACGCCGCCGACCGGGAGCGCCGGCCTCCGGACCGGCACCGCTGCCCGCTGGGCAGGGAGAAAAGACCCGCCGGCCGCTGCGCCTGCGCCCATGGGCCGCGGCCGCCGCGGCCCTGCTCGGAGGTCTCCTCCTGGCCCGGCTGGCGTTTCCTCCCTCTCTCGATCTGGCGGAGGTCCCCGGGTCCTCCGCCTCCGAGCGGGACGAGCGGGTGCGCGCGAAGGTCGAGGAGGCGCGGCAGGCGGTTGCCGCGGACCCGCGCTCGGGGGCCGCGTGGGGCCGGCTCGGGTCCGTCCTGCTCGCGCACGAGCGCGAGGCGGCCGCGGCGGCGGCCTACCAGCGCGCCGTCGAGCTGGACCCCGGCGAGCCGCGCTGGCCCTACCTGCTGGCGCGCGCCGCGAAGACTCCCGACCCGGCGACCGCGCTCGATGCTTCGGAGCGGGCCGTCGCGCTCTTGCCGGGGTACGCGCCCGGCCAACTGCTGCGGGCGGAGCTGCTGGAACAGGCCGGCGAGGCCGTAACGGCGCGGGAGCACTACCGGAAGGCCGTCAGGCTGGATCCGCGCTGCGCCCCCTGCGAGCTCGGGCTGGGCCGCCTCGCGCTGGCCGCCGGAGACCTGGAGGCGAGTCGCCGCCACCTCGAACGCGTCGCGGCGCTGCAACCGCGGGCGCGTGCCCCCCACGTCCTGCTGGTGCAGGCGTACCGGGGTCTGGGCGACATGGACGCGGCCGGGAGCGCGGCCCAGCGGGTGGGGCGACTCGACGGTGAGCTGCTCCACCACGACCCCTTCATGAACGAGGTCGTGGAGGAGGGCGTTTCGGTCATCGGCTACCACCGCCGGGCGTCGGTCGCCGACTCGCTGGGCAACCAGACGAAGGCCGAGTCGCTCTATCGCACGCTGCTGGAGGCGCACCCCGAGGACGCGAACGGCCACTTCAACCTGGGGAACCTGCTCGCCCGGCTGGGACGAACCGACGAGGCGATCCGGCGCTACCGGCGGACGCTCGAGATCGCGCCGGAAAAGGCCGAGGCCCGCTTCAACCTGGGCAACATGTTCCTGAACCAGGGCCGGCTGGACGAGGCCGAGGCGGAGTACCGCACCGCCCTCGAAACCTGGCCGGACCACAGCGGCACTTTGACCAACCTGGCGAACGTGCTGGCGCGCCAGGACCGGATCGCAGAAGCGGTACCGCTCTACCGGCGCGCCGTCGAGGCCGATCCGGAAAACCCGATCGCCCACCATCAGCTCGGCCAGATCCTGGCGCGGCAGGGGAGCGCCGCGGACGCCATCGGGCACTACCGGGCGTCCCTGGCGGTCCGGCCGGAATCCGGCCCGGTCCAGCTGGACCTGGCGATGGCTCTTGCCGGAGCGAACGACTACGAGGCGGCCTGGCAGCACGTCGTGGCCGCCCGCGAGCTGGGTACGCAACCTCCCGCCGACTTCATGGAGTTCCTGCGGACCCATATGCCGTCGGCCGCCCCCACCACGGAGGGCTTCCGATGAAGCGTCGATCCGTTCTCGCCCTTCCGCTCGCCGTCGCAGCCACCGCGTGCGGCGTGGCCGGCGGCGCCGGGCACTACGGGACGCTGGTGGCCCTCCACGACGAGTTCCTCGAGTTCGATCGTCCGGCCATGGAGGACGGCCTTCCGGACTACCGCCCGGAGACCATCGAGCGGCAGCGGGCCGGGCTCGACGGCTTCGCGGACCGCCTCGGCGCCATCGATCCGGCCGGCTGGCCGGTCCCGCGGCAGGTGGACTACCTCCTGGTGCGGGCGCGGCTGAACCGTCTCGATTACGACCTGCGGGTGCGCCGTCCCTGGGCGCGCGATCCCGGGACCTACGTGGACACCGTGCAGCGGCTCGCCTTCCACGACTTCCCGCTCGCCGGGGAGGAAATCGCCCGGCTCGAGATGCAACTGGGCGGGGTGCCCGCGTTCCTGTCCCTCGCCCGCGAGAACCTCACGGATGCCGGCGGCGAGTTGACGATGCTGGCGCTGAGGAACCTGGTGACCGCCGACGGCGTCGGCCACGGCCATCCCTACCGGGAGGTCCCCCCCGCCGGGACCATCGCCTGGTACGAAGACCTGGTCGCGCAGCTCGAAACGCACCACCCCGAACTCCTGCCCCCGGCGCGGGAGGCGCAGGCGGCGGTCGGAGAGTTCCACGCCTGGCTCACCGGGAACCGGGAGCGGATGGACGCGCCCTCCGGGCTCGGACGCGGGCACTACGACTGGTACCTGAAGCACGTCGCCATGATGCCCTTCGACTGGGACGACGTGAACCGGATCGGCGACCGCGAACTCCACCGGTCCTGGGCCTTCCTCGAACTCGAGCGCAACAGGAACCGGGGTCTCCCGACGGTGGACCCCGCGCCGAGCGCCGAGGACTACGCCCGGCGGATCGAGGAGGCCGACGAGCACGTCCGGAAGTTCCTGGTGGACCAGGACATCCTCACCATCCCGGACTACGTCGGGGAGTTCGGCACGAACGTGCCCTGGATCGTCCGCGAGGGCGGCCGGCGGAACTTCTGGGAGGAGGTCCAGTACCGCGACCCGCGGCCCGACCATGTGCACGCGGTGATCCCGGGCCACCGCTTCGACGGCCTGCTCCGGAGCCGGGAACCGGGGCCGAACCGCTCCTCGATCCGCGGCGCCTACCGCGACCGCGGCCGCATCGAGGGGTGGGCCTTCTATCTCGAGGAGATGATGCTCCAGGCCGGGTTCCTCGACGAGCTGCCGCGCACCCGCGAGCTCTACTACATCTTCCAGATCGCCCGGGCGGTGCGGAACGGGGCCGAAGCCCTGATGCACACGAACGAATTCACCGTCCAGCAGGCGGTGGATTTCATGGCGGACAACACGCCCTTCATGGACCAGGACGTGGCCCGGGTGGACGCCGAGATCTATCTGAAGACCCCGGGTTCGGGGATCGCCTACCAGATGGGGAAGCTCCAGATCGAGGAACTCCTCATGGACAGGGCACTGCAGCTCGGCGACGAGTTCGACCTGAAGGAGTTCCACGACGAGTTCCTCGCTTCCGGTTGGATCCCGATCTCGCTCATCCGCTGGGAGATGACCGGCCACGACGACGAGGTCCGGGACCTGTTCGCGAGACCGACGAACTGAGACAGGAGAGCCGAATGAAAGACGCGCTTCCCGGCGGCCTGGCGCTCGCCGTGTTGCTGGCCGCATCGGCGCCGGCGCTCGCCCAGACGGGCGGTTCCCGCGATCCGCTGCTGAACCAGGGGCCGAAAGCCGTGGCTACCTCCGACGGCGGGATGGTCGCGACCCAGCTCCCGAACGTGACCCGGGCGGCGGTCCGGGTGCTGGAGGACGGCGGGAACGCGGTGGACGCGTTCGTCACCGCCGTCTTCCTCCAGCACGTCGAGGACTACCACCAGGTCTCGCACTTCGGGGCGATGTCCGGCCTCTACTACGAGGCGGCCACCGGGACGACCTACGCGTTCAATGCCTTCTCGGCACGGCCGCGGGCCGACCGCTGCGGGGACGGCAAGCGGGTGGGCCGGCTGGCCATCGGCGGCACGGTGCGCGGGCTCGAGTCGCTCGCCGACCGCTTCGGGACGAAACCCTGGGCGGGCTACCTGGAACCTGCGATCGCTGCCGCGGAAGACGGCGTCCTGGTCACGAACTTCCAGTACGCGAACAACTACAGCCTCTGGGAGAACGGGGACCTGATCCAGCGGAACGAGGAAGCGCGCGCGTTCTACCTGCCCGACGGCCACCTGGTCCCGGTCGGCGGGACCTGGAAGATGCCGGCCCTCGCCGCGACTCTCCGGGCGGTCGCCGAGCACGGCGCCGATCATCTCTACCAGGGCGAGTGGGCGACGAAGTTCGTGGAACAGGCGACGCGGCGCGGTTTCTGCGTCACGCTCGAGGACCTCGCCGAGTACGAGACGCGCTGGTTCGAGCCGGCCCGCTTCACCTACCGGGGCCACGAGATCCTGGTCGAGCCGCCTCCCAACAAGGGCGGGCTCCTGGTCGGGCAGAACCTGAACGTGCTGGAGCAGTTCGATCTCACGGAGACCGGGCACTTCGCCGAGTCCCCGGAGACCCTCGAGATCATGGTCCGGAGCTTCGGCAAGGTCGAGTCCGACATGAAGTGGTCCATCCAGGACCCGGCCGCCTACCGGAACCCCTACGAGCTCTGGAACTCGAAGGAGTACGCGCGGCTGAGCGCCGAATTCGTCCGGCAGACGATGCCGCAGCCGGGGGTGGACCTGACGGCCATGATGGAGAGGGAGGCGGGCGGAACGAACGTCGCCGCCGCGATGACCCTCGGCAGCAACCACAACGTGATCGTTGACGCCGAGGGGAACTGGATCAGTTCGCTACACACCGGACACGGCGGCGCCCCGGGGATCTTCATCGATGGGGTCCGGGCCACCGGCAGCGGGGTGAAGGCCGAGACGATGGGTCCGGGTCGCCGCATCCTCGCCGAGGTCACCGGGGTCTTCGTGATGAAGGACGGCAAGCCCTGGCTCTCGCTCGGAACGCCGGGGTTCCCGCCACAGCCGGTGACCGAGGTGCTCGTGAACATCCTCGACTTCGGCATGCATCCGAAGGACGCGGCCGACGCGCCGCGCTTCTGGGCGTTCCTCTACGGACAGACCGAGCGGCGGGTGCTCCGCATCGAATCGCGGATCTCCGACGAGGTCCGGCGGGGGATGGCGCGAAGCGGCATCGCGATGGAGGAACTCGGCGACTACAACTGGCACACCGGCTCGATACAGATCATCTGGCGCGGTGACGACGGAAAGCTTTACGGGGTCAGCGACCCGAGACGGCTCGGACATGCCGCTGGACACTGAACACAACAGGGGAGGAGCATGATGAGAACAAGCTCTACATTCATTCGATTCCTGGTCGTCGCGGGGGCGCTGGCTCTCGCAACCACCGGGATGGCGCAGAACGGACCCGATCCGCAACTGAACCAGGGACCGAAGCCGACCGTCACCGGCGACTCGGTCATGGTGGCCACCCAGCTTCCGGTGGTCAGCAACGCGGCGCTCGAGGTCTTGAGGGACGGCGGCAACGCGGTGGACGCCATGGTGACCGCCGTCTTCGTCCAGCACGTCCAGGACTTCCACCAGGTCTCGCACTTCGGCTCGATGTCCGTCATCGGCTACGACGCGGCCACAGACACCTACTGGTCGCTGAACGCGGTCTCGGAGCGCCCGCGCGCCGACCGCCACGACCACGGCGACGTCTCCAAGGTCGCCATCGGCGGCGTGGTGCGCGGCCTCGAAGCGATCGCGGAGCGCTACGGCAGCGGGACGATGGAGTGGTCGCAGTACCTGCAGCCGGCCATCGCCTCGGCCACGGAAGGCGCCATCGTCACCTCGTTCATGTACGGCATCAACTACAACCTGATGGAGCAGGGGGACCTCGTCAAGAACCCCGAGGCGCGCGAGGCCTACATGGCGAACGGCCACCTGGTGCCGGTGGGCGAGCGCTGGAAGCGGCCGGCGCTCGCCGAGCACCTCAAGATGGTCGCTTCCGAGGGCGCCGACTACATGTACACCGGGGCCTGGGCCGAGAAGTTCGTGAAGGCCGCGAACGCGAAGGGCTTCGCGGTCAGCATGCAGGACATGGCGGAGTACAAGCCGCACTGGGACGACCCGACGAAGTTCACGTACCGCGGGCTTGATTTCTACGGTTCGCCGCCGCCCGACACGGGTGGGGTCATCGTGGGGAGCAACCTCAAGATCCTCGAGAACTTCGACCTGAAGGGCATGGGGCACTACAGCGAGTCCCCCGAGGCGCTCGAGATCATGATCCGGGCCTTCGGCCGGGTCTCCGACGAGACGCGCTGGGTCATCAAGGACCCGCTCAACTTCAAGATGCCCACGGATCTCTGGCTCTCCGACGAGTACGGAAAACTGGGGGCCACCTTCGTCGAGAACACGATGCTGCTCGACGGCGTGGACCTCTCGAACAGCGAGACCCCCGACATGACGGCCTCGCTCTTCCCGCCGGGCGCCGGCGGGGCGGACACCGCGGATCTCGGGAGCAACCACAACGTCATCGTGGACTCGCACGGCAACTGGGTGTCCATGCTCCACACGGGGCACGGCGGGGCGCCGGGCATCTTCATCGACGGGGTGCGGGCGACGGGGAGCACCGCGCGCGCCGCCACCGCGGGTCCCGGCCGCCGCCTGGTGCTGCCGATCACCGGGATCATCGTGGCGAAGGACGGCAAGCCCTGGCTCGCCATGGGGACCCCGGGTTCGCCGCCGCAGCCGGTCACCGAGGTGCTCGTGAACATCATCGACTACGGCATGCACCCGAAGGACGCGGCCGACGCGCCGCGCTTCTGGGCCTTCCGGGGGGGCGAACGCGGCGTTCAGATCGAGTCCCGCATCTCCGACGCGGTCCGCGCGGGCCTGAAGAAGAGCGGGATCGGGATCACCGACCTCGGCGCCTACAACTGGCACACCGGCTCGATGCAGATCATCTGGCGCGGTGACGACGGCAAGCTCCACGGGGCCACGGACCCACGGCGTCTCGGCGTCGTCGTCGGCTACTGACCGCCCGTGCACAAGTACGCCGCTTCGGAGCGCCGGCCTCCGGCCGGCATCGCGGCCCGCCAGGGCCGCGAAACCCGCGCGCCGCCGATCAGCGGCGATGGCGCAGAGGTTTGACCATGCGATTTCTCACATTAACGACGTGCCTGCTGGCCGCCGCCCTGGCGTCCGGCCAGAACCCGCCCGACGCGCGCGACGCCCTCTACAACCAGGGGCCGAAGGCGGAGTCGGTCGGCGACTCGGTGATGGTGAGCACCCAGCTCCCCATCGTCACCGAGACCGCGCTCGAAGTGCTCCGGAACGGCGGGAACGCCATCGACGCTTTCGTCACCGCGGTCTTCCTCCAAAACGTTGTGGACTACCACCAGGTGAGCCTCTTCGGCGCCATGGGCGGCCTTTACTACGACGCGTCAACCGGTGACTACACCGTCTTCGAGTCCTACTCGGAGCGGCCGCTCGCCGGCCGCTGCGGCGAGGGCGATCCCTCCCAGGTCGCCATCGGGGGCAAGGTCGCGGGCCTCGGCGCGCTGGCCGACCGCTTCGGGACGAAGGCGTGGGCCGAGTACCTCGAACCGGCCATCAAGGCGGCGGACGAAGGGGTGCTGGTTACCTCCTTCATGTACGCGAACAACTACAACAGTTGGGAGACCGGCGACCTCATCCAGCAGAACGACGAGGCGCGGGCGCACTACATGCCGGACGGCCATCTCGTCCCCGTGGGGCACCTCTGGAAGATGCCGGCGATGGCGAAGACGCTACGAGGGATCGCTTCCGAAGGAGCGGACTACCTCTACACCGGCGCCTGGGGCCGGAAGTTCGTCGAGAAGTCCCGCGCGAAGGGCTATTGCGTGAGCCTCGAGGACATGGGGGCGTTCGAGGTGCGGTGGTCGGACCCCGTCCGTTCCACCTACCGCGGCTACGAGGTCCTCAGCGAGTCTCCGCCGAAGAAGGGCGGCATCCAGATCGGCTACAACCTGAACATCCTCGAGAACTTCGACCTCGCGGGCATGGGCCACTACGCCGAGTCGGTGGACACCCTCGAGATCCTCACCCGCACGCTCGGCCGGGTGGAGACCGACATGCGCTACGGGGTCACCGACCCGCTGGCGTTCCAGATCCCGATCGAAGTGTGGCTGTCGAAGGACTACGCGAAGTTCGGAGCGGACTTCGTGCGGACCACGATGGTCGTGCCGGGAGTGGACCTGACGCCGCCCGCCGCCACCGCGGCGCTCCGCCGTCCGGAACCGGTGCGGATCGCGCGCTCGGCGGACGCGCCGCCGATGGTGGACGAGAGCAACCACAACGTCATCGTGGACGCCGAGGGCAACTGGATCACCTCGCTCCACACCGGCCACGGCGGCGCGCCGGGAGTCTTCCTCGACGGGGTGCGGGCGACCGGCAGCGGCTTCCCCGGCCGGACGGTTGGACCCGGCCGGCGCGTCAGCCCGAACAGCACCGGGACCATCGTCGCGAAGGACGGCGTGCCCTGGCTCTCGCTCGGCTCGCCGGGGGTGCCGCCCCAGCCCGTCACCCAGGTGCTGGTGAACATCATCGACTTCGGGATGACGCCCGGCGACGCCGCCGACGCGCCGCGCTTCTTCGCCTTCCGCGGCGGCGAGCAGGTGCTCGCGATCGAGTCCCGGATTACGGACGAGGTTCGGAAGGGCCTCAAGGCCCGCGGCATCCGGATCCAGGACCTCGGGCCCTACAACTGGCACACCGGCTCGATGCAGATCGTCTGGCGCGACCCGGACACCGGCAAGCTCCACGGGGTCACCGACCCCCGCCGCCTCGGCCTCGCCAAGGGCTTCTGAGGAGGCTGCGGGCGCCGGCGTCCAGGGCGCCAGACCGCTGCAGGACCGCGTGTGGCCTACCGCGAGGGATTCCGGACGCCGGCGCCTCGAAACCCTTCCGCGGACGCGGGGCGCAGCACCACCCGAGCGTCAACTGCGGCGACCCGGTCCGGATAGACGAACAGCGGGTTTACCTCGACCTCCGCGACCTCCGGGTAGCGGAGCAAGCAGTCGCCCACGGCCGCGGCGGCCTTCACGATGCGGGTCCGCGAGACGGCGGGGCGGCCCCGCGCCCCGTCGAGCAGGGGCGAAGCCGTCAGTTCCCTGAGGGCCGCGTCGATCTCGGAGGCGGAGGTCGGCAGGACGCGGTGGGTGGCGTCGGCGAGCAGTTCGGCGAAGACGCCGCCGGCGGCAAGCGTCAGCGCCGGGCCGAGCTCCGGATCGCGGACCGCTCCCACCAGTAGTTCAAGGACCGGGACCGGGAGCATCGGTGAAACCGTGACGGCAATCGCCTCCTCCGGGAAGGCGTGAGCCAATGCGTAGCCTCGGGCGCTCTCCGCTATGCGCTCGAAGGCGGCCGCGGCGGCCCGGCCGCCGTCGCTCGCCGCGATTTCCAGAGCCACTCCGCCGGCATCCGATTTGTGTACGACGTAACGCGAGAGGAGTTTGAGTGCTACCGGGCGTCCGGCCCGAACCGCGGCCGAAGCGGCCTCGGCCGGGCTCCGCGCCACTTCCATGGGCCCGAAGCCGAGATCCGCGTCCTCGAGCAGGGCCCGCGATTCGGTTTCGGTCAGCGCGACCCGGCCTTCGGCTCGCGCGGCGGCGATCACCGGATGCGAAGCCGCGCCCTCACGGGGGTCCCCGAAGCCGGATTTTCCAAAGCCGCGCCGCGCTCCGGGGGCTCCCCGCCGGTGGAGTTCCGCGGTGGCCCGGCAGGCGGCGTCAAGGGACTCGATCACCGGGACATGCGCGTCGCGGAGGAGATCGAGCGGTTCGCTCGGGTGACACGCGTACTGGGAATGGAGCACCAATCCCTTTCCGAGCCTCCTCATGGTCTCCGAGATCGCTCGTGCGGCCGCGGCCTCGGCGGGTGCGAGGGTGTCCGAAAACCGCAGGGCATAGCCGCCGAAGATCCCGACCACCAGCACGGCGCCCACCGCCGGGTCGGCCGCGAGCACTTCGAGGGCCCGTGGGAAGACCCCGGGGTTGGTGTCTCCGGCTCCCGCGACGTCGACCGGGGTCCGGACCGCTGCGGCCGGCCCCAGGAGCGAACGCAGCGCCGCCGAAGTTCCGGGTGCGAGTTCCGCGAGTGGCGCCCCGAGTTCCGACAGAGCGTCCACCGCCAGGGTACTCTGCCCCCCACCGTCCGACAGGATTCCGATTCCGGATCCGGGTGGTGCGGCGGGCTGCGCCGCGAGGGCCTCGGCCACCGGCAGCAACTCGTCCGACCGCGTCACCTCCACCACTCCCGCCTGCCGGAACCCCGCGCGCAGCCGCTCGTACGGCCCGGCGATCGCTCCGGTGTGGGACAACGCGGAGCGCGCTCCGGGGGCGGTCCGGCCGGTCTTCAGAACGATCACCGGTTTGTGCGGAGTGATCGCGGCCGCCGCCGAGAGGAACCGGCGCGCGTCCTTGGTCCCCTCCAGGTGAACGACCACCGCACGGGTTTCCGGGTCGCTACCGAGGAACTCGAGGACCTCTCCGAACCCCACGTCCACCTCGTTCCCGAGCCCGCAGCACACCGAGACCCCGAGTCGGGACGCGGCGCTCAACCCGTTCATGAGTCCCAGGACGATGTTTCCGGACTGGGACAGGAGCGCGATCCTTCCCGGACGGATTCCGCGAGCCCCGATCAGGTTGATTCCGTGGGCAAGGTTGAGCAGACCCGAGGTGTTGGGCCCCACCACGCGGATCTCCGCTTCGACGGCGGCTCGGCGGAGTTCGGCTTCCAGCCGCGCGCCTTCGGGACCGGCCTCCCCGAATCCCACCGCCAGCACGACGGCGCCCGCGATCCCGCGCTGGCCGCACTCCCGGATCACCTCGGGGGTGGCCGCCGCCGGCAGGGAAAGCACCGCGAGGTCCACCGCTTCGGGAAGTTCGCTGACCGAGCCGAACGCTTCGTGACCGAGGATCGGGCCCCCGGTTCGGTTCACCGCGTAGACCCGGCCCGCGTAACCGGACTCCCCGAGCGAGCGGAGGATGTGGTGTCCTCGTTTCTCGGGATTCGCGCTCGCGCCCACGATCGCGATGGAGCGCGGCTCGAAGATCGCGCCGAGGCCGCGTCCGGTTGCCCTCCCCGAGGGCAGCCAGGGCGGGGCGCCGACGGGAGTGGGTGTCGCTGGCCCCGGCGCGGGGACCGGAAGCATCACGCCCCCCGGAAACGGGCCACCCGGCCTTCGTGAAAGGCGGCGAGACCCTCCCGCCAGTCCGCGGTCCCGAAGATCTCCTCGAGGGCGGCCCGCTCGCGCTCCATCGCCTCCTCGCGCGACAGCGAGGAAGCCTCGCGCAAGAGTCGTTTCGCGGCCGCCACGGGAATCGGCGCCCGCCGGGCCAGCCGTGCGGCGAGCTTTCGCGCCTCGGGAAGGACCTCGGCGGTTGGAACCGCCCGGTTCACCAGACCCATCGCCGCCGCCTCGCTGCCGGTGAAGAAGTCGCCGAGAAGGATGATCTCCCGCGCCCGGAGCGCACCCACCCGTTCGACGACCGTGTAGATCGCGCCTCCACCCACGAAGGTGCCGAGCGCTATTTCGGGAAGACGCAGACGCGCATCCTCGGCCGCCACCGCGAAATCGGCGGATAGCGCGAGTTCGAGTCCGGCCCCGACGGCGGGCCCGTTCACCGCGGCGACCACCGGGACGCCGATGGTCTGCAGCAGGCGGTTGGCGCGCTGGCCGGCGGCCGTGTACCGGCGCCGCGCCTCGGGGTCCGGCGGAGCGTCGCGGTGCGCCTTGAGGTCCGCCCCGGCGCAAAAGGCGCGTCCCCGCCCGGTCAGGACCGCCGCGCGGATCTCCGGATCCCGGTTCGCCTCCTCGAGTTCGGCGGCCAGGCGCTCGTACAGCCTGAGGCTCACCGCGTTCAGCCGATCGGGACGGTTCAGCGTGAGAAGGAACAGCGGGCCGTCGCGCGACGCGAGGACTTCGCTGCCTGCGGGATTCCGCATGGGAGGGCGGCGGAGTTTAGCCGCGTTCGAGGGTTGTGCGGACCGGAGTTCGGGGAGCGCGAACCGGGCTGGCCGGTCGTGGCGCGAAGCGCCCGGCGCTGTTGCCGTCCAGCCCCTACTCCTGCCCGATCGGCGCGCCGTCAGCGTAGGCGCGCTCCCGGTGCAGTCGCTGTAGCCGCTCGGTCAGCGGGCCGCGTGATCCAGTGCCGATCCGCCGTCCGTCCACCTCGAGGACCGGCGTCAGCGCGCCGGCGGTGCCGGTCGTGAACATCTCGCCGGCGGTATAGACGTCCGTCAGCGAGAGGTTCTTCTCCACCACCTCAAGACCGTCGTCTCCGGCCGCCTCGATCACGGTGGCCCGGGTGACTCCGGGCAGGCAGCTATCGGCGTGCGGCGTCTGGAGCGCGCCGTTCCGGACAAAGAAGACGTTCGTGGCGTTCGTCTCGGAGACGAAGCCGTTCAGGTCCAGCATGAGGGCGTCGTCCACGCCGGCGTGATTGGCCTCGATCTTGGCCAGGATGTTGTTGATCAGGTTCGCGTGGTGGATCTTCGAGTCGACGCACTGCGGGCTGTTCCGGCGGATCGACGACGTGATCAGGCGGATGCCCTCGGGGTCGTACGCGAGCGGCTTCCACTCGGGCAGCACGATGAGCGTGCAGCCGGATTGGTTCCACTCGGGGCTCATCCCCGAGGTCACCTTCTCCCCGCGCGAGAGCGTCAGGCGGACGTGGACGCCGTCCGTCATGCCGTTGGCGCGCAGGGTCTCGAAGAGAGCCGCCCGCACCGTTTCCCGCGCCGGCACCTCCCGAAAGGCCATCGCGTGCGCCGACCCGAACAGCCGGTCCAGGTGCCGGTCGAGGTCGGCGACCCGCCCCCGATAGACGCGGAGACCCTCCCAGACCGCGTCGCCACCCTGCACCGAACTGTCGAAAACCGAGACCTTCGCTTCCGAGCGGGGTTTCAGCTCGCCGTTGATCGAGACCAGGATGCCGGCGTTTCGCGGGTCGGGGAGTTCCATCGTCGCTGGCGGCGTTACGCCGCGTCCAGCGGGGTGATGTCCGACAGGTCGGCTGTCCTCCGGGCGTGGGCGAGGTCATACGCCCGCTGCAGGTTCACCCAGAACTCCGCAGTGTTGCCGAAGAACTTCGAGAGCCTCATCGCGGTATCGATCGTCAATGCGGTCTCTCCCCTGACCAGCCGCTCGATTCGTGTCCGGGGCACGTTCAGGCGCCTGGCGAGCGTGATCACGCTCATGCCGAGCGGGTCCAGATACAGCTCCGCAAGCACTTCGCCCGGGTGTGAGGGGCTCTCCATCAATGTCACCCGCTGATTCTCTCCGGGAAGCTGATCCGCGTCCGAGATGCCTCCCTACTGCGCGCCCCCGATCAGCAGCAGCTCCGTCTGCTTGGGCGCGAAGTACTCCACGTCCCCCTCGGGGAGCACGCGGGCGTTCTCCTCGATGCGGATCGGGAGCACCACGCCGTCCCACTCCGGGATCGGGGTGCTCACGTGCAGCTCGACCGAGTACCACGCGTCGGCCCGCAGGGGATACCGCACCCGGTCCCCGTAGGCGAAGGGCCAGTCCACCGCGACGCGCGCCCCGATGTCGTGGGTGGAGTTTCCGACCGAGTGCGAATAGACGCCCACCTCGGGCTGTCTGGGGTCCACCTCCTCGTTGCCTCCCGTCTTCGGCTGGCCGGACTGGTATCCCAACTCCCCGACGTCCTCCATCGTCGCCTCCCACACCTCGTGGGCGATCGCTCCCGGCTTCCAGTGGCTGGTCAGGATGTCGGTGACTTCGAGCGCCTTTTGCCAGGCGTTCCGGATGCTCTCCGGGGCCTCGGTTTCGCCGGGCCGCAGCACGTAGGCGGTCCGCTTGATGTCGGTCCGGTAGTCGAGGTAGCCGACCCCGGCGTCCACCGACAGGATGTCCCCGGGCATCACGACGTGGTCCGCGCTGTTGATCGGGAGGTTCTCGCCGTCGCGGGTGATGCGCACTCCGGGCAGGAACTCGTTGATGAGCCCGAGTTCCATGGTCCGTTGCCGCATCCACCAGTGGATGTCGGCGATGGTGGTCTCCCCCACCGTGATCACCGCGTCGGAAAAGGCCTCCTCCTCCCAGGCGACCGTCCAGGCGCAGAGATCGGCGAACACCGGAAGCTCCTCCGGGATGTGCATCTCCCGGAAGTCGCGGATCACCAGCTCCGCGGAGACCATGCGCGAGGCGTAGGGCTCGCCGAGCGTCTCCTCGAGGAAGTTCCGGAGCGTCCAGGTGAGGCCGTCCGCCATCGGCAGGGTGGGGGAGACGTTGATGCCGATCCGCTGCGGGTCGCGTTCCTCGATCACCTGCCGGAGGTGCGGGCGGACGCCCTCCTCGGTGTAGCCGTAGAAGATGTGAACGTCGTAGGCGTCGCTGATCGCCGGGTCGCGGAGCGAGTGGGACCCGATGAAGATCTTCTCCGGTGTGTCCTCGCCGCGGTCGAAGAAGATGTAGGCGTTCCGAACCCCTCCCCAGCCGCCGCCGATCTCCGAGAGGATCGGGTCCACGTGGTGCTCGCGGCTGAAGGTCAGCCACATGTCGATGTCGTGCGCCCGCATCGCCGGGAGCACGACCGCGTCCAGGCGCTTCGTGATGAGGTCCTTCCGGATCTGGGCGCGTTCCCGGGCGTCCGGGATGTCGAGCACCTCGGTGGGGCGGGCGTCGTCGTTGCCGGACGTGTCGGCGCCCATCGGGCCGCAACCGGCGGCCAGCGCCGCCGCCATGGTCAGTAGCAGGCTAGTTCGAATCATGGCGTCACCTCCGTCGTGGTGTTCGCAGGTCGATCTGGGAGAGCAGTTCCCGCGCCTCCCGATGATCGGGTTCGAGTTCCAGTAGTTGTTCGAGCGCCAGCGCTGCCTCGTCGGTCTTCCCCTGGCGGGCCAGCACCGCCGCCCGGTTGAAGCGGGCCGGCACGAAACCCGGCGCGGCCGCGATGGCCGCTTCGTAGTGGCTGATCGAAGCCTCCTCGCCGCCCTCTTTCGCCAGCAGGTTGCCGAGCCGGAAGTGGGCGAGGGCGAAGTCGGGTTTCACGGAGGCGGCCCGCCGGTAGTGCCGGAGGGCGTCGTTGGACTCCCCGCGGGCCTCCAGTGCCTCGCCGAGTCCGTAGTGAGCTTCGGCAAACTCCGGCCATTCCGCCAGCGCCCGGCGGAAATGCGCCTCCGCGTCCTCCGGGTTCCTTTGCGCGAGGCGGACGGTCCCGAGGTTGTGATGCGCCTGCGGGGGTGCCGGGCTCGCCGCGATCGCCCGGTCGAAGAATCCCACCGCCCGCTCGACGTCGCCGTTCAGGAAGTGGAGACGACCGAGATCGCTGAGCGCCAGGGCGAAATCCGGCCGGACTCGCACCGCTTCTTCCAGGTGGCGGATCGCCACCTCCCGCTCGCCGAGCGCGGCGAGCATCCCCGCCAGGCTGAAGAGGGCCTTCTCGTCCTCCGGGTTCCGGTCCAGCTTGAACCGGTAGCCGGTGAGCCGCGCCGCCGTCTCTTTCCGCGCGAAGTCCAGCTTCAGCGCCGCGAGGTCCGCCTCCCGCTTGGGAACGAGCTGGACCCAGAGATCTCCCATCTCGTCGGAGGATTCCGGACCGTAGAGCACCCGGCGGGGCGGATCGTGCGGGTTCCGGGGGTTTGCCGCCGAGTTGTCGTAGCTGAACTCCATGGCGAGGGCGGCGCCCGCCGGCAGGGACACCGGCCGGGCGAAGCGGTACTCGGCCTGCCAGTTGAAGTCCCAGTCGGGGATGTGGAGGAGCGGATGGCGGCGTCCATCCTCGAACTCGGCCCAGGCCCGCATCTCCTTGCCGAGGTAGTGGGCGTGCGGATAGAGGCCCACCAGTTCCACGTCCACGGGCAGCCGGTAGGCGTCCCGGATCCGGTAGCGCGCCTCGCCGGCGCGAATGTCCATCGCCTTCGCGCCGAGCCGCAGCCGGGTGGAGGTGCGGGTGGGCGCTTCGCCAAAGTGGAAGCCCACCTGGACCTGCACGGGCGCGGCATCGGGACGCGGCAGCAGGTGCAGTTGCAGCACCAGGTCACTTCCGCGGGGTAGCCGCCACGTCATGCCCTCGGGAACCTCGAGGGAGGTCTTGCCGGGGGTCCAGCCGAGGAAGTGTCCGTCCGGGCTCTCGGCGAGGCCGGCCTGCATGCCGGCCCAGCCGGGTCCGGGGTCGAGGGCGTCGAGATGGCGGGCGGAACGCACCGCGTCCACCAGCACCACCGCGTGGTGGACGACCTCGTGGTTTCCGGGCCGGAACTCCATCGCCTCCACGAACCGGTCATGCTCGGTCGGGACCGGGACCACGAAGCTCCGGAAGACGTCCCGGCCGGATTCCGGGACCACATAGGGCTCGGACATGGTCACCACCAGGTCGGGTTCGCCCAATTGCCAGCCGGACAAGAACCGCGGGACCGCCGGCAACGCCACCGGATCGCCTTCGGGCGCCCCGCCGTCGGCCCACCACCGAAGCGTCTCGATCGCCTCGTCCGGGAGCCGTCGTTCCCCGACGAAAGGCTCGGTCCCCGGATCCGGCAGCCAGGGCGGCATGGTCCGCGCCCGGGTTTTCGCCGCCATCAACCCGGCACGCTCCCGCGCTCCGGCGTAGGTCTCCAGGCTGAAGGGACCGATGCCTCCCTCCCGGTGACAGGAGACGCAGTGCTCGAAGAGGATCGAAGCGACGTCGCGGGTGAACGTCGGGGGTTCCTGCGTTACGGGCGCGAGTGCGGCAATCCCAAGCGCCACGAGGAGTACCACGACCGCAAATGCCCGTTTCGGAACGTACCCGCTCCCCGGCTACTGCCGCAAACGCAGCCGGCGTGGTTTCGATCAGACCTTCAGGTAGATCCGCTTGCGGTCGAGGAACACCGCGATCGCCGTCCAGACGGCCACGTTCGCGAGCGCGAAACCGAGCGATCCGTTGAGCGGGCCGAGCCACGAGGCGAAGAAGACCTCGTAGGTCCGGGTGTAGGCCGAGCCGTCGCCCCGCTCGGGGAAGAGGAGCATGGTCTTGATGACCAGCCCGGACCCGACGAACACGAGGATGGCGTTCTTCCCGAGCGATTCCAGCGGTGCGGTCCAGCGCGGCGGCGCCCGCAGGTCCATGATCAGGACGCAGCACGCCAGCATCGAGAGGGCGATGCCCGCGGTGAAGAGCACGTAGGAACTGGTCCAGAGGTTCTTGTTGATGGGCAGCCAGAAACTCCACATCCAGCCCAGGGTCAGGAGCGCGAATCCCGCGGTGAGCAGGCCGGTCGTCTTCTCCGACGGGTGGTTCGCCGACCGCAGCCACTGCCCGCAGAAGATCCCGAGGAGGGCGGTCGCGATCGCCGGGACCGTCGAGAGCACCCCCTCGGGATCCCAGGTGCCCTGGTAGAGCGTTCCGGGCAGCAGGACGCGGTCCAGGAAAGCCGCGATGTTCGTCCCGGGTTCCAGGTCGCCGGCCGCTCCGCCCGGCGCCGGCACGAAACGCATCACGGCGGCGAAGCCGACGAGGCAGACCGCCGTCAGGGCGGCGAGCCCCCGCCGGCCCATCCACAGGAACGCCGCGCCGGCCGCCAGGTAGACGACCCCGATCCGCTGCAGCACGCCCGGCAACCGGAGTGAATCCAGTTCCAGGAACGGCCACGCCGCCAGGAAGAGCCCGAGCCCGATCAGGATGGCGCTCCGGCGCAGCACCCGGAGGAACAGCCTGCCGCGTTCGGCGCCCTTTTCCACTCGCCGGCCCAGGGAGAACGGGATGGCCACCCCGACGATGAACAGGAAGAACGGGAAGATGAGGTCCGTCGGCGTCCAGCCGTGCCAGGGCGCATGGAGGAGCGGCGGATAGACGTGGGCCCAGCTTCCCGGGTTGTTCACCAGGATCATCGCGGCGATGGTCGCCCCGCGGAAGGCGTCGAGGGAGCGGAGCCGGTTCGGCAAGCCGGTCATGGGTTCCGGAGGGCGTCCGTCGCCAGTTGCAGGAGTTCCCGGTCGTAGGTGCGGAAGTTCTCCCGGGTCAGCGGCACGTGGATGTCCGGCACGACCGGGTTGCCTTCGAGGATCTCGGTGTTGGGACGCAGGGTGTGCCCGATGTTCCACATGAACTCCGCCACCGGCCGGTCCGTGCCGGGGAAGGTGAGCACCTCCTCGTGCTCCCAGGTGTTGCTGTAGCCGCCGGTCGGCATCCCGATGACCACCGCCAGCCCGTTGTCGGCGAACATCGAGAGGAACTGGTCCAGGTGCGAGCCTCCGTGCGGCCCGCCGATGATCGCGGTGCGGCCCCGGAAATGGACCGGCGCCGGCTCCAGGGTGCCGCCGGCGTCGCGGGGCAGGTGGGCCAGTTTGAACGGGGTGGGCGGTGTGTACTCGTCGCCGCGGCGGATCGCTTCCGCGGCGTCGGTTCGCGCCCAGTCGATGAGCCAGCTCCGGCTGAGGTTGAGCCCGAAGATGTCGGGCGCCTCCTCATCGACTTCGAGGTTCTGGAAGCGTTCGATCAGCGCCTCGCCGGCGTCGCTGATGCGGACGTTGCCGAACGTGGTCCGGAAGGGCCGGCTCACGAGCCGCTGGATCGCGTAGGCGCCGAAGGAGCCGCCGCTGCTTCCCCGGACGTCGATGATCAGGTCGTGGTCGAGCAGCTCGTCGCGCTCCGCGAGTTCCATGAGGTCCATGACGTCCTGGATCAGCGAGCGCTCGAAGTCCAGCCACTGGAGCAGGACGATCCGCTCCCCCGCGTTCACGTGGACGTGGAAGTTCTCGCGTTCCATCACCCGTTCGAATCCCTCGTACTCCGGCTCCAGCGCGACGGCGTGGGTGCCGCGGTCCCCGTAGGGCAGGGACACGGCGTAGCGGTCGCCGGCGGCGTTCTCCAGCGTCAGGTTCAGGGTCTCGGCGTAGAGCTGCGGCGGAACGTTCCGGACCATCAGGGGCAGTTCGCGCGCCATGTGCCAATAGAGGCCGTAGCGCGTCGAGTGCCGGATCCACCGGGTGAACTCGGCGACGTAGTCAGCGACAGGCCGGCCGTTCACGGCCACGATGAGGTCCCCGGGCTCCGGCGAAGGCAGGTCCATCCCGACCCGGGCGACGAAGAACTGCGGGTTGTCGAGGTCCGAGAAGTCGGGAAGGACGAGGACCGGCGCCGCGAGGTCGGGGGTCTCGGGCACGGTCAGGCCGCCCTCGACGGGGTTTACGCTCAGGTGGCGGTCCCGGCGCGCGTTCGAGAGCTTCACCAGCGCGTAGAAGAGGTCTTCCTCGGTCTCCGCGGCCGCAAATTCAGAACGGAGCGCCCGCATCTCGTCGAGCGGGGAAAACGAACCGGCCTCCTCCTTGACTTCGGAGAACGCCTCGCGCCGCTCGGTCTTCTCGACGATCTCGTCGAAGAGGGTCTCGAGCTGCTCCACCGAAACCGCGAGCGGCGTGCCGGGTGGCTCCTCGGGCGCTCCGCAACCCGCGGCTGCGCCAATGGCCGCCAGACACAGCGTCGCGACGGCGAAACGCGTTCCCACAGGCTCCTAGCCTAAAGGACCTTGGGCCGCATAGTCTTGGACCCCTGATGCCGCCGTTCACCGTTGTCGCCGGGTGGGTCGCCGGCGTGCTGTCGCTGGTGGCGTTCGTCCCCTACATCGTGGCGATCCTGCGCGGCGAGACCCGCCCGAACCGGGCCACCTGGTGGATCTGGACCACGACCGGCGGGGTCCTCCTGGCCAGCTACCACTTCTCCGGCGCCGAGACCACCATCTGGGTCGCGGTGAGCTACTTCGTCGCCTCGCTGGTGACGGCGCTGCTGAGCATCCGCTACGGCGAGGGCGGCTCGACTCCCCTCGACCGGGCCTGCCTCATGGGCGCCGGCGCCGGCCTCCTGCTCTGGTGGCTGTTCGACAATCCGGTGGTGGCGCTGGTGACGACGCTCGGCGTCGACTTCGCGGGCGCGGTCCCGACCATCAGGAAGGCCTGGATCGCGCCGCACACCGAGGACCGCCTCGCCTGGGCGCTCTTCATCGCCGGGAACACCTTCAATCTGGTGGCGGTGGACCGCTGGGAGTTCGCCATCGCGATCTATCCCATCTACTTCTTCCTGGCGAGCGGAACGATCGCGGCGCTCGTGCTGCGTCCGCGCGGCAAGTGATACAACCCCCCGCGCCGTGACCGACCACGCCTACCGCCGCATCCGGGCGCTCTGGCCCGACCACCTCGGACTCGCCCGCGGCAAGCTCCTTCTCCCGGGCGCCGCCGAAACCGGGCACTGCCTCGCCACCTTCGCGCTCGGCTTCGACCGGGAGATGGACGCCTATCCCAACTCGGGCCTCCTCGACGGGTTGCCCGACATGCGCGCGGTCTTCGACCCGGCCGCGATCCGGCCGGGCTGGAGCGATGGGACCGGCGTCGTGGTCGCCGACCTGGAACAGCACGGCAAGCCGCTCGAACGCTCCTCCCGCCGCATCCTGAAGCGCGCGATCGCGGAGCATGAGGCCGACGGCCGGAGTCCGGTGGTCGGCATCGAGCTGGAGGCGTTCCTGCTGCAGCCGGACGGCGAGGGCGGCTTCCGGCCGGTCCACACCCCGGGTTCGCACGTCTACGGTTCCGGGCCGCTGATGGACCCCGGCGGGGTCATGGAGGCGGTGCTCGATGCCGCCGACCGCTGCGGCATCGTTCTGGAGTCGTTCCACAGCGAGTACGACGACGGGCAGTTCGAGCTGACCCTCGGGAAGAACGACGCCCTCGCCGCCGCCGACGAGGCGTTCCTGTTCAAGCTCCTCGCCCGCGAGGTGGCCGCCGAGCGCGGCTATCACCTCACCTTCATCGGTAAGCCCTTCAGCGACCGGGGCGGCTCCGGCCTGCACGTCAACCTCAGCCTCGAAGAGGACGGGAAGAACGTCTTCGGCGATCCCGAAGGCGAGGGCGGGCTCTCGCGCCTCGCCTGGTCCGCGGTGGCCGGGATGCTTCACCACCACCGGGGACTCGCCGGGGCCGTGGCGCCCACGGTGAACGCGTACCGGCGGCTCCGGCCGGGTCAGATGAGCGGCTACTGGGCCAACTGGGGCCACGACCACCGCGGCTGCGCGGTGCGCATACCGCTGGAACGCGGGGCGGGGTCGCGGATCGAGCATCGGCTCGCCGACGGGTCCTGCGGCCCGCACCTCGGGGTGGCGGCCACGCTGCTCGCTGCCCGGCTCGGAATCCAGGCTGGGATGGCGCCGCCCCCCGAGGAGAAGGGCGACTGTCTGGAGGCGTCGGAGTGCCCGGTCACGGTGGCCGACGACCTGGGGCGGGCTCTCGACGATCTGGAGGCCGATCAGGACCTCGTGAACGCCTTCGGGGAGGAGTTCGTCCGGATGCACGTCACCGTGAAGCGCCGGGAGTGGGAGCGTTTCCGCGCCCACACCACCGACTGGGAGAAGCGCGAATACCTCCCCTATCTCTGATTCGCTTCCGGACGGCAGCCTGCCCGTGAGCTTCGCCGCCACCGTCACCGCCGAGGATCTCGACCGGGATCCGGACCCCATCCTCGCCCGCCTGCGCGAGGAGGAACCGGTGGCCTGGATCCCGGCGCTCGAGATGTGGTTCGTGACCCGCTGGGACGACGTCCAGACCATGGAGGACCACCCCGAGATCTTCAGCGCTTGCACCGAGCCCAGTTTCCTGGCGCGGACGCTCGGCGAGAACATGCTGACGCTGGATCCCCCCGCGTGCACGCGGCTCCAGAAGGCCTGCAAGCCGCCCTTCCTGCGGGCCGGCCGGAGCGGCTCCTTCGCGGAGACGGAACTCCCCGCGATGTGCGACTGCCTCATCGAGTCCATGCGGGACGACGGGGAGGCGGACATCATCGCCGGCTACGCGGCGCTCGTGAGCGCAGGTTCGCTCGCCACCGTGCTCGGACTCGACGCCTACGACTTCCGCGAGGTCTGGGACTGGTGCGAGGGGCTCTGTATCGGGGTCGCCAATTTCGAGCAGGAACCGGAAGCGTTTGCGGTCGGCCGGCGCGCTGCCGATGCCGTCGAAGCGGCGGTGCTGGCCCGGCTCGACGAGTTGCGGGAGCGTCCCGAAGCGTGCGGGCTTCTCCACATCCTCCAGGCGGAGCAGGACCTCACCGCGGCGGAGATCGTGAACAACGTCCGGCTGATGATCTCCGGAGGCATCAACGAGCCGCGCGACGGCATCGGCCTGGTGGTCTGGACGATGCTCTCCGACGAGGGGCTCCGGGAACAGGCGCTCGGCAGCCCCGCCGCGATGCGGCGGCTGGTGGACGAGGTGCTCCGCCGCTACACGCCCGTCGGCACCATCACCCGCACCACCACCCGGGAGACGGAACTCGCCGGGGTGCGCCTCCCGGAGGGCGTCCTTGTCTCCGGCATCCTCCGGGCGGCGAACCTCGACCCGGCGCGCTTCCGCGACCCGGAACGCCTCGACCCCACCCGCACCGAGGGCGGGAATGCCGCGTTCGCGCTCGGGGTCCACCGCTGTATCGGGGAGTGGCTCGGGCGGCAGGAGATCCGGATCAGCGCCGAACGGCTCTTCCGGAATCTTCCGGGCCTGCGGCTGCACCCGGACGGGGAAGTGACGCTCCGCGGCTTCGAGTTCCGGGGTCCGAAGAGCGTTAGGGTGGTCTGGGACACTTGAGCGCCGTGACCGCCGGATTCCTCTTCCCCCGCACCCCGTCCGGTCAGGCGTCCCTGCTCCCGCCGCCGCCGTGGCACTACTCGGGGGAGATGCTGACCATCGAGTACCTCGCCGAGCCGGGCGCGGTGGCGGCGCTGCTTCCGCCGCCGCTCGAGCCGGTGGCCGACCGCCCGGACGCAGTGGCCGCCGTCTGGGCCGAGTGGCAGTGGAAGAGCGAATCAGGGAACGAGGAGCTCGACCCGGTGCGCTCCCAGTACAAGGAGTGCCTGCTGGTCGTCCGTTGCCGCTACCGGGACCGGGACTGGTCGCGCTGCGTCTTCATCTGGGTGGACCAGGACGCCTCGCTGCTGCGCGGCCACATCCAGGGCTATCCCAAGAAGCTCGGCGAGATCTGGATGACCCGGCCGGCTCTGATCGGGCAGGCGGGACCGCGGCTGGCCCCCGGCGGCCGCTTCGGAGCGACCGTGGCGGCGGGTTCCCGCCGGCTCATGGAGGCGGAGTTCACCATCACCGGGGAAGCGGAGAGCGCGGGCTTCGTGAACGCCCATCCCATGCTCCACCACCGGCTCCTGCCGGCCGTGGAGGCGGACGGGGGCGACGCCCTCCACGAGATCGTCAAGGTGAGTTCGGAAGTGGAACTGGGGACCGCCTACGTCGGCGACGCCTCGCTCCGCGTCTTCCCTTCGCCCACCGAGGAACTCCTGTCGCTCGCGCCCCGCGAGATGCTCGGTGGCTGCTGGCGGCGGGTCGGCCTTACCTTCCGCGGGGGAGAAACGCTCTCCCGAAGTGAGGACTGACTCATGGCGGTTGTCGGCTTCGGCCTCCTTTCCCATGTCCCGACGATCATGCTGCCCGAGGAGACCCGGCGGGAGTTGAACGAGGGCAAGGAGATCAGCCTGGTTCCCGGTCTCCGCCGGCTCCGGAACGAGGTATTCGACGAACTCGAGCCCGAGACCTTCGTGGTCTTCGACACCCACTGGGCGAGCACGGTGGAGCACCTGCTGGCGGCGCAGGCGCGCCGCTCCGGACGCTACACCTCGGACGAGCTGCCGCGGGGGATGCACGGCGTTCCCTACGACTATCCCGGCGATCCCGAACTCGCCCACGCCGCCGAGGCCGCGGCGCACCGGCTCGGACAGCCCGCGCACGCTTCGGACGACCCCTACCTCCCGGTCCACTACCCGACGATCAACCTGCTCCACTACCTCTGGCGCGGCGAACGGGTGGTCTCGGTGAGCTGCTGCCAGACGGGGACCACGCCGGACTTCCTGACGATGGGCCGGGCGATCGGGGAGGCCGTGGAAGAGACCGGCCGGCGGACGGTTCTGCTCGCCTCCGGGGGGATGAGCCACCGGTTCTGGCCACTGCCGGAACTCCCGCTCCACGAGGCGTCCGATCCGGTGCATGTGCGCACTCCCGAAGCCCGCGCCGCCGACGAGGAGCGCCTGGCATGGCTGCAGGCGGGCGATCACCGCCGCGTCATCGAGACCATGGACGACTACGCCCGCTTCGCTCCCGAGGGCCGCTTCGGCCACTACCTGATGGCGGTCGCCGCCGCCGGCGGCGCGGACTGCACCGCGCCGGGCCGGCTGTATTCCGAGTACGAGAACGCCGTCGGCACCGGCCAGGTCCACATCTGGTTCGACCATCCGGAGGCTGGGTGGACAGCGCAGACGAGCTGAGCATCATCAGGTCGCGGTTCGCGCGGTACTTCGCGCACTGGGGCATCGAGCTACCCGAGAGAGCCGTTGCTGAACGGAAGCGAGGCGAGCTCTTGCAGGCTGGATGGTCGGTTCGCTGGCTCCTCGGTTCCGATGACAAGGGTGAGTACCTCGACTTCTACGCGAGGCATCGAATGACGAACGACCGACACCTGCGGTTACATGAGAACGGTGAGGTGACCGGGCTTGAGGCGTTGTGGGACCCGCTCGTTCCGGTGGGGAAGGAGGCGGAGTACTACGCGCGCAACCGGCGAGTTGGTCGAATGCTGAAAGCGAAGGGTTTCTGAACTGGCTCAGCCCATGGGGACGCTTGAGCCGTTGTCCAGAGATGGGTTCGAGTCTGAGGCTGAGACACTCGGCGATCAGGACCGGCACCGCGCGCGCGGCAGCGCAGCGAAGGCTGTCTCGTCGGAAGCGACTGGCCGGCCCGAGCGCCAAGAGGGTGCGTGGCGGGGACGGCCCCGGCGGGGGTAGGCCCGGGCGTAGAGGGCCGCGGACTCGATCTGCTCCTCGGTGAGGGCCGGCCAGGCGTCGCGGATAGCGGCCACGTCATCGCCATTACTGAGCATTTCGGCGATGTCGTGCGCCGGGATGCGGGTTCCCCTGACGCAGGGAACGCCGGAGAGGACCGCATCGTCGGTCGTGATCGTCTCGCGAGCCCGCGCCAGACGCGAGAGTCCCGCCCGCACGTCGTCTTTCAGCGCGCGGATGTCCACGGACACATCGTGCAGGCGGGCCGTTTCCGCCTCCGGATGCCCCAGGAGGTAGCGAACCAGCCGGCGGCGGCTGTCGAGTGTGAAGATCGCCGTCGTTTCGTGGACCAGCCTCAGGCTCACCAGGCCGTCGCAGTGGACGGAGCGGGATCCCGCGCGGCGTCCCGCGGCTCTTCCCAGTACGCCCGCATCAATGACTCGATGGACCTGTCTGAGGGGCACGCCGGTCACGCACGCGGCTTCGTTTGCCGATAGCGTCCGAGGTACGCCTTCCACGACCATTTAATGTTTCCTCCGTCGAGGAAGAAATAATAGCCGCACCGCCACGGCGATGTCAGGCGCCTTCCAGTCAAGCCGCCTCGCCATTGACGGACTCCGGCGAGCGAACCAGCCCGCAGGCGCGCGGGGACCTCGCGCTCGGTAGGGATGGCGGCCTCTCAGTCGAGGCAGTGTTGACAAGTACCCGCGTCCCGCTTGTTCAGTTCCCGGAGCTTGACCAGGGCCTCCTCGCGGGAAGCGAAGGGGCCGTGCCAGCGGTTGTCCGGCCGCGTACCGTGTTTGCGGTTCATGTAATACCGGCAGGTCGCCGCGTGGATGCGCGCCCGGTTCGTGGGATCGTCTTCATAGACGAAGCAGGTCGGGGATTTCTCGGTCCGGCGCGCGGCCGGTGGTGTTGCTCGCGGGCCAGACGGGCGTGGGCGGGGAGCACCCTCGGAGAGCTCGCCTGGAGCGGGACCCTCGCTCAGGGTCCAAACCGCCGCCGGCCGGCCTCCGGCGGCCCCCGAGACCGAGGCGCGGTCCGTCCGCGCGAGCCACGGGCTGTGCCGGACCTGGCGCAGGAAGTTCCCGGGGTTGAGCTTCTTTCCGCGGACCGCCTCATGGACGCGGCGGAGCTGGCCGATCGTGAACTCGGGGGGACAGAAACGGGCGGCCACGTTGGGGATCCTGATCTGGGCTCGGAGGCGCCTCAGGGCATCCTCCACGATCGTCTCGTGGTCGAAGGCGAGGGGAATGCTGCCGCCTTCGATCTCCGACACCGTGAACAGCCCGGCCCGCGCCGCGTCGCCGCCTGCCCGAGGCGGCGGCAGATCGGCACAGATCGCTCCGAAGGCCACCGTGACCACCCGCATCCTGGGGTCCCGATCGGGATCACCATAAGCCCCGATCTGCTCCAGCCATGGGGGCGGTGACATCCCGGTCTCCTCGGCGAGTTCCCTTTCCGCCGCGTCGGCGAGGCTCTCCTCCGGGCGCACGAAGCCGCCGGGGAGCGCCCACCTTCCCCGGAACGGCGCCTCACCCCGTTCCACGAGCAACAGCTGCAGTTCGTCGTCGCGAATCGTGAACACGACGATGTCCACGGTCACGGCCACGGGGGGGAACGCGCGAGGGTCGTAGGCGGGCTGGAGGCTTGTGGCGGTCATGGCGTGGCTCCTGAGGAGAACGTGTCCGGAACAGAAATTGTAATCAAGACAATAACATGTTATGATCGTAATAGATCATAACCACTTCCCGGAGGTATTCCATGACGGTTCCCGCTCTCGACACCGCCGCCGTCGGCCAACCCATCACGCGGCTCGGCGTTTCCTTCTTTCCGGTGTACCTGCCGGCAAACCGGATTCCGCGTATCGCGGCCGGACCGAAGTCCGGTCTTGTCGTGGGCGAACTCGAAAACCCTTCGGTACCCCACCTCAAGGCCGAGAATCCCACCGATGCGCCCATCCTGGTCATCGAGGGTGAGCACTTCTTCGGCGGCCTCCAGGACCGCACCGCCAACGCGACCGTGCTCGTCCCTCCCTACACGACCGTCGAAATCCCGGTGACCTGCCTCGAGGCCGGCCGCTGGGGGGAGGGCCGCCCGGGGGCGTCGAGGACCGCCACCGCTTCCCGGCATGAGCGCAGCCATCGCATGGCGCCACCGGAGGTGCGGCGAAACGTCCGCGCCTCGGTGAGCCAGAGCTACCGGGAAGAAGCCGGCCACCGCGTGGACCAGGGGGCCGCCTGGCGGGCCGTCGCCGAGACCCTCCACCGTCAGGGAGCGGACTCCCCGACCCAGGCCGCCCATGAGGCGGAGGACGCCGCATTCCGGCGCCACCGACCGCGGCGCCGCGCCGCCGAGGAACTCGAGGCGTGCGGTCCACTTCCGCGGCAGAGCGGCGTCTGCATCACCCACGGACGCCGCGTCCAGGCCGTCGAGATCTTCGGTGCGCCGAACCTCCTCCGCGCCTACTGGAGCGGCCTCGTCCGGGCGCATCTCGCGGACCCGGCCGCAACCCGGGACCGACCCTCCGCCGAACGCGCTCTCTGGGCCGTGCGCCGCCTGACCTGCATGGAACTCAAGTCCGCGCCCGGGCTCGGCCTCGGCACCGAAGTCCGGGCCGTGGACGACGTGCTGGCCGGAGTGGCGTTGCTCGTAGAAGGCGGCCTTGTCCACCAGAGCGCCCTTTTCGCTGGCTGATCAGCCAGGCACAGCCCGCCGCGGGCGGGCGGCGAGACGGACCTCATTCGCCGGGATGGCTCGGCTGCGCGCGCCAATGCACCCGGCGTAGCGACGAACCGCCCGCGGCCCTGCGGGCCGCTGTGCCCGGCTGAAGCCGGCGTTCCAAGCCGGCGGCGCGATCACGGCTTGGTGGCCGGTGGCTGCCAGGGTGGGTGAGACCGCTGCGCCCTCGCCTGGGGAATCGCGTGATCGGTATGCTGCGCCGAACGGGGGAGCATCCATGGACCGCAGAGCATTCCTGAAGACCACCGCAGCCGGCGGCGCCGGCCTGACCGCGAACCTCGCGTGCGCCCCGCCCGCTTCCGAGTCGCCTTCGGGCGCCGGCGCGCAGGGCGAGATCCCGCCGTTCGAATTCGACGAGATCACCGCGGACGACCTCCAGCGCATGATGGAGTCGGGCGAACACACCGCCCGCTCCATCACGGAGGCCTACCTCGGGCGCCTCGACGCCATGGACCGGCAGGGCCCCGAATTGCGGTCGATGATCGAGATCAACCCGGACGCGCTCGAGATCGCGGACGAACTCGATGCCGAGCGTCAGGCGAATGGACCGCGCGGACCGCTCCACGGGATCCCGGTCGCGCTCAAGGACAACCTCGACACCCACGACCGCATGACCACCACGGCGGGGTCGCTCGCCCTTGAGGGCTCCATCCCGCCGCAGGACTCCTTCGTGGCCGAACGCCTGCGCGCCGCCGGCGCGATCATCCTGGGCAAGCTCAACATGAGCGAGTGGGCCTACTTCCGCGGCGAGCGGGCGACCAGCGGCTGGAGCGCCCGGGGCGGCCAGTGCAAGAACCCCTACGCCCTCGACCGCAACCCGTGCGGGTCGAGTTCCGGCTCGGGAACGGCGGCCTCGGCGAACCTGTGCGCGCTGACCGTGGGCACCGAGACGGGAGGCTCCATCATGTGCCCCTCATCCAGCAACGGCATCGTGGGCATCAAGCCCACCGTGGGCCTCTGGAGCCGCTCCGGGATCATCCCCATTTCCCACTCCCAGGACACCGCCGGACCCATGACGCGGACGGTGCGCGACGCGGCCATCCTGCTCGGCGGCGCCGTGGGCGTGGACCCCCGCGACGAGGCCACCTCCTCGAGCGAGGGCAACTTCCACACCGACTACGCGCAGTTCTGCGATCCGGCCGGGCTCCAGGGCGCGCGCATCGGGGTGGCGCGCAGCTTCACCGGCTTCGATCCGCGGGTCACGGCGCTGTTCGACGACGCGATCCAGGCGATGGCGGACGCGGGCGCCGTGATCGTGGACCCGGCGAACCTGCCCGAGGCCGCCTGGAACGACGAACTTCCCCTGCTGCTCCTCGAGTACGAGTTCAAGGCGGACCTGAACGCCTACCTGGCGACCCTGGGTCCCGACGTCGGGGTGAAGACTCTCGCCGACATCATCGAGTTCAACGAGCAAAACGCCGAGCTCGAGATGCCCCACTTCGGCCAGGAGCGCATGATCGCGTCCGAGGCTCGCGGCCCGCTCACCGACGAGGCCTACCTGAACGCGAAGCGCACGATCCAGCGCGCCAACCGGGAGGACGGCATCGACGCCCTCATGGACGAGCACCAGCTCGACGCCATCGTCGCCCCCACCCGCGACCTGCCCTGGGTCACCGACCACATCAAGGGCGACCGGCTGGACGGCGGCAGCAGCGCCGGGCCCGCCGCCATCGCGGGGTACCCGGACATCAGCGTGCCCATGGGGTTCGTGTCCGGACTGCCGGCGGGCGTCTCCTTCTTCGGGCGGGCGTGGAGCGAGCCGGTGCTCATCCGCATCGCCTACGCCTACGAGCAGGCGACGCAGCAGCGGCGGGCCCCGACCTTCGCGCCGACGCTGGGCTGACCCGCGACCTGAATCGCGTTGGTTTCGCTCGCCAGTGGGTGAGCGACGCCGACCACCGCTTTAGGTCCAAGCCGTTGGCGCTACCGGGCCCTCCGCCACTTGAACGAAGACCATTCACTATGTGAATGAGAATCATTCACCATCTGAATGGTCTGCACCCCAGGCTGTCGCGGCCCTCTGTGCAGACCCGTCCTCGTGCACCATCCGCTCAGCGCGCCTCCTCCCCGTAACTCATGCCGAGCTGCATCATCAGGAAGGCGGTGTCCATGGCCCGGTCCGGGACGCGGCTGCGGCCGCCGGCGTGCCCCGCACGCGGGCGGTAGCGGAGGATCACCGGCAGGCCTGACGTGGAGGCGGCCTGCACCCGCGCCGCCATCTTTCGGCCCTGCAGCGGCGGCACCCGGGTGTCGAGGTCGCCCTGGGTAAACATCACCGCCGGGTAGTCGGTCCCGTCCTCGACCGCCTGGTAGGGCGAGTACTGGCGGAGGAACTCGAACTGCTCGGGGATCCCGGCGTTCCCGTACTCGAGGAGCGCCGGCATGTTGTTCGTCTCCGTGAAGGTGTAGAACCGGACCATGTCGAGGTCGGGGAATCCGCAGTAGACCGCGCGGTAGAGCTCGGGCCGCTGCGTGAAGGAACTGGCGACCAGCAGGCCGCCGTTGCTCCCCCCCATGATGGCCAACCGGTCCGGGTTCGTGTAGCCGTTCCCGATGAGCCACTCCGCCGAGGCGATGAAATCGTCGAAGACGTTCTGCTTGTTCTCCAGCATGCCGTCCCGGTGCCAGTCCTCGCCGAACTCGCTGCCGCCCCGCAGGGTCGCCACCGCGAAGACGCCCCCGGCTTCCACCCAGACCGCCGCCTGCGCCCGGAAGGACGGCGTGACGCTCACGTTGAAGCCGCCGTAGCCGTGGAGCAGGGTGGGGAGGTTGCCGTCCGGTTCCACCCCGCGCGGCCGCATGATGTACATCGGCGCCTCGGTCCCGTCCTTCGAGGTGTACCAGACCTGCTCCACCAGGACGTCGCTGCCGTCGTACTCGGGGCGGGGCGGCTCGATGAGTTCCCGCTCCCAGGTTTCGAGATCGAGCCGGTAGCGGGTCTGGGGAACGGTGAACGAAGACAGGGTGAGCATTGCCCCGTCCTCGCCCAGCTTGCTGAGGCTGGCTGTGTGGTAGTCGGGCAGGGGGATCTCGTCCACCGGCTCGAGAGCCGCTCCGTCCCCCGCCTCGAAGACGAGGATGCGGGAGGCGACGTTCGCGAGCAGCTCCACGTAGGTCCGGTCCCCGATCGTGGTGTAGCCGCGGAGCAGGTGCTCCTGCTCGGGGATCCAGTCGGTCCACCGGGAGCGGTCCGACCAGCGGGACGGGTCGACGCCCGCCGTGGGGATCGCGATCACCCGGTAGTTGGACGCGTCGAGGTCGGTGGTGAGGAGGAGCCGGCCCTCCTCGTAGCGGGCATTGACGTGGGCGCGTTCGCCCTCGATGATCGGGTGGACCTCGCCGCTCTGCCGGTCCATCACGAAGATGTCGTTCCGCATCCAGCCGTGCTGGACGCCGAGGAGCAGCAGCCGGCCGTCCTCGATCTCCTCGAGCCGGAGGAAGGTCTCCGGCCCGTAGCCCTCGCCGAAGATCTCCCGGTCCTCGCTCATCCCGGTCCCGATCCGGTGATAGCGGGCTCGCGGCCCGTCATGCCGCGACCGGTGAACGTAGTAGAAGCCCTCGCCCGTGCCGTCGAAGGCGATGGTCCCGTAGAGCGCTTCGGGCAGCCGCTCGGGCCGGTCTTCCAGCGTGTCGAGGTCGAAGAGGCGCACCATGATCTCGTCGAGCCCGCCGTCCCGGATCCGGTAGAGGAGGAGCTTGCCGTCGGGAGAGATGTCCACGATGTCGATGCTCGCCCAGTCGTCGAAGCCCAGCGCCTGGGCGTCGAGGAGGAGTTCGTACTCCCCGCCCGGGTCGGGCCGTTCTCCAGTGGGTTCCCCCTCCGGCTTCGGGCGCCGGTAGATGCGCGCCTGGAGTTCGCCGGGGCGCCGCAGCGTGAACAGCTCGTGCTCGCCGGCGCTGCGCGGCGCGGACACCTGCGCGACTTCCATCAGCTCGGTGAGACGGGCCGCCAGACGGGCTTCGAGCGCGTCGTCCGAAACGATCTGCTCGGCGTACGCGTTCTGGGCATCGATCCAGGCCCGGGTCTCGGGGCTGTCCTGGTCCTCGAGCCAGCGGTACGGATCGGGGATCTCGACCCCGTGGATGGTGTCGACGACCACCTCCACGCGGGTCTCCGGCGGTGGCGGCCAGTCGGGCGCGCATCCCGGGGCCAACAGTGCTGCGATCGACAGCGCGCGGGTGGAACGGCGAGCGACAAACGGCATGACGAGCCCTCCTCGGAGCGCCGGCCTCCGGCCGGCATCGCCCGCCCCCGGCGGGCGAAAACGCGGAACCTCAGGTCTCATTATGGGGCCCCACCAAGGCCGCCGGCTCGCCGTTCACGTAATCTACCGGGTCGCCGTGCCCTTCCGCCTGCCTCCCGACCTGGTCCTCGATCCCGAACGCGGGTTCCGCATCTACGAGGGCGTCGTCGCGCCCGACTGGACCGACCGGAACGGCCACATGAACGTCGTCTATTACCGGCGCGCCTTCGACCAGGCGACACAACACATGCTGGCCCGCATCGGACTCTGGGACAACGACAACGATCACGGGTCCACCTTCGCGCTCGAAGACCACGTCACCTACCAGGCCGAGCTGCATCCGGGGCGCTCGTTCTTCGTCACCTACCAGCTCCTCGACTTCAGCGAGAAGCTGATCCACGCGTTTCTCCGGCTCTACGGTGAGCCGGAGTCGGGGACCGGTGAGCCGGTGCTTTCCGCGACCTGCGAGCACATCGGCTGCTACGTGGACATGCGGACCCGCCGCTCCGCGCCGATGCCGGCCGAGTACTACGAACTCCTCGAGGAGATCGCCCGGCGCCTGGAGGGCCTGCCGGAGCCCCCCGAGAAGGGCCGCGTCATCGGCATCCGGCGCCGGTCCCCCTCGAAATCCATTGCCCGCCGCATTCCGGTAGGCGTTTGAAATCAACCACTCAACCACCAGAAACTAAGGAGTCCCTCATGAAGACCCGTGTTCTCGGCGGCGTCGTTGCCGCCGCCATCCTCATCACCGTTCCGACTGCCTTCGCCCAGAGCCCGCGGGGAACCGCCGAGGCCACCGTGGGTGGTGCGGCGGTTTCCATCGAGTACGGCCGCCCGAGCCTCAATGGCCGCGACATGCTGGGCCAGGCCACCGACGGCATGGTGTGGCGGCTCGGCGCCGACGCCTCCACCACCCTGACCACGAGCGGCGACCTCGACTTCGCCGGCACGAAGATCGCGGCCGGTTCCTACAGCCTCTTCGCGAAGAAGATGGGCGACGGCTGGACGCTGCTGGTGAACTCGCAGACCGGGCAGTGGGGCACCGAGCACGACGCCTCGAAGGATGTCGCCGAGATCTCGCTCATGGTCCACCCGGGCGAGGCGCGCGAACAGTTCACGGTCGTTCTCCACGGACAGGGGAACGACGGCATGCTCCACTTCGAGTGGGGCGAGACCGTCCTGATGGCCATGTTCAAGGCCGAATAGGAGCGGAGGACGATCGCCGGATCCGACACTTTCCGAACCGCCGCGGTCATCTGGCCCGGCATCACCACGTCGTTTCATTCCACTTAGGAGGAGCGCCAAACATGGCCAGCACGACGAGATACAGGAACCCAGCCCGCAATCGGAGGCGCCGGAGAACCCGTATCTGTTCGGGGGCGGCCGTCCTGGCCGCCGCCCTCCTCCTCGCGACACCGGCCCTCGCCCAGTACGGGCAGATCGAGGGCCAGGTGATCGACTCGACCGGCGCCGTCCTTCCGGGCGCCACCGTCACGGCGGTGAACGAGGACACCGGGGTCTCCCGGAGTTCCACCTCCGATGCGAGCGGCGACTACCGACTACCGGCGCTGCTGCCCGGGACCTACACGATCCGGGCGGAGCTCTCCGGTTTCCAGACGGTCGAGACGACGGGCGTGCTGCTGACCATCCAGCAGACGATCATCCTGAACCAGGAACTGGCGCTCGCGCAGGTCGAGGAAACGGTCACGGTCACCGGAACGGCGCCGCTGCTGGACACCCGGCGCTCCGACATCTCCACCTCGGTCTCGGATCTCCAGATCCAGGACCTGCCGGTGGCGTCGCGCCGCTGGGTAGATCTTGCGCTGCTGACCCCCGGCACCAGCCAGGACGCGATCCGCGGCTTCTACTACCGCGGCAACGTGAACATGGGCGCCGGCGGCCGCTACTACGCGAACGCCTTCATCGTGGACGGGGTGAACAACACCTGGGCCGAGATGGGCGAGGCGCGGCAGAACTTCCCGATGGACGCCATCGGCGAGTTCCAGGTCACGACGAGCAACTTCAAGGCGGAGTACGGGCTCGCGACCGGCGGCCTCATGACGGTGGCGACGAAGACGGGAACGAACAACTTCGCGGGCAGCGCCTTCTGGTTCTTCCGTGACAAGGCGCTCACCGAACTCACCCACCAGCAGAAGGAGTTCCAGGCGAACGACCCGAGCTTCGAAAAGCCGGAGTACCGCCGGCACCAATTCGGCGGCTCCTTCGGCGGCCCCATCGTGGAGGACCGCACCCACTTCTTCTTCGCCTACGAGCGGACGAACGAGGAGCTCTTCTACGACATCGACACCCGCGGCGTCTTCCCCGAGTTCGACGGCACCTTCCCGAAGGACGAGTGGCGCTACATGTGGCTCGCCCGGCTGAACCACCAACTGAGCGACGACCACCAGGTCTGGCTTCGGGTGGCATGGGAGAACGAGTACCGCCCCAACCTGAATGCCCGGGGAATCACCACGGAGGGGTTCGACTTCGCGGTGCCACGGAATGCCGAGGTGTTCGGGGTCACTTCGGTGACCGGCGCCAACTCGCTGAACGAGTTCCGTTTCCAGCGGGCGTTCTCGAAGTATGAGGTCAGCCCGGCCTGGAGCAACGGGTCCTTCGACGCCGGCGACTTCAGCCCGGAGCGGCTGGCTCTCTGTGATCAACAGATCTATCGCCCCGACCTGCGCACCGGATCCTGCAACGACCAGATGGGCCCCGAGACCCGTTGGCAGTTCAAGGACGACTTCACCTGGTTCACCCAGGGGCTCGGCGGCGACAACCAGGTCAAGTTCGGGGTGGACTACAACTACATCGAGTTCAAGGCCGACAGCACCGGGGGGTTCAACGGCAGGTTTACCTTCGACACCAACGACCCGTTCGATCCGGACAACCCGGACACCTACCCGATCTCCTACACCCAGTCGCAGCCGCGTTTCGACGACGTCCCGGTGCACCACTTCTCGGTGTACGCCCAGGACGACTGGACCAGCGACCGCCTCACCCTCAACCTTGGCCTCCGCTACGACCTCCAGGTCGGCACGTTCAACGAGGACATCCGGGACATCCAGTTTCCGCTGCCGATCCCATGGCACGAGGGCGCCGATGCCCGCGGCGACAACAACAACTGGGGACCGCGGATCGGGTTCGTCTATGACCTCTCGGGCGACGGCACCGGCCGTACCACGGTGAAGGGCGGCTACGGCAAGTTCTTCGAGAACATCCGGACGCTCACCAACTTCGGGGAGCGCTGGTGGCACCAGGCGCAGTCGATCGTCATCATCGACCCCGGCTACCCGGATCCATACCCGGGTCAGACGCGCGAGGAATTCCTGTCCACGGCGCCGCCGAACATCACCCTTCTGGACAACGACTACGAGCAGCCCTACGCGCACCACTTCAACCTGGGGATGGCGCACCAGCTCCGGGACGACATGGCGCTCTCGCTCGACCTGACCCGGGTGGCGACCCGCGCCGACGCGATGCGCAACGTGAACATCAACTACCCGGTGAACGGCGTGCGCCCCTGGCCCCAGTTCAACCGCGTGAACACGTCCTTCTCGCTGCTCGACCACGACTACCAGGCGTTTTTCGCCAAGTTCGAAAAGCGCTATGCCGACGGCTGGCAGTTCCTGGTCAGCTACACCCTGGCCAAGACGGAAACGACCGAGTTCTGGACGCGCAATACCGAGCCTTCCGCTTGGGACAGCCGCTTCCCCGGATACACACAGGTCACGACTCCCGGCGGCACCGACCGGCGCCATCGACTGGTGAGCAGCGCCATCGTGGTGCTGCCGTTCGATATCCGGCTCTCGACGATCATGGACTACCGTTCGCCGCTCGCGGTGCGCGTGGATTCGGGAACCAACCTCAACGGCGACCTCTACTCGGGTGACTTGCCGCCGGGCTTCAACGCGTCGAACGCCTTTGCCTGCCGCAACCTGGATCTGGGTCTCGCGAACGCCTACCGGCAGGAGATTGGCCGGGCTTCGGTGGCCGACTTCTCCTGTTCGAACTTCCTGAACTTCGACTTCCGCGCCTCGAAGACCTTCTACGTGAGCGGAACCCACGGTCTGGAAGTGGTCTTCCAGGTGCTGAACGCCTTCGACCGGGCGAATTTCGGGAACGCGAGCGGAAACCTGCGCTCGAGCGGTTTCGGCGACAACGAAGGTTCGCTGGCGTCGAACATCAACGCCCCCTCCCGCCAGATGGAGCTGGCGATCCGCTACTCCTTCTAGCCAAGCAACTTCCCTTCCGGGCGGGCGCTCCGCGCTCGCCCGGTCGGAGCGCCGGCCTCCGGCCGGCATCGACCGCCGAGAGGCGGTCGAAACCGCACCACGCCGACCATCCCCGCAGCGCACCCCGCTTGGAACGCCGGCTTCAACCGGCCCGCGGCCCGCAGGACCGCAAAGCGCGTACGGTTGATCCGCGCCGACGCGCGCCCCGTCGTCAGGCCGCCGGACGGCGGAGCGCCCACCAGGTGACGATCGTCGAGGTGGCGAGGCTCAACAGGCCGCCGGTCAGGATGTCGATGGGAATGAGCGCCGCCGGCCAGTTGGCGATGGCGGCGAAGACGGGCACGCTGTAGGTGGCGTAAGCCGCGCAGCCCAGCAGGAACGCGTTCTTCATCGCCCGCTGGAGGTTTCGCTCCCGGAGGGCCGGCGCGATCGCCAGCTGGCTGTTCGCCAGCGCGATCAGCGCGAAGAACACCAGGAGGGCGGCGATCTCGATGGCGCCCCAGGCGTCCATCGGCTTGCCGAAGCTCCAGTCGTTCCCGCTCGCCTCGTGGAGACGCGCGTACATCGCCGCCGCCACGGGCGACAGGCTCCAGGCCATGTCGATGACCGTGTAGACGACGAACGCGCAAACGAAACGCAACAACCTGCTCATGGTGACCCTCGCGAGAGAAGGAAACGGCCTCGGAGGGCGTCACTCACGCTTCCTCCGTCCCGGGAACGATTCTAGGGCCAGGAGAGCATCGGTCGCTTCCGGCCGATCTTCGCGGATCTCGAGGTCCCGGCTACCGCCCGTCGCTACAACAACCGCGCACCCGGAAGGGAGGCCATCCGGCGATCCAGCGTCAACACCTCGAGCGAGCTGGCCACGTAGTCGTCAGTGATCAGGCGATCCATGAGACCGGGCGAGTCAGACGCTTGAATTGCCGTCAACACGGGACGTCCGTTCAGGGGTCCGACGAGACCGCTCCGCAGCACATCCAGCAGACCCGAGCGAGCCTCGGCCCGCGATACGCCGTAGTGGTGCTGCACCGCAATGTAGGCCGCGCCGATGACCTGATTCGATGCCAGTATCACCGCGTCCTCGGCCTCGATCAGGTGCCGGAGAGCGTCCGCGCAGCGGTCGAAATCCGCTGGCGGATCTCCGGTCAGCAGCCTGACGAGGACGGATGTGTCAATCCCGAAGCGACGGGTCATGGGTTTGTTCGCGGAAGGCGTGGATGTCGAAACTCTCATGGCCGCGCCGGAGCTTCTTGCGAAGCGGCGCCAAGCGGTCGGCGTCAATGCGCCGCGGGCAGAGAAGGAAGCCGTCCGGGGTTTCCTCCAGCAGGAGCCGGTCGCCCGGCCCCGCGCCCAAAGCGTCGAGCACGCGCGCCGGGAAGGTCACCTGACGCTTCGATGTGACTTTCACGAGCATTTGCGCATTTCCGTTTGCCTTACCAGTAGTCTATCAGAGTAAGGAGAAATCCGGGCGGCCCATTCCACTCGGCCGAGCCGGAGGGCGTCGGTCCTCCGTCGCGCCTATTCGCCGCGCTTGATGACCACCCCGGCGAGCGCCCCGGTCGCCCGGCCGTCCTCGATCGCGACCTGGCCGTTGACCAGCACCCAGGGCATCCCGACCACCGGACCGTCGGGGTCCATGATGGTCGCGTTGTCCTCCACCCGGTCGTAGTCGAAGGCGACGATGTCCGCCTTGCAGCCGACCCTCAGGCAGCCGCGGTCCGTCATTCCCACGATGGCGGCCGGCAGGCTGGTGGACGAGCGGACCATGAAGGGCAGGGTGATGAGCCCGCGGTCCCGCGTGTAGTGGGCGATCTTGCGGGTGTAGCTCCCCCAGAAGCGGGGATGCCGGCCCGGCGCCGCTTCCAGCGCGATGCCGGCGTCCGTCGAGGTCGCGGTGTAGTCCTGCACCATGTAGGTCTCCACGTCGAACCGGTCGCCGGCGATCGGGCGGATCAGCACCCCGTGGAGAAGTTCCTCGGTGCCGGTGCGGGCAAAATCGATCAGGGTTTCGGCAACCGACTTGCCGCTGTCGCCCGCGACCGCGGCCACGGTCTGGCCCACGAGGGACGGATCCTCCGGGAAGAGGACGATGATCAGCCGGTCGGCGCCCCCGAACAGGTCGATCTGCTGCTCCAGATCCATCATCAGTTCGGTGCGGATCGTTTCGTCGGCGAGATTGGCCTCCAGGTTCTCGAGACTCAGGAGTCCCGGCGTCCGCCGCCACTTCGGGTCGTCGAGTCCTCCGGAACGGTCGGTCCCCGGCGGCGCGAATCCCCACACGGGGATCACCCCCACCGGTCCGCCGCCGAAGGTCTCGAAGGGGTACTGGTCCAGGAAGACCTGGACCCCCTGCGCCCGCGCGAGGTTGATCGCCTGCACGTCCTTCGCGGAGTGGCCCCAGCTCGACGGCCCCTTCGCCTTGATGTGGGTGCCGACCACCCGGATTCCGGTCTCGCGGCCGATCCGGATGGTCTCGGCCATGCCGTCGGTGCCGGTCAGGGTCGGCCCGTCCACGATGCTCGGCACCTGCCAGCGGGGCATCGGCGACTGGCTGCGCTGGTGCGAGTAGTAGAAGCCGTCGTAGTCCGCGACCACGTGGGCGAGCGCGATGATCTCCCCGGTCTCCGAGAAGCGGGCCGGGCGGTATTCCGGGCCCGCCCCGAGGCCCCAGGCGCCGTCCTCCATTCCCTCCCGGACCAGCTCGGCCATCCGGGCTACTTCCTCGTCGGTCGCCGGCCGCTCGTGGTCGTCGCCCATCACCTGAAGACGGACGGTCGAGTGGCCAACGACGGGCACCACGTTGAGTCCCGTTCCATGGCTCTCGTAAGCGGCGATCTCGTCGCGGATCGGCCAGATCGGGTTCCGGCCGTCGGCGCCCATCACCACCGTGGTGATCCCCTGGGCGACCAGGTTGACCGCCTTCCGCTCCTCCATGTCGTCGCCGACGAGCGACCGGTCGGCGTGGGAGTGGAGGTCCACCCAGCCGGGGGACACATGGAGTCCACTCACGTCAATGGTGCGGGCCGCCTCGTGTCCCTCCTTCCCGGCGAGGCGTCCCACCGCCACGACCTCGTCGCCCCGAATGCCGACGTCCGCCCGGATGGCGGGGTTGCCGCTCCCGTCGAACACCATCCCGCCGACGAGCAGCAGGTCGTAGGCTGGCTGCGGGGCCGCGAGCGCGGGAACGAGGCCGGCCACGGCCGCAAGGAGCGCAATTCGGGAGACTCTCTTCATGGCTTTCCTCCGCCAGCGTGGACCGTCCATCGTACCGGACGACCGGGCCGGCTCGGGCTCGGAGCGCCGGCCTCCGGCCGGCATCGCTCCCCGCGGGGGAGCGAAACGCACGCCGCTACCGACCCACGTGGCTCGATCTGGACCGGGACCGGCGCAACCCCGCCCAGAGAGAGCCGAACGGGACCCCGTTACGGGAAGAAGCGCCGCCAGCGCAGGTTTCGCGCTCCCGCGCGATGCCAGCCGGAGGCTGGCGCTCCGACGCGGACCGGAGGGACTGGGTTCTCACAGCAACTGGGCCGCGGGGGTCTTGCCACCGGCTGTCAGGCGCCGGCTCGCCGCGCCCCCAGCCCCAACGCCAGCCCGGAACCCAGGATCAGGACGATCGCGGCCGGGAACCCGGCCCGGGCCGCGCCATCCGCGGGGGCCGCAGGCTCGAAGACGGGTACCTCGTCCCAGGCCACCGCATCGATCGGCGTGGTGGCAAAGAAGTGCGGGAAGAAGTGGTCCTTGAGGCGTTCGTGGAATCGGCGCACGGCGTCCTGGTAATCGAGCTGGGCCATCAGGTCGGTCCGGGCGAGGCGGTCGAGCGCGAGCTGGGTTGCGAGGGGTGGCGCGAACACGGACCACCGGCGAGCCCACGCGTCGCGCTGGCGCAGCACCTCGCGGTAGGCCCGCGAGGCATCGCGGGCGGCCTGGTCGCCCCGGTGGTTCATGGCGTAGTACCAGCCCCACGTGAACACGTCTTCGGGAACCTCCTGGCCGCTCCACTCCGGGTAGTCCCGGTAGAAGGACTCCATCGTCGCGCTGGGCGGCAGGTCCCAGGCCTCGTGGTAACCCTGGCGTTGCTGCACCGTCAGTTCCAGCGCTTCCGGAACGGGGTGAAGAACCGAGTTGGCGAGACTCAGGGCCGCCGGCGCCAGAATCGTGAGGACGACCCAGATTCCCGCGAGGATCATGGCGTTGGCGGTCGATGACCGGTTTCCCATCGCGACGCCGAGGCAGAGGGCGAACCAGAAGACCGTGTGCAGCGCGACGAGCGCGAACATCCAGCCGGCCCGGCCGTCGAGGTCGATGCCCGCCATCAGCGCGCCGGCGGCCATCACCACCGCGGCGACCGCGCCGACGAGAATCGCGCGCGAGGCAAGCTTCGCGACCAGCAGTCGCCGAGGCGGTGCGAACAGGCGGACCAGATTCCAGGTACCGCCCTCCCGTTCGCCGGAGACCAGGTCGTAGCTGACCGCGATGATGAAGAGCGGAAGGAGCGCGATGAGCAGGAAGGCAAGGTCCAGATAACCCGCTGCGGCAAGTCGCGGATTCACGGTCTCGTGCTCGTAGAGTTGCCCTTCGAGCGCCAGGAGGCGGACCCGGAGGCTCTCGGTTTCCACCGCGGCCCGGCCCCGAGCCAGCGAGGAAACCGCGAGCGGGGGCTGCGGAGCGGGAAAGGCCAGGTAGTAGAGCACCTCCCCCGCGTCGGTGGCCGGTGGATAGACCGAGAGCAGAAAGTCCAACTGGTCGTCGTAGGCGGTCTCGGCCGCCGCCAACGAAGACCGGGCGGCTTCCGCGTTCCGCCCAGCGCGCCACGCGCCGTAGATTCCCAGGCCGAGCAGAAGGATGATCGCGGCCGTGGTCCCGGCCGACCGGGTCAGTCGCCGCAGGTCCAGCGCCAGCAGCCGCGCCCACGCTCTCACGACGACCGCTCCGTGCCGACCAGCGCCAGCCGTCTCCGCGCCAACCCGAGTCCGGTCAGCGGCAGACCGATCCACAGCCCGAGCGCGGCCAGCGAGACGGGACGGTCCGCCAGCGCTCCACCGAGGGGTGGCGGCTCGGTCCCGAAGACGGGGAACTGCCCCCAGTGTTCGCGCGACAGCCGTTGCGCCCGGTCGTTCTCGTTCCGGATCTCGCGGATGTGGAGTTCGTTGAGACGCTGAATGATCGTGTAACGGTGCGCCTCGGCCTGGGCGAGGAATGCTTCCATCGCCTCCGGGCCGCTACCGGCGATGCCCATCGACAGATCCCGGGCCGCCAGGTACGGGGAGAGGAATCCCGCCCATGCCATGACCCCGTTCTGGCGAAGGTGGCCCTCGACCAACTCCTGCCGGTGGTCCTCGAACACCTGGCTGGTGAGCGATTCCGATTCCCGGCTGAGCACCCCCCTCCAGTTCACCGGAAGGTCCTCGACGGCGCCGACCTGGTAGCGCTCCAGGTACTCCTCCCGGAGTGAGAGGAAGAAGGGGTCGTCGGGGCGGTGGCTGTCTCCGACCTCATTCAGCGCCGCCTCGACCTGTGCGGTGAGCTCGGCGCGCGAGGGGAGCGGGTGAAGCGCCCCGGCGACGGAGGCCGCCACGCGGGGGGTGGCGACGCAGATCACCACCCACAGCGCGAGCAGTTGCGCCAGAGCGCTCCGCGAAGAGGTCCGGGCGGCCGAGACCAGCACCGTCACGAGCACCCAGCCCGCGAGATAGATGCCGTAGATGGCGGCGAGGGAGCCCAGCCGCGCGACGGAAGCGGGGCTGTCCAGTCCGGGCCCGGCCATGACGCCGACGGCCAGCGCGACCGGAACGGTCGCCACTGCCCCTACCGCTCCCGTGGCGAGAACCTTGCCCGCGAGGATCTGCGCCGGCGTCGCCCCCTGCGTCAGGAGGACGCCGAGCGTTCCCCCCTCTCGCTCGGCGCTGACCGCGGCGAAACCGGCGACAACCACCAGGAGCGGCAACAGGAGCGCGAGCACGCTCGCCGGGGTGAGGCGTCCGAAGCGCGTCATCCCGGTGGAATGACGCGCCTCGCCGAAGTTGGCCGTGTTCTGGCGATGGCCTTCCAGGTAGATCGAGGTTCCCGCGTAATCGCTCACCCCCGGATCGACGAACTCGAGCGGCGCCTGTTCGCGAAAGACCAGGAACCCATAGTGGATGACCCGGTGCGGATGGCGTTCGGGCTGTTCCAGCCACTGCCGATCGACCATTGCCTGATAGCGGTCGCGCTGCTCGGTCTCGCTCGCAACGTGATGCCGGGCGCCCAGCGCCGCGACCAGCCCCAAGGCGACGACCAGCCCCAGCAGGAACAGGACGTAGCCGTCCTGGCGGACCGCACCCAACTGCCGTCGCGCGATGAGCAGGGTGTTGCGGAGGCCTTCCGGCGCGTTACGCATCGGTCTTCTCTTTCAGTCTGAGGAGGGGGGAATGCTCGTGGTGGTTACCGCGCGGCGTATCCGGCTGTTGCGGACGACGGCCGTGCGGTCGGGAAGGATAAAGGGCGGCGGGATGGTTCGAGCCACGGGCTGCTACCGTCCACCGGACATGCCGGATCGCCTCCCCGTTCGTCTCGTTCTCTGGTTGGCTCTGTGCCTCCTGCAGCCCCTCCCGAACGCGGTCTCCGCGCAGCCCGTCACGATCGATCCTCCGCAACTGGGCGGCCTCGGTTGGCGCACGATCGGGCCCGACGGGAACCGGCTGAGCGCCGCCGCCGGCGAGTGGGGCAACCCCGACGTCATCTATTTCGGGGCTGCATCCGGGGGGATCTGGAAGACCAGCGACCGCGGGGTCACCTGGGAGCCGGTCTTCGACGACCAGGAGGCGGCTTCCATCAGCGCGCTCGCCGTTTCACCGTCCCATCCCGGGCAGGTGTGGGCCGGGACCGGAGAGACGTTCATCATCCGGCCGGCGCTCGCGATGGGGAACGGCATCTATCGCTCCACCGACGGCGGACGGTCGTTCCACCACCGGGGCCTCGAGGCCACCGGGCGCATCGCGCGGATCCTGGTCCATCCCGAGGACCCGAACCTGGTGTACGCGTGCGCGCTCGGCCACTCCTACGCGCCGCAGCCGGAGCGAGGCGTCTATCGAACCCGGGACGGGGGCGCCAACTGGGAGCTGGTCCTCCACGTGGACGAGAACACCGGCTGCTCCGATCTCGCCATGGACCTCCGGCATCCCGAGCGTCTCCTCGCCGGGATGTGGCAGCTCCGGATCGATACCGGCGGCCTGCGGAGCGGCGGGCCGGGCAGCGGGCTCTACCGCTCGCGTGACGGGGGCGGCTCGTGGGAACGGATTTCGGGTGAGAAAACCGACGACGGCGGCGGCCGGGGGCTCCCCGGCGGGGAGGGGCATCCCATCGGCAAGGTGGCGGTCGCCATCGCCCCCAGCGATCCCGATCGCTGGTACTCCCTGATCGAGGACGTGAGCCCCGGCTTCTATCGCTCCGACGACGGCGGCGATTCCTGGCGGCTCATGATGACCCACCACGATCTCGCCGAACGGGCGCCCTACTACGTCCGGATCGCCGTGGATTCCGCGGACGCCAACCGCGTCTATTTCGCCTCGGTGCTCTTCAGCACCACCGTGGACGGCGGCCGCACGCTGATCGAGACCTCCTACCGCGCCGGCGGCGACAACCACGACGTCTGGGTGGACCCCTGGATGCCGGAGCGCATCCTGGTCGGACACGACGGGGGCGGCAGCATCTCCGAGAACCGCGGCGAGAGCTGGCGCCGGGTGGTGCCGCCGGTGGCCCAGATGTACCACGTCACCGTGGACGACCGGATCCCCTACCGGGTCTACGGAAACCGCCAGGACGGCTACTCCTACCGGGGCCCCAGCCGCACCCCCGGCGGCGGGATTCCGCTCGGGCTCTGGCACGGGGTCGGGGGCTGCGAGAGCGGCTGGGCCACCCCGGAACCGCACGACGACAACATGGTCTGGTCCGGTTGCTACGACGGCGGGCTGGAGATCTACGACGACCGTACCGGCCACGTCCGGGACATCCGGGTATGGCCGGAGGCGGGATACGGCTGGGCGCCCGCCGACCTGAAGGTGCGCTGGCACTGGAACTTCCCGATGGTCCTGTCGCGCCACGAACCGGGGACCACCTGGGTCGGAAGCCAGTTCGTCCACCGGAGCGCGAACCGGGGCCAGTCCTGGGAGACCATCAGCCCCGACCTCACCACGAACGACAAGGCGCGGCAGCAGGACTCCGGCGGCATCACGATCGACAACCTCTACACCTTCGACGGTTCGGTGCTCTTCGCGCTGGCCGAGTCGCCGCTCGAGGCCGGCCAGCTCTGGGCCGGCAGCGTGGACGGCAAGGTCCACGTCACGACCGACGGCGGGGAGACCTGGCTCGACCGGAGCGGGAACGTGCCGGGACTCGACCAGGACGCCTGGATCAAGTTCATCGAGCCCTCGCACCACGATCCGGAGACCGCTTACCTCGCGGTGAGCTGGCACCAATCAGGGGATTTCCGGCCGCACATCTACCGCACCCGCGATCTCGGGGAGAGCTGGGAGCGGATCGGCGGCGGAATCCCCGAGTCCCCGTTCTCGTTCGTGCACGTGGTGCGGGAGGACCCGGAGCGCGCCGGGCTGCTCTTCGCCGGCACCGACAACAAGGTCTGGGCCAGCCTCGACGACGGCGAGTCCTGGTTCTCGCTCCAGCTCGACATGCCGCCGGCTCCGATCTACGGGATCGTGATTCAGGAGCGTTTCGAAGACCTGGTGGTCGCCACCTACGGCCGCGGCTTCTACATCCTGGACGGCATCGGTCCGCTGCGGGCGCTCGCCGACGCTTCGGACGATCCGCTGCGGGTCTTCGATTCGCCGACCGCCTGGAGGTTCCTGCCGCGGCAGAGCATCAAGTCGGAGCCGGGCAGCCTGGTGACCGGGCAGAACGCCCCCTACGGCGCTCCCATCTCCTGGTGGCTCGACGAGGACGCAGCTTCCGATCGGGCCGAAATCGCGATCGTGAACGCCGAAGGGGAGACCGTGCGAACGCTTCGCGGACCCGGAACCGCCGGCCTCTCGCGCGTCCATTGGGATCTCCGCGGCGAGACCCCTGACCGGGCTACCCTCCGGACCCGTCCCCCCGACCGGGACTGGGTGCAGATGGGCGAGGACGGACAGCGCCGCATCCGCACCTGGGACCTCGACATCTTTCCCGGCTACCGCGGGCTGCTCCAGCCCCCGGGGACCTACACGGCCCGGGTCACGGTGGGGGAACACACCGCGGAGACCACCCTGCGGGTGGAGGTCGATCCCGCATCCGCCGCCACCCCCGGCGACATCCGGGAGAAGTACGCGTTCCTGAACGCCATCCACGCGCAGCTCAACGAACTGGCGGAGATGGTGGATGAGCTCGAGTGGGTGCGCCGGGAGATCGATGGGCTCCGGGAGCGCCACGCCGGGGACGAGCGGTTTGCGGCCCTGCTCGAGAGCGCCGGCGAGATCGCGGGGACGGCGCTCGCGATCGAGGGGCGCTTGTTCGACGTGGGGCTCACCGGAGCCCGCGAGGACGCCTTCCGGGCGCCGATGCGCCTTTACGGCCGACTTGGCGCCCTCGCGAACGACGCCGGCTGGGACGGGGCCGACTTCGCGCCCACCGACCAGCAGCGCGAGGTCCACGGGATTCTCACGGAGCGCTTCGAGACGGCCCGCGGGGAATACCGGCGGTTGATGGACGAGCAGCTCCCGCCCTTCTGGAGGGCGCTGGCCGAGGCGCGCGGGGGGAGCGGCGGTCCGGATTGATGAGCGAAGAGCGCTCCCGGATCGGGTCCCGGAATCTCCTGGCGGCCGTTGCGCTGGCGGGCTACGGCTGGTTCGCCGCCGCCTACGGGCCCGACGGTTCGTTCCCCGGCTCGGACTTCGGCTCGCTCGCCTACGGGCTTTCCCGGCAGGGGCTCTGGTTCCTGCCGATCGGGATCCTCGTCCCGCTGGTGCTTCCCCGGATGCGGGGCGTCCTCACCGGTTTCTTCCTGGTTCTGCTCCCCTCGCTCCTCATCGGAGCGGTAGCGACCGCGCTCGTGGTCGCGGCTCCGGACGCCGCTCCCTGGTTGGTATTCGAGACCTTTGTCTTTCCCGAAGTGGCCACGCTGCTCGCGCCGCTGACCGGGATGTTCGTCGGCGCGCTGTTCGGCGCCGTCATCGCCCGGGGACCCGGCTCGGCGCTGGTCCTCATTCCGGTGCTGGTCGCCATCGCCGCGGTCCTCCTCGCGAGCGTCGCCGTGCTGCTCCTGTTGATCACCGACCGCGTCGCGGTGGTTGATCCCATCGGGCCCCCCGGCTCTCCGGACGGTCAGTACCGCGACGCCTTTGCCGACTTCTATCGCGACGGAGCCCCCGGCTCGCGGGCGGCGCTGAACGCGGCCACCTTCGCCGCCGGGTTTCGCCTGGCGCTTGCCGCCGTGGGCGTGGACCCGGGCGTGCGGCTCCACGCCGCCCCCGCGGGCAACGCGATGGAGATCGCCGGCTCCATGCCGGTCGCGGTTCCCGTGCTGGGCACGCGTTTCCTGAACATCGCCGCGACCGCGCAACCGACCGTCGAGGACGGCGCGTTCCGGGCGGCGTTCCGGTCCGTCCGGGTTGGAGGCATCGAGGCGCCGCCCGTGCTCGTGCGGTCCTCGTCCCGGGTCCTCTCGCGCTGGCTGCGCCGGAACGCCGCGGTGACGGCGCTGCTCGCGCCCTTCGATGAGGTCCGGGTCGCGGATTCGGCGATCGTCGTGCGCTGGCGGGAGCGGGAGGACACCGGCGCCGGCATCCACTCGCGGGTGGGCGGTTACCTGACGCTCCTCGCCCGGGACGCCGACCTCCTCCGGGAGCAGCCGGACCGGACCTCGGCGGTGCTGCGGCGCACGTTCGCGCTCGCCGCCGTCCGTTCCGTGGGAGGCGACGCGTTGGCCGAGAACCGCGCCGCCCTGCTGGCCCTCGGGGGCGCGTTCGGGCATCCCTCGCTGCTCGACCTGGCGCGGGTTCCCGGTGGCGGGGAGGAAGCGCAGGGAGTCCTGGACCGCCTGCCGCTCAGCCTGCACGGGCGCCGTGACTGGGCGCGCCATTTCTTCCTGAGCGCCGGCATCGTGCAGGTGGCGCCCGACGGCGTTTCGGGCGGGGCCGGGCTCTTGAAGGAACAGCTCGACGCCGCGGAGGGCGGGACCGGATTCTCGTTCGCCGACCTGTTGATGGACGAGGCGGGGACCCGCTTCGGGCGCGCCGCGACCGGCGACGTGGCGCGGGCGCGCTGGATGCAGGTACGGCTCGCCAACGGCGTCCGGGAAGACGACCTCGCGCCGACCGACGCCGGGCTTCCCGAAGGCCTCAGCGCCGCCCGGCTGGAGGCCGAATTCGGCGGGGTGGGGGGCGCGGGCTTCCGGGACGTCGAGGCGGAGATCGTGCGCCTGGTGGACGCCCTGCCGCTCTACCGGATGCGGCTTCCGGAAGCGCCGGCCGGCATCGCTCCGCCTTCGGGTACCCTGCCCGGACCCCCATGAGGCCGACGCATCGAGCGCACTGCTCCGGAGAGAAGACCCACTGATGGCCGACACGGCCTCGCTGCTCGACAGTTGGGAGAGCGAGGTCCAGGCGGCCTGGCTCTACCTGGTGCTCGCCGAGATCGAGACCGGAGAGAACAAGCGCCTCTTTGAAGCGCTCTCGGCGGACGCGCTGGAGCAGAGCAAGGCCTGGGTCAAGGCCATCGAGGAGGCGGGCGGCCCGGCGCCGGGTCCCTACGAGGCCCCCTTCCGGGTGCGGCTCGTGGGAACGCTGATCCGGCGCATCGGCCCGCGCTCGCTGCTGCCCGCGCTCGCCGCGATGAAGGTGCGCGGCCTTTCCGTTTACCGGGCGGCGCCCTCCAGCCTCGAAGTGCTCATTGCGCAGGAGGCCGGTTCGAGCGTCCGCGCGGCGTCCCGCGATCACCTCCTCGGCGAGGAGCAGCGCCACCTCTACACCCGGGGGGCGGTCGCGCTGCACGCCGCGATCTTCGGGGCGAACGACGGGCTGGTGTCGAACACCGCCCTCATCCTGGCGGCGAGCGGGGCCGGCGCCTCCACGGGCACGGCGCTCCTCATCGGCGCCGCCGGGATGGTGGCGGGCGCGGTATCGATGGCCACCGGGGAGTACCTCGGGGTGCGCTCGCGGATCGAACTCTACGAGCGGCAGATCGCTCTCGAGGAGGAGGAACTGCGGCTCTACCCGGACGACGAGGCCGAGGAGCTGGCCATGATCTTCGAGGCGCGCGGTCTCGAGCGCGAAGCCGCACGCGATCTCGGCAAGCGCCTGATCAGCGAGCCCGCCCGGGCGCTCGACGTGCTGACGCGCGAGGAACTCGGCCTGAACCCGGACGATCTCGGTTCGCCCTGGGCGTCGGCGCTGGCCTCGCTGCTGAGCTTCGGCGGCGGCGCGCTGGTTCCGTTGCTTCCTCTGGCGCTGCTCCCGGCAATCGGCCTGGGCAGCGGCCCCGCGCTGCTGGGAGCGGTCGCCTTGAGCGGCGTGGCGCTCTTCGTGTCGGGGGCGGCGACAAGCCTGTTCACGGGCCGTTCCGGCGTTCGCAGCGGCCTTCGGCTCGCCTCCGTGGGGCTCGCGCTCTCGGGTGTCCTCTACGGTCTCGGACTCGCCGTCCGGGCAACCCTCGGCGGCTGAGCGGTCATGTTCAGCGGGCGAGCGCCAGGTTCGGGGCTCGCCGCCCTCACCGTCCTGGCGGCGGTGCTTGCCGGGGCGTGCGGATCGGACGAGGCTCCCGCGCCCACGGCTCCGCCGCCTCCGGAGCCGCCCCCGGTCGGGCCGCCGCCGAACACGCTCGATCTTCCCGACGACCCCGGACATTTCTTCCTGGAGGTCTGGGAGGGCCCGGGTTTCGTTCCCATCGAATACTCGCTGGGCCGGCCGCCCCGCTACGCGGTGACCGTCGGAGGCGAGCTCTACAGCGAGGGGCCGACCATCCAGATCTTTCCCGGCCCGCTGCTGCCGAACATCCAGGTGGGGCGGCTCCTGGCGGAGGACCTGGCGGCGATCATCGAGGCGACCGCGGCGACCGGGATCTCCCAGCTCGGGGAGGTGAACATTCCCCAGCCCACCACGGGTCCCGTCATCGCGGACGCGCCGACCTACGAGGTGGTGCTGCGCGACCGGCAGGGTTCGCATCTGCTCCGCATCGAGGCCCTGGGCTCGATCTCGCACACCGATCCCCGGGTGATCGCGGTCCGCGAGCTGATGCAGCGCCTCGACGAAGCCACCGCCGACACCGCGGCCGAGGTCTACCTCGGCGAACGCGTGCAGGTATACGTCAGCGAGGGACCCATGCCCCCCGAGCCATCGGTGCTGAACGAGCGGCCCTGGCCGCTTCCGGACCCGCCTCCCGGGGACGAGGATGCGGAGGGCTTTGAATGCCGGGTGTACGAGGGACAGGTTGCCGCGGGTCTCCTCGACATCTTCGCGGACGCCGATCATGGAACGCGGTGGGACTACCACGGCGCCCTTCACCAGATCCTCGCCCGTTCCCTGCTGCCTCATGAGGAGGGGTGCGGGACCCGATGATCCCCGGCGCGCGGTCCCGGCGTCCGGCGGCCCTGCTGCTCGCCGCGGTGCTGTGGTCGGCTCCCGTTCCGGCGTTCCAGGATTTCGACGCCGGCGAGTTCCACGACTACGTCGAGCGGGCGGTCGCGGACTGGGACGCGACCGGCCTCGCGGTCGCCGTCATCCGGGGGCAGGAACTGTTGTTCGCCCGCGGCTACGGCGTCCTCGAACTCGGCAAACCCGAGGCGGTGGACCCCGACACCCTGTTCTCGATCGGCTCGACCACCAAGGCCATGACCGCGGCGACGCTCGGCATCCTCGTGGATGAGGGGAAGCTGGGTTGGGACGATCCGGTGCGCCGGCACATCCCCGAGTTCGAGGTTGACGATCCCTGGGTCAGCGAGGCGATGACGGTGCGGGACCTCCTGACGCACCGCGGCGGCCTGCCGAACACCGATCTCTTCTGGTACGGCCAGGACACCGGCATGGACGAGATGCTGTCGCGGCTGCGCCACGTCGAGCCCGCCTACTCGATGCGGTCCGGGTTCATCTACCAGAACGTGATGTACGCGACCGCCGGCGAGGTCGTGAAGCGCGTCTCGGGCATGCCGTGGCATGACTTCGTGGACTCGCGCATCTTCGACCGGCTGGGGATGGACCGGACGGTGCCCCTGCTCGCGCTCACCCGCGGCCGCGGCAACGTGGCCTCGCCCCACCACGTCGTGGACGGCGAAACGGTGGTGATCGAGAACGCGCCGGTGGACTCGGTGGCGGCGGCGGGGTCGGTGTGGAGTTCCGTCCGCGAGATGTCGCTGTGGCTGCGGATGCTCCTCGCGTCCGGGGTGGCGGCCGACGGGACGCGGATCCTCAGCGAAGCGGTGGTGGAGGAGATGTTCCGTCCCCAGTCGCTCGTGGACCGGGCCGGCTTCTACCCCACTCAAAGGCTCACGAAACCCAACTGGGTGACCTACGGCCTCGGCTGGTTCCAGCAGGACTACGACGGAGAGGCCCTCGACTTCCACACCGGGAGCATCGACGGGATGGTGGCCATCGCCGGCCTGATCCGGGACGAGGGGATCGGCGTCCATGTCCTCGGCAACCGCGATCACGTGGAGCTGCGGCACGCGCTGATGCTGCGGGGCCTCGACGCCCTGCTGGGAAAGCCGTTCCGGGACTGGAGCGCGGAGCTGAAGGAACTCTACGACGGTCTGGCCGAAGCGCGGGAGAAGGCGCTCGCCGCGCAGCGGGCGACGCGGGTGGAGGGCTCCCGGTCCCACCTCGAGCCGTCCGCATACGCCGGGACCTACCGCCACGAGGTGGGAGGCGAGATCGTGATCCGCGCCGGAGAGGAAGGCCTCCGCCTCGTGTACGGCCCCGGTCTTCAGGGGCCGCTCACCCACTGGAGCCACGAGACCTTCCGGGTGGCCTGGGACGCCCGCTGGCGCGGCGAGGTGCTGGTGACCTTTCACCTCGACCCCGCCGGGAACCCCGCTGGCCTTTCGCTCGGGGAAACCCGGTTTGCCCACGCTCCCGAGTAGATTTGACGGGTACCCGGATCGCTCCTATTCTCGCCGGACGAGAATGGAAGCCGATACCAGTTTCCGGCGGCGCCTCCCCGGTACGAACCGCCCCATCGTCAAGAAGATCGCCGGCGCGGCCTTCCTCTTCTTCCTGATCAAGGGCCTCGTCTGGCTCGGGGTGGCGGCCGCGGCGGCGTGGGCCGTGATGCGGTAACCGCGTGGTGCCGGCCGTGTCCGAAGGACTCGCGGACCGCCTCCGGGCGGCGACCGCCGAACAGCACGCCGCGGCGGAGAACCATGTCTTCCAGCGCGATCTGGTCCGCGGCGAGGTTTCCCGCACGGCGCTTGCCGCGCACCAGTCCGCGATGCTCGATCTCGTCCGCCTGATCCACACGCGCCTCCTCGCCCAGGGGCCGGACTGGCGGGACTTCGCCCAGGCCATGGGTGGCCACGCGCGGAGGCTGGCCCGCGATCTGGAGGATCTCGGCGGCGGACCTCACGAACGGCCTTCCCGGGCGGTCCAGGAGTTTGCCGGCGCGCTCGGCGGCGCCCGCTGGACTCCGGAAGCGACCCTCGCGGCCTTCTACGTGATCGAGGGCTCCATGAACGGCAACCGGTTCATCCGCCGCGCGCTGGTGGAGAACCGTCCGGAGCTGGCCGGGTGCCTGCGTTACTTCGATCCCTACGGCCGTGACCAGCGCGCCCGCTGGAAGGAGTTCCGGAGCGCCATCGACCGGATCGGCGCGACGCTAACCGATCCCGAGACGGCGGTCCGGGCCGCGCGGGAGACGTTCACGCTGGCGGGAACGCTGGCGAGCGAGGCCCAGGCCGCGGCGATCGCGGCCTGAGGCGCCGGGGGACGAAACCCGGGACCCGATGGCCGGCTGCTGGATCGCGCTGACGACGCTGTCGAGCCGGGAGCAGGCCGAGCAACTGGCCGAGGCGCTGGTGGCCGACCGCGTCGCCGCCTGCGTCAACGTGCTCGGTCCGGTGTCCTCCATCTACCGGTGGGAGGGCAAGGTCGCGCGCGACGAGGAGGTTCTGCTCCTCATCAAGACCACCGAGGCGGGCGTCGCCCCGCTGAAGACGCGGGTGCTTGAACTCCACCCCTACGACACCCCCGAATTCCTCGCGTTCGAGGCTGGCGCGGGCGCCCCGGACTATCTGGCGTGGGTGGTCGATTCGGTCGCGTCGGCCTCGGAGCGCCGGCCTCCGGCCGGCATCGCTCCGCGATAGCGGAGCGAAACCGCACATCGCCGTACATCTTCGCGGCACGCAGGGAATGGAGCGCCGCGTCCGCAGCGACCGGCCGCACCGGTACCGCATTTGCGCGGAACTGCGGCCCACCTCCATAGTCGTTTCGGTGGAGGCGACCGGAATGAGGCAGGGGAAACGTCGCACGCCATCGGTTCGTTGGCTGCCGGTGAGCCTCGCGTCGGCCCTCGCCGTGGGCGTCGCCTGCGCTCCACCCGATCCCGAGCCGCGAACGCGGCTCCTGATGGACGACGGGTGGCGCTTCTTCCGGGGCCGGGCGGAAGGGTTCGCGCCGCTGCCCCGGGGGAACACGGTCGAGACGTGGCGCTTCCGGATGAGCGAGGCGGGCGAAGCCGAAGCGGAAACGATGGCGGCGCCGGGGCTCGACCTCTCCGGGTGGCTGGACGCGGCGCCGGGCGACGACGTGTTAGAGGGACAGCCGGGACTCGCATGGTTCCGGGCGGAACTCGGCGGGCTGCCGTCGGGCCCGACCGGCAGGCCGCGGATCTACTTCCAGTCCGTGGACGACAACGCGACGGTCTATCTGAACGGGAGCCGGCTGGTCTACCACGAGGGGTCCGAGGCGCCCTTCGAGGTCACCCTGGACTCCGGCGGGGCCTGGAACCTCGGGGGGCCGAACGATCTGGCGGTGCTGGTCGAGAACATCGGCGGTCCCGGGGGCATCGCGGGAGCCTCGTACTACAACCGCCCCGCCTTCTGGCGGGACGACGCGGCGATGCGCTCCGTCGCGACCGCGGCGGTGGACTTCGACGACAGTGGTTGGGAGGAGGTCCGGGTGCCTCACGACTTCGTGGTGGGCGGGGAGTTCGATCCCAGGGGGGCGGACCAGCCGGGCGGGAAACGGCCCGGGTTCAACGAGCTCTGGTACGACCGGGACCATGGCTACAAGCCGAAGGGGGTCGGCTGGTACCGGCGGTCGTTCGACCTTCCGGCCGCCGACGGGGGAAAGCGGATCCGGCTCGAGTTCGACGGGGTGTACCGGAACAGCAACGTCTGGGTGAACGGCGAGTGGCTGGGCCACCATTGGAGCGGCTACACCGGGTTCCACTACGACATCACGGAGGTCGCGAACTTCGGCGGGAGGAACGTGGTCACCGTGCGCGCCGACGCCGACTGGGACGAGGGCTGGTGGTACGAGGGCGGGGGCATCTACCGCCACGTCTGGCTCACGAAGCTCGACCCGCTGCACGTCGGGCGCTGGGGGACCTTCGTGACCACGCCGGAGGTCACGGACGGATCGGCCCTGGTGCAGGTCGAGACCACGCTCGTCAATGACGGGGCGCAGCCGGCGGACGGAACGCTCCGGATCGCGCTGATCGACGCGGAGGGAAACACGGTCGCGACGGCGGAAACGGCCGGCACCGTTCCCGCCGGGAGCGCACTGGAGTTCCGCCAGGAAATGGCGATCGGGAACCCGACGCTCTGGTCCCTGGACAACCCCTACCTCTACACGGTGCAGACCACCGTGGAGGCAGGCGGACGGATCACGGACCAAACCGGGACACCGTTCGGCGTGAGGACGTTCCGCTTCGACGGAGACGGTTTCTTCCTGAACGGGCAGCACGTGAAGATCAACGGCGCCAACCTCCACACCGACTTCGCGGGGGTAGGGGTGGCCCTCCCGGACCGGATCAACGCCTATCGGCTCGAGAAGCTCAAGGAGATGGGAGCGAACGCCATCCGCACCTCGCACAACCCGCCGGCGGCCGAGGTGCTGGACGCGGCGGACCGGCTCGGGATGCTGGTGCTGGTCGAAAACCGCCATATGGGCACCTCCGAAGACGTGATCGACTCGGTGGAGAGGATGGTGCGGCGCGACCGGAACCATCCGAGCGTCATCGGCTGGAGCATGAACAACGAGGGGTTGCGACAGGGTCCCGAAGTGGCCGGCGAGCAGTTGCGCGCGATGCACGCCGCCATCAAGCGGCTCGATCCCACCCGGCCGACGACGGGGAACGTGGGGCCGCTGACCGGCGCCACCACTCCCGACGAGATCGGCACGGAGCGGGATCTCATCAGCCTGGCGGAGGTCATCGATGCCCGGGGGTTCGATCCGGCCAACTACGACGAGTATCACGCCGCCAACCCGGACCGGCCGATGCTGGCGCTCGAGACCGGCTACGACCTCACCACCCGCGGGGTCTACGTGGACGACGAAGCCAGGGGCCACCACAGCTCCTATGACACCTCGGCGGCGGAGACATGGGGACGGATCGCCAAGACCGGCTACGTTGCGGGAGGTTTCGTCTGGAACGGAATGGACTACCGGGGCGAGCCGTTCCCCTTCGACTGGCCGGTCGTCACCGCCCAGTACGGCTTCATGGACACCTGCGGCTTCCCGAAGGACAACTACTACTACTACCGGTCCGCCTGGAGTTCGGACCCGTTCGTCCACCTGTTCCCGCACTGGAACGAACCGCCGGTTGGAGAAGACGGGACGGTGGAGGTGCGGTCCTTCAACAACTGCGACGCCGTCGAGCTGTTCCTCAACGGGGAAAGCCGGGGTCGGAAGGACCGCGAACCATTCTCGGGCCTTTCCTGGGAGGTCCCGTGGGAGCCCGGATCACTGACGGCGACCTGCTACCGGGATGGAGAAGCGGTGGCGACGACCCGGCGCGAGACCACCGGCGAGCCGGCCGGAATCGTGCTGGAGCCGGACCGGTCCACCATCCATGCGGACGGCGAGGACGTCTCGCTGGTCAAGGTCCTGATCGTGGACTCCGAGGGCCGGAACGTCCCCACTGCCGGCAACGACGTGCAGTTCCGGGTGGAAGGGCCGGGAGCGATCATCGGGGTGGGAAACGGCGATCCCTCGAGCCACGAAGCGGATCTGGGTTCCAGCCGACGGGCCTTCAACGGGCTGGCGCTCGTCATCGTCCAGGCGGCCACAGAGCCCGGTGCGATCCGCCTGACCGCAGAATCCGCGGGGCTCGAAACTGCGGTCGTCGAGATCACGGCGGCGGCAGCGCCGATTCGGCCCCGCGTCCCCTGACGCCTATTCCGCGATCCGCACGGCTGCCAACTGCGCCCGTAGTTCCTCGTTCCCCGGGGCCTCCACGAAGGTGTCGAACTCCAGGAAGTAGTTGCCCGGGTCATAGCCCACGAAGACGGTCACCCGGTCGCTCTCGCTGGTGATTCCGGTACGGGAGCGGTAGCCCTCGGCCCCTTCAAGGTGCTCATGCCAGGGCGTCACGTCCTCCACGAAGAAGCTCACCGTCACCGCCTTGTCCTCGGTGAACGAGTGCATGCCGCGGGTCGAGTCGACGAGCCCGATGAATCCGGCGTAGGAGGTGCGCAACCCCTTGACCCAGCCCTGGTCCAGACTCTGGGGGAACCCGAACGTCGTCTGCCACCAGTCGAGCATCTCGGGGATGTCCGGGTAGTAGAGCCAGACGATCATCGCCTCGAACCCCATGCCGGGGCCGGCCGCCGCCTCGTCGCCGCCGAGCGGCTCGGTGGTGTCCAGGATGGGCATCAGGTCCACGTTCTCGGCGTGGGGGAGGAACCGCTCGAACTCCAGGATGTAACCGCCCGGATCGAACACCGTGAAGCCGTGGTGCGGCGCCTCCGGATCGGCCGCTTCCGGATCGAAGCGGCTCCGGAAGTTCGCGCCCGCCGCGTCGAGCCGCGCCTGCCAGTCCGCGAGCCGCTCGGTGATGAGGGCGAAGGCGACCGTCTTCGGCTCGTCGGCGCTGTGCATCCCCTCCGCCTCGTCCACCAGCGTCAGGTACGCGGACTCCGCGACCTGGAAGATCTTGGCGAACCCGAAGTCGGAGGCGAGCGGGAGTCCGAGCGTGTCGCGATAGAACGCCTCGGCCTCGGCCAGGTCGCGGTAGTAGAGAAAGGCGTTCTGGGCGAGGATCGGGGGCAGGGGTTCCACTGGATCGGCCGGCGCATCGGCTGTTTCGGGGGGCGCCGAGCAGGCGGCGGCGAGGATCAGGACAGGGAGGAGGCGATGCATGGCCCGGAAACTAACACTGGGCTTTCCACCCCGACAACGGGCTCCCTCAGGACGGCTTCTCCCACAGCACCCGGCCCCCGACGATCGTCATGTCGACCTCGATCCCGAGGATCGCTTCCGGGTCCACGGCGCGTGGATCGGCCGAGAGCACCACTACGTCGGCGAGCATGCCCGGCGCCAGCGTTCCCTTGATGTCTTCCTCCCGGGTCACGAAGGCCCCGTTCCGGGTGTAGCCGACCAGCGCTTCTCCCATGGAGATCGCCTCGTCCGGTCCGTAGACCTCCCCGGACATGCCCCTTCGGGTGGTGGCGGCGTAGAGCCCCACCATCGGACCGATGGGGAGGATGTCGCTGGAGAGGACCATGAACACCCCCCGGTCCATCGCCGACCGGACCGGGTTGTTCCGCTCCACGCGGTAGCCGTCGAGATACTCGCGGTAGCGCCCCTCCAGGGTGTAGGTGAAGTTGGGCTGCTGGATGATGAGGATCCCGAGGTCCGCCATGCGGTCCATCGTCTCGTCGGACGGCGGCACGGTGAAGTGGTTCAGGGCGTGACGGTGGTCCGGCCGGGGTTCCTCCGCCAGGACCTCGGCGAAGGCGTCGACCGCCAGCTCGATCGCCGCGTCCCCGATCGCGTGGAACGCGAACTGCCAGCCCATCGCGTGCGCTTCGCGGACGATCGCGCGGAACTCCTGCTCGGGACGCACGAGGCTGCCGCGGTAGGTCTCCTCGCCCCGATAGGGCTCCTTGGTGTAGGCCGCCGGCCCGGTGAAGCCCCCGTCCACGAAGACCTTGAGCGGGCCGACCCGCAGACGCTCGTCGCCCTCGCCGCTCATCCGTCCGAACGCCTCCATCGCCTCCGTCCCCGCCCAGCGGATCTGGACGGCGGCGCGGGGAAGTTCCTCTCCGAACTCGGCGTAGACCGACTCCCACTCCCCGAAGCCCGAGGGCGCTACGCCCGCGTGCACGATGCTCGTGATGCCGAGGCGCAGGAGGTCGCGGAGCGCGGCGACGAAGCTCTCCCGGAGCTCCTCCGGCGTCGCAGCGGGAACGAGCCGGGAGACGAGGTCCTGCCGTTCGCGGATGACCCCGTTCAGCTCGCCGTCCGGTCCGCGCTCGATCACCCCGCCGTCGGGCTGTGGCGTGTTCTCGTCCACCCCGGCGAGTGACAGCGCGAGGCTCGACGCCACCGCGCTGTGGCCGCCCGCCCGGGTCAGGATGACGGGGTTTTCGGGGGCGGCGGCGTCGAGATCGGCCCGGAGCGGCCGCCGCTGCTCCCGGACCTCGTCTTCCGACCAGCCGTAGCCGGTGATCCATTCGCCCGGACCGAGTTCATCCGCCTTGGCCGCCACCAGGTCCTGGAGTTCCTCGATCGAGGAGAGCCCGCCGAGCGGGATGTGCCGCCGCGCCCGCCCGCGGATGTGGATGTGCGCGTCGTTGAACCCGGGCATGGCGGTCCGTCCTCGCAGGTCCACTTCGCGCTCCGCCGCATACCGGTCGCGGAGATCGTCGGCGCCCACCGCGAGCACCTTGCCGTCCCGCACGGCGAGCGCGGTCCCCGTCGTCCCGGCCTCGTCGAGCACCAGGACGGTCCCGGAGTGGAGCAGCAGGTCCACCGGTTCCGGGTTGGTGCAGGCCGCCGGCGCGGCGACGGTCACGCACCCGAGAGCGGCCAGCCGCAGCAGCGTGGAATCCGCTGCCGGTTTCGCCTTCACCGCTGGATTTCCACCTCGGCGGCTTCCCCGAGCGCGAGGTAGATCCGGACGCGGACCAGTTCACTCCCCCGGACCCGGAAGAACGCGGCCCCCGGGATGTACCAGCGGGTCTCGTCGTCGCGGCGGGTGGCGGCGATCGTGAACTGGGCCGCGATCAGCGGACCTCCCCACGGCCCTTCCGCCTCGGCCCAGACGTTCTCGGAGACCTCGGCGGCGGTCGCCACCTCGGGGCGGATGGAGTGGTCCTTCCACTCTTCCAGCAGCCGGTCCACCAGCAGCCCGACCTTCTCGCGCCCCCAGTAGGTCGCGGATCCCCGCTGGTAGTCGCCCGCCGGACCCTGGATGTGGAGTGCGTCCTCGGCGTAGAGGGCGAGGAGAGCCGCCCGGCTCTCCTCGCTGCCGTCCAGGCCGTCCACCAGCCGGAACCAGCGTTCCGCCAGTTCCCGTCCGCCCGGTTCGGCTTCCTCATCCTGGGCGACTCCGGGTGCCGCGAGGAGCGCCCACCCCAGGATCAGCAGCACGGTTCGGGCCGCCGATCTCGGGGAAACACGGGGCCGCCGACTCACGAATCGGAGCATACCGCCGCGTGCCGGCTGAAGCCGGCGTTCCAGGCCGGGGGCGTCCTCACGACTGCCGGCGGCCGCGCGGGAACCGCATTTCGAAGCAACCGGCTCGTTTCGGCGCTGACGTGAGTTTCCCCACAGGCTGTTATCTGGCAGCGGCGCAGCGGGCGATGAAGTGCTCCTGCTCGTCGCTCAGGGGCGGGTCTTCGGCACACCGCGTGAGCGTGACCGCCGCCTCGTCGAAACGGTCGAGCGCGGTGAGGGCCTCGGCGCGGAACCAGAGAGCCCGCGCCTCCTGGGCCCGGTGGGACCGGCCGACGCCGAGGTTCTCGGGATAGGTGAGCGCCCGGTCGAAATGGGTGAGCGCCGCCTCGGCGTCTCCGGCGTCGAGCGCCCGGCGGCCGAGCTCGACCTCGGCTCGCGAGAAGAGCTGCCACACCGTGGCGTCGCCCTCCCGGAAGTTGACCCGGGTCGCGTCCAGCATGGCGATCGTTTCCTCGAACCGGCCGGTGGCGTTCAGCCCCCGGGCCAGCTCGATGGTGATGTCGTGGCGCCGGCGAACGTCCGCCGGGACCATCTCGAGCGCCTGCACCGCGTCCGCCGGACGTCCCTCGGCGAGCAGCAGCCGCGCGAGGTCCCGGTAGAGGGTCTGGTCCGCCGGCCGGGCTGCGATCGCCTGCCGGAGGCGGCTCTCGGCCTCGGCCGATCGGCCCGCGATCTTCCAGTGAACCATCCCGAGCGCCCGGTGGGCGGTGGAGAGGCCCGGATCGAGCGCCGTCGCCGCCTCCCAGGCCGCGGTCGCCTCCTCGAAGCGGCCAAGTCCGGCCAACAGGTGGCCGAGGAGGAGGCGGGGGGTTGCCGACGCCGGAAGGTGTTCCGCCGCGGACCGGAGCACCGGCAGCGATTCGGGGCGCGACGGGAAGGCGTAGTCGAGCGGCGCGGCGAGCGCTTCCTCGCGGTAGCGGCGAGCCCCCTCGCCGCTCGCCCACTCTGCCGCGTGGAACAGGAGCACCGGTCCGGGCTCGAATCCGCCGTCCTCGCGGAGCCCGTCGAGCACATCGAGCGCCACGTCCCCAAGCCCAAGCTCGGCGAGGGTCACGAGCAGTTCGGTGAAGGCGAACTCCGGCTCCCCCGCGAGCGCCGTCATGGCCCGTGCGGCTTCGGCGCGACCCGGGCCGTCAGCGGTGTGCAGGCGCACCGCCCAGGGAATGAGTTCGACGGTGCCCCGCTCGATCATGCGTCCGGCGAGCCCGGCGGCCCGCTCTTCGTCGCCCGCGCGAAGGTGCGCGAGCGGCAGCAGGTCGCGGCCACCCCGCCGGAGCGCCGGGATTGCATCGGGGGCATGGCCCTGGCGGACCTTCACGCGGCCGATCAGGCGCCAGGCCGGGGCTTCGACGCCGGCGAGCCTGGTCGCCAGATAGGCCGAGTCCAGGGCGCCTTCGTCGTCACCGGCCCCATGGCGGGCGACTGCGTGGAGGAAGCGCGCGAAACCGTGCTCGGGGTCCGCGGCGGCAACCGCGGCAAGCCGGTCGGCCGCCCGCTCGTAGAGCCCGGCCTTCAGATCCAGCGCGGCGAGTCCGACCGCGGCGTCGGCATGAGCCGGCGCCAGCGCGAGCGCCCGCTCGTAGAGCTGGCGGGCCTCGGCGCGGTTCAGGTCCTTGTCGGCGCGTTCGGCGGCCTGGAACGCTTCCTCGGCGTTCGCCGGTTCGGTCGCCTCGAGGAGTGGAGGGGGATCCTCCACCGGGATCTCGAGCGGAGACCGATAGGCGAGGACGTTCCCGCCGTCAGCGGTCACCTCGACGTCGATCGCGGCCGCGGCCGGCCCCGGCCATTCGATGGTCGCGACCGCCTCCGGGACCAGCTCGACGGTCGCGGAGTGTTCCGCTCCACCGCCGCTCAGCCGGACGGTCGCGCCGGGCAGCGCTCTCGTGGCGAGGAGCAGGAACCGCGTCCCCGCATCGTCCTCGACCCGCTCGACCACCAGGTCGGGCGTCGCGTATTCGAAACCCTCGCCGAGCCCGAAGACCGGCGTCCACTGTTCACGCCAGAACACCCGTTGGCCGGGATAGACCCAGGCGTAGTCCGACTGGGTGGGCAGCGGACCGCTCTGCACCTCGATGTAGGGGCCGTCCTCGTCCGTGAGGGCCCGCTGGTTCATCATGCCGTCGTCGCCCTGGCCCCAGGTCCAGCCCTTCTTGCCGGGCAGTTCGCGGTGGTCCGCGGTCTGCACGATGCCCCGGTCATCTCCCGAGTCGTAGGCGCCGAAGAAGTCGTGGACCGCCCGGTAGGCGAAGATCGAGGTCGGCTCCGGGTAGTTGGGGAGCCGGGTCATGTCCACCCCGTTGTCCTCGGGGAAGCGGTAGAAGGTGGTCCCGAAGTGGTCGGTGGCGAGCGACATCGGATAGATGAAGCGGGTGCCGTCGCGCTGGGGGAAGGCGGTGTTGTTCCAGAAGTAGTAGGGATGGGGGAGGTCGGTCGGGTTGAAGATGGTGATCTCCTGGTCGAGCCGGGCCACTCCCGGGCGGAGCGTCAGGCGGACCTCCCAGCCGGTGCGGAAGCTCTGCTCGATCTCGCCGATCACGAGCGTCGCCGAGCCGTCCTCGTTCTGGACACCCGTGACGTTCACCGGCGAGTAGCTCGTCACCGTGTGGCCCTGGGGACCCCGGTTCCACTCGATGCCGCCCGAGATCCAGGCGCCCCGGAGCGCGATCAGGCCGGGCCGGATGACCCGGTTGTTGTAGAACATCTGCTCGTTCTCGCGCTTGTCGAGTACCCACTGGATGCGGCCCCCGATCTCGGGAAGGCAGGCCACCCTCAGGTACTCGTTCTCGAGGAAGAACGCCCTCCAGGTGTGGTCGGCCCGCTCCGTGCCGAGGTTGTCCTGCATCGTGTAGGGGTAGACGATGGAGTTGTCGGTCTCGCGGAACTGCGGGTTCGGATCGTCGGGAAGGAGCGCGTAGGTGGGGAGGGTGAGTTCGCCTTCCCAAACGCGGACCGGCTCCTGGGCCGCCGCGGGAGACACAACGGCGGTCGCCAGGAGCAGGACCGCCGCCGCAAGCGTCGCGGGTCGTGGAGAGAGCATGCGCGTGACCTCGTCTGGGCGGGAGAGGCTATACGGGTTCCGCGTGAGAGTTCTGTCGCAAGAGCAGACGCCGGGACGAATGCTCGTCAGGGGACCAGACGCAGCGGACGGAAGGCCTCCGGCACGTGGAAGCTGGGGCTGCCGGTCGGGGACCAGGCGGCGAAGACGGCGCCCGCTTCCGGGGCCTCGGGACCTCCGGGCCGCTTGATGCGGAAGACGTTGAAGGGGATTTCAGTTCCCGCGGTGGGCGGACCGGAAAAGCCGAGTCCCTCCCAGGGAAGCAGCAGGGTTCCGATCCAGCCGTCATCCGAAGTCGCCACCGCCGTCTGCATCCCGGTGACATCAAACCCCCGATCCATCGGTCCGATCGGATCGGAAGCCGTCTCTCCCGGTCCGAGCCTCCTCAGATCGCAGACCACGTTCGCCGGATTCAGCTCCACCTCGACGTAGCGGCCGTCGTCGAGGGGGTCGAGGAAGATCTCGACCACCTCCTCTTCCCAGAGCCGGTCGTCGCGCTCCGTCATGGTGAACCACGGCGCATCGTCCTCCGAGTCGAACCGCAGGTGGAGGCCGTGCTCGTTCCACAGCGCCCGGAACCGGGTCCGGTAGGGCGCGGGTCCCCACCCGACCTCCCGGGCGCGCTCCCACTCCGGGGCGTCCTCAGCCAGGAGGGCGGCGCCCACTGCCGTGCTTCGGGCTTCGTAGGCGGGAGGGCTTTGCGGTAGGAGGATCAGCAGGATCAGGGAATGCATCGGTGGCGGAATCGTTACGCACTTGAGTGGTAACCGCCCGTTATCGTCGGCCTCTCTCGTTTCGGGCCTCGCTTTCTCTGAAATAAACTCGGCTCATGGGGCTCGGCAGAACGTCCCGGTGGGCTTGAGGAATCGCGTTCTTTCGGTGGCGGTCCTTCTCGGCGGGGGACTTGCGTTGCTTTCGGCCGGCGGCTGCGCCCTGCGGTCGGGAGGTTCCCCCGACCTGTCCCAGGAGGCGGCTCCGGAGTTGCCTCCCGACTTCGCCGAGAGTCCGGGGGGCGGCGCCTACCAGGCGCAGGACTGGTGGCGGGCGTTCGCCGATCCCGCGCTCGACCAGGTGGTCGCATCGGTGCTGGACTCCAACTTCTCCGTCGCGGAAGCGGTCGCGCGGGTCGAGCAGGCCCGAACGCGGGCCCGGCTGGCCGACGCGGCGATCCTCCCCACGGTGGGAGCGAGCCTCACCGCGGAAACCTTCGACCTGCCCACGAATGCCGCGATCGGCGCCCAACTCGAGGACCTGGGCCTCGATTTCCCGCTTCCCGACCGGCTGGGTTTCCCGACCTACACCCTGGGCGCCGACTTCGCCTACGAAGCCGATTTCTGGGGCCGCATACGCCACACCGCGCTCGCGGCGGGCTCCGAGCTGCTGGCGTCGGAGTTCGACCTGCGGGTCGCCCGCATCGGGATCCTCGCCGAGACGATCTCGGCCTACTTCGAGATCGGCCACCTGCGGCAACAACTCGCCATCGCTCGAGGACAGGTGGAACTGCTCGAGGAACGCGAGCGGCTGGTCGAGAGCCGCTACGAACGCGGGCTCGCCGCTTCGCTCGAGTTGCACGGAGTCCGCCAGGCGCTCTCCGGCGCCCGGGCGGGCGTGCCGCAGGTCGAGAATCAGCTCGCCGAGACCGAGTCCGGGCTCGCGGTGCTGCTGGGAGGCTACCGGGAGGACGTCGCGGCGATTCTTCCCGAATCCCTCTCCCCAGCATCCCCGGCCGAACCCGTGCCGGCCGGCATTCCGGCCGACCTCCTCTCGCAGCGGCCGGATGTGCAGGCCGCCGGTCACCGGCTGGAAGCCGCCGGTCATACCGTGGAAGCGCGGCGGGCGGCTCTGATGCCGCAACTCTCGCTCTCCGGATCCATCGGACTCCGGAGCACGGACGCCGGAGGCCTCTTCGACGTCAAGCAGTGGTTCACGAACCTCGCCGGCAACCTGCTCCGTCCCGTTTTCGACGGCGGCCGGCTCGCGAGCGGCGTGGAACTGGCCGAGGCCCGTTTCGACGAGTTGGCGGCAGCCTACGGCCGGACCATCGTTACGGCGGTCAACGAGGTGGAGGCGGCGCTGGCCACCCTGAGGAACGAAGGCCGCCGCCAGGAATCCCTGGCCGCCCAGCTCGAGGAGGCCCGGGCGTCCGTGGAGATTCAGTCCCGGCGTTACGAGTCGGGGATCAGCGGCTATGACGATGTGCTCGATGCGAGCGCCCGGCTGCTGGATGCGGAATCGGTGCTCGCTAGTTCGGCGCGGAACCTGGCGCTCGCCCGGCTGGCCATCCATCGCGCCCTGGGGGGCTCCTGGACCGCCCCGGACGAGATGGCCAGCGCGCCGGCGGGGGCGCCGGACGCCGGGGGGAAAGGACCGGTGGACCGATGAACCGAACCAAGGGAGCCGTCCTGGCGGCGGTCATCCTGCTGGGATCGCTCGGGATCGCCACCTTGCTGATCGCGCAGCGGCCCGAGCCCGAGCGGCGCGAGCCTCCCTCCCAGGTTCCGTTCGTGACGACGGCGCCGGCGGTTGCGGGATCCGGAGCGATCCCCGTCCATGGCGCGGGAACCGTCCGGCCGCGCGTTCAGGTGGACGTCGCCGCCGGGGTGAACGGACGGGTCGTCTCGGTCGATCCCGCGTTCGAGAGCGGCGGCCGGGTCAGCGAGGGGCAGGTGCTTTTCCGCCTCGACGACGCCGACTACCGCTTCCGGGTGGAGCAGGCGCGTTCCGGCGTCGCCGTGCAGCAGGTGGAACTGCTGAAGGTCGAGGAGGAAGCGCGGATCGCCCGCGAGCAGTACGAAGCGTTCCAGGGCCGCCGCGGGGACGCCGCGAGCGGCGAGGCGAATCCGCTGGCGCGGTGGGAGCCGCAACTCGAGGCCGCACGCGCCGCGGTGGCGCGGGCGCGGGCCGTTCTCGCGGAAGCCGAGCTCCTCCTCACGCGGACGGAGGTCCGGGCGCCCTTTGACGCCGTGGTGCGCTCCGAGAGGGTCGGGGTCGGGCAGTTCGTGACCGCCGGGGTGGGCGTGGGGCAGATCTACGCCTCCGATGCGGTCGAGATCGTCGTTCCCCTGTCCGATGCCGAGGCGGCGCTTGTGCCCGGCCTCTGGGACCTGAGGCCCGGAGCCACGGACCGGAGGGTCGCCGCCCGGGTCACCGTCGGCCACGCGACCGGCGGCTACGCCTGGGAGGGCTACGTGGATCGCGTCGAGCCCGCGCTGGACGAGGCGACGCGCACTCTCGAGGTGATCGTGCGCGTTCCGGAGCCCCTGCGAGGCGGGGAGCCGGTGGGAGACGGAGACGGCACGGCGGCGGCTCTCCCCGCCGCAGGCTCGCCGCCGCTCCTGGTCGGCCAGTTCGCCGACGTCGAGATCGCGGGCGTGGCCCCGGAAGAGTACTTTCAGGTCCGGCGGCTGGGACTCCGGCCCGGTAACGAGATCTGGGCCGTGGAGAACGAAGCGGTGACCATCGTGCCCGTCCGGGTGTTGCAGCGCTTCGACGACACCGTGTTCGTCACCGGCGGACTCCGGGGCGGTCAGGAAGTCGTGGTGGGCGGGATTCAGTTCGCGACCGAGGGAATGAGGGTCCGGCGGGCGGCATCGCCGGCTCCTTGAGCCTCTTGCGCGGTCCGGCGCCCGAGGCGCTGGCGGGGACCTCCGCGCACGGAGCGGCCTGCCTTCGCGAGTCCTGAGCGGAATGCCGGCAGATCACGTGGAGAACGGCGCGGGCCGGCTTCCTCCGTTCCCAGAGGGTTGGTACTTCGTCACCAGCCGGCGGGTCCTCGAGAAGGCGAAGCTCATCGAAAAGACCTGGATGGGCAAGCGAATCGTCGCCTGGCGCGACGATACGGGCCGCGTGTCGGTTGCGGAATCGGTCTGTCCGCACCTCGGCTCGGCATTGGGGCCGGCCGCCGGCGGCCGGGTGCGGGACGGTCGCTTGGTCTGTCCCTTCCACGGCTACGAGTTCGACGTCAGCGGACAATGCGTCGCCACGCCCTTCGCCCCGCCGCCGAAGACCGCGAGGCTGAGGTCCTTCGCGACGCGCGAAGTCCTCGGCATCGTCTTCGCGTGGTGGGGAATCGATGAACGGCCCCCGCAGTGGAGCCTTCCCGAGGACCCGCCGGCCGGAGCCGACTGGTGCGAACTGGCGTTCCGGACGCTCCGGTTTCGGGGGCACCCGCAGGAGACGAGTGAGAACGCCGTGGACATGGCGCACCTCCGCTACGTGCACGGCTACGACAATGTCGGCCGGGTCGGAACGGTCACCGTGGACGGCGCGTATCTGCGGAGCTGCTTTGACTTCAAGCGCACCCAGCGCATCGCCGGAGTCGTCAATTTCACGTTCGACGTCTCCGCCACCGCGCACGTGATCGGGCTGGGGTATTCGCTCGTGGAGTTCCACGAGCGCTCGATCGGAATGGACGGCCGCCTCTGGGTTCTCGCGACGCCCGTCGACGGTACGCTGATCGACCTCGTGCTGGTCGGCCAGTTGCGAAGGATCCGGAAACCGAACCGGCCGATCGTGGGGTTGCGGTTCCTGCCGCCTGCTCTCCGCACCGAGGCCATGAACAGGCTGATGCTGTTCTTTCAGAGGCACGACGTCATGCAGGACGTGGAGATCTGGAGCCGGAAGCGGTACCGGTCGCGCCCGAGCCTCAGCCGGTCCGACGGCGAGATCGGGTTGTACCGGCGCTACTGCAGGCAGTTCTACTAGCGCGGCCAGGCGCCCGCCTGACTCAGGCGCTCCGGAACCGCCAGCCGTACATCACGCGGCCGTAGAAGTTGAACCACCTCCTGGCCTCCGGGTCCCGGAACGGATAGTCCGCGCCGAGCTGTCTCGCCGTGACGAGGCCGGACACGAAGCAGGTCTCCTGGCTGTTGACCAGGGTGTGCGCGCCGCAGTGCCACGTCCGCCGCTTTCCCTGGACGAAGCGGAACAACTGTGTCAGGAAGGCGACGTGAGGCACGTCGTGCATGATGTGCTGAAACCACCACTTCCTGACGATCTTGCTGTCGTCGATACGGCTGATCGGGTTGTAGGTCACGAGGCACGGCTTGTCCGACTTGTGCGCCCACGGCTGCTGGTTGTGCATGATGTAGGTGATCTCGTAGTTGTCCGGCCGCGCGCCGTACTGCTCGATGTGGTTGCTCCGGGTGGCGAGGGGCCTGGCTTCGTTGTCGGGCAGGACGGAGGCGTCGGAATGCACGACCGTGTGGTTGTGCAGTTCGCTTTCGTAGCGGATCGAGGAGAGGAGCCAGCCCTCCAGCCGGGTCGGCCGGTCCAGGAGCATCAGCGTCTGGTTCGCGTTGCACGCGAAGACGACGTCATCGAAGGTCTCGGTCTGTCCGTTCTCGTCCTCCACGACAACCTCGTTACGGCGCCGAAAGACCTTTCGCACCGGCCGGCCCAGGTAGATCTTTTCCCGAAAGGCGGCGGACAGCTCGCGATAGATCCGCCGGGTGCCCTGGTCCCAGGTCTGCATCGGCGTCGAGGTCTCGATATCGAAGAAGTCCAGGTACCGCGAAAAGAGCGACGCGGGCATGTCGAACACGTTCGTCGCCATCAGGAAGTTGACGAACATGGGCTTCAGGACCTTGTAGCGGAAGTCTCCCGAGTACCGGCCCAGGTTCAACAGCGCTCCCATGCTGACGTAGTTGAACGGGTTGAGGGCGCCGAGCAGCTTCGACCTCGTGAGGTTGAGCCGGCCGAACCAGTGGAGACGTCGCAGGAGGCGCTGGAACCTCTCGATTTCGGGCTGCAGCTCCTTCCTGATGTCCGAATCGAAGTCGTGAGCGTAGATCCGGCCCCGGTACTTCACGCTGTAGTTGAACCGGGTTTCGAGCAGCGCGATGCCGTGCTGCTGCATGAGCAGGACAAAGTGGTGGTATGCCGACGGTATGCACGCGGTGACCGAGATATCGAACGGGATCGTGCTGCCGTCGTCCTGCGGCATGTCCGCCGTGATCGCATTGCCGCCGAGCTGCGCCTGCGCTTCGAAGAGTCGAAAATCGAAACGATCCGGGTGGTGGTTGAGCGCCCACGCCGTCCCGAGTCCCGAGACTCCGCCACCCACGATGGCAATCCTTCTCGGCGCCCCGCCCTTCGCTTCACCCACGTTCCTACTCTACCTTTGGGGGGCGGCCGCCCCGTCCGCTCGCCGCCGCCGCGGCCGGCGGCCCGGGGACCCCGCCGGGCCCGTGCCCGCCCGCTCCATCGACTAGACTCTGACCCGGACCATCCAGTGGTGGCGGATCGGTGGGGCTGTCGAGCCGCCCCGGCTGGAGGTCGAGCACCATGAGCGAGGCCACCCGGTTTCCGATCCGAATCGCCGAGGAGCTGATCCTCCTCATGCTGGACGAGCAGAGCGGGTATCTGGAGATGGTCCCGAACTGGAACTTCTCCTGCGTCATGGCCGGGGCGGTGCTCGCCGATCTCGCCCTGGAGCGTCGCATCGAGACCGACCTCGAGCGGCTGTATCTGGTCGATCCCACGCCGACCGGAGACGAGCTGCTCGACCCGACGCTCAAGGACATCGCCGAATCCGACGAAAAATCGGACGCTCAGTTCTGGATCGAGCGGAACACTCGCCAGTCCGACGAGATCGTCGCAGCCGCCCTCGAGCGCCTGGTGGAGCGGAACATCCTGACCCACGAGAGCGGCGGATTCTGGGGGCTCTCGCGCTCGGTCGCCCGTTCCGGGACGTTTCCGACCCAGGCTGTCGCGACCCGCAGGGAATCCAAGGTGAGGGTCCTGAGCGTCATTCTGAACGACGAGATCCCGGACCCGCGGGACGCCATCCTGGTCGCCCTGATGCACACCTGCGGCGGCTTCAAGCTGCTGCTGGAGGAAGAGGACTACGAAGAGCGGCTCGCCCGGATCGAGCTCGTCGCCAGGCTGGACCTCATCGGACGGACGGTCGCTGCCGCCGTCAAGGACAGCACGGCGAGGCCCAAGACCCGTCGCGTCGTTCAGACAAAGCCCATTCCCAGGCTCGGGTATCTCGACGTACTGCTACACCGCGACTTCCTCTCGGGCAACATCTCGAAGGCGATGTACGGCATCTATCGAAAACACGGGCCGGTCGTCAGGATGCCCTTCAAGATCCGCGGCAAGCCGGTGGTTTCGTTGATGGGTTCCGATGTCAATCATTGGATCAACCGGCACGGACGGTTCTATCTCCGCTCGAAGGACTACATCGAAGAGCTGGAACACGCGTTTGGCGCGTCCCGGAGTCTTCCCGGAATGGATGGCGCCGAACACTATCGAATGCGCAAGGAGCTCCAGACCGCGTATTCCCGCGCCACGCTGGCGCAGCGGCTGCCGGAGCTGATCGACGACTGTCGTAAATCGCTGAGCCGTTGGAAGGAAGGGGATGTCTTCCGCGCCACCGAGAGCTTTCAGAACCACATCAGCAGTCAGATCTCCAATTTCGCCATGGGAGTGGACTGCAGCAACTACGTCGACGAACTGTTGGCCTTTGAACACCGTGCGCTGATAACGCGGGTCCAGGGCGCTTTGCCGGATTTCATGCTGTCCACCCCAAGGATGAAACGGTACGGGAAGCGGGTCAGGGAACTCCAGGAGGCGATTACCGCGGGACACACCGCAGCGCTGCGTAAGGGCAAGCCCCGGGATCTGGCCGACGCGCTTATCGATCTCCACAAGCGAGACCCGCAGTTCCTTCCCGAAACGGACCTCACGTTTCCCTTCGTGGCCTCCATGGTTGCCAGCATCTATCTCGGCAGCGGACTGGCCTTCGCCATCTACAACATGGTTCGAAACCCGGACGTGTACGCAAGGGTCCGGAGTGAAGCCGAGTCGCTCTTCGGCAACGGTCGCGACCTCGGGGGGGATGACTTCAATCACCAGAGCGTCGACGTCACGGTGCGTCTCTGCATGGAAACCTCGCGTCTGTACCCGGTGATTCCCTGGCAGCTGAGAACGGTCATGAACGAGTGCATCGTCAGTGGTTACGAGATACCACCGAAGACGATGCTGCTGATCTGCCAGACGGCGCCGCACTATGCCGAGGATCTGTACAGGGATCCCTTGAAGTTCGATATCGATCGGTACCTGCCGGACCGGGCCGAGCATCTGCAACCGGGCGCCTACGCGCCCTACGGCCTGGGTACGCACATGTGTCTCGGCCATCGGTGGGTGGAACTTCAGATGGCCGTCAACATCCTGCTCATCGCGCATCACCTGCAGCTCGAACTGGTGCCCGGCAACTACCAGATGGGAATCAATCCGTTCCCGACCCTGGCCCCCAACAGGAAGCTGAAGTTCCGCGTCGCCCAGATCCCGAATCCCCTGTGAGCGCGGAAGCGTGTAGCGGCCCGGCCGACATCCGCTCCCACCCTTGCTGATGAGTTCCGATCCAGGTAGCCACGCCGAACCCCGTGGACCGATCGCCTACATGGCGGGCAACGGCGTGGCGTCCAATCTGCTGATGTTCGGCATCCTCGCGGTGGGCCTCGTGTCGCTGACCGGCCTCGAGCAGCAAGCGTGGCCCACGGTGCCGTTCAACCAGTTCGAGATCTCGGTGCCGTTCCCCGGCGCAACGCCCGAGGAGGTGGAGGAGGCCATCGTCGTCAAGATCGAGGACGAGGTCCGGGGACTGGCCGACGTGAAGACGGTCAGGTCCGTGGCGGCCCCCGGGATCGCGTCCGTCAGGGTCGAAGTCAACTCCGGCACGGACATGGGCGCCAAGAAGGATGAGATCGAGTCGGCGGTAGGGCGGATTCAGACGTTCCCGGGCGGGACCGAGCGGCCGCGAATCCGGGAAATGACCAACGCCCAGAGCATGATGCGTCTCGTCCTCTACGGCGACGTTCCCGAGCGCGCACTGAAGGAGCTCGCCTACCGCATCGAGGACGATCTCGCAGCGCTCCCGAACGTGTCCCTGGTCGACACCGGCGGGGTGCGCAACTACGAGATCTCGATCGAAGTGCCGCTCGAGCGGCTGCGGGCCCTTGGGCTCACGCTGACCGACATCGCCAACACGATCCGCCGCGGTTCCCTGGACCTGTCCGCGGGCAGCATCGATACGGAGCGGTCCCAGGTGCGGATCCGGACGCTCGGCCAGAGCTACGATCAGCAGGATTTCGAGGACATCATCATCCTCGGCCGCGAGGACGGCACCGCGGTGCGCCTGGGTGACATTGCCGAGGTCCGCGACGGCTTCGAGGACTCGGGTTTGCTCGTCCGGCACCAGGGTCACCCCGCGGTGTTCGTCGAGGTCTCGCAAGCCGATGGCGAGAGGGTGATGGACCTGGCTCGCGCCGTTCGGGACCACGTCGCGAACGAGGTCGTCCCCTCGCTCCCGGCTGGCGTCAGCATCAGCATCTGGAACGACGACTCTTCGGTCTTCACGGAACGCGCCCTCCTTCTTCTCAAGAACGGGGCCCTGGGGCTGTTGCTGGTCCTGATCGCGCTGGGTCTGTTTCTCCAGCTTCGGCTGGCGTTCTGGGTTGCCGTCGGCCTCGGCGTGTCCGCGATCGGCGCCCTGGCCGCCATGATGCTGTTCGAGATCCCACTCCATGAGGTGTCGCTCTTCGCTTTCGTGCTCGCCATCGGCATCGTCGTGGACGACGCGATCGTCGTGTCCGAGCACATCCACCTGGAACGAAAGCGCGGGACGCCGGGGCTCGCGGCGGCGATCCGCGGGGCGCGGCGCATCAAGGTGCCGTTGGTCTTCGCGGTGCTGACGACGATCGTGGCGTTCCTTCCCCTCCTCTTCATACCCGCGGGGTTCGGAGAGGTGTGGAAGGCGCTGCCGATCGTCGCCATCGCCACGCTGCTCTTTTCGCTGGTCGAATCGCTGCTGGTGCTGCCCAACCATCTGTCCCATCATCTGCACGGCCCGGATTGGACGCCCCGGTCGGGCAGGGAGCGATTCGTCGCCCGGATCCAGAACCGGGTCGATTCCCTGTTGAACCGCTTCATACAGGGTCCGCTGGATCGCGGGATCCAGTTCGCGACGGACTGGCCCGGGGTGACGCTCTCGGGGGCGGTTGCCCTGCTCATCCTGAGTGTTTCCCTCCTGCCGGCCGGCATCGTTCCGACCACCTTCGCAACGGAGGTCGAAGGCGACTTCGCAATCGCCACGCTCGAGATGCCGGACGGAACGACGGCGCCGCAGACGTACGCCGTGGCGCAACACCTGGAAGCGGCCGGCCGCCGGGCCGTGGAGCGGCTTTCCGAAAGCCGGCCCGCCGACGCGCCTCCCCTGTTGTCCGGTGTTACGGTCGTCGTTGGCCAGCGCTCACGGCTCGAGACCGGGGGCCTCAACCCCTCGCCCACCCTGAACCCGGAAGCGAATGTCGCCACCATCGAGTTCAAGCTCCTGAGCGCGCAGCAGCGGCGCATCACTTCGGGAGACGTCGTGCAGGCATGGCGTGAGGAGGTGGGAGAGTTGCCTCAGGCGCGCGCGATCACCTACATCAGCCAGATCTACACCCTGGGCAATCCGGTCGAGGCGGCTCTGTCTCACCCGGACCCGGAACGCCTCAACGAGATCGCGAATTCCACCGTCGCCGGTCTCGGCGGAGTCGGAGGCGTCTTCGACATTCGCTCGGACCACACGCCCGGGATCCCGGAAGTGCAGGTGGGACTGCTTCCCGAAGCGCGGACCCTCGGGCTGACGGTTGACGATCTGGCGTGGCAGACGCGGGCGGCCTTCTTTGGCGCCGAGGCCGTCCGGCTGCAGCGGGGGCGTGACGAGGTTCGGGTCTACGTGCGGCTCCCCGAGGAGCAGCGGAACTCGATTACCGACGTCGAGAGCTACCGGTTCCGCACGCCCGCCGGCGCCGACGTGCCGGTCAGCCGCGTCGCCGCGTTGAGTTCGGGCACCTCACCGCCCGCCGTCCGGCGCCAGGACGGCCAGCGCGTGGTCACGGTCAGTGCGGACGTGGACCCCAGCGTGGTTTCCGCCGCGACCGCCAACGACATTCTGGAGAACACCATCCTGGCGGGCCTCATCGCCGAGAATCCCGAACTCACCTACACCTTCGGAGGGGAACAGCAACAGCAGCTCGACTCGCTGGGCGGTCTCTATCGCGGATTCGCGATCGCCCTGCTCCTGATCTTCGCGCTGCTGGCCATTCCGCTGCGCTCCTATACCAAGCCGTTCATCGTCATGGCCATCATCCCGTTCGGGTTCGTCGGGGTGATCCTGGGTCACTGGATGCTGGGCGTCGCCGTGAGCGCGGAGTCGTTTGTCGGGATCTTCGGGCTGGCCGGCGTGGTCGTCAACGACTCCCTGGTGATGATCGATTTCACCGACCAGAAGCTCCGGGACGGTGTCCCGGTGCGAACCGCGATCATCGAGGGCGCGAAAGGACGCTTCCGCCCGATCATGCTGACTTCCCTGACGACCTTCCTGGGCTTCACCCCCCTGATTCTCGAGGACGCGATTCAGGCTCAGTTCTTCGTTCCCTTCTCCGCCTCGATCGGCTGCGGCATCCTCTTTACCACGGCGATCATCATGTTTCTGGTGCCCGCGCTTTCCTCGATCCACCTGCGCCTTGGCTCGGCCGGGCGGCAACTCGCCGCCGAGGGTTCCGGTTGATGCATGGGCGGAGGAGGAGCCCGCAGGGGGATCGGGCTAACCCGAAAGAGGGCGGCGCGCCACGAAACAGTAGAGGGGCGTGAAGATCCCCGCTCTGCCCCCCGCGACGTAGGCTTTCGCGGCCCGGTCCAGGAGTGTGAATACCTCCGCCGAGCCCTTCGGGAACGCGCCGAAGAACTCGCCCATCCGGATTCCCCACCGCACCGCCTTGAGGCCCATCGGACTCCGGCGGAAAGCGCTGCCGGGCAGCCCGGGCCGGGTTTCCATGGGCTGATACCACGGCGCGCCCCGACGGAGCTCGGAGGCGGCGAGGTCCCCGCTCTCCACGACTTCGAATCCTGCGGTTTCGAGCGCCCGGTCCACTTCCCCGAACGTAGCGATGTCCTTGAGCGCGATGCCTTGCATGAGCTCCCGCTTGATGGCGCGGTGCTGCTTGTCCCCGGGGTTGTACCTGTCTGTCATGCACATTTCCTGGCCCCAGAAGAGGGCTCCCGGTTTCAGGACCCGGTAGATTTCGGCGAACGCGCCCACCTTGTCGCCCGCGTGGCACGTTGATTCGATCGCGTAGCCGCGGTCGAAGGTCCGGTCCGCGATTGCGCTCATCTCCATGAAGCTGCACTGAAGGCATTCGGTCAGGTCCGCGAGCCCCGCTGCCGCGTTCAGGCGCCTGGCTTTGTTGCACTGGACGTCACTGGTGTTGATCCCGACAACGCGGACTCCAGCCTCCCTCGCCACGCGGCGCATCGGACCGCCGATCCCGCATCCGACATCCACGACCGTCATCCCCTGACGCAGCTCAAGCCTGGAGATCATGAGTCTCTGGTGCCGGATCTGGGATTCCTCCAGGCTTTCGCTAGGCGACAGCGGGGCAAAGTGCAGGGACTCCCCCCAACCGAAGACCATGAACTCGCCACAAAGGTCGTAGTACTCCCTGACGGTCCCCGTGTGGTCGTATCCCCCGTCGGCATCGTCCTGGGGGGATGCCCTGTCGGTCCATCCTTCGAAGTCCCGCACCCGGTTCGTGACGTTTGATCCGCCGAGCGCGGTTCTCAACCCATCGGATAGCCCACGGATTTGTCCGGTGAACTTCACGGCGGGTTCTGGTCCGGTTCCGGCTCTCGCAGTTCACGCGGACGTGCGGAACCGGTTCTTCGCACCGGGGGCCGTTGAAGACGGGGCCCCGCGGGTCGCGGTTCCGCCAGCGGTAGCGGGGACGCACGGCGGATGGCCGCCACGTCAGCCGGCACCCGGACTTCCCTCCCCCCCAAGACAGTGGATAGTCTAGTGGAGGCGTTGCGGACCCCGGAGGCACGCCGAAGGAGATGGAGGGATGCCCAGGAAACGCCGAATCTCCCTGATTCTGGCAGTCTCGCTGGTGAGCCTGCCGCTCCTGCTCGCGCCCGCGTTGCGCCAACCTGCCGAGGGTGCGGGAATGAGCGTCAACGGGATGGTGGTGACCTCCCATCCGCTTGCGGCGCAGGCTGGTCTGCGCATGCTCCAGGCAGGAGGCAACGCCTTCGACGCCGCGGTCGCGAGCGCCGCCGTGCTGGCGGTCGTCGAGCCCCTGATGTCCGGACTCGGGGGCGTCGGCGGCTACGCCCTGATCCACGACGCCGAAACGGGACAGATCCGCTCGCTGGACTTCATCGGCGCCGCGCCGGCGGCGGCGGACCCCGAGGCGTTTACGGCGGGAAGCCGCCTCTGGGACCGGACCCATCCCGCTCGGGACAGTTTCATGGCGCCCCTCGTCCCCGGCAACCTGGCCGGCTGGGCGGCGCTTCTGGAGGAGTACGGCTCGAAGTCGTGGCCGGACGTATTGGCGCCGGCCATCGAATATGCCGAAAACGGCTTCGCCGTCTCGCCGGCGGTCCACGGTCCCTTCGGCAGCAGCGGGTTCGGCGCCGACGTGGCCCGGTATCCCTACGGGGCGAGCATCTTCTTCAAGGGCGGCAAACCGTGGCCGGTGGGCGAGGTGCTGAAGCAGCCCGACCTCGCAAACACCTTCCGCAGGATCGCCGAGGGAGGCCCGGAGGTGTTCTACGGCGGCGCCGTCGCGGAAACCGTCGTGGACTTCTTCGGGGCGAACGGCGGGATCCTCACGGTCGAGGACTTCGCGAACTACCGGGCCCGCTGGAGCGAACCGCTCTCGACGACCTACCGGGGCTACACCGTGTACAGCCAGCCGCCAGGCGGTTCGGGGATGACGGTGTTGCAGACGCTCAACATCCTCGAGCAGTTCGACGTGGGGGCCCTCGAGCACAACTCCGAGGAGTTCATCCACCTGGTCGCCGAGGCGATGAAACTCGCCTTCGTGGACGAGGACACCTGGAACACCGGCAAGGACTACGCCGACATCCCGCTCGAGCGGCTGCTCTCCAAGGAGTACGCCGCGCAGCAGGCGGAGCGAATCGACCTCTCGCGGGCGCGATTCCACGCGGCGGTCCGCGCGAACGGCGGGGTGCCCACCGCGGTCGAGCACACGACCCATCACACGGTGGTGGACAGGGACCACAACGTGGTGACCATCACCCAGACGCTCATGCTCCCGGCCGGGGTCGTGGTCCCCGAGACGGGCGTCATCTTCAACAACGGCATGTCCTACTTCAGCCTCGACGCGGACGACGTCAACATCATCGAGGGCGGGCAGCGGCCCCGGTTCGTGATGAGCCCCACGATCGTGACCCGCTACGACAAACCCTACTTCGCGCTCGGGTCAGCGGGCGGCTGGACGATTCCCCAGACCATCCTGCAGGTCCTCGTGCGGGCGCTCGACTACGAAATGGACGCTCCCGCTGCGGTGACCGCGCCAAGGTTCGTGGTGCGCTACCTGGCCAACTCCATCCCCTACATGGAGGGGACCGACCTTGTGCTGGAGAAGGACTTCGGGGACGAGGTACGGGAGGCCCTGAACGCGAAGGGGCATCGGCTCCGGGAGCCCCCGAACCGCATCGGGATGCTGAACGCGATCAAGATCTACCCCGGATCCGGGGTGCTCTCCGGAGGCCCTGATCACCGCCGCGAAGGAGCCGCCGCCGGCTGGTGACCCCGAGGAGCGGCCGGGTGGTGGGCCGAGACTTCCGCCGGCAGCGGCTGGTCCTGACGGCGCTCCTGTTCGTCGGCTACGCGGGCTACTACCTCGGCCGGGTCACCGTGCCGGTGGCGTTGCCGCTCATCGGCGAAGCCTTCGACTACTCGAACACCCAGGTCGGCCTGATCCTCTCCGTGTACTTCGCGGTGTACGCGGCCTCCAAGCTCGTGAACGGTTTCCTGGGCGACCGGATCGGCGGCAAGGCGATGTTCTTCATCGGGCTGTTCGGGTCCGTGCTGATGAACGCGGCCTTCGGGTTCGGCCGGGAACTGTTCGTCTTCGTTGCGGTCTGGGCCGTCAACGCCTACTTCCAGACGATGGGCTGGCTCGCGGTCATGCCGATCATGGCCCGCTGGTACCCGAGCCGGGAGAGCGGCCGCGTGATGGGCTTCATGTCCATCAGCTATCAGCTCGGCGACTTCCTCGCCCGCGCCTCGGCGGCGGTGCTGATCGTGGCGCTCGGCTGGTCGGGCCTCTTCTGGGCGCACGCCGCCCTGCTCGCCCTGTTCGGCCTGGCCCTCTACCGTCTCGTCAAGCCGGAGCCGCCGCCAGTCATCGGTGTGCCCGGCCCGCGAGCGGCTCATCGGGAGCCGGCGTCCGCGGGAGCCGAACGGAGCCGATCGCGCCACCGCATGCTTCGGAGCCCCGCCTTCTGGATCCTCTGCGCGAGCTACGTCCTCCTTTCCGTCGTCCGTTACAGCTTCTGGGGCTGGTCCGTGGACTATCTGGTCCAGGCCGGCGCCGGGATCGGCGCGGCTGCCGCGACCTCCGCGCTCTTCCCGCTGCTCGGTTCGGCCGGCTCGATCACCGCGGGGTGGGTCTCGGACCGGCTGGGTGCGCGCCGGGGGCCGGTGCTCGCCGTCATGTGCGGGGTGCTGACCCTGTCCATCCACGTCTTCAGCCGCCTGCCGGCCACCGAGGGACTCTGGCTCGCGGCCGCCCTCGGACTCGTGGGCTTCACGCTCTACGGCCCGTATTCGCTCATGTCGGGAGCCATGGTCATGGATTTCGGGGGGAAGGAGGCCTCGGCTTCCGCTTCGGGGATCGTGGACGGGATCGGGGCGGCCGGCGCCATCTTCGCGGGCGTCGGGATGGGATACCTGATCGATGCCTATGGCTGGGACGGCGCGTTTGGCATCATCGTGGCGATGGCGTCGGTGGCGACCGTCCTGAACGGTCTGCTCTGGAACCACCGGCCGCTGCGCGCCGCGACGGATGTGGAGGACTGACATGGAGGCGTCCCGTTGGCTGAATGCGGTGGACACCCACACCGAGGGTGAACCCACCCGGATCATCACCGGCGGGGTCGGCCATCTGGCCGGCGACTCGGTTTCCGCGAAGCGGGACTCCTTCCGGCGCCATCTCGACCATCTGCGCACCGCGCTCGTCTCGGAGCCGCGCGGACACAAGGACATGTTCGGGTGCGTGCTCACCGAGCCCGCGGGTCCGGACGCCGAGTTCGGCATGTTCTTCATGGATGGCGGCGGTTACCTGGACATGTGCGGTCACGCGACCATCGGCGTCTCGACCGCGCTTGTCGAACTGGGCATGGCCGCCGGTGAGGGGCCGCGCCGGCGCATCCGGTTCGAGACCCCGGCCGGCCCCGTCGAATCGGTCGTGGCGGTCGAAGACGGCCGCGCCGTCTCGGTCACCTTCCGCGGCGTCCCGTCGTTCGCGGCGCACCTGAACGCCTCCCTGCCGGTGCCCGGGATCGGCGACCTGACGGTCGACGTCGCTTACGGTGGCAACTGGTTCGTCCAGATGGACGCCGGCGAGATCGGACTCGAGGTTTCACTCCGGAACATCCGCGAGGTCGTGGACGTGGGAATGCGGGCGCGGGAAGCCGCGAACCGGACCCTGCCGGTCCGCCATCCGGAGATCCCCGGAAGCGACCAGATCGACATTGCGACGGTGCTGGCGCGGCCCGAGGATTCCGCGGCGACGTATCGGAACGTGCATGTCTTCGGACGGCGGCAGTTCGACCGCTCGCCCGGCGGCACCGGCAACTGCGCCCGGCTGGCGGTGCTGCACCGGAAGGGGGAGCTGAGCCCTGACCGCTCGGTGCGGATCGAGAGCGTGACCAGCGGGATGTTCGTGGCGCGGATGCTTGGGGAGACCCGGGTCGGCGGCCGGCACGCCGTCGTGCCGGAAATCACCGGTTCCGCGCACGTCACCGGGTTCCATCAGTTCCCACTGGATCCCCGCGACCGCCTGGGTCACGGGTTTTCGACGGAGTCGGTCTGATCTATCCCGGTTCTCCGCTGAGAGCCACGACCAGGGTCGCGAACGGCGCCTCCCGAACCGCTGCGGGAAGCTCCCGGATGAGGCCGATCGGCTCGTGGGGAGTCACGTCGGCGTCCCGCGCCGTGAACGTCGTCCCGCTGTCGGTTCCCGCGTCGTAGCCGACCAGGTCCACCTCGATCCGCTCCTTCCAGCAACCGTCTTCCATCAGGGGCATTCCGCTCACTCCGACGAACCAGTCGGGGCTGGGCGCGATCATCGAGACCAGCGTCAGGAGCGGGACGTCTTCCGTCGCCTCGAAGGACAGCCTGGCCGTTCCCGGCGACGGGAAGGAAGGCTGCGCCCCTCGCACGCAGGGTGTGCTCCCGCCGCGATCCGCTTCTTCGTCGATTTCCCGGCAGAGCGAGGACACGCTGCCGGTCTCGGCCATGCTCTCGATGCCCGGAGTGGCAATGCCGCCGGAACTCCAGAACGAGACCTCCGGGGTGTGGGCGGCCCCCACGACCCGCGAGAAGTGCGGATTGGACGGGAAGGGCGGCCGGCTGCCGTGCGAGGACGCATTCCAAACGGCCCGGAAAGTCACTCCGTAGGTCGCTGAGTCCGGGCACTCGGGTTCCGGCATCGGCTCGGGCGGCGGCGGAGCCGGTGCGGGGGGTGCGGGGGCCGGTGGGGGCGCGGGCGCCGGCGTGGAGGGTGCATCGGACCCGCAGGCCGGCGCGAACAAGGCGAGGACCAGGCAGGCGAGCGTTCCAAGGCGTGAAGTGCGCGTGACGGATGGGAGCATCTGCCGCCACGGTAGCGCAGGGCCCGACGGTTTCACCGAGCAGCCGTGTGAAGGCGCCGGTCAGCGGATGAGGAAGGGGAGTTCTCCGACTGCCGAGCGATTGCGGCTGTCGTCGCTGACCCGGACCACGGCGGTGTATCTCCCGGTCCGGAGCGGCCCGGTCTGGAGCGAGAGCATGATCGGCGTCCCCTCCGGCCGACTCGGATCGAGATCGAAGCGGCCCGGCCGCTCGGCCTCAACGGCGATCTCCCCGATGGCGTTCCGGATCTCGTAGGCCACCCGGACCTGGGAGACCGGATCCTCGCGCCCGGGAAAGATGAAGAAGGCCACCCGGGCGTCCTCCGCCTGCGCAAACGTGGCGACGGGCCTCACCGGCGGGCCGACCGCTTCCGGTGCGTGGGCCTCGGCGACGAAGGGAAAGACGCTCGACAGCGAGAAGGTCTCGCCGAACCCGGTGGGGATGGTCAACGCGGACGACCCCGTGTGCACCCTTTCTCCCCCCCGCTCCACCACCAACTCGAGCCGGTGTTCTCCGGACGGCAGCTCCGCGGGCGTCGAGATCCAGAAACGCCGGATATCCACGGGTCCGGCCGCCTCGCTCAGGACTGCCCCGCCGGGCCCCACGACGCGGAGCCGCATCTCGGCGGGCTCATCCAGGTACGACTCCGGCAGCGCCGCGGCGAGCACCCCGAAGGCGCCGTGCGGGGTGGGGTTCAGCAGGTAGGCGTAGGTGTTCAGGTCCTCCGGGAAGGCGTAGTCGTAGTCGCCGCGCGCCGCCGCCTCGACCACGTCGCCGCGGCGCCGCGCGAAATAGCCCGGGCGGGCGATGACCCGCAGGTCGGGCCGATCCCGTACCCGGACCTCGATCTGGCGATACTCGCCGTCCAGTTCCGTCTTCGTCGGCGAGAACGACAGCAGGTAGTAGAGCTGGTTCTGGATGCCGATGCGGTTCAGCGCGACCGCGAAGTTGGTCTGGTTCGGAAAGTAGGTTCCCCCGGTCGCCACCGCGAGGGAGGCGGTGCCGCCCTCCATCGGGACGTTGGCCGCCGCATCCATGCGCGTCAACGGGTGGTCGTCGGGTTCGACCGGGAGCGGGTTCCCCATCACGTCGTAGGCGTTCAGCGCGGGATTCAGGATGTTGTTCTCGTTGCCGTACACCCCCGCGAGATTCACCGCGTAGAGCGTCGCGTTGGCGTGGTTCAACTGGAGGATCGCGTCCCGGAGCGAATTCGTCTCGTCGAGGGCGCGCCGTCCCGGGAACTCATCCACTTCGGTGCCGGCGATCTCGCCGACGACCTGGCGCGGGTCCGCAAAGGTCTGGAGGTCCATGGACAGGAACACCACGATCTTGCGGCCTTCCACCCGCTCGAGCGCCTCCGCGAGCGCGAAGAGCATTCGGTATGAGTCGCGGGCGTCGATCTCGGGGCCGACCGGACTCTGAAAGGTGCCCGGCACGATCCGCCGAATGTTGGCCAGCGTCTGCTCCTTGCCGGAATAGAACTCCTGGAGGACCCGGACGGTGTGGGCGAATTCCAGGATCATGGTTTCGTCACCGTCCACCATGTGCTGGGTCACGAATTCCTCGAGGCCCCGCTTGGCGCGCCGCAGGTTCACCGGATCGGCGCCGCGACGATTGAAGACGATCACGAACCGGCGGGGCGACTCGTTGCCGGCGCCTGCCGCTTCAGGCTCGGGCGCGGCCGGCTCGGCCACTTCCGGGATCGCCTCGCCCAGCTCGTAGCGCTCCCAGTCCACCACGTCGAGGCTCGCGACCCGCTGGGGTTCTCCGTCCTCGAACAGCTCGAAGTCGTCCGGGGTCAGACCGGACACCGGGTTCCCGTCATCGTCGAGCACCAGCACGTCCACGATGACCCGGGTGGCGGCGGCGCGGAAGCGGAACGTCTGGCCCGTAGCCGCGGCGGCCGCGATGACGGCCCCGAGGACGATCAGCCCGCAGGCGAGCCTCCTCCCTCGGAGGGTCTTCGCCGGGTGGGCATTCCGAAGCATGGACAGTGTGCCCGCGGCCCTGTTCCGGGGCGGAACTCGGCGGCCGCAGCACGGTGCAGCCGCTGCATCCCGGAACCCGGACCTGCAGGACCCCGGATTCTCTCTCGCCCGCCTCCGTTTCTCCAACAAGTGTCAGGCGGTCTCCGGCTGGATCACGATGCAAAGAAGACATCCGGATCCCGAAGATCCGGGCGTAACGGGATGTCACGTCCCTGCAATTTCGTTGCCAGGAGCAACGGCCCGGAGCGCCGGCCTCCGGCCGGCATCGCGCGGGAGCGCGAAACCCGGGCTCGTGGCGCCGTGTTCAGCCAACGTGCGTTGCGCACTACCCTCCCGGGCCGAGTCGCCGGACCAGCGCCACCAGCCCGGGGAGAAAGCGTCACGCCCGTTTGGGCCCACGCCAGGTGCGACGTCGAACGATGCGCGTTTCGCCTCCCTGCGGTCGGCGATGCCGGCCAGAGGCCGGCGCTCCGAGCTCAGATTCGGAACAGATAGTTCAGCTTGACCGAGAGGCTGCGGTTCCGCACGAAGAACATGTCGGACCACTCGTCGACCTCCGTGTAGACCAGGAAGAAGTCGGTGCCCGGTTTCGGAATCCAGTTGAAGCGGACGTTCGAGGCGAGGTCGCCGGTCGTGTTGTTGTACTGGAAGAGGCCGAGGAGGATCAGGTCGTTGCGGAAGGCGAGCTGCATCCGGGTGGAAACGAGATGGGTGTCCAGGTCTCCCCGCGGCAGCCGGATCCGGTTGTAGGCGTAGTTGCCGCGCAGCCCGAAGTTCCTGTTGATCCGGTAGTTGCCGCCGAGTTGCCACAGGTCGCGCGTGCCGCCCCAGAAACCCCCGAACTCGTAGCTGGCGCGGACCGAGGCGTAGCGGCGCCGGTAGGTGTTCAGCGCGACCTGCATCCGCCGGAACGGGTACTCCCCCGCCGGAATCACAACGCCGCTGATCGAGTAGTCATGGGTGGTGAACTCGTACTCGTCGGCGAGTTCGACGGAGACCTCGTCGCCGCTCTCGAAGGTCGCGCGGCCGGTCAGGCTGGTCCGCCGCGTCTCCAGGACGTTGTCGAGGTTCAGGGTGTTGTTCAGGCTCGCCTGCAGGTGAAACTGCCGGAGCCAGGGAATCTCCGGACGGGGCGAGACCCGCGCCTGCAGGTAGGTCTTGCGCATCCCCTTCCGCTGCACGAAGCCGATTCCGGGGTCGAAGTTCTCTCCGATCTCGATGAACTTGACGGTGCCGCCGAGCAGGTCGTCGTTGTAGTCCAGCCGCCCGGTGGCGAGCCCCGTGCTGCCCTGGCCGGTCTCCTCGAACACTCGCGCCCAGATGCCCTCGAAGCTCCACGCATCGCGAAAGTGGAGGCTCGTATCCAGCCCGGCCACCCGGTTGAAGGCGCCGTCGCTGCTCCGGTCGGTGAAGACCGCGCCGACCGTGGAGCGGGAGAAGATGTCCCGCCGCACCCTCGCGACGGTGAAGCGCTCGGCGACGGAGTTCTCGGTGGCGCCGGTCGCCATCCCCATCAGCCCCACGGTGTAGGCGCCCTGGCGTCCGGAGAGCCGGGCGCCGCCCGTGATCGGGACCGCGTGGCCGTCATCGGAGAGCCCGATCCGGCGGGTGAAGACGATGTCCGCGTCGCGCCGTTCGGCGAAGGTGAAGTTCCGCTGGCCCTCGAGGAAGATCTGCCGTTTCTCGGGAAAACGAAGCGAGAACCGGGTGAAGTTGATCTGGAGGTCGTCCACTTCCTCCTGGGCGAAGTCGGTGTTCCAGGTGAAGTCCGCGGTGAGGCCGGGGGTCACGCCCCACTTGAGGTCGAGTCCGCCGTCGCTGCGCCCCCGCTCGCCGGTCCACTCCCCGCCTCCGTTCACCTGGCCGAGCGCGTAGGGCCGGATCTCCACGTGGCGGCCCGGCTGGATTCCCTCGAGTCCCCGGAGCTTGCCGAGTTCGGCGGGCCGGTACCAGGTGGAGTCGTTCGGGACGAAGGGCCAGTAGACCTCCTCGGTCTTCACCGGGATGTTCCGCTTGAAACCGACGCCGAACACCACCTCCTGGCCCGGCAGGTGCCGGCGGAAGCGGAGGGACTTGAACGGGATCCTCACCTCCGCCGTCCAGCCGCCGGGAATCATCTGCCCCCGCGACTCCCAGACCGCGTCCCAGTTCAGGTTGCGGGTCTCCGGCCCCTGGCCGTTCTGGCTCATGTCGAACAGGATGCCGTTCGCGTTGGTCGCCAGGAAGATGGCGCTGCGCTGGTCGTTGTAGGCGTCCAGCATGATGGCCACCGCGTCGTCGCTGCCGATGTTCTCGTCGCGGAACATCGTGCGCGGACGGCTGTCCTCGGCGGAGCGCCGCGCGTGCGCCGTCTCGTGCCCCTCGTCCCTGTTCTCGCCGACCGTGCAATAGAACCCGAAGTAGAGATTCTCGTCGTCGTAGGCGACCCGCACGATGGTCCGTTCCGTGGAAGGCAGCCCCTCGTCGGTTTCCTGTTCGTAGAAGTCGCCGATCGGACGGGCGCGTTCCCAGACCGCCTCGTCCAGCCAGCCGTCCATCTCGATGGGTTCCCGGACCCGTTCGGCGTGGATCTCCCACGTCCGGGACCTGAGGGCGCGGACCCGTTCTTCGCGGGTCATGCGGCGGAGTTCCGCGCCGCTCGGCGAGGTTGCCGGAGGCGCCGGCAGGCGGGCCGCCACCGACGAACGGCCCGAGTCGGTTCCGCCCTGCAGTTGGTCGACCGGCGTGCGGCCGCGGCCGTCCTGACCGGCGCTGGCGGCCGCCAGTCCCAGCGCCATGACGGCCGACGCGCAAACACTCCAGCCGCGCATCGTCACCCGCCCTTCCCGACCTCTAGTTGTCCGGACCGGCGCTCGCGCCCGGACCGCTGCTCGCGAACCGGGTGGCGATCTCGGCGAGCCAGGGCTCGATGGCGCGGTAGAGGGTGTTGCGGCAATGGAAGCGGTACAGGTAGGTCTTGCCGTCCACCAGGTTGTAGATCACCCACTCCAGGTAGTCGGCAAGCTGGGTTTCCACCGAGTAGAGCACCGCGATCCCGCGGCCGTCCTCGAGGATGTCGTGGCGGAGCATCCGGTAGTTCTCGCCGAGACTCTCGGCGGCGGCGCTGTAGAAGCCCTCGAGCGTCGTCCCGGGTTCCGCGTTGGCGACGGTGACCTCGAGGGTCGCGTGCACGGTGGTGCCGTCGGTATCCACCGCGAGCGGCCCGCTCCGGAAGCCGACGAAGAGCGTTTCGCCGGGTTCGCGAAGGAAGTGGGAGCGTGTCCAGCTCTGCGGATACCGCAGGGCGAGATCGAACTCCGGATCCTCGTACACGTCGAAGTAGTCGGCGGACTCGATGGAGAACCCCTCGTACATGCGGTCGAGGGTCGGCCCGTAGGCCTGGACGCTCCGCGCCTCGCCGGTGGCGAAGACCCCGTAGAGGAGCCCCTCCCGCTCGATGAGGAGCAGGCGCCCGGCCTGCGGCCGCCGTTCCCACTCGAAGGTCCAGAGGAACCCCTCTTCCGAACCGATCCGGACCGGCTCCTCCGAGAGCACGATCTGTTCGCCGATATAGAACCGGTCCGCAACCTCCCGGAGCGTCTGGTCCGCCGGGGCCGGACCGGCCATGACCTGCACCTGGATCCCGTCCCGCTCGGGGACGTCCACCGAAGGACCGCTGAAGGTGGTCATCCGGTAGCCGCCCTGCTGGTTGGCGGCCGAGGTCCATCCCTGCGGCAGCGGCAGGGACACGGCGATGTCCGGCACGTACACCGTGATGAGGCGCGGCTGGCCGGTTGGCAGGCAGGAGAGCGAAAGGACCGTCCCGAGCGCCAGGATCAGGAAACGTCTCACGCTTGTACTCCGTTCTCGCGTCGCTATTCCAGGCGGTAGTTCGGCGCTTCCTTGGTGACCACGACGTCGTGCGCGTGGCTTTCCCGGTGGCCGGCGCCGGTCACCTGGACGAAGTCCTCGTACTGCATGAGCTCGCGGATGTTGCGGCAGCCGGTGTAGCCCATGCCGGAGCGCAGGCCTCCGATGAGCTGCTCCACCACTCCGGCGAGCGGTCCCTTGGTCGGCACCCGGCCCTCGATGCCTTCCGGCACCAGCTTCGAGGCCGGCCTGCCGGCCTGGTAGTAGCGGTCGGCCGACTCGCCGCTCATGGCGCCGAGCGATCCCATCCCCCGATAGCTCTTGAAGGTGCGTCCCTGGTAGAGGATCGTCTCGCCGGGGCTCTCGTCGCTGCCGGCGAGCAGGTTGCCGGCCATGACGCAGTCCGCCCCGGCGGCGATGGCCTTCACGATGTCCCCGCTGAAGCGGATTCCCCCGTCGGCGATGACCGGCACCTCGGCGGCCGTGCGCACCTGCCGGATGGCCGAGAACTGGGGCATTCCGGTTCCCGCCACCACCCGCGTGGTGCAGATCGAGCCGGGTCCCATGCCGACCTTCACCCCGTCGGCGCCGGCTTCCATGAGGTCGCGGGCCGCTTCGGGAGTGGCGATGTTCCCGGCCACCACGTCCACCGAATCGGGTAGCGCCGCCTTGAGCCGCCGGACGGTTTCGAGTCCGCTCTCGGTGTGGCCGTGGGCGGTGTCCATCACGATCGCGTCCACCTGGCGCTCGGCCAGCAGCTCGGCGCGGGCGATGGCGCCATCTCCGACCCCCACCGCGGCGGCGCAGCGGAGCCTGCCCAGTGCGTCCTTGGTCGCGTTGGGATACGCCATCGCCTTCTGGATGTCCTTGACGGTCAGGAGTCCGGCCAGCGAACCCTCGTCGTCCAGCACCGGCAGCTTCTCCACCCGGTGCTCGTGGAGAATGGCCTTGGCCTCTTCGAGGGTGGTGCCCAGCGGCGCGGTGTGGAGCGGCGCCCGGGTCATGAGTTCGTGCACCCGGAGGTCGTAGCGCGACTCGAAACGCAGGTCCCGGCTGGTCAGGATGCCCACCAGCCGGCCGTCCTCGATCACGGGGAGCCCGGAGATGCCGTGCCGCTGCATCAACTCGAGGGCGGCGGAGATCGGGGCGTCTGGAGGGACGGTCACGGGGTCCACGACCATCCCGCTTTCCGAGCGCTTCACCTTGGCCACCTCGGCGGCCTGCGCCTCGGCCGAGAGGTTGCGGTGGATGACTCCGATGCCTCCGAGCTGCGCGATCGCGATCGCGAGGCGGGCTTCCGTAACCGTGTCCATCGCGGCGCTCACCAGGGGGATCGCGAGGCCGATGTGGCGGCTGAACCGGGTGCCGAGGTCCGCTTCGGCCGGGAGGACGTCCGAATAGCGCGGACGCAGCAGGACGTCGTCGAAGGTGAGGGCCGGGCGCGGCAGGTTGGGCAACTCGGTCATCACGCGGCGTGGCACTTCTTGTACTTCTTTCCGCTGCCGCACGGACACGGATCGTTCCTGCCCACCTTCTTCTGGCCGCTCTTCACCTCGACCAGGCGTCCCCCCGCGGGCGCCGCGGCGGGAGCCGGGGCTCCCCCGGGCGCCTGCAGACCACCGCCGCCCGCCCCCACCGCGGCGAGGCCGGCGCCCGCGTTCGGACCCGCTCCGCTGAACGTCAGCGGACGCCTCGCCGCCGGGGCCGGTCTCGGGGCGGGGGCCGCCCGAACCGCCTTGAGCACGAACAGGAGCCGGACCGTTTCCCGCTCGATGCGGTCCCACATCTCCTCGAACAGGACGAAGGACTCCTTCTTGTATTCGATCAGCGGGTTGCGCTGGCCGTAGCCGCGAAGTCCGATGCCCTGCTTGAGGTGGTCCATCGCGTGGAGATGGTCCTTCCACTGCGCGTCCAGGATGTGGAGCATGATGTAGCGCTCCTGGACGCGCATCAGCTCGGCGCCGATCTCCGCTTCCTTCTCCGTGTAACGGGCGGGCACCGCTTCCTCGAGCAGCGATTTCATCTCCTCGCGGCCGAGTTCTTCGAAGCCGTGTCCGTCAGGCGAGTCCGGGACGAATCCGTACTGGCCGCGGATCCCTTCCCGGAGGCCCGCGTAGTCCCACTCGTCCGGATCCACCTCGGTCGAGAGCCACGTGTCGATGAGCGACTCGGCGGCGACCGCGGCGAGGTCGAGGACGTAGTCGCGCTGGTCCTGCCCTTCCAGGATGCGGCGGCGGAGGCCGTAGATCGCGACGCGCTGCTTGTTCATCACGTCGTCGTATTCGAGGAGGTGCTTGCGGTAGGCGAAGTTCTGGGCCTCGACCTGTTTCTGCGCGCGCTCGATGGCGCGCGTCACCATCCCGGCCTCCACCGGAACGCCCTCCTCCATCCCCAGACGCTGCATCAGTCCGCTCATCCGGTCGCTGCCGAAGATCCGCATCAGGTCGTCCTCGAGCGAGAGGAAGAAGCGGGAACTGCCGGGGTCCCCCTGGCGGCCGGCGCGGCCCCGAAGCTGGTTGTCGATGCGGCGCGCCTCGTGGCGCTCGGTGCCCACGATGTGCAGGCCGCCGAGAGCGACCACGTCGTCGTGGGCCGCCTTCGTTTCCTCCCGGGCCCGGGACACCGCGCTTTCCCAGACCGCGGCTTCGGCCTCCGCCCAGTCCACGCCTTCCTTGCGAAGCCGCGCCTTGGCGATTTCATCCGGGTTCCCGCCCAGCAGGATGTCCGTCCCGCGGCCCGCCATGTTCGTCGAGATCGTCACGGAACCGCTCCGGCCCGCCTGGGCGACGATTTCGGCCTCTTTCTGGTGGTACTTCGCGTTCAGGACCACGTGCTGCACCTGCTGGCGCTTCAGCACCCGGGAGAGCCGCTCGCTCTTCTCGATCGAAGTGGTCCCGACGAGGATGGGACGGCCGCGCTGCTGCTCGGTCTTGATTTCCTCGGCGATGGCGTTCAGCTTCTCGCGCTCGGTGCGGTACACGACGTCCGCGTGCTCGACCCGCACCAGTTCGCGGTTCGTCGGGATCGGGACGACTTCGAGGTCGTAGATCTTCTCGAACTCCGCGGCTTCGGTCTCGGCGGTGCCGGTCATGCCGGCCAGCTTTCCGTACATGCGGAAGTAGTTCTGGAACGTGATGGTGGCGAGCGTCTGGTTCTCCCGCTCGATCTTCACGTTCTCCTTGGCTTCGACCGCCTGGTGGAGGCCGTCGGACCAGCGCCGCCCCGGCATCAGGCGTCCCGTGAACTCGTCCACGATGACGACCTGGCCGTCCTTGACCGTGTAGTCCTTCTCCCGCTTGTAGAGAGCGTGGGCCCGGAGCGCCTGCAGCAGGTGATGGAGGAGCGTCATCTGGGCCGGGTCGTAGAGGTTCTCCACGTGCAGGAGTTCCTCGGCCTTCGGCACCCCTTCCTCGGTCAGGGTGACGGTGCGCGACTTCTCGTCCACCGTGAAGTCGAGGTCGCGGCGCAGCCTTGGAATGATCCGGTCCACCGTGTAGTAGAGGTCGGTGGAGTCCTCGGCGGGGCCGCTGATGATCAGGGGGGTGCGCGCCTCGTCGATGAGGATCGAGTCCACCTCGTCCACGATCGCGTAGTGGAAGAGCCGCTCCACCTGCTTGCCGTCGCGGTCGCGTTCGGTGCGCGGGTAGGTGCGATGGACGAAGTTCTCGGCGCGGAACTTCATGTTGTCCCGGAGGTAGTCGAAGCCGAACTCGTTGTTGGTCCCGTAGGTGATGTCGGCCGCGTAGGCCGCGCGCCGCTCTTCGTCGCTCAGGTCGTGCTGGATCACGCCGACGCTGAGGCCCAGGAACTTGTAGAGCCGGCCCATCCACTCCGAGTCGCGGCGCGCGAGGTAGTCGTTCACGGTGACCACGTGGACGCCCTTGCCGGAAAGCGCGTTCAGGACCGCGGGGAGGGTCGCCACCAGCGTCTTGCCCTCCCCGGTCTTCATTTCGGCGATGCGGCCCCGATGGAGGATGGCGCCGCCGAGGAGCTGCACGTCGAAGTGGCGCATTCCCAGCGTGCGCCGGGCGCCCTCCCGGCACACGGCGAACACCTCCGCCATCAGTTCCTCGAGCGGCTCGCCGTTCTGCGCGCGGGTGCGGAGGTCGGCGATCCGGCCGGCGAGCGCCGGATCCTCGAGTTCCTTCAGCTCGGGCTCGACCGCGCCGACCTCGGCGACGAACGACCGGAGCCGTTTCAGCTCCCGGTCGGATTTCTTCCCGACGATCTTGGTGAGGACGTTCTGGAACACGCGTCGGAGCCGGGTAAACCGAATGAATTTAGCAGCAGCTTCGGAGCGCCGGCCTCCGGCCGGCATCGCGGCCGCAGGCCGCTAACCGCACGCCGCTACTGAGCGGGGTGACGTGAGCCCAACCGCGAACGGCGCCCGGCCGCCCGAAAGGAGCCAAGCTGCACCCAGAGGAGGGAGGCAGCGCCATCAACGCGAGTTTCGCGCTCCCGCGCGATGCCGGCCGGAGGCCGGCGCTCCGAGGCCCCTACGGGGTGTAGTCGACGATGTAGTTCAGGGGGTCCTGGGCGCGTTCGTTGATCCACACTTCGTAGTGGAGGTGGGGCGCCCGGCTGCGCCCGGTGTTCCCGACCAGGCCCAGGACCTGGCCGCGGCGAAGCCGCTGGCTTCGTCGAGCATCGATCCGGGACAGGTGCGCGTAGCGGGTGACGGCGCCGAACCCGTGCGAAACCACGACGTACTTGCCGTAGGTCGGCGAGGTGGCCGTCTCGATGACGAGTCCGTCCGCGGTCACGCGAACCGGGGTTCCGGTTCTCGCGTTGAGGTCCAGCCCATAGTGCCGCTCGATCTCTCCGGTGAACGGATCGTTGCGCATCCCGAACCCTGACGACATGTACCCGCGAATCGGCCAGATGGAAGGGGTCGAAGCGAGCAGCCGGCTCTTCTCGCGCATCGTCCGCTCGAGCGCCACGCTCTGCTGGTCGAGGGTGGCGATCCGGCCGGACAGATCCTCCAGGCGGTCACTCACGTAGTCGTATCCGGCCGGGGAACTCACCGCGCCACCGACGCCGCCGATGGGAGTCGGAATCGGCTCGGCTCCGGCGATCACCGCCAGCTTGCGCATCTGCATCTCGAGGGACTCGATCCGGCCGGCCATGCGCTCCGTGTCCTCGGCGTAGTCCCGATTCAACTGGCGGAGAGCGTCGCGTTCCTCGACCAGCGCCACGGAAGCCGGCCCGGGACTCACCAGGAGCCAGCCGTAGTGCCCGACGAATCCGAGGGCGACCAGACCCGCGACGGTGGCGATCCGTCGGATTCCCGGCGTGATCCGAACCTCGCGAGGCGTGTGGCTCCGCGCGCCGAAGACGATGATTCGTGTAGGGACTCGGCTCGAAGCAGCGTCGCGAGACGCAGCCCGGCTACGGAGCCGTCGGACCAAGGGTAGATTCCGCCCGAACATGGGGTAATCGCCGGATTCTGACCCGGTTGGGCTTGTATTTCAAATCGTGCTTCCCACCGGGGGAGGGGGGGTGCGACGCGCGGAGCCGGCGGGGCGAAGATGGAGTCGCGGCAGGTCCTCTTCGACCCACTCGACCGTCCCTCCGGACTCCACTGTTTCCAGTTTCTCGAGGCACCGCGTGACCGGGTCCCGCAAGGGGGGGACTTCAAAGAAAAGCGCGTCCGGCGGCAACGCTTCGAGCGCCGCCAGTCCGCTCGACAGGAGGCTCCCGGCCCCCCGGTAACCGGAGGTCTGGAGGTGATACATCCCGGCGGCGAGTTTCACCAGCGCTTTCAGAACTTCGCGCCGCACTCCGCGGGAGTCCGCCCATTCCTCCTCGAGAACGTCGTGGCTCTCGTAGTAGGCCCGCCCGTTGAACAGCCTGACCGCTTCGAGTATTGCGGAGTTGGCGGGGGGAGCGAGCCGCGCGCTTTCGCTCACCGCTCTTCCTCGGTCTTTCGGGCTTCGGACGCCCGGCTCGAGTACCCGGCGCCTCCCGGTTCACTCAGGTCGGCGGCCGCCCGGAACTGGATCGCCTCCTCGAAGTGCAGCGGTTCGATCCCGCCGCTTCCCGCAAGGTCGGCGATCGTGCGCGCCACCCGGAACGCGCGCGTGATTCCCCGCGCCGACATACCGAGCCCGTCCATCGCCCACGAGACCAGCGACCGGAAGGGGCCGGAGGCCGATGCCGCCTTCACTTCGAGGATGGACATCCGTACCGTCGCCTTCGCGGTGCGGAACCGCTCCGCCCGCGCCTCGCGGGCCCGGCGCACCCGTTCCCGGACGGTCGCGGTGGTTTCTCCGGCGGCCGGTCCCAGAACATCTCCGGAGGTTACCGGCCGGACCGTGAGGTGGAGGTCGACCCGGTCGAGCAGGGGGCCGGAGATCCGCGAGCGGTAGCGCGCCACGAAGGCGGGGGGACAGCGGCAGGGCCTCCCCCCCTCGCCGAAATACCCGCACGGACACGGGTTCATGGCCGCGGCCAGTTGGAACGACGCGGGAAAGCGGACGGAGTGGCGTACCCGGCCCACGTGAATGTCACCGCTTTCGAGCGGTTGGCGCAGGCATTCCAGAACCGGCCGCTGGAACTCCGGGAGCTCGTCCAGGAACAGCACCCCGTGGTGCGCGAGGGTCACCTCGCCCGGCCGGGGTCCCGGCCCCCCGCCCGCCATCCCGGCATAGGAGATGGTGTGATGCGGCGCCCGGAAGGGAGGCCGGCTCGGGGGTGCGGAGAGCGGCTGGCCGATCGCCGAGCGGATCCGCGCCACGTCCATGGCCTGCTCCGGCGAGAGCCCGGGCAGCAGATCCGGCAGGATGCCCACCAGCAGCGTCTTCCCGCTTCCCGGAGGTCCGGTGAAGAGGAGGTTGTGGGCGCCGGCCGCGGCGATCTCGAGCGCCCGCCGGGCGCGGGGCTGGCCCCGGACCTGGGCCAGGTCCACGCCGGTGCGGGAAGCCGGCCGCGTTTTCTCCGAGGGCCGAAACGGTGGAGGCAGTCGCGGGGCGGCGAGCAGATCCGCTGCGGCGTGCAGGCTGACCGCCGGATAGACCCGAATCCCGGGGGCCATGGCCGCCTCGGCGGCGTTTTCCGGGTGGACGATGGCGGAGCGCATCCCGGCCGCCGCCGCTTCCCAGGCGATCGGCAGCCCGCCCGGGACGGGCCGCAGCGAGCCGTCGAGGGCCAGCTCACCGAGCAGCAGGGTGTCCGCCAGACGGTGGCGGGGCGCCATGCCGGTCGCCGCCAGGATCCCGAGCGCCACCGCGAGATCGAACCCCGCTCCCTCCTTGCGGACCCCCGCGGGAGCGAGGTTGACCACCACGTGCCCCGGGGGGACGTGGAAGCCGCTGTTGCGCAGCGCCGCCTTGACCCGCAACTGCGCTTCCCGGATGACGGCGTCCGGGAGGCCAACGGTGCGGAACGAGCTCTGGTCGGCCCGCTGGAGGTCCACTTCGACCCGAATCAGCAGTCCTTCCACGCCGCGGACCGTCCCCGTGCGGCTGACCGCGAGCAGCCGTCCCCTGCGGGAGTTCCGTCCCGCGTCGGTGTTCTCTGCTTGTCGCATGAGAACACAGACGTAATTCCGGACGGTTTTTTCTCGCCGGCGCGCCAATTGTGGAAAAGTCGAAGCGATCGTGCACTTGGGCGGCGTTTTCCGCCTCCTTTTTTGGCCACGGGATACGATTCAGGGCCGGCCCGAGCCTGGCGCTCCGACCGCTCCGTCAACTCATGGACCTCGTCACCCTGGTCACCGCCGCCGGAGCCGGTGTGCTGTCCTTCCTGTCCCCGTGCGTGCTGCCCCTCGTGCCGGGCTACATCTCGTTCGTCTCGGGAGCGTCGCTGAGCGAGCTGGCGGACGGGGTTTCCACCGGGGACGCCGCGGTCCGCCGCCGCCGGGTCATCGTGAACACCATCGCCTTCGTGCTGGGCTTCTCGATCGTCTTCGTGGCCATGGGGGCCTCGGCGACCTACGCCGGACAGTGGCTCGCCGGCAACCGAATCTTCCTCGGACGGATCGCGGGGACGGTGATCGTGCTGTTCGGCCTGCATGTGATGGGGGTGCTGAAGATCCCCTTCCTGAACGTCGAGAAGCGCTTCCACTCGAACCGGGAGCCCGTGAGCCTGCTCGGCTCTTTCGGGATCGGACTCGCCTTCGCGTTCGGCTGGTCCCCCTGCATCGGACCCATCCTCGCCGGCGTGCTGGTGCTGGCCGCGAACTACGAGACGGTGAATCAGGGCATCATCCTGCTGAGCGCCTACTCGCTCGGGCTCGGCGTGCCCTTCCTGCTCACCGGGATCGCGGTGGACCGCTTCTTCGCGCTCTCGAAGAAAGTCAAGCGTCACATGCGGGTGGTCGAGGTGGTCGCCGGGGTGCTCCTGGTGGTGATCGGAGTACTGGTGTTCACCGACAGCCTGCAGGCGCTCTCGCAATACCTCACCTTCCTTCCGGTACTTGGTTGAACTTCGCGGAGTACTCCATGCCCACCTTGCTCTTCGTTTCCCTGCTGTTGGTCTCCGGCGCGCCGGCCCAGGAGGTCTGGGTGGTTCCGGACGAGGCCCGGGCGGTCGAGAACCCGGTCGCGCTGACCGACGAAGCGCTGGCCGCCGGCGAGAAGGCCTACAGCGCCCGGTGCGCCTCCTGCCACGGGGACCTGGGGAAGGGCGACGGCAGGGCCACCCGGTTCATCAAGCCGGCGCCGGCGGACTTCGCGACGGTCGAAGCGCGGGACCGGATGACGGACGGCGAGATCTTCTTCAAGATCACCGAGGGCAAGAAACCGATGCCGGGCATGGCCCGGACGCTCAGCGACGAGGAACGCTGGCAGGTCGTCCACTACGTGCGGACGCTGCAGCCGCCGCGCTGACCAGACGGAGGATGACGATCATGACCGGCCCCAGGAACCTGCGCGCGCAGCGCGCCTTCGGTCTGGCAATCACGCTTGCGGGTCTGCTCGCGCTTCCCGCGTGCGGTCCGCCCCCGCCGGGCGCCGGCGGCGGAGCCGGAGGGATGGCGGCAACCGCCCCCGACGTCACGCTGCCGCTCGTCGACGGGAGCGGTGACGTGAGCCTTCGGGGCGACGGCGCCGGCAAGGTCGTCCTGGTGGACCTCTGGGCGACCTGGTGCGTCCCCTGCGTCGCCGAACTTCCCCACCTGCAGGAACTGTCGGAGGAGCTGTCCGACGACGACTTCCTGATGCTCGGGATCCTGCTCGAGTCGGGTGACGCGCAGGACGTGGCTCCGTTCATCGCGGAAAAGAACCTCACCTACCCGAACGTGATGGGATCCAGCGAGGTGCGCGATTCGTTCGGTCCCTTCCTCGGTTATCCGACGAAGTACCTCATCGACCGCGACGGGAACCTGGTGAAGCGCTACCTCGGCGCCGTCGGCGAGATCCTGAACGAGGAAATCGGCAAGCTGATCGAAACCGGCTCGCTCGACTGAGGGGAGCGGGAGCGCCGGTCTTCAGACCGGCACCGCGCGCCGCCAGGCGCGCGAACCGCGTACCGCTTCCCCGCGCAGGCCGCGCACCGGCTTGGAACGCCGGTCTCCAGACCGGCACCCGCCCGCACGGCGGGCGGAACCGCGTACCCCCCTCCCGCGCAGGCCGCGCGTCGGCACCCCGCATCCGGCGGGCTCCGCCGGCGCCGGTCCGAGGTCAGCGCGCGACGTCGCTCAACTGACCCTCCGACGCCGCGACTGCGGAAGCCACCGTGAGATCCCCGGTGACGTTCGTCGCCGTCCGGATCATGTCCAGGAGCCGGTCCACCCCGAGGATCAGGGCCACTCCCTCCGCGGGCACCCCGATCGCCTGCAGGATGATGACCAGCATGATGATCCCCGCGCCGGGGACGGCGGCGGTCCCGATGGAGACCAGCACCGCGGTCAGCACGATGGTGAGCTGACCCTCGAGCCCGACGGAGAGCCCGAGCGACTGGGCGATGAAGAGCGCCGCGACGGCCTGGTAGAGCGCCGTGCCGTCCATGTTGATCGTGGCCCCGAGCGGCAGCACGAAGGACGAGACCTCCTCGGAGACCCCGAGATCGCGTTGGGCGCGGTCCATGGTCACCGGCAGGGTGGCGCCACTGGAACTCGTCGAGAAGGCCACGAGCTGCACCTGGGCGGCCGCCGGGAAGAACCGCCGCCAGCGGATGGGCGTCAGGAACTTGAGGACCAGCGGATAGACGACCAGCATCTGGGTGGCGAGGCCGGCGACCACCACGACGCAGTAGAAGCCGAGCGCTCCCAGGAGCTGCGCGACCTGCTGCGGGTCGTCGCCGGCCATTCCGGTGATCGCCCGCGCGATCAGCGCGAACACGCCGAGCGGCGCGACCTTCATCACGATCCCGACGAACTCGACGACCACGGCCTCGAGTCCCTCGAAGAACGCGAGGAGCGGAGCGCCCTTCTCCTTCGGGATCCGGAGGAGGGCGATCCCGAACATGAGCGCCAGGAAGACGACCTGGAGCATGTTCCGGTTGCTCGACGTCGAGGAGATGACGTTGTCCGGCACGATGTCCTGGAGGATGCTGAGGGGACCGCGCTCCTCCATCATCGCCTCCGCGGCTCCCTGGCGGCTCGCCGCCGCTTCCTCGTACTGCGTCGCCAGCTCGCCGCGCAGGGCCTCCGGCACGTAGTCGCCGGGCCGGACCAGGTTGGCGTAGCCGAGGCCGATGCACACCGCGAGCGCGGTGGTCGCCACGTAGATGACGATCGTCTTGCCGCCGATCCGGCTGACCTTGCGCATGTCGCTGAGCGAGGCCACGCCGATGACCAGCGACGCGATGACCAGCGGCACCGCGATGAGCTGGAGCCCGTTGAAGAAGACGTCGCCGAACGGTGAGATCCAGTCGTCGGTGAACTGGCTCCAGCCGCTCGCGGCGGCGACGACTCCGTAGATGACGCCGAGGGCGAGACCGAGAACGATCTGCACCCAGAGCTTCCGGTACCAGGGCGTGTCCTTCATGAGCGGGGGCGTTCCTTTCTTGGCGCGGGAGACTCTACCCGGACCACCCGAAGGTCAGCCCTGCGAGTCCCGGAGCACGAACCGTCCCAGGCGGCCGAGACGCGCGAGCCGGATCGGGGGCTGACCACCGCTCTTGCGGCCGTTCACCCCGACCTGGATGACGGCCTCGCCGGAGAGGATGAGCAGCAGGTCCTCCCCCAGGATGCGCCGGCGGTATCCCTTGAGCGGCCGGGCGTCCGGAGCTTCCCCGGGGTAGGCGGCGACGATGGCGCGGAGTTCCTCCTGGGTGGCGAGCAGTTCGGGGGCGACCCCGTGTTCGCTGGCGCGCAGCTTCAGCCAGGTCTCCAGGAGGAGCGCCAGGGATTCGGACGCCGGCCGCCGCTCCCTTTTGCCCTTTCCCGTGAAGGGGAGCGGCTTGCGGGCGCCGGCGCCGAGCACCCGGAGGATCGCGTCCGGGTTCTTCTGCAGCACCGCGCGGGTCGCCTGGATGGTCTTCGGGTCTCCCTTCGGCGGACGGCCGGCAACCGACTCGTAGGGGGCGAGCAGTTGTTCCCGGTTCCGGGGCTGGCGCCGCGCGAGATCGCGCACCGCGCCGTCCTTCAGGATCCAGCCCCGCGGACGGTTCGAGGCCCGGGCCCGCCGCTCCCGCCAGGCGGCCAGTTCCCGGAGCGATCCGCGCTGCGACGGCGTGAGGCTCGGGCTGTCGAGGGCGCGATAGCACTCCTCGGCGGGAGGCATCCGGTAGGAGTCCTCTTCGGTGAGCGGGATCATCTCCTCGCGGAGCCAGTCCAGGCGTCCGAGCGCCTTCGCCCGCTCGGTCAGCTTGTTCCGCAGCGGAAGCAGATAGCGCACGTCCGCGATCGCGTACTCCACCTGGCGGGGAGTCAGCGGCCGCTGCAGCCAGTTCGACATCTGTTCCTGTTTGGACAGTTCACGCCCCACGAAGCCGGCGACCAGGGTGCGCAGAGCGATCTGGACCTTCTTCCCGTGGCCGATGACGGCGGCGGCGATCTGGGTGTCGAAGACGTTCTTCGGCACCACCGAGGCGAGCCCGTAGAAGATGTCGAAGTCGTGCTTGCCGGAGTGAACGACCTTGAGGATGCCGGGATCCGAGATGAGCGCGAGCAGCGGGTCGAGCATCTTCACCGCGAGCGGATCGACCACGGCTTCCACCCCCGGAGCCGCGACCTGGATCAGTCCGAGTTCCGGGAACAGCCGGTTCTCGGGGATGAACTCGGTGTCGAGGGCGAATTCGCCGGCGGCGCGCAGGTCCGCCACCAGGCCCTCGAGCCCCGCCTGATCCTGGACGATCCGGACTCCGCCGATCTGCTCGGGCGAAGCGGCCTTCGCTCCGGACGCCTCACGGGAGCCGCGGCGCGAAGGCCCCTTGGCGCCGTCCCCCGCGGGTCGCTCACGGACGGCCACGGCCGCCGAGCCTCGGGCGCCGGACACGTCGGCCCGGGTTCGCTTCCGGAACTTGCTGTGTTCTTCCAAGGCTCTCCGTGGATCGTCCTTCCCCGCGGGCGCCGGGCGCGCGCCCAAGATCACCCGGCCGGAAGTCTACTCCCCGCATGGATGTGCAACGATAGGGGCCGCCCGCACGGTTCACGAGCTTGGAAGACCCCGGTTTCCTCAGCGTCCTTCCCCCGATCCTCGCGATCCTGGTCGCCCTGGCGACCCGTCAGGCGGTGCTCGCCCTGCTCGCCGGTGTCCTGTTCGGAGAGCTGGTTCTCGGGGGCGGGAACGTCTTCGCGGCGCTTGGCGGCACGGTGGGGCGGATCACCGACGCGTTCGCGGGGAACCCGTCCATCCTGCTGTTCAGCATGCTCGTCGGAAGCGTGCTCGCACTGATCGGGTTCACGGGCGGCGTCACCGGCTTCGTGAAATGGGTCACGGAGCGGCGCCTGGTGGCGGGTCCGCGGGGGGCGCAAGGGCTCGCCCTCCTGCTCGGGCTGGGCATCTTCGTCGAGTCGAGCATCACCTGCCTGGTGAGCGGCACGGTGGCGCGCCCGCTCTTCGACCGCTTCCGGCTTTCCCGCGAGAAGCTGGCCTACCTGACGGATTCGACCTCGGCGCCGGTCTGCATCCTGCTGCCGATGAACGGTTGGGGGGCGTTGATCATCACGATCCTGGCGACTCTCGGCATCGAGAGCGGAGTCTCGGTGCTCGTCGCCAGCATCCCTCTCAACTTCTACTCGCTGGCCGCCCTGGGACTGGCCTTCTTCTTCGGCCTGTCGGGACGGGACTTCGGCCCCATGGCGCGCGCCCAGCGTCGGGCGCGCGAGACGGGGCAGGTCATCCGGGAGGGCGCCCGGCCGCTCGTTTCCACGGAAGTCCTCGCGCTGCCTCCCGGGCCGGGAGTGCCCGATCGGGCCCGGAACATGGTCGCGCCCCTCGCCGTGCTGCTGGTCATGATCTTCGTGGGGTTGTGGATCACGGGAGACGGGAACCTGCTGGAAGGGAGCGGAGGCACGTCCGTTCTCTGGGCCGTGCTGGCGGCCGCGGTGACCGCGGCGGCAATGGGGATGTTTCAGCGCGTCCTCCGGGTATCGAAAACGATGGATCTCGTGATGCAGGGCGCGGGCGGGATGGTGCCGGTGGTCACGGTTCTGCTGGTCTCCTTCGCCATTTCCGCGGTGGCGCGCGACCTGGGCACGGGGGTCTATCTGGCGGGAGTCGCCGAGGCCGCCATGCCCGCCTCGCTCGTTCCGGCCGTCCTGTTCCTGGTCACCTCGGTGGTCGCGTTCTCCACCGGGACTTCATGGGGCACCTTCGCCATCATGCTCCCGATCGCCGTTCCGGCCGCCGCCGTCCTCGGCCTCGATCTTCCGCTGGTGGTGGGCGCGGTCCTCTCCGGCGGCATCTTCGGCGATCACTGCTCCCCGATCTCCGACACCACGATCATCGCGTCCATGGCGTCCGGTTCCGACCTGGTGGACCACGTGAACACCCAGCTTCCCTACGCGGTGCTGGGTGGGGTCGCCGCCACGGTCCTGTTCCTGGCCGCCGGGCTGGCTGCCTGACGGCGGGGCGCCCGCGTAGAATCGCGGGCCCCATGTCCGACAATGCCCTCCTCGACACGCTGGCCGACGAGGTGCGGCCGGACGCCGGCGGCCCGGAGCTGGTTCCCCTCGATCCCGACCATCCCGGCTTCCGGGACCCGGTGTATCGCGCCCGCCGGAACGCCATCGCGAAGCTCGCCTTCGACTACGTGACCGGCGATCCGGCGCCGGCGGTTTCCTACACCGACGCGGAGCACGACGTCTGGAAGCATGTCCGGGAACTGCTCGATCCACGGCACCGCGACTTCGCCTGCGCCGAGTACCTCGAGTGCGTGGACGCGGTAGCGCTCGACCGTGTCCGGATCCCGCAGCTCGAGGACGTGAACGCCCGCATCCGGCCGCTCACGGGGTTCCGCATGCTCCCGGTTGCCGGTCTCGTGACCGCGCGGGCGTTCCTGTCGTTCCTCGCGGACCGCATCTTCCTGGCGACCCAGTACATCCGGCACGCGAGCCGCCCGCTCTACACCCCCGAACCGGACGTGATCCATGAACTCGTCGGCCACGCCGCTTCCTTCGCCCACCCGCTCTACTGCGGACTGAGTTCCCATTTCGGCCGCGCCGCCCGGGTGGCGAGCGACGGGGACGTCGAACGGATCGCCCGCCTCTACTGGTTCACCCTGGAATTCGGAGCCGCGATCGAGGACGGGATTCCCAAGGCCTACGGCGCGGGACTCCTGTCTTCCGTCGGCGAGATGGACCGTCTCCGGGACGCGGAGCTCCGGCGCTTCGACTGCCGGACGATGGCCGACACTCCCTACGACCCCACCGACTTCCAGCCGTTCTACTTCGTCGCGCCCAGCTTCGGCGCGATGCACGAAGCGGTGAGCGAGTTCCTGAGCCAGTTCTCTGACTAGTCGGCCCTGATGACCACGACCGTCTGGTCGTCGTCGGGGGCGCCCTTCCGGAACCGGCGCGCCGCCTTCAGCACGCTGTCGCAGACTTCGGCGGCGGGGGTTCCGCGGTCCCGTTCGCGCCGGAGCACCTCGGCGAGCCGGTCTCTCCCGAAGAGGTCTCCCTGCCGGTCGGCGCTCTCGGTGATCCCGTCGGTGTAGAACGCGAGGAGGTCCCCGTCGCCGAGCTGCACGACCTGCTCGAAGTAGCGCGGGGCGGGGAAGAGCCCCAGCGGCAGCCCGCTGGCGTGAATCATCTCGACCTCGCCGCTCGCCCGGACCAGGATCGGGGGCGGGTGTCCGGCGTTGATGTGGATCAGGCGGCGCAGCGGAACGTCCAGCAGTCCGAAGAAGAAGGTCGCGTAACGCGTCTGTCCCACGCTCTCATAGAGCAACTGGTTCGTCCGGCCCACGATGACCCGGAGGGTGAGGCTCGACTTGGCGAGCGAGAACACCGACGCCCGCAGCGCGGCCACGAGGAGCGCGGCGGGAATCCCTTTCCCCGCCACGTCGGCCATCGCGAAACCCCAGCGGTCCTCGTCGAGTGGAATCAGGTCGTAGTAGTCACCCCCGACCTGCGAGCACGGTTCGTAGGCCGCGGCCACCTCCATCCCTTCCAGCGCCGGGCACCCGTGCGGGAGGAGGTCCTGGAGCACTTTTCCCGCCACTTCCATCTCGGAGATGAGTTCCCGTCCCTCGACCGCCTTCTCGTAGAACAGGATCCGCTCGAGCGCGGGAGCGGCTCCGGCCGCGTAGGAGGCCAGCGCCGCCCGGTCCCGCTCGGAGAACGCGCCGGAATCCGCCGACTCCGCGATCAGGGCTCCGACCCGCCGTCCGCCGGCCCCGAGGAGCGGCGTCGCCACCGCGGCGCGCGAGCTCCCGCTCAGTTCCGGTTCCGACGCCGCGGCGCCGTCCGCGACGTCGAGCAGCTCCGGCCGGCCGCTGTCGAGCACCCGGCGCGTGATCCCACCCGGCGCCAGGTCCGCAAGCCTCGCCGTGGACGCATCCCCCGACCCGGTGTCCCGGCCGCGCATCCGGCGGCAGAGAACCGTCTTCCCACCGAGGTCCACGGCGCACAGGGTGGCCCGGTCGCACGCCGGCAGGACGTGCCGCAGCCCGGCCAGGATGGTGTCCGCGGTGCGGCCGATCTCGAGGCTTCGCCCGATCTCCTGGAAGGCCTCGAGCAGTTGTCCGGGGCCGGCCTGCGACGGGCTGTGATCGGTCATGGGCGGCGGCGCGCACGGTAGCGCGCCGCACGACCGACTAAC
>JAJEFG010000008.1 GCA_022820545.1 Acidobacteriota bacterium | reverse complement strand
GCCCGTTCTTTCTCACTTCTGCGCTCAATGTGGAAAAGTCGAAGCGATCGTGCACTTTCCCCGTCCACCGACTTCGATATCACCGAGGCTACGGCCCGCCGTCCCCTCCTCCACGGGTTCGCCGGCGTCCGAACCGGTTGGGACCACGAAGCGGTCTCCCCGACCGTGCGGCCGCTATCGCAGCGCTGGCTCGAGCTGTAGCCCGGCAGACCACCTCGGCGTCAGCGGGGCGGGCGCCCGCGCCGACCAGGCTCAGCGCCACGGGCGCGGGTTTCGCGCTCCCGCGAGATGCCGGCCGGAGACCGGCGGTCCAGGCCGGTGGCGCCAGCGCGGCTAGTCCGCGTGGGGTTTGGGCATGCGGTAGCCGACGCCGCGCTCGTTCCGGACGTAGGTCGGGTTCGCCGCGTCGTCGCCGAGCTTGCGGCGCAGCCGCTTCACGACGGCGCGCACGAGCTTCGGATCGCCCGCGCTCTTCCGTCCGCGCCACGCCTGGCGGAGCAGGGAGTCGAACGTCAGGACCCGTCCCGCGTTCATCGAGAGCACCCGCAGCAACTGGTACTCCGTCGCCGTCAGGTCCACCTGGCGCCCGGCCACCGTGACCCGGCGCCCGTCGTAGTCGATGGACAGCTCCCCGAGCACGAAGGGCTCCGGCTCGGCCCGCACGCGCAGGGCGGCCCGCACCCGCGCGGTCAGCTCCGAGGGCGAGAACGGCTTCACGATGTAGTCGGCGGCGCCCGCGTCCAACGCCCTCACGATCGTCTCGTCGCGGCCGTAAACGGAAATGAAGATCACCGGGAGGTCGGCCAGCTCGGGCACGGACTCCATGAGTTCGATGCCGTCGGTACCGGGGAGCACGACGTCGAGCAGGACCAGGCTCGGCTTGTGGCTGCGGATGAGATCGGGGAGCCCTTCCGGGTCACCCGTCACGAACACCGTGTAGCCCGCCTCGGTGAGGGCGTCGCGAACGTAGCGCAGGGTCTGGGGATCGTCGTCCACCACCAGGACCCGCGTCTGCCCGTGCACGTCCCGGGACGGACGGGAACGGCTCGGAGCCGCCGCGACGGCCCGGCCGCCGGGCTCTTCGGCCACCGGTACCGTGAAGGTGAACCGGGTGCCGTGGCCCAACCCGCCGCTCTCCGCCCAGATGCGCCCTCCCTGGGCCTCCACCAGCCCCTTGCAGATCACGAGGCCCAGGCCGTTCCCGCCGAGTCTCAGGTCGCCGGCCGCGCCGCCGGCCTGCTTGCTGAACAGGTGCGGCAGCCGGTCGGGCGGCACGCCCCGGCCTTCGTCGGACACCGAGACGGCCACGTGCACGCCGCTGAGCGCCGCCGTGACCTGGACCGGGGAGGACTCGGGAGAGTGCCTCGCCGCGTTCGCGAGCAGGTTGTTCAGGACCTGGACCGTGCGTCCCCGATCGACGAGCACCCGCGGCAGGTCCTCCGGCAGGTCGATCCGCAGGGTGTGCCGGCCCCCACCGCTCAGGAACGTGCTCCGGGCCTGGTCCACGAGGCCCGGCAGCTCCGCCGGCTCCGGCGACACCGACAGCGTGCCGGTCTCGATGCGGCCCTGGTCCAGCAGGTCCGCGATGAGGCTCCGCATGTGATTGGCCTGTCCATCGATGACCCGGAAGAACTGGAGCATTTCGGCGGGATCCGGGGCCGGAGCGGCGCCGAGCACGGTGGCGGTGGAACCCTTGATGGAGATCAGCGGAGCCCGCAGCTCGTGGCTGACGAGGCTCAGGAACTCGGTCCGCTGCCGCTCGGCTTCGTCCAGGGGCGCGAGGTCCTGCATCGTGATTACGTACGATTCGACCTTGCCGTCAGGGGTAAGGATGGGGGTGGCGTTGATCAGTACCTTGACGCTCCCGCGGTCCGGTACCGAGAGCGTGAACTCCTCGGCGCGCACCGTCTCCCCGATGCGCAACTGCTGCGCGAGCGGGTAGTCCGCAAACGCGGTTTCCGGCCCGTTCCCGCGCCGCCAACTCACCGTCTGCAACAACTCCTCGATGGGACCGTCGGGTGAGCGGAGTCCCTCCGTGATCCGCCTCGCCTCCCGGTTGACCGTCACCAGCCTGGCGGTACTGACGTCGAAGACCACGACGCCCACCGGTGAGGTCTCCACCAGCGTCTCGAGGTCGGTGCGGGCCCGCCGCTCGTCCCGGTGCGTGCGGGCGTTGGCGATCGCGGTGGCGGCCTGTGCCGCGAACAGCAACAGGATCTCCTCGTCGGCGGCCGTAAAACCGTCCCCGCCCTCCCTTTCGGCGAGAAAGAAGTTGCCGACCCGGACGCCCCGGTGGTTCATCGGCGTACCCAGGAGGCTCTTCGAGCGCATCAGGTCCGACGAGAAGCCAAGGGTGCGGACATAGGTGGGGAGATCCGCGAGACGCACCGGCGCCTCGAGGTTCCGGAGGTGCTCGAACAGCCGCGGCCCGTCCGGCCAGCTCGCCAGTTCCCGGCGTTCGTCCGGCGTGAAGCCGGAGGTGACGAAGTCCACGGGTGCTCCCGTCTCGTCGACCGTCGCGATCGCCCCGTAGCGGGCCCCGGTCAGGGCGCGGGCGCTGTCGACGACCTCCTGGAGGACGGTATCGAGGTCGAGGCTCGCGCTGATGCGCAGGACGGCGGCGCTCAGCCGGGAAACGCGTTCCTGGAGCGCGCTGAGTTCCCGCCGCAGCTCCTCGGGATGTTCGTTCACTGGCTGACCTCCGCCGGACTGTGCGGATCACCGCTCACGGATCGCTATATTATCACTTTGAACAGCGATTATGGCACCAAAGTATCACAATCTTAGTTTGACACTGCCGTCTGGCAGCCGGTAGTCTCGCGCGCAGCCCGGAAACCTCCGGCGGCTGGCGCACCGGGTGCTCCGGGGCGTTTCCTCCTCATTCATCCCGCACGTCCTGTCGCTGGTTCGTGCATGCCCGTGCGAGCGCGCCGGCCGCCTATCTGCGGGTGTCGCATCCGGCTTGCAACGCCGCAGCGCCAATCGCGGAGAACCGTGACCTGCCGGATTGCGATCGCGCCGGTCCCGCTCCGGGCGGCAACGTGACGGTCGCGCCGCCGCACCCTCTCGTCGGCGGCCAACTCGCGCAGCAGGTCCTCCTCGAGGGTGACCTGGACGGCCTTCATGGTCGTACCATTTTGGGGAGGAAACCCCGTCGTCGCCATGCCTCCCGCCATGAGCCGGCGCCGGGCGTCCGCGAATCAGCGACAATGGGCGGAACCTTGACCGTGGCGGACTCGTCAACCTCTACGCCGATGGCTCTCGAAGTTCCCGCCGCCTACCGGCCCCGCTACGAGAAGGCGCGCCGGTCGGATCCGGAGCTGGCGGATCGCTACTGCGAGCACACCATGATCGGGGACCCGCTCGCGGAGGCCGCGGTCGAGGCCATGGCCGGAATGCCGCAGGAACGGGTCCACCAGCTCATCACCGCCGGGATGAACGAGGACGCGGCCGGCTTCCGCGACGCGCCCGCGGACCTCCGGCGGCTCCTCGAGGCCAGTGCGGAAGTCCCGGAGTGGTTCGATTCGCGGGCGGTGTACCCCGGGTGCCGGGCGTTCCACGCCGATTCGGATCTCTATGTCGAGGCGCTGGTGGGTTCGAGCATCGTCCGCGGATTCACCACCCTCATCAGCAAGTCGTTCTTCACGACGGGGCGGCTGACCGACCACGGGGTGCGCCGCCTCCGGCAGAACATCCGCCAGCTCATCGAGATCATGATGCCGGGCGGCCTCGAGCGGTACGGCGAGGGCTGGAAGCTGAGCGTCCGCATCCGCCTCATCCACGCCCAGGTGCGCGGTTTCCTGCGCCGGTCGGACGAGTGGGACGAGGCGGAGTTCGGGGTGCCGATCCACGCCGGCCACGTGGCGCTCGCCTCCGCCAACTTCTCGGCGCGGGTGCTCGAGGCGGCGATGCGGCTCGGCGCCGAACCGACGCCGGAGGAGCGCGAGGCGTTCGTCCAGATCTGGCGCTACTCGGGCTATCTGATGGGCGTTCCGGAGACGATCCTGTTCCGGAGCGAGGCGGAGGCGCTCGAGCTGTGCCGGGTCGCCTTCGCGTGCGAGCCGCGGCCGGAGATCGAGAGCCTCGTGATGGGGAACGCGATCGTGAACTCCGCGCCGGTCGTGATCGGCATGCAGAATCCCGGGGAGCGGCAGAAGCTCGCCGACTACGTGTATCGCGTTTCCCGGGCCCTGATCGGCGACGAACTCGCCGACGAGCTCAACTACCCGCGTCAGTCCACCTGGGGCCTGCTGTTCTACCTGCGGACGAAGCGCCGCCTGGGGAAGCGGGTGCGCAGCCTGTTCCCGCGCTGGGAGGCCAGGGTGAAGGTGGACCGGTTCAAGGCGCTGGTGGACAACTCGCGGTTGCGCGATCGGCTGATCTCGTACCGGCTGCCGCCCAAGCTGTACTCCGACGAGACCCAGACCTGGTAGTCCGGGTCGCCCGTGCGATCGGCAACGCGTCCGGGTACAATCGCTCTCCCTATTCGGGCCCGGTCATCCCGCGCCCCAGCCACCAAGGAGAACACTGATGAAAAAGCTCCTCATCCTCGCCCTCGTGCTGTTCGCGTCCGTCGCGTTCGCCGCCGCGGAAGACATGACCTACACGGGCTGGGTCTCCGACGAAGCCTGCGCGAAGGACTTCGCCAAGGCCGGCAACGCCGAGCACCAGGGTTGCGCCACCGGTTGCCTGAGCCGGGGCGGCGGCGTCGCGCTCGTGAGCGAGGCCGGTTTCCACCTGCTCGACATCACGAACGAGAAGGCCATCGAGAACCTCGGCATGGAGGTCACGGTGATGGGCACCCTCGACGAGGCGACCAACACCATCAAGGTGACCTCGATCAAGGCGTCCAAGTAAGGACTGACTGACCCCGGCCGTTCAGGGCCGGAAGTCCCCGGGGAGCGGCGCCCGCCGCTCCCCCCCAGGCACCCGCCGCCGCGCGGGGCCTTTTGTGTGTACGGGCGCGCACGAGTAGCGCCCCCGGCTTGGAACGCCGGCCAGTCCTCCCGGTGGGGGCCTCCAGACCGGCACCGCGGCGCTCCGCACCGCGCACGTCGCGACCCTACGCGGAGAAGGCAGTTTCCGCCTCCGCGTGGATCTCAAGAGCCGAGGTGGCCGTACGGCTTGGAACGCCGGTCTCCAGACCGGCACCGCGGTGCTCCGCACCGCGCACCGCGCAACGCTGATCCAGCTCGTGGCGCCTCCCGCAACGCCGCGCCGCCCGTCACTCCTCCACCACCACCGTTTCCCCGATCTGCGCCGCCTCGATCTCCGCCTCGCAGTACGGAAAGCGCACCCACTCCTTGCGTCCGTACAGCTCGGTCTGGTCGGCGTAGTGCGAAGATTCGGGATCACTCGACTGGGACGGGGCGTTGATGGTGTCCGCGACCGGGCATTCCTCGTCCCAGGTGACGGCCTGCAGGTAGCTGTTCCCGGACCACGGGGTGTAGCGGCCGTCGCCGAGGCCGGCGGAGATCGCCCCGTAAACGCCGGCGCGCGGGTCGCCGCCGGGCACGGGGATGCGCACCCCGTTCCTGGTGACGAACTGCACGTCGCGCCACGGGGTGTCCAGGGCGACGCCGGCCGCCTCCAG
>JAJEFG010000071.1 GCA_022820545.1 Acidobacteriota bacterium | reverse complement strand
AACGACAAATCGGAACTCGCCGAAGTGTGCGCCAGCACACGAGGGAGTTTCGGTTCCCGAGCCAGGAGGGGTTGGGAGCCGGGTTCCCCGGCCCCAATCCCTCCCGCTCCGGGGCCTGCGTGCGGCTTGCGCCGCACTTGCGGCGCTGCGGCGCGAAGCGCCGGGCGGTCTCCGGATGGGGCCCGTAAGGCAATCAGACCTGACGGCCCAGCCCAGTTCCTGATCGCGGCCCCATCCGGGGACCGCTCGACGGGGTCGATGCCGGCCGGAGGCCGGCGCTCCGGGCCGGCGGGGCCAACCGCTGTCCTTTCTGAACGAGTGAAAACAAAGCGGCAGCGAACCTGGGGTTCGATGGCCGCCAGGGTCACGACCAGCAGGGAGAGTGCGCCCCAGATGAGGCGAACCTCTTTCTTGAGCACCGCGACGTCCGTCTTGACGGTTACGAGATCCGTCTTCACGGTCGCGAGATCCGCCGCGACCCGGTCAAGGGTGGCGGCGACCGACTGGATCTGGGCGCCGACGGTGCGATCTCACCAGCGACCGAGTTCCGCCCTCGGCGTCTCCGGCAGGGTCTCGGCGAGGAGCCAGCCGGCGAAGAGGATGCCCTCGCGGTATCCGGCCGTGCTGATCCAGTTCTGAGGCGCCGGACGGTGGCTGAGGTAGATTTGCTTTGTGCGGGGTTCGTGCGGCTAGCGATCCCGCTAACGCTCCTCGGACGAAGTACCAGTCAGGGAACTCGTGACCGCGAGGGCCATCACCGGGTAGAGCGTCCCGGTATACGTGATGAAGTGCCATGTCTCGGTATTGAGTGACTTCGTCCACCAGCGGCCCGACTCTCTCTGGTGCCGCCTGAGCCACTCCACGCCTCGCCGCACGGCGGGGTGCGTTGGCGGCACGCCCGCGGACGACAGCACTACGACCGCCAGACCGGTCTGGTGGCCATCGCTCGCGGGATCGCCGAAGTCCGCCTCGGCTCGCAGGCGTTCCGCGCGGTTGCCCCGGCCCCACTCCTCGGGCCGAGCGAACGAGCGAATCGACCAGCCCCCGTCCGGGCGCTGACGGTCCAGGATCACCCTGACGATGTCCTGCTTCTGGTCGGCGCTGACCACGCCCGGGAGATACCGGTCCGCCCAGAGCAACGCCACGCGAGCGTAGTCATGGGGAGGAGGGACCTCCCGCAGGTACTCTCGCAGACCGGCTACCTGCCTCTGCAACTCGGGGGAGGTGGCCTGCTCGAGCCATCCCGGAGCCAGACCCAGACTCATGGCCGCGACGGTCGCGAGCTGATACGCGTCGGACTCGAACGGCGGCCATGTGTCCGGCGAGTGCCACGCCCCGTCGTCCCGCTGAAGGCTGAACATGAGCTGAAAGGCCTGCTCGGTTTCGGGGGACAGCCGCCGGTCCACGTACGCATCCCAGGATGCCAGAGACGCGGCCAGATGCACGACTTCCGCGGGGTTCACATCCTGCTGGAGCTCTCCGGGGTCCGCGGCGAGCCTGTCCTGAAGGCGCGCTTCGAGGAAGGCCCGCCAGCTTTCATCGGGCTGACCGAGACTCTCGGCGAGCTGCGGACGAACGATCCCGTACCAGCCCGTGGTGTGACACGAGACGCAGCCGCGGTTGTTCGCCCAGGCCTTGGCTCCATCCTCCAGGTAGGTGATCGCGCGCTCGATGGACAGATTCTCCGCCATCGGTTCATCCGCCGACGCCGGCGGGATGGAGATCTCTCCGAAGTGATACTGGTACAGGCTGTGGTCACCCCACTGCGCGTGAAGCTCGGAGCCGAGAAGCGAAATCCCAGCGGACAGTCCGATGGCGGCGAGCGTGAGTCTCATAACCGATCGCAATCCCAAGAGGTCCTTGTGTTGGGGGCTGAGGCTACGATCCATCGTAGACGCTCTTTCGCTGCCACGCAAAGACACGCGCGCAGGCGTGGCTCGTCGCGGAGTATGCGACCGTTTAGCGGGGGCGGCCGGCCGAGCCCGCCTACTGGCCGCCGACTTCGAGCCGAACTGGCCGGGGCCGGCGCGGTCGCACGGTTCTACCGCGAGGAGTCACCAACACCGCCGAACACCCGAAAAAACAAATGGCAGCGGACTCTGTTCGCTGCCCGCCTGACCGGGGGGAATGCGTGAAAGGGGGTTACCCCCTTTCACCGTCGTAGCGCGGCGAAAGCCGCGCCCAGACGCCGGAGCGGGAGTGGCTGGGTTCGGGGTTACCCGAACCCCAGGCGCTCCTGGCTCGGCAAAAAAGGAAACGACAAATCGGAACTCGCCGAAGTGTGCGCCAGCACACGAGGGAGTTTCGGTTCCCGAGCCAGGAGGGGTTGGGAGCCGGGTTCCCCGGCCCCAATCGCTCCCGCTCCGGGGCCTGCGTGCGGCTTGCGCCGCACTTTCGGCGCTGCGGCGCGAAGCGCCGGGCGGTCTCCGGATGGGGCCCAAAGAGGGAATCAGGCCTGACGGCGCCGCCCTGTTCCTGCTCGCGGCCCCTCCGGGGACCGCTCGACGGGTTCCCCGCTACCGTCGGCGGTCGCCGCGATCCCGATCGCGGTCGCGGCCGCCGCGCCGCCGCGGCGGCCGGGGCGGCAGCGGCGGCAGGCCCGCCCGCTCCCTGATGATGTCCTTGCAGGAAAGGCGCGTCCGTCCGTTGCCGTCCACCTCGATGACCCGGACCTCGACCTCGTCGCCCTCCTGGAGTTCGTCCCGCACGCTGTTGACGTGGCGGTCCGCGATCTCCGAGATGTGGAGCAGACCGTCGGTGCCCGGGAGGATCTCCACGAAGGCGCCGAAGTCCACGATCGTCTTCACGACGCCGTGGTAGTCGCGTCCGACCTCGGGAAGCTGGCTCACCGCGATGGACTCGATCCGCTCCTTCGCCCGCGCCGTGGACTTGGCGTCGAGCCCGGCGATGTGGATGGTCCCGTCGTCCGATACGTCGACCCGCGCTCCGGTCTCGTCGGTGATCGCCCGAATCGTCTTGCCGCCGGGCCCGATGACCTCGCGGATCTTCCGCACCGGGATCTTCATGGTGAGGATCGCGGGGGCGTACTGGGAAGTTTCGCTCCGGGGAGCGGGAATCGCGGCCGCCATGGCCTTCAGAATCTCGATCCGCGCCCGCCGCGCCTGCTCGAGCGCGTCGCCGACGATGTCGAGCCGCAGTCCGGAAACCTTGATGTCCATCTGCAGCGCGGTGATCCCGTTGGCGGTGCCCGCCACCTTGAAGTCCATGTCTCCGTAGTGGTCTTCGGCCCCGGCGATGTCGGTCAGCACCCGGTACTCGTCCCCCCGGGTGATGAGACCCATCGCGATTCCGGCAATGGGCGCCTTCAGCGGAACGCCGGCATCCATGAGAGACAGGCACCCCCCGGTGACCGCCGCCATGGAGCTCGATCCGTTGGACTCCAGGGTGTCGGAAACCACCCGGATGGCGTAGTTGAACTGGTCCTCGCCCGGGATCGCGGGCAACAGGGCGCGCTCGGCGAGCGCGCCGTGCCCGATTTCACGCCGGCCGGGACCACGCATCATCCGGGCTTCTCCCACGGAGAAAGCCGGGAAGTTGTAGTGGAGGAGGAAGCGCTTCTCCCCGGAGCCGTGCACCCAGTCGAGGCGCTGACTCTCACTGAGCGGAGCCAGGGTGGTGACCACGAGGGCCTGCGTCTCCCCGCGGGTGAAGACGGCGGACCCGTGCGTCCTGGGGAGGACTCCGACGTCGCAGGTCAACTGGCGGATCTCGTCGAACGCCCGCCCGTCCAGGCGCTTTCCCTCCTCGAGGATCGTGCAGCGGAGGATGTCCTCTTCCATCGCCTTGACGATGCCGGAGGCGGCGGAGCGCTCTTCGTCGCTCCGTTCTTCGAGACTGGAAGCGATCGCCGTCTTGACCTCGTCCACGGCCCGGGACGCCTCGAGCTTGCCCGGCGTCTGCAACGCATCCTTCAGCCGTTCGCGGAATCCGTCCGCGATTTCGGTGGCCAGGCCGGGATCCGGATCCTTGGCGACCACCACCTGTTTCTTCGGCTGGAGCCGGCTCACGAGTTCCTGCTGGATGCCGACGATGCGGCGGATCCCCTCGTGGGCGAAACCGAGCGCCTCCACCATCCGGGACTCGGGTACGTCTTCCGCTCCGGCCTCCACCATCACGATGGCGTCCTCGGACCCCGCCACCACGAGATTGAGGGCCGACCGATCCAGATCGGAGAACGTCGGGCAGAGGACGAACTCATCGTCCACGAGGCCGACGCGCACCGCGCCGATGGAGGTGTCGAAGGGAAGGTCCGAGATTCCAAGCGCAGCCGCCGCCCCGGTAATCGCCAGAACGTCGGAATCGTTCTCACGATCCGTGGACAGCAGGAGACAGGTGACCTGTGTCTCGCGCCGCCAGCCGCTCGGGAACAGCGGCCGCAGCGGACGGTCGATGAGCCGACAGGTGAGGATCTCCTTCTCGTTGGGCCGCCCCTCCCGCTTGAAGAAGCCCCCCGGGATCCGGCCCGCCGCGTAGAAGCTCTCCCGATAGTCCACCGCCAGCGGCAGGAAATCGACGTCGGGCCGGTCGCTTCGGGAAGCCGTTACCGCGGCCAGCACGACGGTGTCACCCAGCCGGACCGTCACCGATCCCGCCGCTTGCCGGGCGAGCCGGCCGGTTTCAATGATCAGATCGTTGCTGCCGATCCGGGTCTGTACCGTTTCAATCAACTTTCTTCTTCCTTCTCTGTTGCCGGGAACCTGCCTGGGTTCGCGGCGTGCGTTTGCCTGAGCGGCCTGCCGGCAAGTGGGCGCGCGCCGGAACTACTTTCTGAGGCCGAGGGAAGTGATCAGGGTTCGATACCGCTCGACGTCTTCCCGCCGCAGATAGTCCAGCAGCCGCCGGCGCCGGCTGACCATGCGGAGCAGGCCCCGCCGCGAGGCGTGGTCCTTCCGATGATCGTTGAAATGGTCCGCCAGTCCGGTGATCCGCGCCGTCAGGAGCGCGACCTGCACCTCGGGTGAACCGGCGTCGGTTTCGTGCCGCCGGTATTCCTCGACGATGGCGCGCCGTGATGTCTGTGTGAGTGCCAATTCCCTGTTTCCCTGATTGCCGCCAGCCGGGCCGGCGCTGCTTCAGTCTTTCCTATGCCGCCTGATGAATGGTTCGGTCTGCCGGGCTCGCTGCCCGCCGGCCAAGACGCTCGGTCTTCGTGATCACAATTCCCGGGTCGGCTGGTCGTTCGCGGCGCACCTTACCACACCGGGGGCGGCCCCGGCTCCCCGCCGGGGTTACCGAATGGCCCTCCGGCCGGGACCGTCAGGGGGCTCCCTGCCGCCCGCGTTCCAGACCACCAGCGGGCGCCAACCGTGCGGCGTGGCCGAAACCACGGCAACCAACGCCAGGCCGCTGTCGCCGGCCGGACCCGTGGGCGGATGGAGGGACGCCACCGCGCAACGGACCTCCCCGTCGGATGGCGGGCCCGGGGCCGCGCCCGCGTGCTCGTCGGCAGCGCCGCACGGAATCAGGCGGCCGTGCCCCAGGAGCCCGGCTTCCTCCTCCGACACCAACAGTCGCGGGATCCCCGTCAGGGCCGCAAGCGGCTCCAGGAGACGCGCGATGATGGCGTCCCGATCCGACAGCTCGTCGAGCCGCGCCGCGGCCGACACCTCGAAGGGTCCCACTCCGGTGCGCCGCAGGGCGGCCAGGTGAGCCGCGCCGCCGAGCCGCTCGCCGAGGTCTCGGGCGAGGGCGCGGATGTACGTGCCCGGCCCCACCTGGCAGGCGAGCTCCGCCACCTTCCCGTCGTAGCCGAGGAGCCGGAGTTCGTCCACGCGGACCCGGCTCGGGGCCAGCCGGACCGGACGGCCCGCGCGCGCCAGGCGGTACGCCCGGCGGCCGCCGACCTGCTTCGCCGAGTAGCGGGGAGGGACCTGGTCGATTTCCCCGAGGAACTCCGGAAGCGCCCGCTCGATCGCCGACGACTCAGGACAGGCCGCGGCAGCGCCCAGCGGCTGCCCGGTACCGTCGTCGGTATCGGTGGCCTGCCCGAAACACACCCGGGCGCGATACCGCTTGGCGCCCGCCGCCACAAACCGGACGAGCCTGGTGGCCCGGCCGAGGCAGACGGGCAGCAGTCCCGTTGCGAAGGGGTCGAGGGAACCGGCGTGACCGGCCCGGACCCCGCCCAGCGTTGCCCGAATACGCCGTACGACGGCAAAAGAACTGAGTCCCTCGTCCTTGTCCACGAGGAGGAGGCCTGAAATCAGTTCTTCTCCTCGCCCGGCCGGACGGGCGGCCCCGCGTCACCCTCCTCGAAGGACTCGTCCCCCGAGGTCCCGGGGCGCGCGGCGCGCTCCCGGTCGAGGATCTGCTCCAGACGGATCGAGAACTCGACCGACGGATCGAAAACGAACCGAATCTCCGGAGTGGCGCGCAGCCGGATTCGGGACCCCAGCAGGGTCCGCACCCGGCCCCGGGCCCGGCCGAGGACGGCGAGCGTCTCCTTCCGGTCGGCGTCGCTCCCGTAGACCGAAACATAGACCCGGGCCAGGGTGAGATCGCCGGTCAGCTCGACGCGGGTCACCGTGGCGCGCCCGACCCGGGGATCCGCCAGTTCGAACCGCAGGATGCCGGCCACTTCCCGCCGGATCGCCTCGGCGACCCGTTCCCGCCTTCCTCCGGTCCTCATCAGCTCCCTACTCCTGAACGGTCAACCACTCGATCGCGGTGTCCGCCACCTCCGAAGGGTACGCGCGAACGGCTATGTTGCGGGCCGTCTCCAGCCGGGCGGCCACGACCTCTTCTCCGAGGCCGACCGCGACCACGGATACCTCCGCTTCCCGGAGCATCTCCGGATCTCCGGTTTCGGCCACCGCCACCAGACAGCGGGCGCGCAGCCGGTCCGACAGCGAACGGACGACGCTGCGCCGATCCTTCCGCGACCGTGCGAACGGGAGTCGCAGGGTGATGCGGAGCAGCCCCACCCGCGTTCGGGGACCGGTCACGTAATGAGATCCTTACCGGGACCGCAGGGATGGCCTTTCCGCCGACCAGGTTCAGTCGGCGACCGGGCTGACCTGCTCCTCGCGGAACGCCTCGATGATGTCGCCGATCTTCACGTCGTTGTAACCGGCGATTCCGACACCGCACTCGAAGCCCTCGCGGACCTGCGCCACATCCTCCTTGAACCGGCGCAGGCTGCCAATGCGCCCGGTGTGCACCAGCCGGCCATCGCGGACCAGGCGCACCCGGGAGTTCCTCGGGACCGTGCCTGCGAGGACGTAGGAACCGGCGACGACCCCCACTCTCGGCACCTGGAACGTGCGCCGCACCTCGATCTTCCCGAGTTCGACGACCTCCGTTTCCGGTTCCAGGAGACCGGCGAGCGCCTTCTCCATCTCCTCGACGAGGTGATAGATGACCGTGTGGCCGCGAATCTCGACCTTCTCCTGCTCGGCGAGCCGCTGCGCCTGGGGATCCGGACGCACACCGAAGGCGACGATGATGGACTCGGTGGCCGACGCCAGGTTCACGTCGCTCTCCGAGACCGCGCCCGCACCGGCGTGAATCACCCGGACCTTGACGTCGTCCGTCGACAGTCGTTCCAGCGCGTCGCGGACAGCTTCCACCGTACCCCCGACATCCGCCTTCACGACGATCGAGAGCTCCTTCAAGCCGCCGCTCATCTGGGCGTGCAGGTTCTGCAGGTTCAGCCGCTGGCGGCCCTCGATCAACTGGAGGCGGGCTTCTTCCTTCTTCCCCTCCGCCGCGCGCCGCGCCTCCGCCGGCGTCTGGCTGGCCGAGAAGGGATCGCCCACCACCGGCACCTCGGTGAGTCCGAGCACCTCGCAGGGCGTGGACGGCGGCGCTTTCTTCATCCGCCGCCCCGATTCGTCAAGGAGCGCCCGCACCTTGCCCCAGGCCGCACCGGCGCTCACCGTGTCGCCGATGGACAGGGTTCCCTCCTGGACCAGGAACTGGGCCACCGGGCCACGGCCCTTGTCCTTCCGGGCCTCGAGGACCACGCCCTGGGCGGGCCCCCGCGGATTCGCGGTGGGTTCCTCGAGCTCCGCCACGTCGAGCACCGACTGCAACAGTTCCGGGAGTCCGTCGTGGGTCTTCGCGGACACCTGACAGAAGATGGAGTCGCCGCCCCAGTCCTCCGGAGTCACCTCACGCTCCGCCAGCTGACGCATCACGAGGTCGGGATCGGCGGCCGGCTTGTCCATCTTGTTCACCGCCACGACGATCGGCACCCCGGCCGCGCGAGCGTGGTTCAGCGCCTCGATCGTCTGCTCCTTGACGCCGTCGTCCGCAGCCACCACCAGGATCACCACGTCGGTGACGCCGGCGCCACGAGCCCGCATCTTGGTGAACGCCTCGTGCCCCGGCGTGTCCAGGAAGACGAGCCGGTGCCCGTTCGTCTCCACCGTGTAGGCGCTCATGTGCTGGGTGATCCCACCCGCCTCGGTGTCGACCACCCGCGCGCTGCGGATCGCATCGAGGAGGCTCGTCTTGCCGTGGTCCACATGACCCATCACCGTGACCACCGGGGCCCGCTCGACCAGATCTTCCTTCTTCTGGTCCTCCTTGGCCTCGCCGGCCGCGACCGTCTCGGCTGCCCCGGTCCCGGCCTCGGCGATCGTTCCTCCGTAGTGCCGGACCAGCTTGGTGGCGATCTCCGTATCGAGCGGCTGGTTGATCGACGCCGCCACTCCGTGCTGCAGGAGCAACGCCTTGATCACCTCGACGGTCGGGATCTTCATGGCTTCCGCGAGACCCTTCACGGTGATTCCGTCACTCAGCGCGACCGAGGCGGTGGTCCGGTATTCCCGGGTCACCGCCTGTCGCAACCCGGGGGGCAGCGGACTGTCGAATCCCTCGAGAGCCTCAGGGGTCTCGGCCGGCGCCTGACGCCTTCGTCCCTTGGACCGCCGGCCCGGAGCAGGGCGCTGGGCCTTGGGCGGCGCCGCCGGCGACCTCCTGAGTGGCGGCGGAGTCGCCCGGATCCGCGGCGGTGTCGCCCTCCGGACCGGCCGGGTGACGGCAGGCACGATCTTGCGATCCGTAGCTCCGGGCCGGAATTCGGCGGGGCCCGAGGGTGACGTGATGATCCTGGTTTCAATGCGGCGCGGAGCGGCGGGCGCCGGGGTTTCGGCGGGTTTTCCGGAAACCGCCGCCATGCGCTCGGGCCGGGCGGGCGCTTCGGCCGGTCCGGTGCGGACATCGCTCTCCCCGCGGCGGCCCTCCTTGTCATCCGCCTCCGGGACGGCCTTGGGAGCGGCCTTCTTCTCTTTCGCCGGCTCGGCGGGTTCCGGGGCTGCTTCGGGTTCGGGTTCGCGAGCGGCGCCGTGGGCTGCCGCCTCGGCGGCCTGCCGCGCCGCTTCCGCGCGCTGCTCGGCCTCGGCCGCTTCGGCCGACCGCCGCGCGGCCTCTTCTTCCTCGGCTCGCGCCTTCGCTTCGGCTTCTTGCCGGGCCTTCTCCTCGGCCTCCTCCCGCGCCTTCTGCTCGGCTTCGCCGCGCGCTTTCGCCTCCGCGGCCTCCCGCAGACGGCGCTGTTCGGCGGCGCGCCGGATGTTCGCTTCCGCCTGGACGCGGCGGTCCGGGCGCGACGCTCGCCGCTGCTGCAAGCGGAGGCGGTTCCTGACCTTCCGGGCATCGGCGTCCCGGATGGATGACGAGACGGTCCGGACACGCAGACTGAAGTCCGTCTGAAGAACCCGGAGAAGCTCACCCGGCTCCATCCCGACCTCTTTGGCGAGGTCGCTGACCCTGACAGTGGACGGCATGGGTTAACGGTCCCGTGGCTCCGGCGCGGGTTTTAGCGGCCGGTGGTGAAACCCACGTGAGCGCCGAGACGGGCGAGGCGCCCGGCTGACAAGGCGCGTGAGGGAGGAATACCGAGTGTATTCCGACCGAAACGCAACGATGAGCGCCTCGGAGAGGCGCGGTTCAGACGGGATGCATCGCCCGTCGAACGCCGCGTGGGTTTTGCCACCGGCTGCTGACTCCCGCCCCGACCGATTGTCCCGCGCGGGACGCGAACGGTGATCGCGCGGCCCGTGGTGGCGGGATGGGCCGCCGGGGCCACCGCGCCGCCTGTCGGGCCCTCGCCGGGGAGATTCCCCATCACGGGGACCGCGCCGGGGAGAGCGCGAATCGCGGGGGCCGCGTACCGGAGCACGTCCATCGCGGGGGCCGCGTCCCGGAGAACGTCCATCGCGGGGGCCGCGCCCCGGAGAACGTCCGGCGCGGAGGTCGCGCCGGTCCCTTCGCTCGGCCCCTCGTGGAGACGCTCCCTCGGCCACGACTTCGATCGGCACGCCGACCAGCTCGGAGGCGAGGCGGACGTTCTGACCGCGCTTTCCCAGGGTTCGGGGCAGCTCGGTTTCGGAAACCGTGACCAGCAGCCCGCCGCTCTGACGCAGCCTTCGTGAGCCTCCATCGCCGGACTCCTCGTCAACTCTGCGGATATCGAGCACTTCCGCCGGACGCAGCGCGTTCCGCGCGAACTTCTCCACCCTTTCGTTCCACAGAACCACGTCCACCCGCTCTCCCCGGAGTTCGCGACTCACCGCACGAATCCGGGAACCCCCGGGCCCGAGACAGGCGGCCACCGGATCCACGTCGGGCGCCGCACTGGACACCGCGACCTTCGCCCGGAGTCCCGGATGACGCGCCACCGCCCGGACCCGGACGACACCGCGGCGGACCTCCGGTGTCTCGCGTTCGATCAATCCCGCCAGGACGGCCGGAGCAATCCGGGAGAGGATGACGGGAGGATCGTGGGGTTCGATGGAGTGGACGGCCACCCGGATGGTGTCCTCGGGGTTGAAGACCTCGTGGCGGCTCTGCTCCTCCGCGGGCAGCCGACCCTCGACCGGCCCGAGATTGACGATGAGGTCCTGCCCCTCGCGGCGGGCGACGATGGCCGTTTCCAGCTTTCCGACGCGATCGCGGTAGCGCTCGGCCCGGGCGAGCATCCGGGCCGCCCCCAGCCGCGCTTCGAGCACGGCGCGGGCTGCCCTCGCCGCGCTGCGGGCGGCGGTCCCGAAGGGAACGGGGATCTCCACCAGGTCGCCGGGAGACGACCCCTCGGGCGCGGCAGCGACCGCGACCTGCGTCTCGGGATCCTGGACCTCGGTGGCCACCCGCTTGCGGGCGTAGCAGACCAGGCGTCCCTTGTCGGCATCGAGGCGGGCGCTCAGGGCACGGCCGCTGCTCTGCGACGCCGCCAGCCCGGCGGCCTGTTCGACGCCGGCGATGATCTCGGCCCGATCCACCTCCACGGCGAGTTCCTCGATGGCGGCCATCAGGTCGACGGGCGCCTCCGACCGCCGGGACGCCTTCCGAGCAGAGCCGCGTAATCCGGAGCGAGACGGGCGGCGACCACCGCGCTCCAGGCGATTCGCCGCTCGCCGCCGGGCCCACTCAGGCAGAGGACGGCGTCCCCGTTGACCGCCCGGAGGGTTCCGGTCACCGTGTCCGGCCGACTCTCCGTCCGGTGGCGGATCCGGACCCGATGCCCGAGGAACCGCCGGCATTCCTCGACCGATTGCAACGGCCGGTCGAGCCCCGGAGTGCTCACTTCCAACGTATAGGAACCGGGAATCGGATCCTCCAGATCGAGGAGCGCCGAGAGCTTCTCGTTCACCCGCTCGCAATCGCCCAGCCCGACCGCGTCGTCGGGCCGCTCGATGAAGACGCGTACCCGCCGGCCGCTGCGGGGTCCCTTGATCTCGATCCATGCCAACTCGACCTGAGCACTCGCCGCCGCCCTTCGGGCCAGTCTTTCGATGTTTGCGGTGAGATCGTCGCCCGCCTGAAGAAGGAGCGGCGGGTCGGTTTCTTCTTGCGAAATGCGTAGAGCCTCTCGAGATTGGGGAATCGGAGAAAACCCGCCGCACCGAAGCGCGACGGGTCATGAAAGAAAAACGGGCACGACCCCACCCCGGCCGAACCCGAACGACTGAGTATACCCCACGCCAAGACCGCCGGAGAACGGGCGATTTCCCGCCGCAGGAGCCGGGCTGCGCCGCGGCCGAAACCCGCGTCAGCGGCCGGTGGGAGACGTTATGCGGTCCGGTTCAGGCCGTCGCGGCCTCGCTCCTTCCGGCGGCTCGCACCGTCCCCGCGACACCAACCGGAAGCGCGTGACCCACCAGATCCTCGGGATGCGCGTCGGTGATCTCCACGTCCACAAACCGGCCCACCGGCGCGTCCCCATCCACGATCAGGACCCGGGCATCCACGTCCGGCGCCTGCCCCTCGGTACGGCCGGCCGTCAGCAGCTCGCTCTCCTCGGCGGCGCCATCCACCAGGACCGGCACGACGCTCCCGACCATTGCGCGGTGCCGGGACAGGGCGATGCCGCGCTGCAGCTCCATCAGGCGGGCCCGGCGGTCTTCCTTCTCCGCCTCCGAGACCGCTTCTTCCTCCACGTGCGAAGCCGCGGATTCCTCATTCGAATAGACGAACGCCCCCATCGCATCGAATCGGGCGGTCTCCACGAAATCGAAGAGTTCCCGGAAGTCGTCTTCGGTCTCCCCCGGAAACCCGACGATGAAGGTGCTGCGAATGGCGACGCCGGGGACCGCGTCGCGGATCCTCGCCAGCAGGCGCTCGTTGCTCCGCCGGTTTCCGGGACGGCGCATGTCCCGGAGGACCCGCCGGCTCGCGTGCTGCAACGGGATGTCCACGTAGCGGCAGACCTCGGGGACCTCCGCCATCGCCGACAGCACTGCATCGTCGAGGGTGGTCGGGTAGGCGTAGAGGAACCGCACCCAGGCGATGCCCTCCACCGCGGCCAGTTCGCGCAGCAGCCGCGCGAGGCCGCGCCGGATGCCGAGATCCGTGCCGTAGGCCGTCGTGTCCTGCGCGACCAGGACGAGTTCCCGCGTACCCGTCGCGGCCAGCGAGGCCGCCTCGGCGAGCACCGAATCCGGAGCGCGGCTGCGGAAATGCCCGCGGATCTGCGGAATCACGCAGAAGGAACACGGGTAGTCGCATCCCTCCGCCACCTTGATGTAGGCGGTGTGGGACGGAGTCGAGCGGATGCGGGGCGTGGTGTGGTCGTAGAGCCAGGTGACCGACTGATCGGCCCGGAGCGGCGGGGTGCGGCGCCCGGAGCCGGTCAGCACGTCCGCAATGCGCTCGACCTCGTCGAGCCCGATGACCGCATCGATCTCGGGGATCTCACGGGCGAGTTCGCCGGCGTACCGCTGCGCCAGGCACCCGGCCACCACGAGCCGGCGGCAGCGCCCCTCGCTCTTCAGACGGGCCAGGTCCAGGATCGTGTTGATCCCCTCTTCCTTGGCCGGGCCGATGAACCCGCAGGTGTTCACGACCAGGGCATCGGCGTTCGCCGGATCGGAGGTCATCTCGAAACCGCGTTTCGTGAGGACTCCCGCCATGACCTCGCTGTCGAGCAGGTTCTTCGCGCAGCCGAGGCTCACCAGCCCCACGCGGGGAGTCCTGACGGACTTCACGGCGCCAGGCGGTAGAGGGTGCGCGGGAACGGGATCGCTTCCCGGAGGTGCGACAGGCCGGCCATCCAGGCGACGAACCGTTCGATGCCGAGCCCGAACCCGGAGTGGGGCGTCGTTCCGTAGCGGCGGAGATCGAGATACCACTCGAAGGCGTCCTCCGGCAGGCCGTGTTCCCTGACCCGCCGGCGCAACAGCTCCTGATCGTGGATGCGCTGGCCCCCGCCAACCACTTCGCCGTAACCCTCGGGAGCGATGATGTCGAGGCAGAGGACCCGGTCGGGACGCTCCGGGTCGGGCTCCATGTAGAACGCCTTGATGGCGGCGGGAAAGTGCGTTACGCAGAGTGGCCGGTCCAGGTCCTCGGTGAGCGCCGTCTCATCCTGCGCCCCGAAGTCTTCCCCCGGTGTGAAGCCGGTCCCCTTGCGGGAGAGGATTCCGGCGGCTTCGTCGTAGGTGACCCGGGGAAACGGCGCCCGGATCCGGCGGAGGGGCCCCGGGTCGCGCTCCAAGACCTCGAGCTCCGCCGCGCGGTTGTCGAGCACCCGGGAAACCGCGTGGCAGATCAACCCCTCGGCAAGGTCGATGATGTCCGGCAGTTCCGCAAACGCGACCTCCGGCTCCAGCATCCAGAACTCGATGAGATGCCGGCGGGTCTTGGACTTCTCGGCCCGGAACGTGGGCCCCAGGCAGTAGGTGCGCCCCACCGACATGGCCACGGCCTCGTTGTAGAGCTGGCCGCTCTGGCTCAGGTACGCCTGCCGGTCGAAGTACCGGGTCTCGAAGAGAGTGGTCGTCCCCTCGCAGGCGTTCGGGGTGAAGATCGGCGTATCGGCGTTCACGAACTCCTGTTCGCGCAGGTACTCGCGGAACGAGTAGAGGACCTCGTCGCGAATCCGCAGGAGCGCGTGCTGCTTTCGGGAACGGAGCCACAGGTGCCGGTGGTCCAGAAGAAACGATGCCCCGTGTTCCTTGGGCGTGATCGGATAGGGATCGGCGGCGTGGAGGACCCGGAAGCCCGACGCGCGGATCTCCATCCCTCCCGGGGCGCGCGGCTCGGAAAACGCGGCCCCGGCCACCTCGACGGCGCTCTCCAGCGGACAGTGCCGGGCGCTCTCGAAAGCCTCCGGGGCAACCGCCGCCTTCGCGACGACCACCTGTGCGAAGCCCGAGCCGTCCCGGAAACTCAGGAACAGCAGCTTGCCGCTCGACCGCCGCCCGGCAAGCCATCCCCGCAGGGCGGCCGGCACTCCCCCGGCCGGCGCGTCCGGGGCCAGCTTCCGGTGGAGGGACGCGATCGTCGGGAGGCGCCGGTCCTTCCAGGATCCCGCCGGCGCGGGGGGAGTGGGTTGCTCAGTCATGGGATCCGCCGGGGCGGGAGTTTACGTTTCAGCCGGTCGGGACGTCCGCGAGCAGAAGCCCGAGGCGCCGCCGGTCGGAGCGCCCGGAGTGCCGCTCCAGGTTCTCGCGAACCATTCGCAGAGTCGGGGCCACGTAGCGGCGGTAGACGTCGTTGCCCCGGCGGGAAACCTGGAAGCCGTAGGTGCCGAGCGCCTTCAGGTTGCGCTGGAGCGCGACCGCGTCGAACTCGGCGAGCAGTTCGGACGGGTCGCCGCGGACACCCGCCGCGTCCCGAAAGCGGGCGACCAGATCCGGTTCCCGGAACGGCGGCCGGGCTGCGTCACCGGTAGCCACGTACGGGTCGCGGACCAGCGACATCAAGTCGTAGGAGCGTGGTCCGAGGCGGGAGTCCTGGTGATCGATCACCCAGAGCACGCGGGGCGCGCCGGACGCGACGGGGCCGTCACCCGCGATCAGGTTGCGCGAGTGGAAGTCCCGATGGGCGAGCGCCGGCGGGCCACCGGCCGCTTCCTCCGCGAGTGCCTCGAACAGCGACTCGAGTTCGCCGAGCGCCGGCCCGTTCAGCCGCAGACCGGCGTACCCGTTCAGGAAGTGCTCGGTGAAGAACCGCAGTTCCCGCAAGAAGAGCCCCGCGTCGAGCCGGGCGGAAAAGGCCCGGAAGCGGCTCGCCGCCGGCGTTTCGGCGAGGCGGGCGCCTTCGTGCTGGATCCGGGCGACGATGTCCACGGCTTCGTCGTAGAGCACCGAAACGTGGGCGCCTCCTTCAGCCCACACCGCTTGCAGGAGTTCGTCCCCCAGATCCTCGAGCGCCGTCACTCCAAGTTCCGGCGCCTCTTCCAGGATCCGGGGCGTCCGGACGCCCAGTTCCCGGTAGAGCAGGGTGGAGTTCGCAAACGGCAGGGAACCGGGCGCGTACGGCTCGGCCATGACGCAGAGCACGACCGTCGCCGTCCCCCGCTCCCGGGCGGCCGCGCGGTTTCGGTCCGCGGGACGAATCCGGAAGTAGACCCGCTCGCCGGCCTCCTTCACGAGCGGCTCGACGGCCACCCCGGTGCGGAGGTGCGGGGGGAGGCTCCGGGATCGCCGCAGAAAGACGTTCAGCCGCGTCCGTGCGTCCAAACCCGGCGCCTTCGGAGCGATGGCGCCTACCGACACGGGGCAACCCCGGGGGACCGAACGGGGGTCATAACGGCGTCGCGGCGCCACCCGTAAAGAGCGCGGCTTCGATCCGGGCGCCGGCCGGAACCGTTTCCGAGGCCGCCACGATCGAATCGCGGACGACGGCCCGGGCCCCGATACGGACGTCTTCGAGAAGCAGCGACCCCTCGACGCACGCGTCCTCCTCGACAACGCTCCCCGCGCCGATCAGCTCCGGCCACTGCCCCTCGGCGCCGCCCCGGGAACGTGCCGTGGCGGCGGCTGCCGGCCGGGCCCGGTGTTCGGGAAGCGCTCCACCCTCCAGCGCGCGCCGGGAGGCGCCCAGGTAGCGGCGCGGAGTCCCGATTTCGAACCAGGGGGCGCGGCTCGGGAAGGCCCGGGCGGTCCCGGCGGCAATCAGACCGGGGAGAAGGTCCTGCGAAAGACCTCCCGGCCCGCCGTGCAGATGACCGAGCGCCGCGGGTTCCAGGATCCAAACTCCCGAAAAGCCGAGTCCGGGTCCTCCCGGTCCGCTCAATCCCGTAATGACGCCATCCTCGCCGGTCTCCAGACGGCGTTCACCGGAAAACTCCGGACCGGGTTCCGGATCGGCGAGCAGCGTGGCTTCAGCGCCCGCCGCCCCGTGGAAACCGGCCATCTCCCCGAGATCGAAGGTGGGGAGCGTGTCGCCATTCAGGACGAGAAGCGGTCCCCCGGCGTCGCTTCCGAGTCCGAAGCGCGCCGCGGCACGCGAGAGCCCGCCCGAAGTGCCGAGCAGTTCCGGCTCGGGCGACCGTCCGATGGTGAGGCCGGGCATGGTGCGCTCGGCGGAAACCAGGAGCGGTTCCAACGTCTCCGGACGGTGGTGGAGATTCACGACCACGTCGTTCACCCCGGCGCCGGTGAGCCAGCGGAGCAGCCGGGTCAGCAGGGGCACCCCGCAGAAGGGAAGCGCCGGTTTGGCGCGGTCCCTGGTCAAGGGACCCATGCGCTCGCCCCGTCCGGCGGCGAACACCATCGCCCGGCCGGGCAGTCGGGCCTCTCCTCCCCCGCGCCCGCCGCCGCTCACAAACTGTCAAGCCGGGAGAGAAGCGGCGGCGTCCGCGGTGTCCGGGTCCGCCGCCGCTGCGATCCAGTCCTCCACCTCGGCGCCGATCTCCATCGAGATCAGCCGGGAAACGCCGGGCTCCTCCATCGTGACGCCATAGAGATGCTCGCACGCCTCCATGGTCAGCCGGTTGTGGGTGATGACCACGAGCTGGGTATCCCGCTTGAGTTCATCCAGCATGGATGCGAACCGCCGCACGTTCGCGTCGTCGAGGGGAGCGTCCACCTCGTCCAGGAGGCAGAAGGGCGCCGGACGGTAGCGGAAGAGGGCGATGAGGAACGCAATGGCGGTCATGGCCTTTTCCCCGCCCGAGAGGAGGCGGACGCTCTGCAGCTTCTTGCCTGGCGGCTGGGCCGCGATCTCCACCCCGAACTGGGCATCCTCCGGCATTTCCGGGGCGAGGGATCCCGGCTCGGGGTTCCAGGCCTCGAACCCTTCCTCCATCCCCGCCGCCGCTGATTCGTCGACCCCGTTTTCGGAGCGTCCAGACGCCGGCGCGTCCGGATTCTCGCCAGCGGGGTCAGCGCCGCGGCCCGTCCCGTTCGCCGTGTCTGCCGACTCGCGGGAACCGGGAGGGGGCGTCGCAACCAGCCGCAGTTCGGCGCGGCCGCCCCCGAAGAGTTGCCGGAACGCCTCGTCGAACCCGGCGCTGACCGCCTCGAAACCTTCGCGGAAGATGCGGCGCGCCTCGCGGTCCTGGCGGCGGATTGCGGCAAGGCCGTCGGCGATGCCCGCTTCCACGTCCTGGAGGTGTGATTCGGGTTCGCGCCGTTCCGCCTGCAGTTCGCGCAGCCGTGCTTCGGCGATCTCGTTCACCGGACCGAGGCTCTGGATGCGGTCCTGCACCTGGCGAGCCTCCTCCGCGAGATCCTCCCGGGACCGGCCGCGGAGCGACGCGGGAAGGGACGCGGCCGCGCCGGCGAGCGAACGTCCGGTGGCACGCTGGAACTCGCCCTCCAACTCTCGCAGGAGGCCCTGGGCTTCCTGGGTTCCCGACCGGACCTCGTGCAGGTTCTCTTCGAGGTCCCGGATTTCCCCGGTCCGGATGCGCGCCGCCTCGACGGCGCCTTCGAGCCGGGTCCGCAGGTCCGCAGCCACGCCGGCCAGGGTGGCTTCCCGGGCTTCCCAATCCCGGATGAAGGTGTCGGCCGACTCCCGCTCGCGAAGCGCCGCCGCCCGGCGCGTCAGCCATTCCTCTTCCTCGCGCCCGGCCGCGGCGCGCTCGGCGCGGATCCGGTCCAGCCGCTGACGGTCGTCCCGGACCTGCCGTTCGAGAGCCCGCGCCCGGGCTGCGACCTCTTCGGCCACCGCGTGCTGGCGCGCCAGTTCCCGGTCGGCGTCGCGCCACTGCCCTTCGCGGGCCTCGAGCTCGCGCCGCAGGGCCGCGTGGCTTGCGTCGCGCTCGCCGAGTTCGCGGGACGCTTCCTGGAGCCGCGCCTCGTCGCGGGCCAGGAGCGCCGCCGCGCGGGCGTCGGCCTGCTCGTTGCCCTCCGCTTCCTCGGCGTGCCGGGAGACCTCCGCTTCCAGCTCTTCGATCCTCTTCGCGACATCTTCGACGGTTTCCTCGTGCCGGTCCGCCTCAAGCCGGAGTCGGTGGGCGAGGTTCTCCGCCCGCGCGAGTGTCTGCCGCAGGTCTTCGAGCGCCGATCGCGTCTTTCCCGCGGCCTCCCGCGCGCCGGCCGAGGCGCGGGCCAGCCGGGCCACCTGCCGCGTTCCCTCACGTTCCCGGGCCTCGAGCTCGGACACCTCCCGCCGCGTGCTCAGGAAGCCCTCACCCGGCCCGCCCCGTCCGAACCGCACGACGCCGGGGGGCGTCACACTGGCGCCGTCCCGGGTCACGTAGGCGCCTGGTCTCTCCAGGAAGGCTCGAAGCGCCTCCGCGAGATCAGCGGTGACCACCGCGTCCGGAACAACCCGATCGAGCGCCGGGTCCACCGGTTTCAGGTGGTCGCTCAGCCGGTCGGCTCCGCCCCGCGCCGGCCGCTTCCGGGACCCGCAGGCGTCGAGCAGCTCGGACACCAGGACCTCGGACGGACCGGCTTCCTGGCCGCCGAGTTCCTCGACAAGTTCCGAGACGTCGGCCACGCGGTCGATGCGGATGCGATGGACGCCGAGGAGCCGCTCCGCCGCCAGCTCGTATCCCGGATCCACCTCCACCAGCTCGCCGAGCGCGCCGCCGGGCGTGAGTCCGCGGCGGTGGGCCGCCTCAACGACTTTCGAGGCGCTTTCCCCCAGCTGGTTGCGCGAAGCCACCAGCGCTTCGAGCGACCGGCGGCGGTCCGAGAGGGCAGCCTGTTCCTTCGCGGCCCGCGCCTCTTCGTCCCGCGCCGCCTCCGCCCTGGAGGTCGCGGAGCGCCACGCCGCCTCGGCAGTCTCGAGCTGGCGGCGCAGACCGGTGATTTCGTCCTCCTGCGCCCGGACCCGCGAACGCGCCCCGGAGAGGCCCCGGGTCGCGTGATCCAGGCGGGCGGCGAACTCCCGGCGGCTCCCCGAGAGTCCCAGTCCGTCCGCCGACAGGCGGCCACGCCGGGTTGCGTATTGGTCCCTTGACATCCGGAACGACCGGACGCTCGCGCGCAGGCGATCCACCTCCCGCCGCAGTTCCCACAGGCGGGAGTGGGCTTCGCGTTCTTCGGCCAGCGCCCGATCCCGGGCCGACGCCCGCCGGGTGGCCGCCTCGGTCAGCTCGGACAGCCGGCCGGGGAACTCCCCGGCGCGGCGCTCGCTCGCCTGCCGCTCGGTCTCGAGATCCTCAAGCCGGGTCTCGAGGGTGGTGGCCTCCGCGTCGAAACGCGAGACCTGCGAGGCGCGGATCCGGGCGGCCCGGTCGCCTTCGTCGAGGAGTGCCGCCGCGCGGGCGCGGCGCGCCCCCCGGTCGCCGATTTCCCGGGTGGCCTCGCGAAGTTCGAGCTCGGTGCCGGCAGCCTGCTCCCGAAGAGTCTCCACGAACCGGTCGAAGGCTCGCAGGCTGCGGGACCGGCGGGCGCGCTCCGCGCCGAGGGCGTCTTCCGGGGCGGAGTTCTCGCGGATGCGGGACAGGAGTTCCTCGCGTCGCGCCGCCTTTTCGGCAACGCCGAGCATCCGTGCCCGTTCCGAGGCTTCCCGGACGCGGCTCGCGGTTCGCGAGTCGCGCCGCGCCACCCGGATGTACCGGTCCAGTTCACGAAGCCGCTCGCGCACCCGCTCGAGCGCCTTTTCGGCCGCCCGCAGGTTCGCCTCGCTCTCGCGTCGATTCAGGCGGTAGGCGCCGAGCCCGACCGCCTCGTCGACCAGCAGCCGCAGATCGGCGGGCTTGCGGCTGAGCACGTCGTTGGCGCGCCCCTGCTCGATCAGCGCGTAAGACCCGGGGCCGAGTCCGGTTCCGGCGAACAGCCGGCGGATCTCACGCCGGGTGCACCGCCGGCCGTCCATTTCGTAAACGGACTGGCCACTGGAATCCACCCGGCGGCTGACGACCACGTTGTGCCGGAAACCACCGGTCGCCGCACCGTCTTCCGGGATCGGCCCGGCGGCGCCGGTGCCAGGGATTCTCGGCGGCGCGCCCGACGCGGGCGGACCGCCGTTTCCGGCAACCGCTTCCGCTCCATTCCTCCGGACGCCGTTTTCGGACGCCCCCGGCTGAGGACCCCGGGCCCCGCTGACGTGGAGCCGCACCTCCGCGACCCCGAGGGGCTCGCGCAGGGCGCTGCCGCTGAAGATGAGCTCCTTCCCCCGCGCGCGGATGGTGCCGGCGCCCAGCTCGCCGAGCACCCAGAAGACCGCGTCGGCGATGTTGCTCTTGCCGCAGCCATTCGGCCCCACCACCGCCGTGGCGCCCTGCCCGAACTCAAGCGTCACCGGCTCGGCGAAGCTCTTGAATCCGGCGATCTCGAGCCGCTCGATCCTCACTCGCTGGTCACCTGAAGGTTGTGGCTGGGGCGCTGCCGAACCCGAGCGTATTCTACGCCGTCAGCGGGCCCGCCCACAACATGTTGTGTTTCGAGGGCAGTGCACCCCCAAGATACGGTGGGTCGGCGATCCGGGATCGGGGCCGGGAGCCCTCCCTCCCGAATGCAGTCCCGCGGGCCTGCCAACCGCCGTTATGGGGCCGCCGGCTCCTACAATGCGGGGATCGCCGCCGTGGGTCTCCTCAGCCGCTACATCGTCCGGCTCATCGCCCCCGGCGTATTCCTCGGGACCGCGGTCTTCCTGTTCGCGCTGCTGCTGAACGAATTGATCGTCAACATCGAGCTGATCGTCACCCAGGGAGCGAACCCGGAAACGGTAGGGCTGGCCTTCGCCCAACTGATCCCGGCGCTCCTTGCCGTCGCCGTCCCGAGTGCGCTGCTGCTCGGAATCCTGCTGGCGCTGAACCGGCTCTCCAGCGGACACGAGCTGATCGCGATGCGGGCCGGCGGGATCTCTCCCTGGCGTCTCCTCGTTCCGATCGGGACCGCGGCGGGGGCCACCTTCGGTCTGTGCCTGTGGTTGATGCTGGGCGTCGTACCGCCGGCGAACCAGCAGTTCGTCGAACTGAGAGACGAACTGCTGAGTTCCCGGCTGCGCACCGAGATCGAACCGCGCATGTTCTATGACGAACTCCTCGACGGCCGGGTCCTGCTCGTGGGGGCCGTGCCTCCGGGCGAGGACGGCTGGAGGCGCGTCTTTCTCGCCGACACGGCGCGCGCCGACGAGCCGACCATCTTCGTCGCGGACCGTGGACGGCTGGTGACGGTCGCCGAAGAGCGGCTGGCGTTTCTCGAACTCACCGATGTGGAAGTCCACAATGCCGGGCTCGACGATCCGGGCCGGTACCGGATTCAGCGCGCGGAACGGATCCGCCTGCCGCTCGACGCCGAGGAGGTGTTCGGCCCGGAGACCCCGAGCGTCAGCCACAGCGCCCGGGCCATGCTGCTGCCCGATCTCGTGGCCGCCTACGAAGGCACCGACCACCCGATCTACCTGGTCGAGATTCACAAGAAGTTCGCCTTTCCCTTCGCCTGTCTCGCCTTCGGACTGCTCGGCCTGGGCATCGGGATCCGGCCGTCGGCGGGACCGACGCGCGCCGGATCGTTCGCCGTGGCAATCCTCGTGATCCTCGCCTGGTACGCGCCGAACGCGTTTGGCGAACAGCTTGCCGGGGCGGGAGAGCTGTCTCCCTGGATCGCCATGTGGGGAGCCAACATCGCGACGGTGGCCGCCGGCATCGTCCTGCTGGCCCTCGCTTCCCGGGAGCTGCACCCGCTGGAGGCGGCCGGTCGCTTCCTCGGCCGGCTGTGGCGCCTGGTCCCCCGGCGCCGTTCGGCCGTGCGCCGGTGGCGTCCGCCCGGCCTGCCCACGATCCTGGACCGGTACGTCGTGGCCCGCTACCTCACGTTTCTTTTCCTGGCGCTGGCGGCGCTCCTGTCCTGGGAAATGATCGGCCTGCTGAACGCCGTGATCGGGGACGCCTTCGAGCGGGACATCGCCGCGTCCACCGTGCTTCGCTACCTGGGTCTCTCGATTCCCGCGTTCACGGCCCAGATGTTGCCGCTCGCGACCCTCACCGCGACGCTCGTGACCTTCGGGCTCCTGAGCCGTCACAACGAAGTGACGGCGTTCCTCGCCGGGGGGGTCAGCCGCGCACGCCTCGTGGTCCCGGCGCTCGCCACCGGACTGCTCGTGAGCGGCGCGGGCTTCGGGCTGCAGGAACGGCTGATACCCGAAACGGCGCCCGAAGCCGAGGACACGGGCGCCCGCATCCGGGGCGAAGCCCGGCGCACCGTCAATCCGCTGGAACGGCACTGGGGAATGGGACCCGAGGGACAGATCTACCACTACGATGAGTTCGACGCGGACAACGTGGTCCTCAGCGGACTGTCGGTGTTCCGGCTCAGCCCGGACAGCGCGTCGCTTGCAGCCCGCAGCTACGCGGCTTCCGCCCACTGGTCGGAGGCGGAGGCGAGCTGGACCGGGATCGGTGGCTGGGAGCGCGACCTCCACCGCGGCCGCGCCGCCGAACCGTTCGCCGTACAGACGATTCCGGACGTTTCCGTACCCGAGGCGCTTCTCCGGGAGGACCTGGCGACCGACCATCTTCCCTACCGCGACCTGGAGGAACGCATCGAGACGATCGAGGCGGCGGGTCACCGCGATCCGGTGCTCCACGTAGCTCTGGAGACCAAGACCGCCCTGCCCTTCGCATCGCTGGTCACGGTGCTCATCGGGCTCCCGTTCGCCTTCCGGAGAACGAATCAAAGCGCCTGGGCGAGCGCCGCCATCGCCTTCGCGATCGCGATCGTCTATCTGGTGGCCACCCAGTTCTTCCGTTCCATCGGGAACGCGGAGCTGCTCGACCCGGTCCTCGCGGCGTGGTCGCCGAACCTCTTCTTCGGGCTCGCTTCCGTTTTCCTGCTGCTGCAGCGCCGCTAGCGCGCTGGAACGTCGTTAGCCGAACCGCTCCGCCGGGCCCAGCAGGGTGCCCGGAGGCGTCTCGGCGCCGGCGGCGACGCTGGCGCCCGCTCCCAGACAGGCACCGACGACCGGCACGCCCACGCGCGCCGTGTGTTCCAGCACCTGGATCCGCTCGACCGGACCCGACAGGAGACGTGCGCCTGCTCCGATCGAGGCGCCGCGGCCGAGCACGCTGTCCCGGACGGTCGCTCCGGCGCCCACGCTCGCCCCTTCCATCAGGACCGCCCGTTCCACCTCCGCGCCGGCGGCGATCCGGACGCCGGCGCCGAGCTCCACCGGTCCCACCAAACGCGCTTCGGGGTGAACCGATGCTCCTTCGCCGACGAAGACGGCCCCTTCTCCCATCTCGCCCGTGCTGGTCTCGAATCCGAGCGCCCGGGCCCCTTGCCCCGGTGGGTCTCCGCCGAAGAGGGGAACGATGCGTCCGATGACGTCCCACGGGTAGGTCAGCGGGATCCAGGGACGCCGGGCGCGCACCGCACGCACCCCGGAAGAGCGCGCCAGGATTCGAATGAGGTCCGGAAGTTCGAGCTCGCCGCGCACACTCTCCCGGACTTCTCCGAGGTGCTCGAGGTCTTCCCGCCGCAGCGAATAGGCGCCCACGCTGCTCAGTTCCCAGGGCCGGGCCGCCGGAGGCTTTTCCTGGACGTCCACCAGCCAGTCGCCTTCCGTGACGGTGACCGTCGCCCGGTTCCAGGGGTCGCTGGCCTCCTTGCAGAGAATCGCCGTCGGGTGCTCGCTCACCCGCGCGAGGTCGTCGTGGTGGTAGAAGTCGTCTCCGTTGAGAACGAGGACCGGTCCACGGACGGCGGCGGCCGCGACCCGCAACGCGTCGGCGGTCCCGCGGGCGCTCGCCTGCTCGACGGGCACGAGGCGGATGCCCGCGTAGCGCGTTCCGAAGTGATCGAGGATGCGCTCCTTCTGGTACCCGACCACCAGTACCGCGGTGTCCACGACTCCGCGCAACTGCTCGAGTACCCGCTCGGTGAGCGGACGGCCCCACAGCGGCAGGAGCGGTTTCGGATAGTCGGCGGTCAGCGGCCAGGTCCGCTGCGACCGTCCGGCCAGGAGGATGACGGCGGTGGGCCGGGGGGAGCCTGCCGTCACCGATTCTCCCCGGTTCGCACGATGACGAGGCAACCGGGAGCCCCGGATCCTGATTGGAATCCGGCTGCTATCATCGCGCTCTCCCGAGCATCGAATCCCGAGGCGGACGGCGAAGATCGCCTCTCACTACCGGTCAAGACCCCAGAGCGAGGAAGGCGTCCCGTAAGCGTGCAACAACACCGCGACCTGCGGCTCTTTACCTCGGAGTCGGTGACCGAAGGCCATCCGGACAAGGTCGCGGACCAGATTTCGGACGCCGTTCTCGACACGTTCCTGACGCGGGATCCCCTGGCCCGGGTCGCCTGCGAGACGCTCGTCACCGCCGGCCGCGCGGTGATCGCGGGGGAAGCGACGGCGCGGAGCGGACCCTCGCCGGAGGAGCTCGAAACCGTGGTGCGCCGGACGATCCGGCGCATCGGATACACCGGAAGAAACGACGACTTCGACGCCGACACGGTGGATGTCCAGATCCACATGGGCCGGCAGACCGCGGACATCGCGATGGGCGTGGACTCGGGGGGCGCGGGAGACCAGGGAATGATGTTCGGCTTCGCCTGCGACGAGACGCCGGAGCTGATGCCGCTGCCCATCATGCTCGCGCACCGGATCACGAGGCGCCTGACCGAGGCGCGCACCAGCGGCGACATCCCGTATCTGGGCCCGGACGGAAAGGCGCAGGTCACCGTGGCCTACAACGGAGCCGGGAACCCGGTTTCGGTTCCCACGGTCGTCGCATCCTCCCAACACGCGGAAGAAGCTACCGGCCGCGTCGTGCGCGACATCGAGGAACGGGTGGTGCTCCCGGTGCTGCCGGAGGGATTCCGCGCCGGCTCGCCGCAGGTCCTCGTCAATCCGACCGGCAAGTTCGTGGAGGGCGGCCCGGCGGCCGACTGCGGACTCACGGGCCGGAAGATTATCGTTGACACCTACGGCGGGATGGCGCGCCACGGAGGCGGCGCCTTTTCCGGCAAGGACCCGACGAAGGTGGATCGCTCGGCGGCCTACATGGCCCGCTGCATCGCCAAGAACATCGTCGCCGCGAACCTCGCGCGCCGCGCCGAGGTGCAGATCGCGTACGCGATCGGCCGCGCGGAGCCGGTCTCGGTCCGGGTGGATACCTTCGGTACCGGGAAGGTGGACGACGCGGCCATCGAACGCGCCGTCCGTGAGGTCTTCGGGTTGACTCCCGCGGAGATCATCGCGCACTTCGACCTGCGCCGGCCCATCTACGAAAACACCGCGAAGGGCGGCCACTTCGGGCACGAGGACCCGGGGTTCCCCTGGGAGAGCACCGAGCGCGCACAGGCATTGGTGGCCGCCGCCGGCCGGTAGGCACGAATTCGCGGCGGGAATGAGCACCGGCCCGGCGGACACCCTCGCAACCCGCCTCGACCCGGCGGCCGTCGAAGCAGAGGGCTGGGACCGGTGGGAAACCGCGCGGGCCTTCGAGACGGAGGTGGACGCCGGCGGACGGCTGCGGCCGGGCGGTGATCCGGAGCGGGAACCGTTCACCATCGTCATCCCGCCTCCCAACATCACGGGCCGGCTCCACATGGGGCACGCGCTCAACAACACCATTCAGGATGTGCTCGTCCGGTACCGGCGGATGGAAGGGCGGGACGCCCTGTGGGTGCCGGGAACCGACCACGCGGGCATCTCCACCCAGACCGTGGTCCGCAAACACCTCGACGCCCGGGGCGTCGACTACCGGGAGCTGGGACGCGACGCCTTCATCGATCGGGTGTGGGAATGGCGGGAAGAGTTCGGGGGAGTCATCCTGGAACAACTGCGCAAGCTCGGGTGTTCCTGCGACTTCCGCCGCACCCGCTTTACGATGGACGAGGGGCTTTCGCGCGCGGTGCGGACGGTCTTCAAGGCGCTCTATGACCGTGGGCTGATCTATCGGGGCAAACGGGTGGTCAACTGGTGCCCGGTGGACCGGACCGCGCTCTCCGACGACGAGGTCGAGACGGCGCCCGAGGGAGAACCGGGGCACCTGTGGAGCATCCACTATCCGCTCGCCGACGCTCCCGGCCGACGCCTCACGGTCGCCACCACCCGGCCGGAGACGCTCTTCGGGGACGTCGCCGTTGCCGTCCATCCCGAGGACCCCCGCTACCGCGAGTTCATCGGCCGCAGGGTCCAGCTTCCGCTTACCGGCCGCACGATTCCGGTCATCGCCGACTCCGGAGTGGAACGGGAGTTCGGAACCGGCTGCCTGAAGATCACTCCCGCCCACGATCCGCACGACTTCGAGATCGGCGAGCGGCACGGCCTCGAGCCTCTGAACGTGATGAACGAGGACGCGACCCTGAACGATCAGGCGCCGGAGGCGTTCCGCGGGCTCGACCGGTACGAGGCGCGCCGCGAGGCCGTCGCCGCCCTGGAAGCCGCCGGTCTGCTCGAGGCGGTGACCCCCCACCAGGTGCCGCTGGGCCGCGCGCAGCGTTCCGGGGCTCCGATCGAGTACCGCCTCTCCGACCAGTGGTTCGTCCGCATGCGGCCGCTCGCGGACCGGGCGCTCCGCCGCAGCGGCTTCGAAAAGGGAGAGGGGGGATGGGAGAAAGTGCGCGAGGGCGAACTCCGGTTCCATCCGGCCCGCTGGGAGCAGGTGTACGCGCGCTGGCTCATCGAGATCCGGGACTGGACCATCAGCCGGCAGATCTGGTGGGGACACCGCATCCCGGCGTGGCATCACCGGGAGACCGGTGAAGTCGCCGTCGGAGTCGAAACGCCCGCCGAGGTGCTCGCCGACCCGGGCGCCTGGCGCCAGGACGAAGACGTGCTCGACACCTGGTTCAGTTCCTGGCTCTGGCCGATGAGCACCCTGGGATGGCCGGATGAGACACCCGACCTCGCCCGCTACTTCCCGACCTCGGTGCTCTCCACCGACAAGGGAATCCTCTTCTTCTGGGTCGCGCGGATGAACTTCGCCGGGATCGAGATGACGGACCGGCTTCCCTACCGCGACGTCTACATCCATCCCACGGTGCTCGACGAGCGCGGCGCCGTCATGAGCAAGAGCAAGGGAAACGGGGTCGATCCGCTGGCGGTGATCGACGGGGCGACCCTGGCGGAACTCAAGCGGCCGGTGGAGGAAGCGCGCCCCACCAACATGAAGGAACTGCTCCGCCGGGTGGAACGGAACTTCCCCGACGGTTTCGAGGGAGTGGGCGCCGACGCCCTGCGTTTCACCCTGGTCCGGCTCTGCTCCGAAGGACAGGAGATGCGTCTCTCGCTGTCGAAGTTCCACGAAATCGGCCGCCGATTCCTCACCAAGCTCTGGAACGCGTCCCGCTTCGCGCTCATTGCGCTGGACGACGTCGAGGACGAAGGCCCGATGGGAGAGCCACAGGCCGAAGACCGCTGGATCGTCTCCCGGGCGAACGCCTGCGCCAGCGAGGTCTCGGGAGCTCTGGACCGCTTCGATTTCGCGGCAGTGGGCGCCCTCCTCTACCGGTTCGTCTGGAATGATTTCTGTGACTGGTACGTCGAGTTGGCCAAGGTGCGGCTCCGCTCCGGACCGGAGGCGGCGCGGCGGACCGCGGCCACCCTGGGGAGCGTCCTGAACGACACCCTGCATCTGCTGCATCCCGTGACCCCCTTCGTGACGGAACACCTCTTCGCCCGGCTCCGGCTGGCCATGGACGAGAAGGACCTGTGGAACGGGGGACGGCCGGCGGCGGATCTCCTGACCCGCTCGGCATTCCCGCACGGGACGGGAAGGCGCGACCGGAAGCTCGAAGAGCGCTTCGAGGCTCTGCAGCGGCTGGTGAGCGGCGTCCGCAAACTCCGCGCCGACGCGGGACTGCCGCCCGATCTGCGACTTCGGGTCCAGGTCGAGGAATCGCGCCGTCTTGCCGGGTTCGGCGCCCTCCTGGCGGAGTGCCGGGAACCCGTCGCCTCGCTGGCCCGGCTCGCTTCCGTCTCGGTCGCATCCCCCGGTGACACTCCGCTCCCGCCCGGTCCGGAGACCGACGCCGGCAGGGTTTCCATCGTGGACCCGGCCTTCGAGGCGCACACGACCCTGGGGGAAGCCGTCGATCTGGAAGCGCTGCGCCAACGCGTCGAGCGACAACTCGGGCGTCTGGGCAAGGAGCGCGAAAGCACCCGAAAACGGTTGTCGAACCCCGGTTTTCTCGCTGGCGCGGATCCCGCCGTAGTGGACCAGGCGCGCGGAAGGCTGGCCTCGCTGGAAGATCAGACCGAGCGGCTCCGGGAGCTTGCCGGGCAGCTCGGCGGCGGGCGTTGACCGGGACGGACACCGGCAGAACCGCAGTTCCACATACAATTCAGGTCCAGCAGCCTGTGGAGAATCCCTGCTGGATCCATGAAGTTCTCGCTTGAGGCGGTCGCTTCCCTCCTGGGGAGCCTGCGCCAGAAGCTCGGTGGCCTCGGGGGACGAGCCCTTCGCAGGGGCGCCGAGTGGGGGCGCGTCCTGGCCGCACTCACCGAGCGCGCGGCGCCGGTCGTGGTGATCGTGCTGATCGCGGTCGCCGCCGCCGCCGTCGGGGTGAGCGGTCTCGAAGCGCTGGACGAGCAGGGACGGCGACGGGCCGAATTGGCGGCCGAAGTCGAGCGGCTCGGCCAGGAGGCCGCCGCGCTCGAGGACTCCATCACGGCACTGCGGCAGGATCCCGCCGCTTTCGAAGTCCACGCGAAGACCTACCACCACCTGGTCGAGCCGGGTGAGGTCGTCGTGTTGCTGCAGCCGCCCGGCCCCGGCGCCCCCACTCGTCGCTAGCAGCCCGCGATTTCCGCGGGACGCTCGGGGGAGGTTCGGCTATTCGATCCGGTACCGGAGGGGAAAGACCTCTCCGTCGCGATCGACGGTGAGTTCGACCTGGCTGGCGGTCTGAAACCGCTGCACGAGCACGGCCAGCGATTCGGCCCCCCGTACCTCCCTGCCGTTGACCGCCAGGAGCACGTCCCCGGGGACCAGCCCGGTTTCCCCGAGCACGGTGTCCGTCGGAAAGGCGACGAGTTCCAGCCCGACGACCTCGTTCCCGAGCACCCGCGGGGCGACGACGGCGCTCGACAGGATTCGCGGGAGTTCCGACTGAAGCCGCAGCCGCACGTCATCCCGGGAGAAGGTTCGCTCTTCCGTGTCCCGCGGAGACGGAGCGGTCCGGGCATCGACCCCCGGGTGCTCCGGCGCTCCCGCTTCGGGAGCTGCCGGAATCTCGGCAGGAGCCCGAGTCTCGACCGGGATCTCCGCGGCCGCGGGAGGCTCCCCGCTCTCGGCCGGAACCGCGATGTCCGGAAGACCCACTTCGAGCACCCGCCCGTCGGGCGCGTCCAGTTCCACGGCGTCGGGGAGTACCCGCACAACCGTGAATCCCCGATGGGTCTCGCCGACCCGGAGCGCCAGCGGTCTTCCCTCGGCAAACCGCAGGAGCGCGACGCCTCCGTCCCGCTGCTGCACGACTCCGTAAAGCCGGATGGCGGGGCGTTCCGGGTTCCCGGCCTGCTGGCCGGGGGCCGGCGCACTCCCTGCCACACCGGCCGCCAGGACGAATACCGCGCCGAGACGGCGATCCAGGAGGCGCATGGGAGGCCGACCCGGAGTGTACGGTGCGCCAGACAAGGACGCGGGGGTGGGGAGAGCCCCTGCTAGACTCCCTCTGAGCACTCGGGGTGTCGGCCCGCCCTTCCGGCGGACCGGCGCTCGCCGGCGCTTCCGATACGCGTTGCGATAACCGGGCCACTTCCAGGCGGGGCCTAGCCTGGCGGAAGTGGCCGGCCGCATCTCTCGCATCAGAACCGTCGCCAGGCCCGGTGTCTCGGCGCCGTACCACGCGTCGGCGGATCGTCCGCCCCGCGAACGGCGCCGGGCCTTCGGGTCTCGAGTGCGAGCGCGCGCGACCTCGGAGACGCCGGACCGGACCTCGCGGGGAGCGCCCCGGATTCAGCAATCCGGCCAACTGCCGTCCCCAAGACACCCGCACTCCCGAACATCTCCAACCAAGACCCACCAACGCCCGCGGGGCGACCCGCCGGACCGGCCTCTTCCGTTCCGCCTCCGGCGGCGCCCGCCTATCCCAGGTCCCTCGCGAAGGGGCTGCAACGCGCGGCGAAGGCGCTCACTCGCTCGTGGCCCGGCCGATTCCTGCTCGGAGTGGGAGCCATCGCTTCGCTTTCCTCGGCGGGCGCGCTGCCCCGCTCGTGGACGGCGGACGCCTGGATGGTCTTCTTCATCACTCTGGGCGCGGTACTCGTCTACTTCGGGCGCGATCTTCTCGGATGGCTCCTCTACCCCGTCCGGCGGAAGCTGGCCGTCTCCTATCTGTTCGTGGGGCTCCTGCCGGTCCTCCTGCTGACATCCTTCTTTCTGCTCGCCTTCTATGTGGTGCTGGGGCTGTTCGGCTCCTATGCCTTCCAGGCGAACCTCGCGGCCCGGGGAACCGCCTTCGCTTCCGCGGCGCAGCAGGCGCTGCTCGAGATCGCACCGGATTCGGACGGGGCGGAGATCGCCCGCGGACTCCAGGGGGCCGTGGCCCGGGTCGCTCCCTTCGCGCCGGGAGCGGCAGCGTGGTACGTCGAGATCGAGGACGGGCGCATCGTCCGGCTGACCGGCTCGGACGCCGGAGGGCCGATTCGCGAGTCCGATCCGGTGCCCGAATGGGCCCTCACCCCGTACGAGGGGGTGGTCCAGATGGAGGACACCGAATGGTTCGGCGCCCTCTTTCCCGGACTCCGGGGGGACCGCCTGGCTGTCGTTCTGGCGCCGCTCGCTCCGCTCCTCGAAGCGAGCGCGCGGGAGGAGGACCTGATCGTGCGGACGGTCTGGGCGCTCTACCTCGGAGACCAGAACGAGGACCCGCCGGCCCCGGCCCCGCTGACGGGTGCGGACAACGATCGCTTCACGATCGACTGGGATGAGCCGCTGCTGCTGGAGGCCCTTCCCTGGGGTCCCGGGATGGAGGGGGGCACGGTCGTGGTGGCCATCGCCTTCGCCCCGATTCACCTGATCCAGGGAACGACGAGCGGGCTCGCCGAGTCGGTGGCGATCAGCAATCCGGACTGGCGGAGCGGCCTGCTCCTGGTGCTCGGCGGACTTGGAATCGTCTTCGTGCTCATCGAATGCGTCGCTTTCTCCGCCGGGCTCCGGCTCGCGCGGTCGATCACGCGGTCCGTCGAAGCCCTGAGCCGGGGGACCGAACTGGTGCGGGGAGGCAATTTCGGCCATCAGGTGCGAGCCGCGTCGCCGGACCAGCTCGGAGAGCTCGCCAGCTCGTTCAACATCATGACGGCGAAGATCGCCGACGACATGGGACGCCTCCGGCGGGCGGCGGTCCTGGAGCAGGAAATGGAGACCGCGCGGCAGTCCCAGGCGCGCCTGCTCCCTCCCGAGGGATCCGTGTCGGTGCCGGGTTTCGCGGTTTCGGCCGTCTGCCGTCCCGCAACCGAGGTCGGGGGCGACTACTACGACCTGATCCCTCTCGGGCCGAACCGGCTGGGAGTGGTGATTGCCGACGTCTCCGGCACCGGCACGCGGGCGGCGTTCATCATGGCCGAACTCAAGGGGCTGATGCTCGCCCTGAGCCGTATTCACGAGTCCCCCCGCCAGGTGCTGGTCGAGGCGAACCGGGTCCTGCACAACGCCCTTGATTCACGGACCTTCATCACCATCACCTACGCGGTGTTCGACTCCGCGGCGGGGCGCGTGACGTTCGCCCGGGCGGGCCACAGTCCGCTCCTGCATCTGGTGCAGCAGGACGGACACTGGCCCCGCTCGGAAGCGCTCGCTCCCCCCGGGCTCGGGTTGGCCCTCGACCCGGGACCGGTCTTCGACGAAATCCTGGAAGAGCACTCGGAACGCCTCCACGGCGGCGAAACCTGGCTCTTCTTCACGGACGGCGTCTCGGAGGCCATGAACGCCGAATCCGACATGTTCGGGGAAGAAAGGCTGATGCGGCTCCTGGAGGAGGGGGCCGCCCTCACGCCGGCGGACCTGCAGCGCTCGGTCGAGGACGCCGTCCTCGAGTTCACCGGCGCCGAGACCCACACGGACGATCTGACGATGGTCCTGGTTCGGGTGAGCTGAGATGGGGCGCAGGCGACGCCGGCGCGCGCCGGCGGCCAACCACCGGCCCGGGCTCGAGTTTGCCCGCGGTCTCGGATACCGCTTCCAGGACCTCGGACTCCTCGAAGAAGCCCTGACGCACGGCTCGTATCGGAACGATCACGAGGTCGCGGACTACGAGAGGCTGGAGTTCGTCGGCGACGCGGCGCTCGGACTCGTGGTGACCGAGTCCATGCACTTTCAGCGGCCGCAGTGGGACGGGCAACGCCGACAGGAGACCAAGTCCGAACTGGTGAGCAACCAGTCGCTGGCCGCGGCGGCCCGCGCTCTCGCGCTGGATGAGGGCATTCGCGTCGGCCGCGGCCGAAACGCCGGGGAAGACGTCCGATCCTCCGACCGTATCCTCGCCAACGTCTTCGAAGCCGTGCTCGGGGCCGCCTATCTCGACGGCGGGATGCCGGCGGCGCGCGGCGTCCTGGGCGCGGCTTTCAGGAAGAAACTGCAGCGGCTCAGGCTGAAACCGCCGGAAGGCGTTCCGGGATGGGTCCGTCGAGCCGGCAGCGGACTGCGTTCCATCGGCCCGCTCGGCATCCGGTTCGCCCGCCGCCTGCTCCTGCTGCGCAAGAGAGTCGAACGGGCCCTCGGATACACCTTCGCGAGTCCCGGAATCCTGGCTGCGGCGCTGGACGCGGGCGACCCGGGCCAGGGGCGCACCCCGGGCGGCCGCCGGGGCAGAAAACGGAGAACGAGGGGGCGCCGGGCCCCGGCTTCGCCGTCCCCGGAGTCCGCGGAAAGTACCGAAACTGCGAACCGGCCCGCACTGCGTTTCCTCGGGAGGGACGTCATGCATCTGGTGCTGGCGGAGGCGCTGCACGACCAGTTCCCCGAGTGGGACGAGGGGAGGATGACTCTCGCCCGGATGAGACTGCAGAGCCGGGAGTTCACTCGCACGCTGAACGAACACTGGTCACTCGGGGACGGGGACGACGCCGCAGCCACCGCGGAGGCGGTGATGGGGGCGCTCTATCTGGACGGCAGCCTGGGGGCGGCGCGCCGCGCCCTGGGCCGGCCGTTCGCAACCGCCCTCGAGGAGCTTCGGGATCCCGATCTGGAACTCCTCGACCCCAAGACGCTGCTCCAGAACCGCCTCGCCCAGGCCGGCAAGGACGCTCCCAAGTACGAACCGAGACGCGCACCGCGGAACTCCCGGAGCAACGGGACGGTCTCCGTGACTCTGCGGCTGGCCGATGGACTCACCGAAACCGGTGTTGGACGGGGCCTCAAGGAAGCCGAGAAGGACGCCGCGCGGCGGGCCCTCGAACGGCTCGAACGCCGGTCCGGCCGTAGGCGGAGCCGGCCGGCACGAGGATCGGCCGCGGAACCCCCGGGCGAGGCCGCCGGGAAGAGCCCGGCGATCGTCGCCGCAACCGAGAACCCGAAGGGGGCCCTGCAGGAGGCGCTCGTGAAGAAAGAGGGTCGACTCCCCGTGTATCGACTCATCTCGGAAAGCGGCCCGGAACACGAAAAGACGTTTGTCATGGAAGTGCTCGCGGGCCGTCGCGCCCTCGGAAGGGGGGTCGGTCCCAGCAAACGCAAGGCCGAGGCGGAAGCGGCGGCCGCCGCCCTGGCGAGCGGGATCTGATCGGCGGTGGTATCCGGCGAGACGGGCGCTACCCGACTCTCGTCGTTGCGTTTCGGTCGGCAGACACCGGGGTTTCCTCGCTCGCGCGCCGCGCGGGGAAGCGGCCCGGAGCCCCGCCGTATACTCCGCGCTCCGCGCCGGCGGGACCGAGGCGGCACGGAAGGAGCCGGCGGGAACGACGGGAAAGGCAAGGGGAGATTTGGCTGAGCGTCTGAACTTCGATCTGAATGAGGAACACCGCGCGACGGAGTCGCTGGTCCGCGAGTTCGCTGCCCGCGAGGTGGCGCCGCATATCCGCGAGAACGACGCCGCCAAGGTGTTCGATCGGGAGATCCTGACCGGACTCGGAGAACTCGGCATCCTCGGGATATCGGTTCCCGAGCGCTATGGTGGGGCGGGGCTGGACTACATCTCGCTCGGGCTCGCCTGCGAGGAACTCGAGTACGTGGACACTTCGCTGCGGGTCATCATGTCGGTCCATGCCGGCCTGAACTCCCTCTCGCTCCTCGCCTGGGGCAGCGAAGCGCAAAAGGACCGCTACCTGCGGCCGCAGGCGGAAGGGAAGCAGATCGCCACCTACGGACTCACCGAACCCGACGCCGGGAGCGATGCCGTGGGGATCCGGGCCACGGCCCGGCGGGACGGGCCGGACTACGTGCTCACCGGGGAGAAACACTGGATCTCGCTGGCCGAAATCGCCGACAACTTCCTGGTGATCGCCTGGACGGATCCCGACAGGCGGGCTCGCCGGGACCATTCGGGACTCTCGGCGTTCATCGTGGAGCGCTCCTTCCCGGGCTTCGAGTCCGGGAACATGACCCACAAGTGGGGGATTCGCGCGGGCAACACCGGCTGGTTCCGGATGCATGACGTCCGCGTCCCGGCCGGGAACCGGCTCGGCGAGGAGGGCGAGGGCTTCAAGATCGCCATGTTCGCTCTCGACCAGGGCCGCTACACCGTCGCCGCCGGGGCCACCGGACTGATCCGCGCCTGCCGCGACGAGAGCGTGCGCTGGGCGCGGTCCCGCACCACCTTCGGTCAGGAGATCGGCCGGCACCAGCTCGTCAAGCAGATGATCGCGAACATGGAGCGCGACTACGAGGTGAGCCGGCTGCTGTGGCTCCGCGCCGGAGAGCTGAAGAACCGCGGGCGCCGGAACACCCGCGAGACATCGCTGGCGAAGTGGGTCTCGACCGTCGCCTCGGAAAGAGCCGCCTCGGACGCGATCCAGATCCACGGGTCCTACGGGTATTCGGACGAGTACCCGGTGGGACGCTTCTGGCGGAACTCCAAGGGGGCCGTGATCTACGAGGGAACCCGGGAGATTCACACCCTGATGCAGGCGGACTACGCACTGGGCTACCGGCGGGACCGGCCCACCCGGGTCAGCCTCCCGGCGCCGGAGGAACACTGAGCAGCGGGACGATGGCGGACAGCCCGATGGCCGTCGCAGCTTCCCACCTGGTCCGCACGGTGGAGGAAGCCGCCATCGCGTGCGCCGCGACCATCGGCCAGGGAGACCGCCACCATTCGGATCAGGTCGCGGTTGCCGCCATGCGCCGGGTTCTCGACACCGTGCCCGTCCGCGGACAGGTCGTGATCGGCGAGGGAGAACGCGACAAGGCGCCCATGCTGTGGAGTGGAGAACGGTTCGGCAGCGGCGGGGAAGGAGCCCCCGAGCTGGACATTGCGGTGGATCCCCTGGAAGGGACGAACCTCTGCGCGACCGGCGGACCGGGAGCGATTGCGGTGCTCGCCGGTTCGGAACGCGGGGGGCTGCTCACCGCGCCCGACGTCTACATGGAAAAGATCATGGTGGGTCCGGCCAGCCGGGACCTCCTCGGGGACGCCATCCGGCTGGAGTACTCCCCCGAGCGGAACGTGCGCGCGATCGCCGAGGCCGAGGGTGTCCCCGCGAGCGAGATCACGGTGGTCGTGCTCGAACGGCCCCGGCACGAGGAGTTGATTGCCGGGCTGCGGCGCGCCGGCGCCCGGGTGCGGCTGATCGGCGACGGCGACCTCTCCGCCGGGATTCTGAGCGCGATGCCGGGCTCGGGAATCCACGCGGCGATGGGATCGGGCGGCGCGCCGGAAGGCGTGATTGCAGCTGCCGCCCTGCGGTGTCTCGGCGGCGGAATGCTGGGGCAGCTCCTCGTGCGAAACGAAACGGAGCAGCGGCGCCTGCTGGAGACCGGGGTGCAGGACGCGGGGCGGGTGCTCGGCACGGAGGACTTGGCCCCCGGCCGGCGCCTGATCTTCTGCGCCGCCGGCGTGACCGACGGCGCCCTGGTCGCGGGAGTCCGGTTGGACGTGGACGTCATCGAAACGCACACCCTCCAGATCACGAACGACCCTCCCGAGCTGACCCGCATCACCCGGCGCCGCCAATCGTGAAGTCCCCCCGAATCCGGGTAGTTGCGGCGGAGTGGGAATTGGCGCGGTTGGGGTCTGTCGTTTAGTCTCTCTCCATGGAGGGAGCGTCCCTCCGCTAGTTCCTGTTGCAACGGTTCTGAGTCCGTGGAGACCGACCCTTCTCTGCTTGAGGCGCTGGTCGCGGCTTTTGTCGACGACGGCCCGGAACGGACCTACTACTACGATCGGGACACCTCCCGCATGGTCAGCGTCGCGGAAGACCACGAGGACCCCTCGACCCAGGAAATCGTCTGGCAGTTGGAGTCCGACACCCGGGGCCGTTTCGTCCCCGTGCCGAAGCCCCGGCTGGAGGACACGCTGAGCGAGCAGGACGCGTTTGTCGAGTCCCTTCCCGAAGGAGACATGCGCGGGCGCCTCGAAGCCCTGCTCGAGGACGATCCCGACGGCAGCAAGCTGGCGCGGCTGGTCAATCGCGACCGCGACGTCCGGCCTGCCTGGCGCAGGTTCCGCGCCGCGCGCGCCCGGCTCCAGGCGTCGGAATTCCTCGACCGGCTCGGGTGAGACCGGGGTTCGGGAGTCCCGGAATGCCGCCGCCGCTTCCCCCGCTCTCAGCGATGCCCAACTCCGCTGGCTCAGCGGACAATCGGACGGTATCTGGCATAGGGATTGCGGCAACAAGGGCGGCAGCCTCAGGGAGGTGGCCCATGCACGAAAGAGCGAACAGGCGAAACAACGTTCTCCGGCATGCAGGCGTCCTGGGCCTGCTGCTTGCCCTGGGCATCCCCTCGGCGGCGCTCGCGCAGTCCGACGAGGAGACCGGGCGGTCCTACGCCTACGGGAACCTCAGCATCGTCGACGGCGACGTCTGGCACCAGCGGGCGGACGACTTCGGGGCGCACGAGGCGGAACGGGGCAGCCCCTTCCTGCCCGGCGACCGCATCTGGACCCGGGAACCCGGCCAGGTCGAACTGCGCTTTGCGGGACGGGTCACGGCGTGGATGGACCAGGCAACGAAGCTGGACTACGTGGAAGGGGACAGCCCGCACCGGCTCGGTTTCTGGACCGGGAGCCTCATCGTGTGGCTCGGCGGCGATGCCGAGGTGGTCGTGGAGACCCCCGGCGGCACCTTCTCCCCGCAGGGCGAAGGTGAGTACCGGACGGATCTCCTGGAAGACGGCCGCACGGTGCAGTTCGTCGTCTACTCGGGGATCGCGACGGTGTCCACCGAGTCGGGTTCGGTGCTGGTGGGGTCCGGTCAGCGGACCGTCGCCTCCGAAGGCGCCGCGCCGGCTCCGCCCGAGGAGTACCTGGGCAACGACCACTTCTACGCCTGGGCTGAAGACCGCCAGCGGCGCTTCGTGACCACCGCGGAAACCCACTACGACGAGCTTCCCGAGGAAGTCCGGGAGCACGCCCCCGATCTCGAGGGACATGGCCGCTGGCGCCACGACGTCCACCTGGGGTGGGTCTGGTATCCGACGGTGACCGCCGGCTGGGCGCCCTACCGGCTCGGACGATGGGCGCACACCCCGTTCGGCCTGACCTGGATCTCCTACGACCCCTGGGGATGGGCCCCGTATCACTACGGCAGGTGGGGACACGGCCCCCTTGGCTGGTACTGGCTGCCGGGTTCCGTCTGGGGCCCGGGCTGGGTCTCCTGGAGCTACGGATACGACTGGGTCGGCTGGTCTCCTCTCGGCTACTACGGCTATGCCGTGTATCCGTTCCACGGGTGGTACGGCAACTACGGCTGGCATGGCAGCCATTACTCGAATCGTCCCCGGGTCCGTCGGGGACAGGTCCTCGGCAAGGCCGTGCCGCGCGGTTCCGTGAACCGCCAGGCCTGGAGTTTCACCAGCAGAGACGCCATCGGACGTCCCGCCTCGCGCAACCGGTTGGCGGCCTCCACCCTGCGCAACGTCGAGAACGCTCGGATCCTCTCCGGAGGCGCGGTCCTGGATCGCGGTCTGCGTCAACGCGCGATCGGAGAAACCGCCATGACCCGGTCGGCGAAGGCGACCACCCGCCGGCTCTCCAACTCGAGGGCGCCAACGGTCGCGCGCCGGGCCGCGGCCGGCTCCACCCGCACCACCTCCCGGGCGCAGCGCGTGGCCGTGCCCCGAAACGCCGCGCGGGCCCGCAGCGCGCGGTCGGCCTACGCGGCCGAACGGGACCGCGCCACCCTGTCCCGCGGTGCGGCCGGACGGGACGGGAGCGCCGGCAGCCCGCCGGCAAGCCGGTCCCGGGCAACGAGCAGAGGCCGGGCGACGACCGGTCCCGCGGCCGCCGGACGCGTGACCGGACGGCCGTCGGCCGCTCGCGGCGGCCGCGCCACCACCGGGAACCGCCCGGCCGCCGCTCCCAGACCGCGCGCCAGCGGGCGGTCGGGCGACAGCGGAGCCAGACGGCCCTCGGCGGTGCGGCCGGCCTCTCCCCGGGGCGGCGCCACTTCCGCCGGACGTTCGGGGACTTCCCGCGCCCGGCCGAGCGGAGCGACCCGGAGCCGGCCCAGCGGGGCCTCGCGCAGCCGGCCCAGCGCAGGCTCCCGGGCCCGGCCCAGCACAGGCTCGCGCAGCCGGCCCAGCGGGGCCTCCCGCAGCCGTCCGAGCGCAGGCTCGCGCAGCCGGCCCAGCGGGGCCTCCCGCAGCCGTCCGAGCGCGAGTTCCCGAAGCCGACCAAGCGGTTTCTCCCGTTTCGGCGGCGGTAGCGGAGCCTCGGCCAGCCGGGGCGGCGGATCGAGTAGCAGCGGCGGTGGCGGCGGCAGCGCCGTCAGCCGTGGTGGCGGCGGTGGCGGCGGCGCCGCGGTGAGTCGCGGCGGAGGCAGCAGCGGGGGGAGCCGCGGGAGTAGCACCAGCAGCCGGCGCCCGAACAACAACTGAGGCCCTTCGGCCGCAACGGCGGACCCCCGGCGGCCGGGCCGCCGGGGGTTTTCCTTTCCCGGCGCGGAAACCGCCGGCGAGGGGGCTCGAAGAGCTGTCCGGCCAGGGCCGCGAGCGGCGTCCCGTCACCGCAAGACCGGCGGCAACCCCCGAAAAACCGTTGGAATCCGCGGGATGCCCCTCGAGGCTTCGTGCGGACCCCCATCCACAACCTATTGTGGTCTTGCCGGTTGCATACCGCAAGATGTTGTGTTCTAGTTCAGAACCCAATGCCCTTCATCGCATTCGTGGAGGGGTGCCCTCGCGCCTACTTCCAGTTTTCTTCAACCAGGGGATAGTTGTTCGATATGCAGGTAGCCGTAGAGCCCACCACCGTGGGATTCCGTTCCGAAAAAGAGAAGACCCGTAACGAGCAGAAGAACGGTCGTGGCGGCGGACTCGAGTTCCGGCGCCGGTTTACCGAACGCGGCGTCTCACCCTACGACCAGGTGGAGTGGGAAAAGCGCGACGCCGTCATCACCGACGAACACGGCGAGACGATCTTTGCGCAGTACGGCGTGGAGTTCCCACAGTCGTGGTCCATGATGGCGACCACGATCGTGGCGTCGAAGTACTTCCACGGATCGCTCGAAAAGGGGGAGCGCGAATCGAGCGTCCGGCAGCTCGTCGGACGCGTCGCCGACCAGATCGCGGACTGGGGCGTGAAGGATGGCTACTTCGCGGACGAGGAGGCCGCGGAGACGTTCCGTGACGAGCTCACCTTCCTGCTGTTGAACCAGTTCGCCGCGTTCAACTCACCGGTCTGGTTCAACTGCGGGGTGGAGGAGCACCCGCAGTGTTCGGCGTGCTTCATCAACTCGGTCGAAGACACCATGGACTCCATCCTGACGCTCGCGAAGACCGAGGGGATGCTCTTCAAGTGGGGGTCCGGCACCGGCACCAACCTCTCCACCATCCGCAGTTCGCGCGAGCAGCTGTCCAGCGGCGGGAAGGCCTCCGGCCCGGTCTCGTTCATGAAGGGGTACGACTCCTTCGCCGGCGTCATCCGCAGCGGCGGCAAGACCCGGCGAGCCGCCAAGATGGTGATCCTCAACGTGGATCATCCGGACATCCTCGACTTCGTCGATTGCAAGTCCCGCGAGGAACAAAAGGCCCACGCCCTGATCGAAGCGGGCTATGACGGCTCGCTGAACGGGGAGGCGTACGCATCCATTCAGTACCAGAACGCGAACCACAGCGTCCGGGTCAGCGACGCCTTCATGCGGGCGGTCGAGAACGATGAGGACTGGTCCACCCGCAAGATCACCACGGGCGGTCCCATGGACACCCTGCGGGCCCGTGACCTGTTCCGGCAGATCGCCGAATCGGCGCACCGCTGCGGCGATCCCGGAATGCAGTTCGACGATACCGTCAACCGCTGGCACACCTCGAAGAACAGCGGGCGGATCAACGCTTCGAATCCGTGTTCCGAGTACATGTATCTCGACGACAGCGCCTGCAACCTGGCTTCGCTGAACCTCATGAAGTTCGTGGGTGAGGAAGGCGAATTCGACACCGACGGCTTCGAGCACGCGGTCGATCTGGTGCTGACCGGTATGGAAATCATCGTCGGGAACGCGAGCTACCCGACGCCGCGCATCGAGAAGAACTCGCACGAGTACCGGCCGCTCGGCCTCGGCTACGCGAACCTCGGGGCGCTGCTGATGCATCGCGGCATCCCCTACGACAGCGACGTGGGCCGATCGATCGCGGCCGCCCTGACTTCGCTGATGACGGGCCGGGCATACCACCAGTCGGCCCGGATCGCCGAAGTCACCGGGCCGTTCGCAGGCTATCCGGAGAACGAGCAGCCGTTCCTCGAGGTGATGCGCATGCATCGGGACGCGGCAACGGAGATCGAAGCGGAAGGAGTCCCGGACGAGGTCCTTTCCCGGGCGCAGGAGGTCTGGAACGAGGCGATCGCGCTCGGCGAGGAACACGGTTTCCGGAACGGCCAGGCTTCGGTGCTGGCCCCCACGGGCACCATCGGCCTCATGATGGATTGCGACACGACCGGCGTGGAGCCCGATCTGTCACTCATCAAGCACAAGAAGCTCAGCGGCGGCGGAATCATCCGCATCGTCAACCAGACCGTCCGATCGGCGCTCGAGCGGCTCGGTTACGAAGGCGAAGCGCTCCAGCGGATCTGGGACTACGTGGACGAGCACGGCCACGTCGAGGGGGCGCCGGATCTCCGGGAGGAACACCTCCCGGTTTTCGATTGCGCCCTGGAACCGTTCGGCGGGAAACGCTCCATCCACTACATGGGCCACGTCAAGATGATGCACGCGGTCCAGCCCTTCCTGTCAGGCGCCATCTCGAAGACGGTCAACATGCCGGAGGAGAGCACCGTCGAGGACATCGAGGAGACGTACCTCGCATCCTGGAAGCTCGGCCTCAAGGCGGTTGCCATCTACCGGGACGGCAGCAAGCGGTCGCAGCCGCTGAACCGCGGCGAATCGGCCACCGAGACGGCGGACGCGGGCGACTCCGCCGAGAAGGAGCACCTGCCGCCGGAGCGCGACGCCATCATCCACAAGTTCGACATCGGCGGACACAAGGGCTATCTCACCGTCGGACTGCGCGAGGACGGCTCTCCCTGCGAGATCTTCCTGCGGATGGCCAAGGAAGGCTCCTTCGTGTCCGGACTGATGGACGCCTTCGCGCGGGCCGTTTCCTACAACCTCCAGTACGGGGTTCCGCTCAAGGTCCTGGTGGACAAGTTCTCGCACACGCGCTTCGAACCCTCGGGCTACACCGGCAACCCGGACATCCCCCACGCGGACTCGATCACCGACTACATCTTCCGCTGGCTGGGACACCGCTTCCTGACGGATGCCGACGAGCCGGGCGCCGAGGACGGCGAGCCGCCCCAACCCGCCGCGGCGCCGCCCGCGAAGAAGCGCACTCGCCGCCGCGGGACCGTCCTGGAGTCGGCGGCCGTCTTCGCCGACGCGCCTCCCTGTTCGACGTGCGGCGCACTGATGGTGCGGAGCGGCACCTGCTTCAAGTGCCTGAACTGCGGCGCCACTTCGGGCTGCTCCTAGGCGCGCCTCGGAGCGCCGGCCTCCGGCCGGCATCGCCGAGCGGAGCGAGGCGAAACGCAGATCGCTGCTCCCCGCGGGACGAGGCGCCAAAGCGAGGTAGCGCAACCTCATCCACGCAGTGATTCGGCGTCCTCGGTGGGACTTCCGCCACACGGGTCAGCGGCGGCGGGCGTTTCGCGGCCTTGGGCCGCGATGCCGGCCGGAGGCCGGCGCTCCTAGACCAGCGTCCCCACCGCCAAACCCGGCACGTCGTCCGCGACCCGGGTGACCCGCACCTCCCGGATGCAGTTCTCGAGCGGCTCCGCGGAGACCACTCCGACACGCAGGTAGGAGTCGGTCAGACCAGTCCAGCGGCCCGAACGGTCCTGCTGTTCGAACAGGACTTCCACCCGCCGGCCCAGGTGGCCTCGGGCGAACGCGTCCCGGCGCCGGTCGGAGAGCTCCCGCAGCGTGCGGCTCCGCTCGGCGACCACCTCGGGCGGAAGGTGTCCCGAGAGACCCGCGGCGCGGGTCCCGGCGCGCGACGAGTAGCTGAACACGTGGTAGTAGGCGAACGGCATCGCTTCGAGGCGGTCGCAGGTGCGCCGGAAGGCGTCGTCCGTCTCGCCGGGGAATCCGACGATCACGTCGGTCCCGAGCCCGATTCCGGGCACCATCTCCACCGCCCGGTCCGCGAACTCGCGGTAGTCCCGGAAGCTGTAACGCCGGCCCATGCCGGCCAGCACGCCGTCGTCGCCGCTCTGCACCGGGAGGTGGAGGTAGCGGCAGAGCGCTCCGCGTTCCGCCATGCGTTCGAGGAGGCGGTCCTCGACGGTGGTGGGCTCGATCGAGGTGATCCGGATCCTCTCCACCCCGGAAATCTCCTCCAGCCGGTCCGCCACGTCGGCGAGCGTCCGTCCCCCGCTCCGGTAGCGCCCGATGTTGACCCCGGTGAGCACGAGTTCCCGGTAGCCGGCCCCCGCCAGCTCCCCCGCCTCGCGGACCAGGTCGTCGAACCGCCGGCTGCGCTCCCGGCCGCGCGTGTAGGGAATGATGCAGAACGAGCAGAAGAAGTCGCAGCCGTCCTGCACCTTCAGGTTGGCGCGGGTCGAGTCGTAGCGCCCGGTGGAGGGAACTTCGAACTCGTGCCGGGAAATCCGGGCGGAGTGCAGCACGACCGGCTCCGGGAGTTTCCGGGGCCGATCCAGATAGTCGGGGAACGTCTCCTTGAACTCGGTCCCGACGATCATGTCCACTCCCGGGATCTCCCGGAGCGCGTCGAGACCCGACTGGGCGTAGCAGCCCGCCACCACCACGAAGGCTTCCGGGGAGTGGCGCAGCGCCCGCCGCACCGTGTTCCGGCAATGGGCCTCCGCCCGGTGGGTCACCGAACAGGTGTTGATCACCGCGACATCGGTGGGGTCTCCCCAGGGAACGATCGTGTAGCCTTTGCCCGCGAACTGCCCTGCCCAGTTCGCCGCCTCCGTGTGGTTGAGACGACAGCCCAGCGAAGTAAACGAAGCCCGTGGCACGGGCGGCAGACTAGCAGCAGCCCTCTTCGTCAGCCCTCCGGAGACAGCGCCGGAGAGCCGGCAAGCCGGTAGCGGGTAACGGTCATGGGAACTCTCGGTCTCGCCGCGGTGGCGCTCGTCCCGATCGCCGTCGTGGCGCTCTTCCTGGTCGGGCTGCGCTGGCCCGCGTCGCGGGCAATGCCGCTGAGCTGGCTCGCCGCCGCCGGCCTCGCGTGGCTGGTGTGGGACATCTCGGGCGTGCGGATCGCCGCGGCGTCCATCAACGGACTCGTGGTGGCGGCGACCCTGCTCTACATCATCTTCGGCGCCATCCTGCTGTTGCACACCCTGCAGGAGAGCGGCGCCCTCGCGGTGATCCGCCGCGGTTTCGTGGGGATCACCCCGGACCGGCGCATTCAGGTCCTCGTGATCGCCTGGCTCTTCGGTGCGTTCATCGAGGGCTCAGCCGGTTTCGGGACGCCGGCGGCGGTCGCGGTGCCGCTCCTGGTGGGACTCGGGTTCCCGCCGCTCGCCGCGGTGGTCGCGGGCATGCTGATCCAGAGCACCCCCGTCTCTTTCGGCGCCGCCGGAACCCCGATCCTGGTCGGAGTCTCCACCGGCCTTTCGGGATCGGAGGCGGTGGCCGCCTACGCCGCCAGCCTCGGCCTCGCCGAATGGACCGACTTCATGGCCTTCATCGGCCTCCGGGTCGCCGTGCTCCACACCGTCGCGGGAACGCTGGTTCCGCTCATCGTGGTGGCCACCATGACCCGCTTCTTCGGCGCCAACCGGAGCTTCCGCGAGGGCCTCCGAGTCTGGAAGTTCGCGCTGTTCGCCGCGCTCGCGATGACGGCGCCCTACATGCTCACCGCCTGGCTGCTCGGGCCCGAGTTCCCGGCGCTGCTCGGCGGCCTCATCGGCCTCGGGATCGTGGTCACCGCCGCCCGGAAGGGCCTCTTCGTCCCCCCTCCCGAGGAGCATTTCGAGTTTCCGCCGCGCTCGGCCTGGGAAGCGGACTGGACCGGGGACAAGGCGGAGTCCGGGACCGAGCCCGCGGGGGGCCGAACGATCGGCGCCGTGTCCGCGTGGTCTCCCTACGCCGTGGTCGCCGGGCTGCTGGTCCTGACCCGCCTTCCCTCCCTGCCCCTCCGGGACTTCCTGTCCGGAGTGGTCCTCCGCTGGCCGGACATCCTCGGGAGCGGCATCAGCGCGAGCGCCGCCCCGCTCTTCCTGCCCGGGACCGTCTTCATCGTGGCCTCCCTGTTCGCCGTCGTGGCGCACCGGATGGACCGGGCCCAGGCGACCCGGGCGGTCACCGCTTCGCTCCGGAGCACCGGCCTCGCCTCCGTCGCGCTCGTCTTCACCGTGCCCATGGTGCAGGTGTTCCTGAACACCGGCGGCGGGGCCGCGGGACTTGCCTCGATGCCGATCGCGCTCGCCGAGGGCGCCGCCCAGATCGCGGGCTCGGCCTGGCCGTTCTTCGCTCCCTTCATCGGCGGGCTCGGCGCGTTCGTCGCCGGCAGCAACACCGTGAGCAACATGATGTTCTCGCTGTTCCAGTTCGGCGTCGGCGAGCGGCTCGCGGTGGATCCCGGATGGGTGGTCGCGCTCCAGGCCGTCGGAGGAGCGGCGGGGAACATGATCTGCGTCCACAACGTGGTGGCCGCCTCGGCGGTGGTCGGGCTGGTCGGCCGCGAGGGCGCCGTGATCCGGCGCACGCTGGTGCCGTTCGTCTACTACGCCCTGGTGCCGGGAGCGCTCGGCTACGCGATCCTCTGGTCCGGGACGCTGGGGCCGGTCAACGCCGGCTCCCTGGTGGTCGCCGGGATCTTCATCGCGGCGGGCGTGTGGATCTTCCGGAACCGGAAGTCCTAGAACCCGGTCCCGCCGTTCGACTCAGCGGGGCAGCAGCGAGGTTCCGTCCATCGCCTCCGGGGGACTGACCCCGAGCAGGTCCAGGACCGTCGGCGCGATGTCCTGGAGCGACGCTGCCTCCCGAAGGGGCAGGTTCGAGAGGAGCACGCCGGCGGTGTCTTCCATCGAGCAGTGGTCTCCGCTCCAGTTGTCGAGGTTCGGGGTGATCGAGGACGGCGGCATCCCGCCGAGCGTGCTCTGCCAGCCGATCCGGTACCCGGGTTCGAGACCGAGGATGAGGTCGGGAGCCTCCTCCACGAACGGGCCCTCGTAGATCTCCTCGCGCCGGTGCACTTCGCGCACGACCGGGTCGCCGGTCTCCGGATCGCGGAACGCCTTCAGTTCCGCGATGAGCCGCTCGGTGAGCTGCTCGCGCTCGACGCCGGGTGCGACCGTGCCCTCCGGCTCCCGTCCCTCCTGATTCAGGTAGATCCCGGAGAGACCGAGGGCGAAGGCGCTCGTCCGGCTCCAGTCCACTCCCGGGAAGAACAGCGCCTCGGGATCGAACAGGTCTTCGAGACGGCGCTCTCCCGAGTCCCCGGCCGCCCGCAGGTAACCGTTCTCGGCGAGCCAGGTGTTCACGTTGAACTGCTTGCGGAAGGAGTGAAAGCCGTGATCGGACACGACGAGGAAGCGCGTGTCCGGCGGCGCGGCCGCCATCGCCGCCCCGACGATGCGGTCGATGTCCCGGTAGGTGTCGGCGATCCCTCCGCCGTAGCGCTCCGCGAGTTCCGGGGCGTGGTTCGGATGCCCGGGATCGGCGAACCGGTAGAGCATGTGCTGGATGCGGTCGGGGAACAGGAAGACGGCCATGAGCAGGCGCCATGAGTCATCCTCCAGCGCCTCCATCAGCAGGCGTTCGTTCGACTCCCGGGCGAACCGGGCGTCCTCGAGAAAGGCGTCGAAGTCCACGGCCTCGTCGCGGAGCGGATTCGTGATGATCTTCCAGCCGATCGTTTCGTAGGCGCCGGCGCGCCGGGCCAGCTCGCCCGCGAAGGCCGGCGGATGGGAGAGGTCCACGATCGGCGGCAGACGCTCGGGATCGAAGTTGATCGGCTCCATGTACACGGTGACGTTCGGTTCGAGCGACAACACCCGGAAACGGACCAGGCCGGCCAGCCGGATGAGCGGATTCAGCGGGAAACGCACCGGGACGAAGTCGGACCACTCTCCGGCGGCGAGGCTCAGAGCGGCGCCCGCGGTCTCGATCTCGAGCGCGTCCCCGTTCCTCCGGAAGGTGACCGGTATCTCGACCTCCGGCTGGTCCGCCTCCGCGGCCGCCACGGTGAAATTGCGCGGCCCGCGGATCACGCTGCGCGCCACTCCTTCGTCGAAACGGAGCGGGAAGCGGGTGCCCCCGGTCTCGGTCGATTCCTCGTCGAGGAGGTCCGTCGTGTACACGGACCAGAGGCCGAAGGACTTGCGGACGTCGGGAACCCCGAAGCCGGCCAGAATCCGGGCGCCGGGCGACTCCTCCACCGGGAACTCCATGGGCGCCTGGAGCGCGACCGTGGGCACCCCTGCCCCACCCGCGATCTTCCAGAAAGCATCTCCCTCCCGCGCCCGGACCGCCTGCGGAACGGCGGCCGGCAGCCACGCCGCCACCAGCGCTGCCGCCGCGCCGGGAACCGCCGTCAGCACCACCAGGGACGCCCAGCGCACCCGCGCGCTCGCGCGCACCCGCTGGAGCAGCCAGGCGGCGGCGATTCCGGCGCCGAGCGCGAGGAGCAGGACGAGAGCCACCCGGAAGGGCGTCCCCGGGAGTTCGATCGACGCCTGCCGCACCAGGGCGATCTGCGGCACGTAGCTGTCCTCACGCTTCTCCAGGAAGTCGAAGATCCGGGTGCGGCCCGGATTCATGCCGGTCGCGAAGGTCGCCCACGCAACCGGGGATTCCGACGGCTTCGTGGTGGCCAGGGGCGCGAAGGTCCCCTCGCGAGCGAGCCGCGCCAGGTGCGGCAGGTCTCCCTCGGCGATCATCTCTCGGATGGCGTCCGGGTCCGCTCCGTCGAACCCCAGCACGACCACCCGCTCCGGCGGCTGCGCGGCTGCATCTACCCCCCACCCACCGAGAGAGAAACCGGCGGCGGCAAGGAGCGCCACCCCCCGGCGGCGAGCGACGGCATGCACCCGGCGTCGCCACCGCGCCGGAGAGGTGCGAATCGGCATTGGCGCCGGGAGCCTACCGCCGGGGGCCGGCGGTTTGACGCACATCCCGAGCTTCGAAAAGGCGGCGGCCGTGTGCGGCATCGACTCGGATAGCATTGGGCGGTTATGCCGTTTTCGCGTTTTCGACCGCAACTGCCAACCTTCCTGACCGTCGCCGTGCTCCTGCCGGCGCTCGGCCCCGGGGCCCAGGAACTCGAGGTGCTCCCCGAGTACGAGACCGAGATGGCGGCGATCACGGCCGACCCCCGGGTCGTGGCCGCGCTCGAAGCCGTCCTCGCGATGGACGAGGAGAACGAACGCCTGCTCATCGAGTTGACGGAGATCGAGGCGCCGCCCTTCAAGGAAGAAAAACGGGCCGCCCACTACCGCGGACTCATCCGGGAAGCGGGACTCGACGCGGAGCTGGATGAGATCGGCAACGTCGTCGCGCGCCGGGAAGGCCGGGGCGGCGGCCGGACGGTGGCCGTGGTGGCCCACCTCGACACCGTCTTCCCCGAAGGAACCGACGTCACGGTCCGGAGGGAGGGCGACAAGCTCATGGCCCCCGGAATCGCCGACGACACGCGCGGCCTGGTGACGATGCTGACCATCCTCAAGGTCATGGATCGCCACGGACTCGATACCCGGGACGACGTGCTGTTCGTCGGGTCAGTCGGCGAAGAGGGCATCGGCGACCTCCGCGGGGTGAAGCACCTCTTCCGGGACGGCGCGCCGAGAATCGACGCGTTTATCGCGATCGACGGCACGAGCAACACGCGCGTGCTGAATCACGCCATCGGTTCCCATCGCTACCGGGTGCGCTTCCTGGGTCCCGGGGGGCACTCGTGGGGCGCCTTCGGCCTCGGGAATCCCGCGCACGCCATGGCCCGGGCCATCAAGCTCTTCGACGACCGCGCCGGGGAATACGTCACCGCGGGCGCCAAGACGACCTACAACATCGGCCGCATCGGCGGCGGGACCTCGGTGAACTCGATCCCGTTCGAGAACTGGATGGAGGTGGACATGCGGTCCATGGAGCCTGGACGGCTCGAGGAAATCGACGCCATCTTCCAGGCCGCGATGACCGACGCGCTCGCCGAGCAGAACGAGCTGCGGCGCGACGGCGAGGAACTCACGGTGGAAATCGAGATGATCGGGAACCGGCCCTCCGGCATGGTGGCCATCGACACCCCCCTCATCCAGCGGGCCTTCGCCGCCACCCGCGCCGTGGGAGAGGAGCCGGAACTCAGCATGGGGTCCACCGACTCGAACGTCCCCATCTCGCTCGGAATCCCCGCCACCACGATCGGCAGCGGCGGGGAGGGCTTCGGCGCCCACTCGCTCCACGAGTGGTGGGCCAACCGGGACGGGCACCTGGGCATCCAGAAGGCGCTGCTGCTGGTGCTGGCCGAGGCCGGCTTCGAATCCGGAAACTAGGCGGGTAGCCGCAATGTCCGCCTGCCAGTTCGACTTCAGCCTGCGGGCCGAGGTCTCAAGTCTCCTTGCGGCGCTGCGGGCCGATTTCGCCCGTTTCGGCGGTACGGTCAGCGGTGCCGAAGGTCCCGGGTTCGGCGAGTTCTCGCTCCCCACCCCGCTCGGGACCTTTTCGGGAACCTACGAGGTCTCGAGCGACACCCCCGGGACGTGCGCCGTCCGCATCGAGGTGGACGAAAAGCCCATGTTCGTCCCCTGTTCGGCGATCGAGGAACACCTCGGGCGGCGCCTCAGCAAGGCCGCCACGAGCTAGCGGATCAGCGGCGGGCGACCGGGTTTTCGAGGACCCCCGCGGTCTCGACCTCGACGGAGACCATGTCTCCCTCGTTCATCGCCTGGGTGGTGCCGGGGGTCCCGGTGAAGATGACGTCGCCCGGCATCAGGGTCACGTAGCGGCTCACGTAACTCACGATGTCGCTCGTGTCGAAGATCAGGTCGCTGGTGCGCTGCTGCTGGACGACCTCCCCGTTCAGCCGGGTGGTGAGTTCGAGATCGTCGTAGTTGACGCCGCGCGAGATCACCGGGCCGATGGGGCCGTAGGTGTCCGCCGCCTTGGCGCGGAACCACTGGAGATCGGCGCTCTGCCAGTCCCTTTCGCTGACGTCGTTGCCGGCGGTCACCCCGAAGATGTACTCCTGCGCCGCCTCCACCGGGACGTCGCTCGCTTCCTTGGCGATGACCAGCACCAACTCGCCCTCGTAGTGGACGTTGCCGGCATCCTCGGTCATTTCGATGGCGTCGCCGGGGCCGACGATGCTGGTCGGCAACTTGGCGAAGACCCCGGGATAGGGCGCCGGTTCGCGCCCGCCCAGGTGCGAGGCGTAGTTGAGGCCGATGGCGATGACCTTGCCGGGGTCGGCGGGCGCCAGGAGGCGTGCTCCGTCCCGCGCCACCCGGTCTCCGGTGGGAGCCCCACCCGCCCAGGGCGCGGCGTGGAGGACCACGATCTCCTCGCCCTCGATCCGCCCCCAGGCGGCCGCGCCCGATGCGTCCGCGAACCGGACGTATTCGCCGGCCGGCTGGTCGTCCACGGCGACCGCGGTGGGCTCCATGGGCTCTTCTTCCATGGGGGGCGCCCCGCAACCGAGCAGGAGCAGGACAGCAACGAGGGTCAGGAAAAGGGCTCTGGACACGGGAATCCTCCTCGGACGTACCGGCGCAGGATACCGGTTAGCGGTCTCGGTTGAGGAGACGGCAGTTCCGGTTGCGGGCGACGATCTCGTACGCCGCGAGTTCGGCCAGCAGGAGAGGGGGAAGGACGTAGGCGGCCACCACCAGGAAACGGGCCGGAAGTCCCTTCCACCCGGGCGGGGCGGCGTGGAGGATGAACCGGTTGACCGCGAAGGCGCCGCCGTGGAATCTGCCGCGGACGTCCCGGAAACGAACCCGCTTCTCACAGGCGCTGCGCGAGACGCTCAGTTGCCGCAACTGGCCGTCCGTCAGCTCCTGGTGCGCCGCGAAACGGACCGGCCGGCCTTCCGCGAAGCGGGCCGCCGCGACCGCGGCGCGGGTGCAGAAACCTCAACCCCCGTCATAGATGACGATGGGAACGCCGTCAGGAAAGCGGCGGTTGACGGCCGACGGAGAGGTTCCCGCCGACCTCAACTCAGATCGAGCCGGGGGGTGTCCCGTCCGCTTCCGTTGAAGCTGTTCTCCGGATACCGGCGCAGCAGCCAGACGCGGAAGAGCCCCACGCCGAGCCCGATCAGCACCGTACCCAGGAGCAGAGTTCCGGCAAGGGCGAAGGACTCCAGAATGAGCGTCAGGATCCCGCGCTCCGGTTCCTCGCTCGGGAGAGTGACGTACTCGACGACCTGCCGCTGCTGGAGCATGGCCCAGGAAGCAAGGGAGCCGAGAGAGCCGAACGGCTGGATCATTCCGGACATCGGGCCGGCGCCGCCGGAGCGGCGCCCTCGATCACCCGATGTTTCGGATTGTAGCGGGCGCGCCGGCCGGACCGGCGATGCGGTCCAGGGAACGGTGGAGGGACCGCTCGATGCGCTCCGTGAGCGGCGCGGTGTCGAAACGGAAGGCGCGCGAGACGTCTTCCCGGATGCCAGGCGCATCCTCCACCTCGAACCAGATCGGCGGCTGGTCGTCGGCAAGGGCGAAGAAGGTGAGCATCAGGTGCGCCACCCGGAAGTTCGCGCGCTCGAAGGGTGAGATCTCGAGGAACCGGGCAAAGAAGAGGGCCGCGCGCGGCGCGGTCTCGAGATCGCGCCCGCTGGCGCCGGAGACCCACTCCAGGAGGTTGCCGAGGCGAAGCGCCACGGTCTGGGGTGGCGAGAGGCTGGCCCCCTGAAACTGCGGCTCGATCTGGATGGTGCGGAAGGGGCTTGCTCCGGCGACGCCGCCGGAGACCGCGTGAACCTCACCGATCAGCTCCACGGTGGGGTCGCGTCCCGGGGCGGCGCTTGCGAGAAGGCCGAGCGCCCCGAGCGCGGGGCCGAACGCGGGCGTGGGCGCCCCCCGGCGCGCCGCCTGAATCTCCGGTTCGGTGAAGGCCGTCCCGGTCAGTTGCAGCGTCGCGCGGGCCGCCTCCACCACCAGGGCCTCCCGCCCGGAGCGCCACCGCTCGCTCCCCGCCCGCTTCCGGATCCGGTCGCGCCGCGCGCGGATTTCCTGTCCGGGGCCCTGCGGGCTCGGTGTCCCCGCACCCGGATGAAGCGGCAGGGCTTCGCTCATCCGGGAAGTTTAGGAGTCCGTGCCGGCGTGTGGCGCATCTCTGCGCGCCGCCCGCGTTGGGGAGCCCAACGCGGAGGTCCGAGCCGCTTTTTTCCGCGTGAGATCACGACATGCGCAGCGCGGAGCGCTGCGCGTGCCGGCCTGGAGACCGGCGTTCCAAGCCGTTCTGCCATCCGGGTGGCTGAGGTCGGCGCTGCCGGCCGCCCTAGAATCGCGCGGTGCTCGCCCGCCGGATCATTCCCTGCCTCGACGTGAGGAACGGCCGGGTGGTCAAGGGCGTGCGGTTCAAGAACCTCACCGACGAGGGGGATCCGGTGGAATGCGCCGTGGCGTACGACGCCGCCGAAGCGGACGAGCTCTGCCTCCTCGACATCACCGCCACCTGGGAGGCGCGCGGGACCGCGCTGAGCACCGTCCGGCGGGTGGCGGAAGCGCTCACCATTCCCTTCACGGTCGGAGGCGGGGTGGGCTCGGTCGCCGACATGGACAACCTGCTCCGGGCCGGCGCCGACAAGGTCTCCCTGAACAGCGCGGCGGTCGAGCGGCCGGAGCTCCTCGCCGAGTGCAGCCGCCGGTTCGGGTCCCAGTGCCTGGTGCTCGCGGTGGACGCCCGCCGCGTCCCGGGGGCCGGGTTCGAGGTAGTGGTGGCGGGAGGGCGGATCCCCACCGGACGGGACGCCATCGAATGGCTCCGGCGCGGCGAGGACCTCGGCGCCGGGGAGATCCTCCTCACCAGCATGGACCGGGACGGGACCGCGGACGGCTATGACATCGAGCAACTCCGGGAAGCGACCGAGGCCGTTTCCGTCCCGGTGATCGCTTCCGGGGGCGCCGGCCACCCCTCGCACCTGGCCGAGGTCTTCGAAGCGACGGGCGCGAGCGCGGCGCTCGCCGCGTCCATCTTCCATCGCGGCATTCATCCGGTTGCCGAGGTGAAGCGTTTCCTCGCCCGGCGGGGGATCCCGGTCCGTCCGCCGGAGGCCGATTTCTTCAGCGTTCCGGAACTCGCCGTCGTTCCATGAGTCCGAAGATCCAGTGGAACGAGGCGGGGCTGGCGCCCGCCGTGGTCCAGGACGCGGTCAGCGGCCGGGTCCTCATGCTGGCCTGGATGAACGAAGAAGCCCTTTCCCGGACGATCGAGAGCGGCCGGGTCCATTTCTGGTCGCGGAGCCGCCGGACCCTCTGGAAGAAGGGCGAAACCTCAGGTAACGAGCTCCATCTCCGCTCGCTGACCGCCGACTGCGACGGCGACGTCCTCCTGGTGCAGGCGGACCCCACCGGTCCGACCTGCCACACCGGCCGGACGTCGTGTTTCTTCGAACCGGTGACGGAGGGAGGAAGGGCGCCGGAGCCCGCCCCCGCCCCGGAACTCGGACCCGCGTTGAGCGCGCTCACCCGGATCGTGCGGGAGCGCGCGGCGAGCCGCCCCGAGGGCTCCTACACGGCGGCCCTGCTCAACGCGGGCACCCCGCGCATCGCCCAGAAGGTGGGGGAGGAAGCCGTCGAGGTGTCGCTCGCCGCCGTCTCCGGGTCAGCCGGCGAGGTGGTGAACGAGACCGTGGATCTCGTCTACCACCTCCTCGTCCTGCTCGAGGCCCTCGGAATCGACGGACGGCAGGTGGCGGCGGAAATCACCCGCCGGTTCCCGGACCAGGGTTCCTGAACGGGCCAGGACCCCTACCGGAGCGCCTGCTGGGCCTCGGGAAGGGTGAACCGCCCCTCGTAGAGCGCCCGCCCCAGAATCACGCCGGCGAGGCGGCCCTCCACCGGACGGCGGCCGAGGGTGAGCTCATGCTCCCCGGCGGCGGTGCGCACCGCCCTGAGATGCGAGAGCGCCCCGACGCCGCCCGCCACCACCGTCGGTAGCCCGGAGGCGGTGGCCACCCGCAGGGCGGCCTCCGCGTCCGGCCCTTCCATGGTGCCGTCGCGCTCGACGCTCGTGTACACGATGGCGGACGCACCGCACTCGCCCCAGTGACGCGCCGCGGCTTCCGGCGACGTCGGCCGAGGGGCGGCCTCGGGGGCCGGTTCGACCCAGCCCCGGGTCTGCAGCCGGCCGCCGCGCACGTCGAGCGCCACCGCGACCCCCGTCCCGTCGATCCGGATCGCCTCCTCCACCACCTGCGGGGCCTCGACCGCGACGGTTCCGAACACGACCCGGGCGGCGCCCGCCTCCCGGAGCGCCGCGTAGGACTCCACCGTGCGGACGCCGCCGGCCACCTGCACCCGGAGCGGCGACTCGCCGAGGAGCCGCAGGATCGCCTCCCGGTTCCCGCCGTCCCCGAAGGCCGCGTCGAGATCCACCACGTGCAGCCAGCGCGCCCCGGCGGCGGCGAACTCGCCCGCCGTCCGGAGCGGGTCGTCGCCGTAGACAGTCTCGCGCTCCCGCACCCCCCGGAGAAGGCGCACGACCCGGCCGCCGGAGAGGTCCACGGCGGGAATCGGTTCGAGCGCTCCGGAGGACAAGGTTCAGTTCTCCTCCGCGCCGAGCTCCAAGAAGTTGGAGAGCACCCGCGCGCCGAGCCGGCCGCTCTTTTCCGGGTGGAACTGGATCCCGAAGACGCGCCCGTTTCCCGCCGCCGACGCGAACCGGACGCCGTAGTCGGTGACGGCCAGCCAGTGCCGCCCCTCCGCCGGGTCCGCGTAGAACGAGTGCAGGAAATAGGCGTAGCCGCCTTCCGGGATGCCACGAAAGAGAGCGCCCTCCCCGAACTCCTCCAGTTGGTTCCAGCCGATGTGGGGCACGCGGAGCCGGCTGCCGAAACGGCGGACGCGTCCCGGCAACAGGCCCAGCCCGCGGACTCCGGGCGCCTCGTCGCTTCCGGTGAAAAGCATCTGCAGGCCGACGCAGATTCCGAGCAGCCAGGCGCCCGAATCGAGCGCGTTCTCGAGAGGCGCTTCCAGCCCGCGCTCCCGGAGAGCCCGCATCGCCTCTCCGAAGTGCCCGTCCCCCGGCAGCACCAGCCGCTTCGCAGCGGCAACGCGCCCGGGATCCGAGGTGAGTTCGACTTCGGCCCCCCGCCTCGCGAGGGCGCGGACCACGCTCCCCAGGTTCCCGGCGCCGTGGTCCACCACGACAGCTTCGGCGCCCACGGGCTGTCAGTCGGAAAGGGTGCCCTTCGTCGAGGGGACGGCAGCGCCCACGACTTCCTTCGCCTCGGCGAAGGCGCGGGCGAAGGCCTTGAAGACCGTCTCGGCCACGTGATGGGCGTTCCGGCCGGTGAGCCCGTCCACGTGCACGGTAAGCCGTCCCCGGTCGGTGAGGGCCCGGAAGAAGTCCTCGAAGAGTTCGGTGGGCGTCTCCCCGACGCGTTCGGCGAGGAACGCCACCCGCCAGCCCAGGAAGGGCCGCCCGCAGAGATCCACCACCACCCGCGAGAGCGCTTCGTCCAGGGGAACGTGGGCGGCGCCGAACCGGCGTACCCCCTTGAGATCGCCGAGCGCGTCCGCGAGGCACTCGCCAAGGGTCAGACCCACGTCCTCCATCGTGTGGTGGGCGTCCACGTGCAGGTCTCCCTCGGCCTCCACGGTCAACGAGATCCCGGAATGACGCGCGAACGCCTCGAGCATGTGATCGAAGAAGCCGATGCCCGTGGAGATCTCCACCGACGCCTCCGCCGGATCGAGGTCGAGGGCGACCCGGACCCGCGTCTCGCGGGTTTCCCGGAGACGGGAGGCCTGCCGGCGCCGCGCGGGGACCCCCGCCGGGGCGGAGACGCTCATGCGACGGGGGACTCCGGCATTCCCGCGACCTGGAGTTCGGAGTCCTCGACCGCGGACGACAGGGAATCGGCCAGCGCGTCCAGGAAGATCACGTTCTCTTCGGGAGTCCCCACGGTCACGCGAAGCGTTCCCTGGAGCAGCGGGTGGCGGGAGAAGTCGCGCAGCGCGACGCCCCGGTCGAGGAGCCGGCGCGCCAGCACCGTGCTCTCCATCGGGGTCCTGAAGAGCAGGAAGTTCGTCTGCGACGGCCAGACGGAAACGTCCGGCACGGCCGCGAGCCGGGCCGCCAGGGACTCCCGCTCCGCGGTGATCCGGGCGGTCATTTCGAGCAGCGCGTCCCGTTGCCGCATGACCGCCACCGCCGCCCGGCAGGTATAGACCCCGACGGGAAACGGCGGCTGGGCCCGGCGGAAACCCGAGATCGCGTCCGGGGCGCCGAGCAGGTAACCGAGGCGGGCTCCCGCCATCGCCATCGCCTTCGAGAAGGTCCGGAGCAGGATGACGTTTCCGAACTCGTCGAGGAGCGGCCGGGCGGTCTGGCCGCTGAACTCGTGGTACGCCTCGTCCACCAGCAGGAAGCCGGGCGCCGCCGCGGCCAGCTCGCGCAGCGCGCCGAGCGGCAGCAGTTGTCCCGTCGGGTTGTGCGGATTCGTGATGAAGACGAGGGAGGGCCGCTCGGCCTCGATCCGCCGCAGGAACTCCGGGACGTCGTAGGAGAGATCGTCGCAGAGGGACACCGGAGACGGTTCGCCGCCCGCGAGGCGGACCGCCCAGGGGTACATGGAGAACCCGGGGGACGGATAGAGCGCCCGCCGACCGGCGCCCGTCGTGGCGAGGCCGGTCAACGCGAGCATGTCGTCCCCGCCGTTGCCGAAGGCCACGCCGTCCGGGGTCCAGCCGGCGAGCCGGGCGATGGCCTCGCGGACGGCCGGGTAGCCCCGATCCGGGTACGGCCGGGCGTCGGTGCCGGCGACCGCGTCCGCCATCCCGCTGAGGACGCCTGCCGGCAACGGCCAGCGGCTCTCGTTCCAGTCGAGATAGATCGGGACGTCCGGGCGGGAGCCGATGTCGGGGGCGAGCTCGAGCACCTCGGGTCGGATCGCGCCCAGCGGAACGGGTTTCATGCGGGCAATGTAACCAATGGCAACGTCTAGTCCTGTTCCCGAGCGCCGGAAGCACCTGTCTTCCCGGCGTCCTCCCCCTCGAAGCGAATGGCGACGGAGCGGGCGTGGGCCTCGAATCCCTCGATGCGGGCGAAGCGCTCGAAATCCCCCCGGAGCGACGCCAGGGTCCGTTCCCCGTAGCGGAGGACGCTCTGCCGCTTGAGGAAATCGCCGACCGAGAGCGGCGAGGCGAAGCGGGCGGCGCCGCCGGTCGGCAGGACGTGATTGGGGCCGGCTCCGTAGTCCCCCACGGCGACGGGCGAGTGGTCGCCCAGCAGGACCGCCCCCGCGCTCGGGAAGCGTCCGGCGAGGGCCTCGGGGTCCCGCGTCATCACTTCGAGATGCTCCGGCGCGATCTCCTCCGCGACCCCGACGGCCTCCTCCAGATCCCCGACGACCACCGCCGCTCCGTGACGGGCGAGCGCGCGGGCAATCGTTTCGGCGTTTGGTTGCCCTTCGGCCTGGCAGACGAGCTCGGAGATCACCGCTTCGGCGAGTTCCCGCGAGGTGGTGACGAGAATGGCCCGTTCCTCGCCGGAGCCGTGCTCGGCCTGCGCGAGCAGATCCGCGGCGACCCAGTCTGCCCGGGCGGTCTCGTCGGCGAGCACCACGACCTCCGACGGGCCCGCAAACGCATCCGTTCCGATGAACTGGCCGAGCTGGCGCTTGGCCTCCGCGACGTAGGCGTTCCCCGGACCCACCACCTTGTTCACCCGGCCGACCGAAGCCGTCCCGAAGGCGAAAGCGGCAATGGCCTGGGCGCCGCCGATGCGGTAGACCTCCTGGACGCCGGCCGCGAGGACCGCGGCCGCGAGGACCGGGCTTCGTTCGAGCGCCCCGGGAGGCGTGGCGAGCGCGATCCGCGGCACCCCGGCGACCGCGGCCGGCACCGTGTTCATCAACACGGTGGACGGATAGACCGCGGCTCCGCCGGGGACGTACACCCCGGCGGACGCGATCGGGAGCGATCTCCACTCGAGCCGCGAGCCGTCTCCGATGTCCATCCGGAACGAGGTTTCCCGCTGGCGCTCGTGGTACGCGGCAATGCGCTCCCGGGTTCGCCGGAGCAGCGCCTGCGCTTCCTGCCCGGCGCCGCTCGCGCGCTCTTCGAGTTCCTCCCGGGAGACCCGGAGCCGGGACGGATCGAAATCGGGCGCGTCGAACCGGCGCGCCAGGTCGACGAGCGCTGCGTCGCCTTCCTGCCGCACGCGCTCGAGGATGGCCGCGGTCGCCGTCCGAACGCCCTCGCCGGAGCCGTTTCCCGAGGGTCCGCCCCGCCGCGGGTCGGCCCGCCAGGCGGCGGCGCCCTCGAAGAGCGGGACCGCGCCGGGAGAGCCGGGGGCCCCGCCGCTCATCCTTCCTCCGTGGCGGTTTCGAGACGCCGGAGCCACCCCTGCAGCGCCGATCCGCGAAGCCGGAAGGAGGCGCGATTCACCACCACGCGCGCGGTGCTCTCGAAGAGCGTCTCCTCCTCCACCAAGCCGTTGTCCCGCAGGGTCGCGCCGGTCTCGACCAGGTCCACCACCGCGTCGGCGAGGTCCATCGCGGGCGCCAGTTCGATGGCGCCGGACAGCCGGATCAGCTCGACGGGCGCGCCGCGGGCGCCAAAGTGGCGGGCCGTCACCGACGGGTACTTCGTCGCCACCCGCAGCGGCGGCTCGGGAAGCGGGCGGGCCGCCGGACGGGCGACCACCATCCGGCAGCGGCCCACCCCGAGGTCGAGCGGCTCGTAGATGTGCGCGGGCTGTTCCTCCAGGATGTCCCGGCCGACCACCCCGAAGTCCGCCACCCCGTGCTCCACGTAGATGGGGACGTCGCGGTCCTTCGCGAACAGCACCTCGATCCCGCCCGCCCTGAGGCGCAGGCGGCGATCGGCGCTCCCCTCGGGCAATGGAACGCCGGCGCGCCCGAGCAATCCGGTCACGGCCCGCAGCAGCCGCCCCGTGGGCAGGGCGGCGACGAGCGGCGGGTCCATGGGTGCGCGGGGATTCTAGGGTGGCGGCCTGGGTCGCCACCGAGCGGGTGGATCGCGGAAACGTGCGGTCCGCGACGTCAAGACGGACCATCGAAGCGGACGGTCGCGCCGCTCGCGCGGGCGGCCCGGGCGGCCCGGAACCGTGCGCCCAGCCCGCTCCGGGTGTCGGGTCCGCGGGCAACGGATTCGGTCGCGCCGCGGTCGGCGTCCGACGTTTCCGGGAGGATTCCGGCGATCCGGTCCACCGAGAGCGAGAAACCGACGGCGGGGCGCGGATCGCCGAAGTTCGCGAGCAGGTCGTTGTAGCGGCCCCCTCCCCCGATCTCCTGCCCGGCGCCGGGAGCGTGCACCTCGAAGATGAGGTCCGTGTAGTAGTCGAAGCCCCGGAGTTCGGCCAGGTCGAAACGGAACCGGCCGGCGAGTTCCAGGTCCTCCAGCACGCGCACGATCGCGGCAAGCCGCTCCACCGCCTCCCCGGCCCCTTCGGGAAGCGGGCGTTTCCGCGCCTCCTCGACAACTTCCGGGCCGCCGAACAGTTCCAGTGCGCCGACCAGCGGTCCCGCCCGCTCGCCGAGCGCGGCCCGGATCCGGGACGGATCGCGCCGCCAGAGGCCTCGGAGCGCCTCCGCGCGCCGTTCGCTCCGGTCGGGACCCGCGGGGAGCGCTTCGTCGAGCAGCCCCAGCGGGAAACCGGCGTGGCCAAGGGTGAACACGAACCCGTTCACTCCCAACTGTTCGAGCACTTCGTGCGCCACCAGCAGGATCTCCAGATCGGCCCCGGCCCCCGCCGCGAAGTGCTCGACGCCCACCTCCCGGAACGCCGACGGACCGAGTCCCCGGCCCGGCCGGCGGACGACCTCGCCGCGGTAGAAGAGCCGCTCCGTCTCCCGGGACAGCCGGGTGACGGCGGCCCGCGCCGCCAGCGCGGTGAAGTCGGCGCGGAGGGCGAGGAGGTCCCCGCCCTCGGTGAACCGGTAGCTGGACCGCTCCGACCACCGTCCGCCGCCGCGGGCGAAGACCTCCGCGTGGTCGAAGAGCGGCAGCAGGACTTCCTCGTAGCCCCAGCCGCGAAACACCCCGGCGGCGGTCTCCTCGACCCGCCGGCGGCGGCGGGCCGCGTCCCCCACGTGGGTGATGGCGCCCGCAGGCGCGCGAAGCAACGAATCGCTGGAAGTCATGGTCAATTCCCGATGTAGCGCGACACCAGTGTTCTGGCTTCCGCCGGATCGCCGCTTCCGTGGACGATCGTCCTCCCGTCCGGGAATACGACCAGGCGGCGCCCGGCGACTTCGAACTGCAGGAGATGGCTCGTCAGCCGCAGCGACCCGCGGACCTCCGGCAGTTCGGCGAGGCGGCCGCCCAGTTGCTTCAGGAAGTCGGGGGCGGCGCCGTTCGGGTCGGGCGAGACGGCGGGCCGCACCTGCACCGCGTTCCGCCCGCAGAGCGTCAAGGGTGCTCCGCTCGCGTCTCCATCGAGGAACGGGAACTCGCGCCGGGCGCAGGCCGGGCAGTCGGGGTCCGGCTCCCCGATGTCCATGCGGTACGCCGTCCGCTCCCAGACGTCGAGGTGCCAGATGCCGGTAGCGAGATCCCCGTCCCGCCCCGACAGCAGCTTCAGCGCCTCGGTGACCGCGTACGACGCCACCGCCTGCACCGCCGGCGCGATCACTCCCGCGGTGTCGCAGGTCGGAGACGCACCGGGTGGCGGTACGTCGGGAACCACGCACCGCAGGCATCCGGTGCGTCCCGGAAGCACGGTGAGCGTCATCCCGTAGCTGCCGACGCAGGCGGCGTAGATCCAGGGCGTTCCGGTCGAGATCGCGGCGTCGTTGATGAGGTACCTCGTCTCGAAGTTGTCCGTCGCGTCGAGAACCAGGTCCGTTCCCGCCATCACCTCGCGGATGTTCCCCGCGTGGAGATCGAGCGCCAGCGGCTCGAGCGCCACCTCCGGGTTCACGGCGGCCAGCCTCCGGCGCGCTCCCTCCGCTTTCGGAATGCCCTCCCGGGCGTCCTCTTCGTCGTACAGTGACTGCCGCTGCAGGTTGGAAGTCTCCACCGTGTCCCGATCCACGAACCGCACCGTGCCGACCCCGGCCCGAACCAGCATGTCCAGCGCAGCGGAACCGAGCGCCCCGGCCCCCACCACGAGCACGCGGCCACCGGCCAGGCGTTCCTGTCCTTCGGGGCCGATGCCGGCGAAGAGGGTCTGGCGGGAATAGCGGTCGGACATGGTGCGGGACAGCGGAAAGTGTAGGACTCGGGACCTCCCCGGGACGCGGGCTGTCCGCTGGCACGTCGAATGCTTCCGGATTGCCGAGACCTTGGCGGGACGGATTCTGAGACTCACCTTCGCGCTCTTCCTGCTGGCCGGATCCGGCTGTACGACCATCCAGACGATGCTTCCGCAGGACAACACCCCTCATCCAACGGACCTTCCCGGCGGAGAACTTCCGCTGCGCGCCACCTGCACGGTGCTCGCCAACACCGCGGGGCAGCAGATTCCCATCCAGTATCGGGACCAGCTCCGCCAGTCGGTCGAGCTGGTGGCCTACCAGGAGTGCATGCAGGTCCTCGTGGTCCTGGTTTCGGTGGCCATGGTCGAGGGCGACACCACCCAGGACGGCGTGGACCGCGTCCGCGGCCGGCTTGCCGGGGCCGAATCCCAGTACCTGGCCGACACCTGCGACGAGCACTTCCGGGCGTTCAACTTCATGCTCAACCCCGAGCGGGGCTACGAGAATGCCCTCGAGGGCGCGGGAATGAGCGCCCGGTACGACGAGTGGATGGACCGCTGTTACCGCGTCGTGCGGCCGCTGTCGGTCGCCGGGGAAGCACCCTAGGAGCCTGCCCCGCGGAATGCGGCCTCGCGAGCAGGATCGGATGCGGCGGTAGCATTCCGCCCTTCCGAGATCTCGTCTTGAGAACCCATCTTGCGCTCGTGTGCGCGCTCGCCGCATCGGCGGGCGGCGCACTCCAGGCTCCCGCCCAGACCGCGATCCTGCCGCTCGACGAAGTGAGGCCGGGAATGGTCGGAGAGGGCCGCACCGTCTTTGCCGGCGAGGAGGTCGAGAGTTTCGGGGTGGAGATCGTCGGGGTGCTCGACGGCGCGATGCCGGGCCGCAGCATCGTGCTCGCCAACCTGTCCGGCGGCCCCCTCGCCCACACGGGCGTCATGCAGGGCATGAGCGGCAGCCCGGTCTACGTGGACGGCCGGCTCCTCGGCGCCGTCGCGTATGCCTTCCCGTTCGCCAAGGATCCCATCTGCGGCATCACGCCGTTCGAGGAAATGGTCCGGTTCACCGAGATGCCGCTGGGCGCGGGAGCCGCGCCGGGCGCCGCCGCGCCGGCGCTCCGGTTCTCGCCCGCCGGAGACCCCTCCTTCGACCCGGCGCCCGTCCCGGAGGTCGGCATCGAGCGCGACGGCCGGCAGTTGCTGCCCATCCGGACGCCGGTCGCGGCCAGCGGTCTGAGTCCCGCCGCGCACCGGATCGTGGCCCCCCTGTTCCGCCAGCTCGGAATGGAGCTTTCCCCTGGCGGCTTCGCCGGCGCCACGCGCGCCGGCGCGGCGGCGCAGACGGGGGTTTCCCCGTTGAAGCCGGGCAGCCCGGTGGGCGCCACCCTCATCGGGGGCGACCTGGTGCTGATGGCGAGCGGGACGGTCACCCACGTGGACGAGGCCACCGGCGAGGTGTTCGCTTTCGGCCATCCCTTCACCGGCCTCGGCACCATCTCCATCCCGATGCAGGCGGCGCGGGTGGAAGCCAACGTGGCTTCGCTCTCCAACTCGTTCCGCATCACGAGCGCGGGGATTCCGATCGGGGTGTGGCAGCAGGACCGGGCCACCGGAGTGCGGGGACGCCTCGGAGCCCGCGCCCGGACCATCCCGCTCCGGATACGGGTTGAGGGGAGCCGCGGGGGCCGTCGCGATTACGACCTCGAGATCGTGGATCACGACCTCTACAGTCCGGTGCTGGCCTTCTCCGCCCTGGTGGCCGTCCTTTCCCAGGAAGAGCGGCCCGCGGGAACCCAGACCATCCGGCTCGGCGCCCGCATCGGCGTCGGGGACGGGCGCACGCTCGCGGTCGAGGATGTCTTCGCGTCCGGAAGCGCCAGCGTCCTGACGGGCGCCGCCGCACTCGTGGCGGCCCCGGTGGCCCTGCTGCTCGGCAACCCCGTGGAACGGATCCCGGTGCGGGAAATCGAGGTGGACATTTCCGCCAGCGAGGAAGCGCAGGCGGCCACCCTCAGCCGCGCCTGGCTCCGGTCCTCGCGGGTCCGCCCGGGAGGGACCGCCACGCTCCGGGTCGCCCTGAAGGATTTCCGGGGGGCCGAAGCGACGCGGGAACTGGAGGTGCCGATCCCCCGGAGCGCCGCGGGGAGCCGCCTGACGCTGCTGGTGGCGGACGCGCTCTCGGTGGCGCTCTCCGACCAGCGCCAGGGCGTCACGGGGACCCCGGCCCGGGTGGAACAGATCTATCGGGCCATCAGCCGCCACCGCCGGCAGAGCCGCCTCTACGTGCGGCTCGTGGGATCCGGCCGCAGCGCGGCGGTGGTGGGCGGCGAGTACCTGCCGTCGCTGCCGCCGAGCGTGCGCTCGGTGGTATCGCGGGATTCTTCCGGCGGGCTGACCCGGGAACTTCCGGCTTCGGTCCTCTGGGAAGGGCACCTCGACTTCGACGCCACGGTGAGCGGATCGCGGCAACTGACCCTGCAGGTGGAGACCCGGTGACCGGTCCCGCCCGCTCGCGCGGGTTTCGGCACCGGCTGTTGACGGCGCTCCTCCTGGCGTCCGCGGCGGGATTGGCGTTCGCCGGGAATCGGGACTTCTGGCGGTTCGAGACCTCGGGAGACTTCCTCGCCGGAGAGAGCGACGGCGTGAGCATCGGGCCGGAGGGCCAGGTCCGGCTGGCTCCGGCGCTCCGAAGCCTGCACGAGTCCGAACAGCCCTTCATCTGGTCGGTCGCTCCCGACGGCGCCGGTGGAGTCATCGCCGGCGGCGGGGCCCAGGGAACCCTGATCCGGATCCGGCAGGGCGCCTCCGAGGTGCTGGCCGACACCGGGGAAGTCGGGATCCACGCGGTGGCGGTCGGCCCCGACGGCGCCGTCTACTTCGCGACCGCTCCGGGGGGCAGCGTGCAGCGCATCCTGCCCGGTGGGGAGCGCGGGGTCTTCCACCAGCCGGAGGCCCGCTACATCTGGGCGATCGTCCCCGAACCCGGCGGCAGCCTCCTGGTGGCCACGGGAATGCCCGGCTCCGTGATCCGCGTGCAACCTTCGGGAAGCGCGGAGACCATCTTCACCACCAGCGAGGAGAACGTGACGGCGCTCCATCGCGCGCCGGACGGAACGATCTACCTCGGAACCGAACCTTCCGGCATCGTCTTCCGGATCGACGCCGCGTCGGGGTCGATGGCGCTCTATGACAGTCCCCTCGCGGAGATCCGCGCGCTGGCGCTGAACGCCGCGGGTGAGGTCTTCGCCGCGGCGGTCGCCGCATCCCCGGGCGGCGCGGCGGCGGGCGCCGGGGCGGTCCCGGCGGCGCCCGAAGCCGCTGCGGCGAGTGCGGGAGTGGTGGCCACGACGTCTTTCCGGGTGCTCGCGGCCGCGGGTCCGGCTCCGGGGCCGGCGACAACGCCGGCGAACGGAACGATGGGTGCGCTCTACCGCATCGCGCCGAGCGGGGCGGCCCGGACCATCTGGGAGTCGACCCGCGACCGGCCGCTCTCCCTCGCGATGCTCCGCGACGAACGCCTCCTGCTCGGCACCGGCGACCGCGGGCGGGTGTACCGCCTCACGCGCGAAGGCGAGGTCACGCTCCTGTCCCGGGTGGACTCGGAAGCGGTCACCGCGGCGGTCTCGGAGGGAGGCGTGACCCTGCTCGGCGCCTCGAATCCGGGGCGGGTGCTCGAACTCTCCGCCTCCCCGCGTACCGAGGGCGCCTACCTCTCGCGCGTTCTGGACGCCGGTGGCGCGGCCAGCTTCGGCCGCATCTCGTGGCAGGTCCGGACGCCGCCCGGTTCCGCGGTGAGCGTCGAGACCCGCACCGGGAACTCGGCGGAACCGGACGACACCTGGAGCGACTGGGTGTCCGCCGCGGCGGATGCCGCCATCGCGAGCCCCGCCGCACGGTTTCTGCAGTGGCGGGCCACGCTGCGTTCGGACGGCAGTTCCTCTCCGGAACTGGGGTCGCTCGAAGCGGCGTATCTCCCCGTGAACCTGGCTCCCCGGGTGACCGGGATCACGCTCCACCCGCCCGGACTCGCCTTCGAGGAACTGCTGAACAGTTCGGCGCCCCGCCTGCAGGGGATGGACCGGCGGCCGGAAGTGACCGATGCGGCCCGCCGGGGGCAGTCGGGTTCCGGGCTCCCCGTGGGAAGTGGGCGCCAGCTCTATCTCCACGGGGTGCGCACCGCCACCTTCCGGGCGGACGACCCCAATGGCGACCGGCTTCGCTACCGGATTTCGGTGCGCCGCCAGGGCGACGTTCCCTGGCAACCCCTGCGGTCGGGCCTGTCGGAAACCATCGTCGCCTGGGACACCTCCACGATGCCCGACGGCCGCTACGAACTCCGCGTGGAGGCCGAGGATTCCCCTGACAATCCTCCAGGGGAGACGCTCACCGGAAGCCGGACCAGCCGGCCCTTCACGGTGGACAACACGCCGCCCGTGATCTCGGACCTCACGGTCACGGCGGACGGCGGCATCCGCTTCCGCGCGAGCGACGCCGGAAGCCCGATCCGGCGCGCCTCCGTCTCCGTGGACGGCGGCCCGGCGCGGGTGGTCCGGCCCGTGGACGGGATCGCCGACTCTCCGAGTGAGGACTACGACGCCCGCCTCGACGATTTCCCGGCAGGAGCCGGATCCGTCGTGGTGAAGGTGGAAGACGACATGGGGAACGCGGGTGCGGCGGAGGCCCGGGTCGGGAGTTAGTTCGGAGCGCCGGCCTCCGGCCGGCATCGCTGGGCAAAGCCCAGCGAAACGGTACGGTGCTCCGTCGTAACGGCGCCGGAGTTGCAATGTGAACGCGCGCAGATCGGACATTCGCCACTCCGGTTCCCTCACGGCTACGCACCGCCTCTCCGTCTTCACACGCATTCCCGAACCCGGCAAGGCCAAGACCCGGCTCGTCCCCCCGCTCACCGCGGACCAGGCGGCGGCGCTCCAGCGCGCCATGACGGAGGACCTTCTCGAACGGCTGGATCACACCTTGGGCGCCGCGGCCCCGGAAGCCACGCCGCTCTCGCTGGAAGTCCGCTACGACGGACGGCTCGCGTCCGGAGCCCTGGAGGTCCCGACAGGTTGGGCCGTCACCAGCCAGGGCCCCGGGAACCTGGGCGAGCGGCTCGCCCGCGCCGCCCGGGAGGCGCGGCGGGACGGAATCGGACGCCTCGTCATCATCGGCTCGGACGCTCCCCTGCTCCCCGTGCCGCTGGTGGAGGCCGCGTTCTCCGGCCTGGCGGACCGGGACGCGCTCGTCGTCCCCGCCGAGGACGGCGGCTACGTCTTGATCGGCCTCGCGCTCGGGCGGGCGCCGCCGGCGGCGTTCGGAACGCTGTTCGCCGGCATTCCGTGGGGCACCGGGGCCGTCGGGCAGGCCACCGCCGAAGCTGCCCGGCGCGCCGGCCTCACGTTCGGCGAACTGGCCGGCCATTGGGACGTGGACCGGCCCGAAGACCTGCCGCGCCTCGCGGCCTCCATCCGGGCGCTGGACGCGGCGGTACGTCCCCACCGCACGGCAGAAGTCCTTACCGCGGCGGGATTCTGAGCGCCCATCGAGCCTCCTCGTTCTCGAACGCGGGTTCATAGGATCGGATCTGCTCATCACGGAGGCCAACGGCAGCGAGGCGGCCGCGCCATTCGTGCCGGATCGTGGAAGCCATGCCGGCTGCTGTTGCCGCCGCCTGATCGCGCCGCACCTCGAAGAAAGGCGCGGCTTCGAGCGCCGCCTCCAGCGACGCTTCGTTGCCGCTGAGTTCGCTGATCCCGGTTTCGAGATGGCGATGACGGTGGGGCTCGGGGTTCACGTCGAACGCCGGCGCGAGAACAAAGCGGCCAGCCCCCGCATACAGGAGGCCGTGGTTCTTCAGGTGATCGTCGCCATTCGCCACCAGAATGGTGAACAGGATGCGGCGATAAAGCTCGGTGAGCTGCTGGAGCGGTTCGGCGGCGTGGACGCGAAGAGCGTCGGCAATGTCCGTGTAGAAGGCGACGGCTCCGGGGTCGAGGTCGAGGAACGACAGCGCCGACAGGTAGTGGACCCGGTCTGCGCTCGTCCGATCGAATCGCCGGATCAAGGCGACCGGCAATTCGGATTCCGGAAGGGCGATCCGGGCTCTCGCCGCATCGATGCCGACGCTCCGGGCAAGCTCGAGCGTCGCAACCTCGACTCGCTCGATCGGCCGCGTGTCCTGTCGGGTGGTGAACTTCGCGACGAGCAGCCAGTCGTCCTGATCCCGCAGGCTCGCCTTGGGGCGCGCACCGCCGAGGGAACCGGCGCTTCGCACCAGGGCGCGCCGATCAGGACCGCTCAAATCGTGGGCGCCAGCCAACCGCCGTAGCTCCGAAAGTGCTCCCAGGGGAAACGTCGCTTCGGGAGGGGCGAGTGGTGAGCCTTCTTCCTCGAGGTAGCGAATCGAACCCTGCCGGGTCTCATCGTTCACGGCCAGGAGGTAATCGAACTCGGAGAGGGTCCCGGCGAACGCCCGCCGGATGAGCCCCCGTCCCCACGCGTCCGGCGCCCCGTCCCTGAAGACCCCCGAGAGCGCCGACCGGCGATCCGTCCCCGAGCCGGATGCGAAGAACCGTCCTTCGGAGAGTGGTAATCCCGGCGCAATGGCAAAGCGCGCCGCATCTTCCAGCCATGCCGGGGAGTAGCGGAACATGCTCGTTTCCCGGCGGCCGTCCGACTCGAACGTGAGCTCGCCGACCTCACGGAGCGCCTCCCCGAGCGCTACCCGGACGGTGCGTGTGGACTTGGGCATGGTCGTCGTCTACCCCCGGGGCGGCCCCGGGCGGCGGATGCGCTGCGGGAGGGCTGATACGTCGAGCAAGAGCCCGGTATCGTCCCGGGAGACGTCCAGCAGTTCGTCGAGGCGACGCAGCTCCCCGAGGACGAGCAGCGCCATGGCGAGGGCGCCCAGTGAGACGCCCGGCTCGCCCCTCTCCAGCCGGCCGAGGGTTCCGAGTGAAACACCCATGCGCTCGGCGAAGTCCGCCATGGGCATCCGACGTTTCTTGCGGGCGATCCGCACGTCCCGACCCAGCGAGCGCAGCGCACGCGCCGCCGAAGGCGTCAGTGGTTTGGACATAACAACCCATATTTTAGTCTTTGCTGCCTTTAGCAATCCATTTCAAGGCATGTACAGCACATGCCTCCGGCGTGGAGACCCCCGCCTGGGCCGGAGTACCCCGCTAGCGGGGTGGCCCGGAACCGCTCACCGTCGCCATCGCCTCGTTCAGCCGGGTGCGCAGCGCCTCGAACCGGCGGCGGTGGACGATCGTGGGGGCGTCCAGCGTGCCCTGCCGGACGTCGTCGCCGGTGAACTCGCCGTACAGGCGGCCGAGACGGGCCAGCGTGGAGGGATTGCGGAAGCCGCCGCCGGGCCGGAGCTGGCGGAGGGCGTCACGGGCGGCGTCCGGGAGACTCTCCGGGTCTCCGGCGGCCGCGGCCGCCCGGCACGATTCGCGAATCGCCCCGTGAATCTCCGCGAGGAAGGCGGCGCGCTGGTCATACGCTGCCTCGCTCACCGTGACCGAAGGGTCGAGCCGGACCTCGAGTGGAACCGGCGGAGTTTCCCCGGCCCCGGTCAGGTGGACCTCGTAGGTACCGGTCCTCACCCGCGGTGGAGGTGAGGCGCAGGCGCCCCGCGCGCCCTCCGGCGCGACGCCCGCCCGGAGGTCCCAGACGATCCGCTGGAATCCGGAGCGCGCCTCGACCGCCGGACTCGCGACCACCTTGCCCGTGGCGTCCCGGATCTCGAGCGCCCGCCCCGCCGACCCGTCGCCACCGGGAAGGAACACGGTCAGGAGCACGCCGGCCGGGGGGTTCTCTCCGGCGTAACGCGCCTGGCCCTCGTAGCTCTCGTGCTTCCAGGGCAGGAAGATGGACGCGGGACGGGGTTCGAAGAGTTCGGCGGTGGTGGTTTCCGGATCGTGCCAGGCGAGCGGGGCGCTGTCGTCCAGGATGTAGATGGAGCGCCCGTGGGTGCCGAACACGAGATCCCGCTCGCGCGGATGGATCTCGATGTCATCCACCGGGACGTGGGGGAGTCCTCCGCCCACCCGTACCCAGGAACCGCCCCGGTCGAAGGAGAAGAACGCGCCGACCTCGGTGCCCGACACCAGCAGGTTCTCACCCTGGGGATGCTCGACGACGTCGTTGACCCATCCCCGCGGCAGCCCCGCAGCGATCGGGGCGAAGCTGGCTCCCCGGTCCTCGGACACGAAGATGTACGGGTCGAAGTCACCGAGGTGGTGGCGGTCAACGGCCACGTAGAGGCGGTCTTCCTGGTGGGCCGACGGGGTGACGCGGCTGATCGTGGCCCGGAGCGCCTCGAGCGGCAGGCTGGCCTCGAGGAACTCCCAGGTCTGGCCGTCGTCGTCGGAGCGGGCCACCCGCCCGTCATCGGACCCGACGTAGATCAGGCCGGGAACGAGCGGCGATTCCGCGAGCGTGGTGAGGGTGCCCCAGTCGCTCACCCCGTCGTGCATGGAGAGCATCCCTTCGGCGGGGAGCACCCCCAGGATGGGCAGTTCGCTCCGGTCCTCGCGCAGCGTCAGGTCCTCGGTCGCGCGCCAGTCGCTGCCGAGATCGTCGGAGAGGAAGAGCCGGTTGCCGCCGAAGTAGAGGCGCCCCGGGGTGTGGGGCGAAGAGGCCATCGGCGAGAGCCAGTGGAAGCGGTAGCGGTCCTCGTCCTCGTCGGGGAAGGGCCGGACGGTGGTCCGGTTCCCCGTGGCGGTGTCGATCCGCACGGGATTGCCGTTCTGCGAGGCCGCCAGGGCGATCCCGGGCTCCCGGGGAATCGCCTCCTGGTCCATCCCGTCGCCGAAGTTGGTCTGCCTCCAGTCGCTGTTCAGGATCCCGGCCTGGTTGCGGGTGGCGGAGGGACCCACCCAGGAGTGGGTGTCCTGCGCGCCGCCGTAGATGTTGTAGGGCGTCTCCATGTCCAGCGAGATCGCGTAGAACTGGGTGAGCGGGATGTTGTTGATCTTCCTCCAGGTCACGGCCCGGTCCCACGACTCGTAGATTCCGCCGTCGTTGCCGAGGAGCAGGTGTTCGGGAGCCTCCGGGTCGATCCAGAGCGCGTGGTGATCGCCGTGGACTCCGATGTCGTAGGTGGGGGTCATGTCCCGGTTGGTCGAGAAGGTGCGGCCTTCGTCCTCGGACATGTGGAACTGCGAACCCAGCACGTAGACCCGGCGGATGTCGGTGGGATCCACCTCGACGTGGGAGTAATACATGGGGCGTGGGTTCAGGTCCGAGATCCGCTCCCAGGAGGCGCCGCGGTCGCGGGAGCGGTAGAGCCCCGACGCGGTGGCGTGTTCGACCAGCGCGAAGACGCTCAACGGATCGGAACCGGCGATCTCCAGGCCGATCCGGCCGAGCGGCCCCTCGGGAAGCCCTTCCTCGAGGCGCTCCCAGGTGTCTCCGCCGTCGGTCGTCCGGAAGATGCCGCCCTCCGGACCGCCGCCGTTGAACCCCCACGGAGTCCGGCGGCGGGTGTAGGCGCCGGCGTAGAGGATGGCCGGGTTCCGGGGGTCCATCTCGAGGTCCACGACCCCGGTGTCGGCGGAGATGTCGAGCACGTGCTCCCAGGTCGCGCCGCCGTCTTCCGTGCGGAAGACGCCGCGCTGGCCGCCGGAACGCCACAGCGGCCCCACCGCGGCCACGAAGGCGCGCCGCGGCCGCTCCGGGTCGGCGACGATGCGCCCGATGTGCTCGGTCTCCTCAAGGCCGGTGTGGCGGAAGGTGTCCCCGCCGTCGAAGGACACGTACACCCCGTCGCCGAAGGACGAACTCTGCCGGTTCGCCGGCTCGCCGGTGCCCACCCAGAGGGTTGCCGGATCCGACGGGGAGAGCGCGATCGCGCCGATGGAGGTGGTCGTGAAGTGGTCGAAGATGGAGTCCCAGGTGGCGCCGTTGTTCCGGGTCCGGAACAGGCCTCCCGAGGCGGTGGCCGCGTAGAACTCCCACGGGCGTCCGGGCACCACCGCCAGGTCGGAGACTCGCCCGGCCATCACCGCGGGCCCGATGGAGCGGAGCGGCAGGTCGTCCATGACGGGCAGCGGCTCGTGCTGGTCGGACTCCTGGGCGGCGACCGGAACTGACAGCAGGAGGCTGGAAGCCAACACAAGAAAGGTTCGCTGGATCATTGGGGACTCTCCGGACGGATGGGGCCGGGTAGCGTATGGGAAGGCGCAACGACGCCTCTCTACCCTGATCGCCCGTGAGAAACAGCGGTACACGTCATCAGGCTGGCTGGAGTTGCGGCGTGCGCGGCGCGGAGCGCCGCGGTGCCGGTCTGGAGACCGGCGTTCCAGGCCATTCCGTCATCAAGACACACAGCCCGACGCGGTTGCGGGCCTCCGGCCCGCGTGCCGGTCTGAAGACCGGCGGTCCCCTACGGGATTCCGTGGCGGCGGAGTTTCTGCCAGAGGCTCTGGCGGGAGATGCCCAGCTCGTGGGCGGCGCGGATCCGGCTCCCGGCGGCGCGGTGGAGGGCGCGCAGCAGGACGAGCCGCTCGAAGGCCGCCCGGGCGAGCGCCAGCCTGCGGATCTCCATCACCGCGTGGAGCGGGTCCGGCGCCGCGGGCGCCGGACCGGACGTCTCCGGGCCCCCTCCGGCCACCATCTCGGGACCGATCACCCTGGCCCCGGGCCGCCGCATCAGCGCTTCGGCGAGGACCGATTCCAGTTCGCGGACGTTTCCCGGCCAGTCGCGGCGGACGAGGGCCTCGAGGGCGTCCGCCGACAGCCGGGCGGGCGCCAGACGATGCCGGCGGGCGAGCCGCGACAGGAGGCCGGCGGCGAGCTCGGGAATCTCCGATCGCCGTTCCCGGAGCGGCGGCAGGCGCAGCCGGACGACCCGCAGCCGGTAGAAGAGGTCCCGCCGGAACGTCCCCGCTGCCGCGAGGTCCGTGAGCGGGCGGTGCGTTGCCGCGATCAGGCGGAAGTCGGACCGCCGCACCCGAATCTCTCCGACCCGCCGGAACTCCCGCTCCTGAAGCACCCGGAGCAGGGTCGCCTGCCCGTGGGGAGGAAGCTCCCCCACCTCGTCCAGGAACAGGGTGCCTCCGTCGGCGGCCTCGAAGAGCCCGGGGCGGGCCGATTCGGCCCCGGTGAACGCGCCCCGGGCGTGGCCGAAGAACTCCGCCTCCAGCAGCCCGTCGGGCAGCGCGCCGCAGTTCACCGCCACCAGCGGACGGTCTCGCCGTGGACTCCGGTCATGGACGTACCGGGCAAGCAACTCCTTTCCCGAACCCGTCTCCCCTTCGATGAGCACCGGCACGTGGAAGCGGGCCACGCGCGCCGCTTCCTCGAGCAGCGAACGCATGGCTCCCGACGCGGCCAACAGGCCGGCCGCAGGATGCTTCGGTTCAGGCGCGTTCCCGAACGACCGCACCGTGGTTCGCCTTCAACCGCTTCAGAATGGTGCGCCGCACCTTGGCAATGTCATTGTCGTTCAGGGTCCGGTTCCGCGCCTGATAGCGGACGGAAATACCGAGCGAACGCCTCGCTCCGCCAGGAGCCGCCGAGGCGTCCAGCAGGTAGTCGTCAAAAACCCGCGCTTCCACCACCAGCGGGTGGCCGAGCGCCTCCCGCACGAGGTCCTGGGCGAGCACGTCCGGCCCCACCAGCAGCGCGAAGTCCTCGATGGCGGACGGATGGCGCGGCAGCGGGACGGCGGCCTTTGGCTCCGTCATTCGCGGGGCGGCTTCCAGCAGGGCCGTGAGGTCCAGCTCCCACAGGAAGGCGTCCTGCCCGACCCCGAAGACGGCGGCAGCATCGGGGTGGACCTGGCCCAGCACGCCGACGGCGCGGCCGTCCACGGAGACTTCGGCCGTCCGTCCCTCGAGCAGTCCGAAAGCGGCCGCCGGACGAAAACCGGGGGAGACCCGCAGCCCTGCGAGAACGTGTTCGAGCGTCGCCTTGGCGTCGAAGAAGTCGAGCCCCTCTTCGGTCGGGCTTCCGAAACGGTCCACCCGGCTTCCCACGATGAGCCCGAGCGCCGCCTCCCGTTCCTCGGGGCGGCCGTCGTCGCTGCCGGGTGCGGCGTGATACGACTTTCCGACTTCGAACAGGCGCACTGCCCTGGCGCCCCGGGCCAGGTTGCGCGCGGCGGCCCGCAGGACCCCGGGACGAAGCGATGTCCTGAGCGTGTCGCGCGCCTCGCCCAGCGGGTTCCGGACCTTGAGCAGGGGCGCGTCGCGCAACTCCGGCGGGGTCACCGCTCGAAGGTCCGCATCGGACAGGAGCGAGTAGGTCTGTACCTCGTAGAGCGCCGCTTCGGCCGCGAGATCCCGCACCCGTTCCCGCAGGTCGCGGGCGGGAATCGGCGGATGATGGGGGATGGCGCCGCCCAGCGGCGCCGCCGGAAGGTCGTCGTAGCCCGCGATGCGCGCGACTTCCTCCACGAGGTCGTCCGGAACCCGCACGTCCCGGCGCCAGTAGGGAACGCCGACCTCGAGCGTCTCCTCGTCCTCCTCCACCTCGAATCCGAGGCCGTCGAGCGCCGCCCGCACCGCCGGCGGCGGGATTTCCATCCCGAGGACCTGGGGGATCCGCGAGCGGCGCAGACGGATCCTGACCCCGGGCTCCCGGACCGGCCAGGAATCCACCATTCCCTCCGCAACGCGGCCACCGGCGTACTCGGCGAGCAGCCGGCAGACCCGCGCGGAGGCGACCGGCGGCAGCTCCGGAGGCAGACCCCACGCGAACCGCCGGGCCGCGTCGGAGAGCAGGTCGAAGGCGCGGGCGGTGCGGCGCACGCTCGCCGGTTCGAAGTTCGCGACTTCGAGAAGGATGTTCCGCGTCGAATCGGTGATCTCGGTCTCGAGGCCCCCCATCACCCCGGCGAGCGCGATCGCCCCCCCGGGGTCCGCGATGACCAGCCGCTCCGGACTCAGTTCGTGGGTCTTCCCGTCCAGGGTGGTCAGGGTTTCGCCCGCCGCCGCCCGCCGCACGATGATGTGACGGTCGCGCACGGTGTCGTAATCGAAGGCGTGGACGGGCTGGCCCAGCTCGAGCATCACGTAGTTGGTGATGTCCACGAGGTTGTTGATGGGACGCATGCCGGCGGCCGTCAGCCGTTCCTGCATCCAGGCGGGGGATGGTGCGATCTCGACGTCCTCGATGAGAGCCAGGGTGAAACGGCGGCAGAGGTCGGGATCGGCGATCTCGACCGAGGCGCGCCCCTCGATGCCGGGTCCCGGCCGCGGCGTGGAGACGTCCGGCGGGGTCAGCGGGGCGCCGGTGAGCGCCGCCACCTCGCGCGCCACCCCGAGGACGGACAGCGCGTCCGCCCGGTTCGGGGTGAGGTCGAACACGTACACCCGGTCTCCGAGCACGTCCCGGAGCGGCGTCCCCGGCGGCCGGCCGGTGTCGAGAACGAGGATCCCCTCGTGTTCGGCGGAGAGGCCCAGCTCCGCTTCGGAACACACCATCCCGCCGGACACCACGCCCCGGATACGGGACTTCTTCAGCTTGCGGAGGTCTCCGGTCCGCGGGTCGGTGAGCATCGCCCCCTCCGGGGCGAACGCGATGTCCTGTCCGGCGGCCACGTTGGAGGCGCCGCAGACGACCGTCTGCCGCTCCCCGCCCCTGTCCACGGTAACCAGCCGGAGACGGTCCGCGTCCGGGTGCGGCTGCACTTCGAGGACCCGCCCAACGACCACCCGGTCCCAGTCGCCGCCCGTTCGCTCGATGTTCGTGACCTCGAGGCCGGCCAGGGTCAGCCGGTGGGCGAGCGCCTCGACGTCCTCCGGCAGCGGCACCATGGTCTCGAGCCAGCGGAGCGGAACGCGCACTTCAGCTTGCCCTAGAACTGGCGCAGGAAACGCAGATCGTTTTCGTAGAAACGGCGGATGTCCCGGATCCCGTGCCGGAGCATCGCGATCCGCTCGACTCCGAGTCCCGCGGCGAATCCGGTATGGATCTCCGGGTCGTACCCCATGTTGGCCAGGATCTCGGGATGCACCATCCCCGCCCCGAGGATCTCGATCCAGCCGTCGGGACTGCTGATCGAGACCTCGACTCCGGGCTCGACGAACGGGAAGTAGTCGCAACGGAAACGGATTTCCCGGTCCTCCCCGAAGAGATGCCGGGCGAACTCGTAGAGGGTCCCCTTGAGGTGCGCTAGCGTGAGTCCGCGGTCCACGGCCAGGACTTCCGTCTGCGTGATCATCCATTCGTGGGTGGCGTCGGTCGCCTCGTTCCGGTACGTGCGCCCCGGAGCGATGAGCCGGATGGGCGGTTCGTGCCGCTCCATGTAGCGGATCTGGTTCGGTGAGGTGTGGGTGCGCAGCAGGAGCGGCGCGGCGCCGTCGGGACCGTCCAGATAGAACGTGTCCATGGCGTCCCGCGCCGGGTGATCGGCGGGAATCCGGAGCGCCTCGAAGTTGTAGTACTCGAGTTCCACCTCGGGCCCCTCGATGACGTGGAACCCCATCGAGGCGAAGGCGGCAACCACGGCCCGCTCGGTCCGGGTGATGGGATGCAGACCGCCGGCGGGAAGCGGGCGTCCGGGCAGACTCACGTCGAGCGCCGCCAGATCCAGGGTCCGGCGCGCCTTGAGGGCGGCCTGCTTGGCCGCGAGGGCTTCGCCGAGCCGCGTCTTCGCCTCGTTCAGCAGCCGCCCCACCGCGGCTCGGCGGGAACGGTCGATTCCCCCGAGCGCCCGCAGCGACAGCATGAGGCGCGACTTCCGCCCGAGATGCTCCGTGCGCCACGCATCCACGTCGCGCTCCCCGGTCAGCCCTTCGAGCGCCGCGATCGCGTGCGCAACCTCCTCTGGAGCAAGCAGGGAGTCCGGGTTGGCAACGGTCACAGACGCACTCGGGAAACAGGCGGGTCGGCGGACCAAAAGGAGCGCCGACAGCACTGCCGAGGTCCCGCCGGATCTCCCTTTCATAGTAACTCGCGACCCGGCCGTCGAGGGCGCCGGGCGGCGAGGTTTTGACAGACTCGGCGGCCGGAATGTAAAGTCCGCTCCCCCAAATCCGGACGCGGGGTGGAGCAGTCTGGTCAGCTCGTCGGGCTCATAACCCGAAGGTCGCGGGTTCAAATCCCGCCCCCGCCACCGGATTGGGGTTCGGGCCGCGAAACAGCCGGCCCCGTCCTGGTGCGAAGACGCCCCATCCGGCCCCAACCGGTTCCATGAACCTTCCGTTCCCCGGACAAGTACGTCCAGGTGGGACGCACGGGCGCGCCGGGTCGACCTCCGCAAACCGTCCCGGCGGGAGCATTCCGTGAGCGTTTTCCGGCCCTGGCAGCGCGCCCAGTGGCACTTCGGCTTCGGCGCCGCCGCCACGGCGGCCGCCGGGGTCGTCGTCACCGGCACGCTCGGGTTCATGTGGATCGAGTCGTGGGATATGGCGGACGCCTTCTACATGACCATCATTACCGTCTCGACGGTGGGTTACGGCGAGGTGCAGCCGCTCTCGCCGGCCGGCCGGCTCTTCGCCGTACTGCTCATCGGGGGCGGAGTGGCCACGCTGGGGTACTCGTTCGGGGCGCTGGCCCAGTGGGTCACCGAGGCGCCGCTGGCGCGGCAGGAGAGGAGAGTTCGACGCATGAAGGATCACATCATCGTCTGCGGCTTCGGGAGGATGGGCCGGCGGGTGACGACCGGTCTCCAGCGGCACGGGAACGAGGTGTGCGTGATCGAGGAGTCCCCGGACGTCGTCGAAGCCGCGATCCGGCAGGGTGTCACCGTGATCCGCGGGGATGCCTCCTCCGAAGAGACGCTGGAACGGGCCGGCGTACGGCGCGCCCTGACCATCGTCGCTCTTCTCCCGAACGACAGCGACAACCTGTCGATCACCATGACCGCCGCCGCCCTCCGTCCCGGGATCCGCGTCATCGCACGGTCCGAGGAAGACCGTTCCCGTGCGAACCTGGAGCGGGCGGGCGCCGCCACCCGGGACGTCATCTCGCCGCACCTCACCGCCAGCCGCGCCGTGCTCCGCAACCTCTGCGGTTCGGAAACCCACCACCTGCTGCACGGCATCTCCGATATGGCCCATCCGGGTTTCGGATCCGGCGAACTCGCCGTCACCTCCCGGTCGGGACTCGCGGGAAGGACGATCGCCGATTCCGCCCTGGGCCGGGAAGCGAACATCCTCGTCCTGGCGATCCGGCGGGAAGGACACGAACTGATGATCGCGCCCCGGGGCGATCAGCGGATCGAGCGGGGCGACAAGCTGATGCTCATCGGAGATTCGGAGGACCTGACGAAGCTGGGAGCCTCGCTCGAGGAATTCCACGTGGATGCGCACTGAGGGGCCGATCGCCGAAGGGGACACCCGCCGGGTCCCGTGGGGGCCGGCGACGGATCCGGGATGACCGCTCCACCACGTAGCTATCGCGCCTGTCTGGCATACGGGGCCGCCTACACCGTCGTGTTCGCGGTGGTTGCCCTGGGACGCCTCCTGGTGATGGAAAACGTGGGGCCCACTCCCGTCGGGGACGCAGCCGCGCTGGGCGGGGGTCTCCTGTTCGCGTATGCCGCCGGGTGCGTCTTCGCCCTGCCGCTGATCTGGACCTTGCGGCGTTTCCGGATGAGCCCGCGGATTCCCATCGTCCTCTGGTCGGCGGCAGTGCCGGTGTCCGCCCTCGGGACCGTTCTCGGAGGACTGCTGGGCCCGCCCGGCATCCTGCTCCTGGGCGGGGCGCCCATTCTCGCCGCGCTGGGGCTGGCCTTCGCGGTCCAGGCGATCTGGACGCGATGGAAGTCCGCGGCCGGGGACGGCTGAGCCGGCGAGTGGATTTGAACCACCGACCTGCTGATTACGAATCAGCTGCTCTACCCCTGAGCTACACCGGCTAGCCTTCGCAATTGTAGGCCGGTGCCGGAACCCGCGGGGCATCCCGGGCGCGGCCGCCTCCTTCGGACATGCCCCGGCCGGGTGGCGCCGGGCGCGGCCGCGAGACGCCGAGACCCCTTCCCCATGACAACAGACCCTCCACACGGGCCGGCGGACGGAGATCTCGCCTACCAGCGGCGCATCCTGGAAGGGGTGGCGCGGACGTTCGCGCTCACCCTCCGCCCCCTGCCCGGGAACCTGTACGACGCCACCGGGAACCTCTACCTCCTCTGCCGGATCGCCGACACGATCGAGGACGAGCCGGCCCTCTCGCCGGACGAGAAGGAGAACTTCTCGGGCCGCTTCGTCGAACTCGTCTCGGGCGCGGGCGACCCGAGTGCCTTCTCCCGCGATCTGGGAGCGAGGCTGTCCGCCGCCGCTTCCGCAGCCGAACGCGACCTGATCGCCAATACGGCGCGGGTGCTGCGCGTCACCGCCCGCTTCAGCGACGCGCAACGCGGGGCGATCCAGCGCTGCGTGCGGATCATGACGCGCGGCATGGTGGAGTTTCAGCGCGGCGCCACCCTCCGCGGCCTCCGGAACCTCGAAGCGTTGAACCGCTACTGCTACCACGTCGCCGGAGTGGTGGGAGAGACGCTCACGGCGTTCTTCTGCGAGTACTCCGCCGAGATGCGCAAGCGGCGCGCGGACCTGCTCGCACTGTCGGTCCCCTTCGGCCAGGGTCTCCAGATGATCAACGTGCTCAAGGACATCTGGGAAGACCACCGCCGCGGCGCCTGCTGGCTGCCGCGCGACGTCTTCCGCGCCGCAGGTCTGGAGCTCGACTCGCTTCCCGCCGGAAGGACCGATCCGGCGTTCGCCGCGGGGCTGGTCGAACTCGTCGCCGTAGCCCGCGAGCATCTCGAGGCGGCGCTCCGTTACACGCTCATCATTCCGGCCCGCGAAACCGGCCTCCGGCGGTTCTGCCTGTGGCCCCTGGGTCTGGCGCTGCTCACCCTGCGCCGCATCCGGCGGACGCCGGCATTCGCGAGCGGTAGCGAGGTCAAGGTGTCCCGGCGCAGCGTCTGGGCGGTCGTGGTGGTGACCAGCGTCTTCGCCCGCTCGAACCTGGCCCTCCGGCTCCTCTTCAGACTGTGCGCCCGCGGCCTCCCGCAGCCGTCGGGAGCATGATGACCGCGTCGCCCGGCGGCGGGAGGGAAGGCGACCTCGCCTACCAGGCGAGGATTCTCCAGGCCGTCTCGCGCACCTATGCCCTCACGATCCCGGCCCTCCCCGATCGTCTCCGGCCGGCGGTTGCGAACGCCTATCTGCTCTGCCGCATCACCGACACGATCGAAGACGAGCCCGGGTTCTCGCCGGCACGGAAGGCGGCGCTCTGGGAACGTCTGTTCGAAGTCGTCGCCGGACGCCAGGACGCCGCATCCTTCGGCCGCGATCTGGCGGCGGCGCTGACGCCGGCCACACCGGAGGCGGAGCGGGAACTCGCGGCGGGCGCGCACCGCATCCTGCGGGTGACCGCGGAGCTTCGCGCCCCGCAGCGAGCCGCCATCGAGCGCTGTATCCGGGTGATGTCGCGGGGCATGGCGGAGTTTCAGCGGGACCCGGGCTCGGTCGGCCTGAAGGACCTCGGTCAGCTCGACCGGTATTGCTACTTCGTCGCCGGGGTCGTCGGCGAAATGCTCGTCGAGCTGTTCTGCGACTACTCCGGCGAGATCGAGGGCCACCGGAAGGAGCTGACGGCCCTCGCGGTCTCCCACGCACAGGGGCTGCAGATGGCCAACATTCTCAAGGACGTCTGGGACGACTGGGGAAACGGCGCCTGCTGGCTCCCCGAGGACGTGTTCCGCGCCGCCGGTTTCGACCTCGCCTCGCTCGCCGCGGGCCGGGCGGCTCCAGGATTCGACGAGGGGCTCTCCCGACTGGTGGCGATCACCCGCGGCCACCTTTCGAACGCCCTCCGGTTCATCCTGCTGATTCCGAGGCGCGAGGCCGGGATCCGGCGGCATCTCCTGTGGGCGGTCGGACTGGCGGTGCTCGCGCTGCGCCGCGTCCACCAAACCCCCTCCTTCCGGCGGGGCCAAAGCGTCCGGCTGTCGCGGTTCAGCGTGGCCGCCGTGGTCGCCGTCACGAGCGTCGCGGCCCGCCGGGACGGGGCCCTGCGGTTCCTGTTTCGGGCGGCGACCCGCGGACTGCCTTCCGCCCCGCCGTCCGGCTCCTGACCGTCCCTGGCTGCTAGCGGTTTACATTCAGGCGGACGACGAGACCCAGGGTCAAGGCGGACACCGTCGGACTCCCCACTCCACCTTCCGCGAGCCGCAGCGCGTCGGCTTCTTCATCCCGGAACTCGATGCGGCGGTAGTCGAACGCCAGCGACACCGGAGCACCCGGGAAAGGCACCTTGATCCCGATACCGACGACGACCGCGCCGGATTCGAAGGGTTCGGCTCCCTCGACCTCCGACGTTCTCCACGCGTAGCCGACGACTCCGTAGGGAGTGACGGCGGCGCGCGGCCACTGCAGCACCGCGGACACGGAAGCCTCCTGGCTCACCTGCTCCAGGGGCTCCGGGAAGACCGTGAACCCGGCCTCCTCATCGGTGACCGAGAACTCGAAATCGGTCGTGGTCCGGGTAAACCCGGCTTCCGCTCCCAGGTAGCGGTTCACGAAGAACGCCCCGCGGGCGCCGAGGTGCTGGCCGAACCCGACGTCTTCGGCTTCGGCGCTCACCGTCTGAAAGATGTTCCGGGAAAACCCCAGGTCCTGGTTCACCAGTTGACTGCCGATGACGACGGCCGCTTCGGCATGCGTCCAGTCCCCCGGCTGCGAGAAGACCGGCCCCTGGCGGCGGGGGGCGGTCTGCGCGGCGCTGGATGCCTGCTCCGCCGCCTCGCGGAGACTCTGCAGGATCTCGCCGAGTTTGTGGTCATCGGGGCCGGGGGCGGCGGAAGCGCCCGGGTGCGGGCCCGAATTCCCGCGCGGGGACTCCGCGGCGGCCAGGCCGGCGACCAGCAGTGCGGCCAGCAGGACGACCAGGCCTGGCGGCCGCGGCGTCACTGGCTGACCTCGAGGCTGACCTCGGTCGTGCCGCCCTCCGAGACCGTCGCGAGGCGGGGATGCACGGTGACGCTGAAATCCGTGTCGGCCCGGCCGAAGGGGAAGAAGTAGGTGCTGGCGGAGTGGCCTTCGGGGATCGGATTCACGCGCAGCACGTAACGGCCGTCGGGCAGTCCGGCGATCTCGTAGTTGCCCTCCCCGTCCGCCCAGCCGCCCACGGTGTGGTCGAGCACCGGCTCGTAGGCGACCACGTGGGCGTAGCGCACCCCATCCCCCGAAGCGCGGCGGACGACGCCGTGGATGGTCCCGGTGGGAGTCGTCGCGCCGGGGTAGAGGACCGACGCCCCGGTGATGTCATCGGCGGTGAGCTCCCGCCCGAGAGCGGTACCGCTTCCGAACCCGTACGGCCACATGACGCTCGAGCCGGCGAGCAGCGAACCCTCCGACTGGCGGCCGACACCCGAATGACCCAGCCCGAGGAAATGGCCGACCTCGTGAATCATCGTCGAGCGGTAGTCCCAGCCTCCCGCTTCGGGGGTGTCCGTCCAGTTGTAGGCCGGATTGATGATGATGTCCGCCTCGGCGATGACCCCGGTCTCGATGATGGTGAGCCAGCTCGTCACCGCCAGCGTGACGTCGGAGAGCCCGAACTCGGCCAGTTGTTCGCGCGAAGTGAAGCCCACTGCGTTGGTCCGGTCGAAGAACTCGAAGGGACGCTGGTTGGTCTTGCCGCGGTACGAAAACGAGAGGCCGACCTCCTCCGGGGTGGTCCAGGTGTCGAAAGCCGCTCTCGTTTCGGCGACCACCTCGTCCACCGTCATGGAATCGTCCGCCACATTGGCCACCCAGTACCCGACGGGACGGAGGCCGTCGGCCCAGACGAATCCGCGGCCGCGGATCAACTGGTATCCCGAGGCTGCGGGGATCCCCACCGACAGCGCGAGCAGGACCTCCAGGAGGCGGACCGCCCGCCGGGACCCGGCGGCGGAGAAACCCGGCCCTCTCACTGGACGAGCGCTTCCCTCACGATGCGGCGCACTTCGTCGAGCGGCACCGGTCCCCCCGACAGGGCCGCTCCGGGGGCCGGCGGCACTCCGCCGGAATCCTCGAGAATCAGACCGGCCAGGGACCGCTCGAGCACGCGATTCCCGGTTTCCGGATCGAGGCCCACCGTGAACTTGCCCGCCGCCATGCCCAGCACGGTCGGGATCCTTCCGGCCCCACCGTCGCTGAACACGAGAACCTCCTCACCGAGGTGGAACACGGGAGAACCCGGAACCACCAGCCGGTAGCCCTCGGCGTCGCCTCCCAGGAACCTCAGGGTGAGCAGGTTCCGGCGGCCCCCCTTGAGGTACTCGTCCACCTCGATGGTGACGAAGGTGTGGATGCCGGTGCGCCGCGCATTCAACCGGCTCGCGATGCCGACCACCCGCCCGGTGAAGATCTGGTCGGCCCGGAGGGCCATCTCATCGAGCGTCAGGCGCCGGACCGTGGACGCTTCGAGCCCGCCGGCCAGGACCGCCAGGGCCAGCGCCAGAAGGCCCCTGGCCACGGTGGTTTGCGTCGCCATCGCCGACACGGATACAAGGCTCCCCAACGCTCTCGGCACTGTTCCAGAAAGGTAGCACGGGAAGACCTGCCGGCCGGTTGGCCCGGTGGCGCCCGATTTCGGCGTCCGCGTCTCCCCTGTCCCCGCCCGCTAGCATCCGGCCGATGAGCCGGTCCGGGACCGTGGTGCGGATCGGCCGGAAGGTAGCGACCGTCCTGATCCCTCCCGGCCCACGCGGGGAGCCGGAGTCCCTGTTCCGCTGCGCCCTCGGCGGCCGGCTCTTCGGATCGCGGGAGCGGCGGCCTCCGGGAACCGCCGCGGTCGTGGGAGACGAGGTTCTCGTCGAGGAGATCGAGCCGGGCGGACGGCAGCCTTCCCGGCCCGGTAAACCCGGCGGGCGCATCACCGCGGTGCTTCCCCGCAAGAACGCGCTGCGCCGGGCGGTCGGTCCGCCGGAGCGGCGGGAGATGCGCGTCTTCGCCGCGAACCTGGACCGCTGCTACATCGTCTCGGCCTTCGCGGAACCGCCGTACCGGACCGGTTTCCTCGACCGCTCGCTGGTGGTCGCTTACGACGCCGGCGTGACACCGGTCCTGGTCTTCAACAAGCTCGACCTCGCGACGGGCAGCGACCTCGCGGACCTCGATCGCAACCTCGCGCCCTATCGCGCCCTGGAGCTGGAAGTGCACCGCACGAGCACGCGCAGCGGAGCGGGCCTCGACGCGTTCCGGGCCAGCGTGGCGGGGGGCCGCGCCGTGCTCTTCGGCCATTCGGGAGTCGGGAAGACCGAACTGCTCGCCGCTCTCGGCGTACCCGGACGGCGGAGCGGCGGGCTCGATCGCCGGGGCCGGGGCCGCCACACGACCACTGCCGCGGAACTCATCCGGCTCCCCGGCGGCGGCGAGATCGTGGACACGCCGGGAATCCGGGCGCTGGGCCTCGACGGGCTGACCGAAGCCCGCATCCGCGCCGCCCATCCCGACCTGGCCGCATACGCCGAGGACTGCCGCTTCCCCGACTGTTCCCACCGCACCGAACCCGATTGCGCGGTCCGGGCGGCGGTGGCCGCCGGGAGGGCGGACCCGGCCCGCTACGAGACGCTGAACCGCCTCGCCGGCGAGGCCGCCGGTCTCAGCGAAGCGACAGATTCCGCTCCGGGCGAGTCGGCGCGGGAAACCCGGGAGCAACACCCACCGGTTTGACGGGAATGAGCCGGGCGATCCCGCCCACCAGGTCCTCGAGTCCTTCGCCGGTGATTCCGGAAACGTGCCACGTCTCCGCGCCGGCCAGGCGCTGCGGCAGCGCGGCCCGGGCCGCCGCGTCGAGCCGGTCCACCTTGTTGAGCAGGACGACGCGGGGAATCTCCAGGAACCCGAGTTCGGCGAGCAGGCCTTCCACGGCGGCGGCTCTTGAGTCGAGGCGGGGACTCGAGGCATCCACCACCTGGAGCAGCAGCGACGCCGCCGAGATTTCCTCGAGGGTGCCGCGAAACGCCTCGATGAGGTCCTCGGGGAGATCGTGGATGAAACCGACGGTGTCCGCGAGCAGCACCTCGCGCTCGACCGGCACCCGAAGCCGGCGGTTCGTCGGATCGAGGGTTTCGAACATGCGGTCGCCCGCGGCGACTTCGCTGCGGGTCAACCGGTTGAGCAGCGTGGACTTGCCGGCGTTCGTGTAACCGACGAGGGAGACCACGGGAAGACCACGCACCTCGCGGCGCTTCCGGCGCACGTCGCGCTTCACCGCGACCCGGGCCAGGTCGCGCTGCAGCCGGGCGATGCGCTCGCGCACCCGCCGGCGGTCCACTTCAAGGCGCGTCTCTCCGGGTCCCCGGCCCCCGATCCCGCCGCCGAGCCGCGAGAGCGACGTGTCCCGCTGGACGAGCCGCGGCAACCGGTAGCGCAACTGGGCGAGCTCGACCTGCAGCTTCCCCTCCCGGCTCGTGGCCCGGCGGGCGAAGATGTCGAGGATCAACTGGGTGCGGTCGAGGACCTTGAGATCGGTGGCCTGCGAGATGTTCCGCGCCTGGGAGGGGCTCAGGTCGCACGCGAACAGGATCAGGTCGGCCCCGCGGTCGAGCGCCCGGATCACCAGCGCCTCCAGTTTTCCGCGGCCGACCAGCGTGCGGGGATCGAGGCGGGCCCGGCGCTGCACGAGCGAATCCACCACCTCGAGACCCGCGTCCCGCGCCAGTTCCGCCAGTTCTTCCATCACGTCCCCGAGCGGCAGCGCCTTCTCTCCCACCCCGACCAGAATCGCGCGTCCCGAATACCTCCGGCCCGGGCGCTCCGGAGCGAATCGGGCGAACGTTCGCTCCAGGTCCGCGAGGAGCTCCGTGCAGTCGAGATCGAGCTGACTCGGAGGAACCGGCGGCAGCAGTTCCCAGGGCGTCTCCTCGTCAGACCCTTCGTGATTGGGGCGGCCGGGCGGCCTCAGGTGAGCGGCGTGCACGACTCCGGGAAGACCGTCCTCCCGCACCGTCAGGGCCGCCATCAGATCGAGCCGGAGAAGAACGAGGTCGGCCAGGTCGTCGCGGGTCAGCGGTTCGTCGGCGAGGTGGGTGTGGACGAACCGCAGCCCGCGCAGCCGCCGCCCCGCCACCCGCTGGCGCTTCAGGTCGGGCAGTTCGATGCGGTGAGCGTCTCCCACCCCGACCCAGGTGATGGTCCCGCGCCGGTCCACGAGCGCCCCCACCTGCCGCCGGATCGTGTGGGAAATGCCCGCGAGCTGCCGGGCGAACTCCTGGGTGAGGAGCGCGGCCGGAGGCAACCGCCGCTGGCCGAGGCGCTCCAGTACCTTCCGGTCGCGGGACTTGAGGCCCGCGGTTTCCCCTTCTACCCGCAAGGAGAAAGTTGGTCAGGACTCCCGAGTCGTCAACGGCGCGGGGCGTCGCCGGGCGATTCTCCGCCGCGCGACCGCTCCCGCTGGGCATCCCGCAGGAGATCGAGCTTGGCGCGCGCGGAGATGAAGTTCGGGTCGATCTCGATCGCCCGCTCGTATTCCCGCATCGCCCTGTCCTCGTCGCCGAGCTTCAGCAGCGCCTCGCCGAGGAAGAACCGGGCGTCCGCCATCTGCCGGTTGCGCGAAATCGCCTGGCGGAAGTAGTCGGCCGCCTGCCGGTACTTGCCCTCGTGGTAGTGCAGCACTCCGAGGTGATAGACCACGTAGGCGTCGTCGTCGTCGTTCCGCGCCGCGAGCCGGAACTGCTCGATCGCCTGGTCGGTTTCTCCCTGGGAGTAATAGGCGCTCGCGAGGTTGGCGCGGGCCTCGGTGAAGTCGGGTTCGAGGTCGAGCGCCAACTGGTACTGCTCGATCGCGTCGTTCACCCGGCCGCGCCGCTTGTAGGCGACGCCCAGGTTGTTCCGGGCGCGATTGAAGTTGGGCCGGATCGAGAGCGCCAGCTCGTACATCTCGATCTCCCGGGCCAGCGGGTCGAAGCCCCCCTGGTCGGCGAGCGCTTCGGCGAAGTAGCCGTAGAGGAAGCCCTGGTTGTTGTAGAAGTTCGAAATGGCCTCGAAGTCGTCGATGATCTTGGCGCCCGCGTACTCGCGCTCCGGATTCGAGGTGAAGTCCACGAAGATCAGGTCGGGGCCGTCCTTGATGCCGCCGGTGATGTGGCCGCTGTTCACGATGACCTCGGCTTCCTTGGTGACCTTCTCGATCGTGGTGACGTCCACGTAGACCGCCTCGACGCCCACCGCCCGCGACATCCCGACGAAGAGGTTCGTGTAGGCGAGACAGTTCCCGCGGCCTTCCCGGAAGACGCTCTTCGCGGTCTTGTTGGAGAGCCAGTCGTACGAAATCGTCCCGCCGGTGTGCTGCCGGATCGCCCGGATGATGGCCCGCATCTTCTCCTTGTCGGTCCGGAGGTTCTCGGTGACCCGGAACGCGAGGGCGCGGATCTCGTCGTCGATCTCGAAGGGAATCTCGACGCTGGCGAGTACGTCCGGCGTGATCCGGTGGTTCAGGTCCGCGCGGATCTCTTCCACGGTCCAGGTGCGCTTGGGGGCGGTACCGCAGCCCAGGGCCCAGAGCGCCAGCCCGGCGAGGAGAAAGCCGGCGACGGGCGGGCGAAATCGGCGCGGCGACCGGGGTATTGAAGGCGACATCGAAATCGAGTATAGCGTGGTCTCCGATGCTTGCGGCAAACCCCCCGCGGACGTATTCTTTCAGGTCAATTTCATGGGCTTGCGAGTCGCGTCCGGGGTGGAGCCCCGGCCCCGTGGCCGCCCAGCTTCAGGAGGCCTCATGCCTGATCCAACGCGGGTCACCCCCCGCTTCTCTCTCGTTATGGCGGGCGTCGCGGCGGTTGCGATGTTCGCGCTCGCGCTCCCCGCACTGGCCCAGGACAGCCTGAGCCGCGGCGACCGGCGCTGGCTGGAAGAGGTCGAGCCGATCATGACCGCGCAGGAACGGCAGGTGTTCGAGAACCTCCCGCGGAACCAGCGCAACAGGTTCAGGGAGCACTTCTGGGCGCGCCGCAGCCAGAATCCGCACGATCCGGACCGCGCCGAGGACCAGTTCAACAACTGGCGGGAGCAGGCCGACGACCAGTTCGGCCGGCGGGGTCAGCGGGGCTCCCGCACCGACATGGCGCTCGTGATGCTGCTCTTCGGACCGCCGGACAACCGCGAGCAGACCGGAGGCCGCATGTCCTCCGGGGGCGGGGGGCGTCCGCCGGCCGGCGCCACCGGCGAGAACCCGGTCGCGGGTGGCGGCGGAGCTCCCGGCGCCGGAGGTGGCGGCGGTGGCGGCGGCGGCATGGGCATGGGCGGCCCGGGCGGCGGGATGAAGTTCACCTACGTCCCCAATCCGGACCGCGGCCTTCCCGACGGCATGGAACTCGAATTCCGGACCACCAACCTGGGAATGCGGCTCATCCGGAACGACGAGATCGAAGCCGCGATCGAGCGGGCGCGGGCGCGGCAGATCGTCTGGCCCAGCCAGATCAACTTCACCCTGAACGCCGACGGCGAACTCCCCGACGTGGAGGATCTCTTCGGGGCCGAAACGCGGGCGCTGCTGGACCCGAACAGCCCCGGCAAGACGATCCTGAACGCGCTCCGGGCCGGCGGCGAGCCGGGTACCGGGATCGGCATGGACGCGGCCTTCTCGTTCTTCCGCTCGAACGTCGGCGACACCTACGTCGCCGCGGTCTTCGAGCTCGATACCGACAGCATCACCTGGAATGGCGACCGGGCCACCGTCTCGGTGTTCTACAACGTGGTGGATGGGCTCGGCACCGTGATCGGCTACGACGAGCGCACGGTGGAGATTCAGAAGGGGCCGGCGGGCGGCCCGACCGTCCTGGAGATGCCGATGCAGATGGCGCCCGGCGCCTATTCGATCTACGCCGGAATCCTGGACCCCGCCACCCAGACCCACGGGACGATCACCAAGGAGATCGAGAGCCCCAACTTCGGGAGCGGAGAGTTCATGCTGTCGTCGGTGGCGCGGTTCTCCGACGGCTCCCGCGTCGAGGACTTCACTCCCGAGCCCGGCAGGGCGCTGCTGGTGGGCGGATTCCACTTCGTCCCGAAGGTCTCCACCGTGTACGCGCCGGGCGACGCGCTGCGGCTCGTGTTCAACGCTTACGGGTACGACGCGAGCGGCGAGCCGAACCTGTCGTGGCAGATCACCTTCAGGAAGGACGGCGAGCAGTACCTCCGGTACAACCCGACGGCGTTCAACCTCGCCTCCGCGGAACTCTCGATCGCGATCGTGGACGTTCCCCTCGCGCGGCTCTTCCAGGACGGCCGGCGGGAACCCTTCGAAGCCGGTGACTACACCGCCGAGATCACCGTCCGGGACGCGGGCAGCGGGCAGTCGGTGACGGAGACGGTCGAGTTCCAGGTATCCGGCTCCTGATCCCACGCGCAATGGAATCCCCGGGCCGGCGTCCGGACCGGCCGGCCCGGCCCGGCACCCTGGTGGCCGCCGCGGCAGTCGCCGTCCTGGGGGTCGCGGGGGCCGTACCCGTTTCGGGCGGAAGCACTCCGGCAGCCGGAACGGTTGCCCAGGAGTCCACCTACCAGGCGCTCGAGGTGTTCAACGGCGCCCTGATGCTCATCCGCGACCAGTATCTGGAGCCGGTGGACCCGGCGTTCCTGATGGACGGAGCCGTGCGGGGCATCTTCGAGGCGCTCGACGCCGACAGCGCCTACCTGAGCGCCGATGAACTCGCCCGCTACCGGAACCGCGGGTCGCTGCGTGCCGGCGTCGGGATCGGCCTGCAGAAACGGTACTACCTGCACGTGGACGACGTGCTGCCGGGCTCGCCGGCGGCCGCGGCCGGGATCGAGCGAGGCGTCGCGATCACCGCGATCGACGGCCGGAACACCCGCGAACTGCGGATTCCCGTCGCCCTGCTGCTGCTCGCCGGGGAGCCGGGCACCTCGGTGGAACTGTCGCTCCGCAGCGCCACGGACCCGGAGCCCCGCCCGGTCACGCTGGAGCGCACCGTGCTCGCCGATCCCTCCGTGGAGCATCGCATGCTCGAAGAAGGGATCGGGCTGGTGCGGATCCGGCGGTTCCACGAAGGAACGGCTGCCCAGTTGGCGGAGGCGATCCAGTCGCTCGAGGCCGGCGGCGCGGACAGCCTCGTTCTCGACCTGCGCGGAAGCCGCGGCAGCGGCGGTTGCGAGGCCGGCGCCAAAGTCGCCGGCGTCTTCGCGGAGGGTGAAGAAGCCCAGCTCGTGCAGCGCGACGCCGACGGTGAGGAAGTCACGACGCCACTCCCGGCGCCGGCCGGTGAGCCGCTCTTCGAGGGACCGCTGGCGGTGGCGGTCAACCGCGGCACGGTGTGTCCCGGGGAAGTGCTCGCTGCAGTCCTCAAGTCCCGCGAGAACGTGGACGTGGTCGGGCGGCGCACCGCCGGGCGCACCGGGCGCCCGGAACTGATCGAGCTGCCGGAGGGGGACGCGATCCTGCTCTCCACCGCCCATATCCGGGGGCCGGACGGCGAGGACATCCTGGGAGTGGGGGTGGCCCCCAGCCTGGGGCCCGCGGACCTCGAGATCGAGCCTGCGGAACTCGACGACGACGATCCGGAGCTGGACCTGGCGACCCGGGCGTTGAAACGGCGCCGGACGGCTGCTAACGATCCCGGCTGATCCGTCGGAGCGCGATCCGGAGGCAGGAACCATGTCCCGGCGGAGCCGGTGGCTGGTACTCCTCCTGCTCGGTGGCCTGGCCGCCGCGGCCCTCGGGCTCCTGGGCTACCGGATCTTCTATCTGAAACCGCTTGACGAGGCGCTGGAGCGCCCGTACGCGGCGCATCGGGGAACCGTGCTCTTCCGGGTAGGGCGGGGCTCGACCGCGGAAACGATCGCCAACCGCCTCGAGGCCTCCGGCGTCGTGGCCGACCGCCGGGTCTTCCTGCGGGGAGTCACCCGGGAGAGGTTGGGGAGCCGCCTGCAGGCCGGCCTCTACCACTTCGAAGGCGCCCTCACTCCCGCCGAGATCATTGCCCGGATCGTGGACGGGGAGGTGGCGACCCTGCCGGTCACCGTCCCCGAGGGACTCGACCGGGAAGCCACCGCCGCCCTTCTCGCCGAGCAGGGCGCCGGGGCCGCGGACGCACTGCTCGCCGTCTTCTCGGACCCGGCGGCGGCGGAGCGCCTGATCGGCGACCTGGACCCCGACGCCGGGGATCTCGAGGGGTATCTCTTCCCGAGCACCTACCGGCTGCCGCCGGAGGCCGGTCCGGAACGGGTGACCGCGGTGCTCGTGGGACAGTTCCGGGCGCTCTGGACCGAGCGGCGCCGCGCCCGGGCGGAGGAACTCGGCCGCTCGCTGCGCGAGATCGCCACCCTGGCCTCGATCGTGGAAAAGGAAACGGGAAGCCCGGACGAGCGCGCCGTCATCGCCTCGGTGTTCTGGAACCGGCTCGAACGCCGGATGCCGCTGCAGTCCGATCCGACGGTCCTGTTCGCGATGCGCCAGGCGGGAGACACCGGGAACAACATCCGGAGGCGGGACCTCGACATCGATTCGCCCTACAACACCTACCGGGTGGGCGGCATCCCCCCCGGACCCATCGCCTCATTCGGGATCGCCGCGCTCGACGCGGTCCTCTTCCCGGCGGAGACCGACTTCCTCTACTTCGTCTCCCGGAACGACGGCACCCACGAGTTCAACCGCACGCTCCGGGAGCACAACCGCGCCGTGCGGAGATGGCAGGTCGAGTACTTCCGGCGGTAATAGCACCTCGGAGCGCCGGCCTCCGGCCGGCATCGCGCGGGAGCGCGAAACCCGCGCTGATTGCGCCGCGCCGCGGAAACGTGAGAGCCGGCGGGCCGCTCAGTGGAGTTGTGCGGTTTCGCCTCGCTGCGCTCGGCGATGCCGGCCAGAGGCCGGCGCTCCGAGCCGTGGGTGCCACCGCCGCTCCTGAGCTCCACGTCGAGACGGGGGCCACCCTTTTGCGCCCCTCTTGCGTGTGGTTGCGACGTGCGCGGCGCGGAGCGCCGCGGTGCCGGTCTGGTACTTCCGGCGGTAGCTGTCCCGCGGGTCGGCCAACCGCCGTGATGGCGCCGCCTCGGAGCGCCGGCCTCTGGCCGGCATCGCGCGGGAGCGCGAAACCCGCGTTGATGGCGCCGCGCCGCGGAAACGTGAGAGCTGGCGGGCCGCTCATTGGGGTTGTGCGGTTTCGCCTCGCTGCGCTCGGCG
>JAJEFG010000030.1 GCA_022820545.1 Acidobacteriota bacterium | reverse complement strand
GGTTACGACGGGCGCGGCGCGGAGCGACGCGGTGCCGGTAGGGATACCGGCGTTACAAACCGTCGCGTCACCTCCGCCGAGGTGCGATGCAATCGTAGGGTGGTGGGAAGCTGGGTGGGGTTGCGACGGGCGCGGCGCGGAGCGCGGCGCGTGCCGGTCTGAAGACCGGCGGTCCCAGGCGCCGTGCTCCTACGCCCAGGCGCCCGTCACGTCCAGGAGCGCGTCGATCTCGGCGGCGTTGTTGAAGAGGGCCGGGGAGATGCGGAGTTGGGTGTCTCCCGCCCGGAAGCTGACCTTGATCCGTGCCTCGTCGAGGGAGCGCCGGACCATGTCGGCGTCGCGGCCGTGCTCGAGGGCGACGATGGAGGAGCGGTTGCCGCGTGGGGTGAGGACGGCGTGTCCCTGGGCGGTGAGGCCCTCCTGGAGGCGGTGGGCCAGGCCGACGGTGTGCCGCTCGATGTTCGGCACGCCGACCCGGTGCAGGTAGTCGAGCGCCGCGCTCAACTGGAAGACCGACTCGAACGACAGGCTCGCGTACTCGTACTTCCGCGCGTCGTCGTAGAGCCGGTAGCGGTAGTCGCCCAGCGACTCCTCGACGTGGAGGTGCCCGAAGCGATCGGGGCCCACGAGGTCCAGCAGCTCGTCGCGGACGTAGAACGCGGCCACTCCGAGCCCCGCCAGCAGCCACTTGTAGGTCCCGGTGGTCAGGAAGTCCACGCCGGTCTCCTTCACGTCGAAGTCCAGCATCCCGACTCCCTGGACCGCGTCGGCGGAGAGGTAGGCGCCCCGGTCGTGGGCCAGTTCGGCGAGGGCCTTGAGGTCGTGGTGGTAGCCGTTCTGGTTGGAGACCCACGCCACGGACACCACCCGGGTGCGCGCGTCGATCCGCTCCGCGAACGCCTCGACCGGCGCGGCGCCGCCCCGGGAGGACACCACCCGGACCTCGACCCCCGTGGTCTCGGCGAGCCGCTGATAGAGGACGTAGGTGCTCTGGTAGTGGAGGTCATCGATCACGACGTTGTCGCCGGCTTCGAGGCCGAGCGACCGGGCCACGATGTTCTCGCCGTCCGTCGTCGAATAGAGCAGCCCGACCTCGCGCTCCGCGGCCCCGATGAGCCGGCCGAACTTCCGGCGCGCGGCGGCCGCCTCGTCCATCATCGCGGGGAGGCTCAGGGGGCTCCGCGTCTTGGCGTCGTGGAACTTCCGGACGGCGTCCGCCACCGGGACCGGCGACGGCGCGATGTAGGCGCAGTTGAGATAGACGCCCTCCTCGACCACCGGGAAGTCGGCCCGGACGCCGAGGGGATCGTCATCGGCCGCGGCCGGAGTCGCCGGTCGGGGCGGGGCCAGGACGGCGGCGGCGGAAACGCTGCCGATGAACTCGCGGCGGGTGGGCTTCATGGCGACCTCCGGGGGTGTGAGTGACGCTCGCGATCATAGGGGCTCCTCCAGCGGCGCAGGTTTCGCGGCCCTCGCGGGCCGCGATGCCGGCCGGAGGCCGGCGCTCCGAAGTGTTAGGATTTCCCCGTTATGGCGGTGCGCAAGGCCAAGTTCTTCGTGGGTGGCGGGCTGTTCCTGGCCGCGCTGACCGGGCTCCTGATCACGGGGGTCCAGGAGGGCAAGGCCTACTACCAGACGGTCGGCGAACTGCAGGCGATGGGACCGCGCGCCGAGGGGCGGCGGCTCCGGGTCGCCGGAGACGTGGTTCCCGGGACGATCACCTCCGAGGGCGAGGGCAAGGTCCGGTTCGAGATCGAGCACGAGGGTTCGCGCCTCGCGGTGCTCTACACCGGCCGGGAGCCGCTGCCGGACACGCTCGTGGACCGGGCGCAGGCCGTCGCCGAGGGACACCTCCTCCAGGACGGTTCCTTCGAAGCGAACCACGTGCAGGCGAAGTGCGCCTCCAAGTACGACGCCGCCTACGAAGAGACGAAGACCGCTCCCGCCGCGACAACGCCCGCGGGACGGCAAGCCACCGACGGCTAGCCGCCGCCCGGTGAGCCGCTGAGGGCGCCGGCAGACAGTGCACCACCTCGGCAACTTCTCGCTGATGGCCGTGGTGGTGATGTGCGCCTACGCCGTCGCCGCCTCGCTGCTCGGGGTCAAAAGGCAGTCCTCGCAGCTCGTGAACAGCGCCCGCCGGGCCCTGATCGCCGCCGCCGGCTTCTCGGCGCTCTCGGTGGCGGCGCTCCTCGCCCTCTTCCTCGCCGACGACTTCCGCTTCGAGTACGTCGCGAGCTACTCGGCGGCCGCCCTGCCCTGGTACTACAAGGTCTCGGCGCTCTGGGCCGGGAACGACGGATCGCTCCTCTTCTGGACGTTCCTGATGCTCGTCTTCGCGGCGGCCTGCGCCATCAGCCGCCGGCGCGACGAGCTCATGCCCCACGTGGTCGCCACCCTCGGCGGCGTGATCCTGTTCTTCGCCTACATGAACTACTGGGTGTGCAACCCGTTCGGGCAGCTCGCCGAGATCACCGCCGCCGGGCCCATCCCCTTCACTCCCCGCGACGGGAACGGGCTGAACCCCCTGCTCCAGCACCCGATCATGGCGATCCACCCGCCGATCCTCTACACCGGCTACGTGGGGTTCGTGATCCCGTTCGCGTTCTGCGTGGCGGCGCTGTGGACCCGGCGGCTCGACGCCGCCTGGATCCAGAACACCCGCCGCTGGACGCTCATCGCCTGGTTCTTCCTCGGCAGCGGCATCCTGCTCGGCGGCCGCTGGGCCTACGTGGAACTCGGCTGGGGCGGCTACTGGGGCTGGGACCCGGTGGAGAACGCCGCGCTCATGCCCTGGCTCACCGGCACCGCCTTCCTCCACTCGGTGATGATCCAGGAACGGAAGGGGATGCTGAAGATCTGGAACGCGGGACTGGTGATCGTGACCTACCTGCTCTGCGTCTTCGGCACCTTCCTCACCCGGAGCGGGATCGTCTCCTCGGTGCACGCCTTCGCGTCCTCCGAGTTCGCCTGGCGTTTCCTCGTCTTCATCATCTTTGCCGCCATCCTCTCGGCGGCGCTCCTGATCACCCGGATCAAGGACCTCCGCACCGAGAACGAACTCGAAGCGGTCGTCTCGCGCGAGTCGGGCTTCCTGTTCAACAACCTGCTGCTGCTCGCCGCCTGCTTCGCGGTGCTCTGGGGGACGCTCTTCCCGGTCCTCTCCGAGGCGGTGCAGGGCGAACAGATCAGCGTCGGAGCGCCCTTCTTCAACCGGGTGAACGTCCCGCTCGGGCTCGCGCTCCTGCTGATGACCGGGGTCGGGCCGCTCCTCGCCTGGCGGCGCTCGTCAATCGACAGCCTCAAGCGGAACTTCACGGTCCCCCTGCTCTCCGGGGTCGCCGCCGGCGTGCTCCTTGTCGCCTTCGGGATGCGCCACCCCTACGCGATCCTCTGCTTCGCGATGAGCGCCTTCGTGGTGGTGACCATCGGCTCCGAGTTCCACCGGGGCGTGCGCGCCCGCCGCGCCCACCGGGGCGGCGGCTACGGGACCGCGCTCTTCGACCTCGTGCAGCGGAACACCCGCCGCTACGGCGGCTACATCGTCCACTTCGGAATCGTGCTGCTCTTCATCGGGTTCGCCGGGAACGCCTTCAACAAGGACGTGATCGCCGACCTGAACCGCGGCGAGAGCACCGCCATCGGACCCTGGAAGGTCACCCTCCAGGACCTCCCGAGCGGTGAGACGCCGGTCTACGACTGGCTGGGCGCGCAGGTCCTGCTCTCGAAGAACGACGAGCCCGTCGGCATCTACCAGCCCCGCCGCCAGCTCGACAAGGCCACCGGACAGGCGACCTCCGAGGTCCGGCGGCACGCCACCTTCCAGGAAGACATCTACCTCGTCTTCTCCGGCGTGACCGAGGACGGACGGGCCACCGTCCACGTGTACCGCAACCCGCTGGTCCGCTGGGTCTGGCTCGGCGCGTTCGTGATGTTCCTCGGCACCGTGCTCACGCTGCTCCCGAACCGGTCGCCGGTGCGGCGGGCGGCAACGGCCCCGGGCGGGGCCGCCCTGGAGGCCGTCTGATGCGTTTCCGATCGCTGCTGGCCATTGCCGCCACCGCACTCCTCACCGGACCCGCCGTATCGCAGGACCGCTACAACTCGGCCGACTACCAGCGGGTGACCCACGCCCTCACCTGCCAGTGCGGCGGCTGCAACGCGATCGTCGGCGAGTGCGCGATGGACCGGTGCCCCTCCTCGGAGCCCATCCGGGAGGAGGTCGCCGAGCGGCTCCAGGCCGGGGAGGCCCCCGAGGCCATCATCTCCATGTTCGCGGAACGCTACGGCCTGGTGATCCTCTCGGCCCCCCCGACCAGCGGCTTCCACCTCTCGGCGTGGATCCTTCCGGGGGTGTTCCTGCTGGGCGGGGCCGCGGTCGTCTTCACCGTGCTGCAGCGCCGGCGGAGCGCGGCGGCCGCCGCCCCCGCCGCCGGGGACGTAGCCGTACCTGCCGTGGACGCTTCGCCCGAGGTGCTCGCCCGCATCGAACGGGACGTAGAGCAGATCCGCTGACGTTCGGGTGACCCTCGTCCTGCTCGCGGTGCTGGCCGCCGCCGCCACCGCGTTCGTGCTCCAGCCGGTGTTCTCGGGACCGGAGACCGCGCCCCGCCGCGAGACCGACCGCAACGTGCTGCGCCTCCGGGAGAAGCGGGACCAGCTCCTCCTCACCCTCGCGGAGCTCGACTTCGAGAAGGACGCCGGGAAGATCGCCCCCGGGGAACACGCCGCGAGCCGCGCGGAGGTACTCGCCCAGGCCGCGGCAGTGACGGCCCGGTTGGATGAACTGACCGCCGCCCACAGGACGAAGGGAAAGGGCAAGAAGAAATGAGACCCGCCCTCCTCCTCGCCGCGGCCGCGCTCACCCTCCCGATCGCCGCCGCCGCCCAGCCCGTCCGCGTCACCATCGTGAACGGCACCACCCAGGGCCCGGCGTCGGCGGACCTCGTCACCCTCTACCGCCTCGGCCAGGGCATGGAGCCGGTGGACCAGATCGAGAACCCCGACGCCCAGGTGACCCTCGAAGCCCCGGACGAGGGTTCCGCGGCGGGCGGCATCCGCCCCTTCCTGCTCCAGGCCACCTACCGCGGCGTCAACTACAACGCCCCGGTCCGCCTCGCCCCGGGCGAGACGACCGAAGCCGCGATCGTCGTCTACGACCCCTTCGATGCGTGGAACGAGCCGGAGATCGGGCTCTCGACCTGGCGGGCCCTCTACCGGCGGATGCCGGGGGAGCGGGACGCGCTCCGCGTGGACCACATCTTCGTGGTGCAAAACCGCACCGAGCCGCCCCGCACCTTCATCCACGACGACGAGACCCTGCGGTTCCGGCTGCCTCCGGAGGACCTGCTGCTCGAGCTCCCCACGGTCAGCTCCACCGGCGAGACCGGGATGCCGGTGCCGCAGAGCAGCTTCGCGGTCGGCGACGAGGGCGACTACGCCATCCGCACCGCCTTCAAGCCCGGCGAGACCGAGATCGTCCTCTCCTACGCGGTCGCCTACGAGGGCGAACGCTACGAGGCCCGGCTCGTCGCGCCGCGCGCGAGCCCCGAGGTGCTGCTTCTCGCCTCCCCGCTCGACATCGACCTCGAACTGCCGCCCGGCGCCCTGCCGGGCTGGGAGGTCCTGGGCCCCGACCAGGAAGCCCGCCTTACCGCGGCCCGCAAGTTCGACATTGCCGCCGGGGAGGCGGTCGGAATGATCTTCAGCGGCGGCACGCCTCCCCCGGCCGCGACGACCCCGGGAGGCCGCCAGCTCCCCGGTCTCGTGGCGCAGTCGGAGGAAGAGAGGTCCGCCGTCGGCACGATCGGCCGCCTCCCGGACCCGACGATCGCCTCCAAGTGGGCGCTCGCGCTGCTGATGGCCGCCGCGCTCGGCTTCGGGCTGCTGCACCGCGCCTTCGGCGGCGGGCGTTAGCAGCCCGTGGCCACCCCGCTCTTCGAGGCCGAACGCGTCACCCGCCGCTACCGGGAGGTCCCGGTGGTGGACGAGGTGAGCCTCACGGTGGCCGCCGGCGAGATCGTCGGCCTGCTCGGCCCGAACGGCGCGGGGAAGACCACCCTGATCCGGATGGCGGCCACCCTCGCCCGGCCGTCCGCGGGCGTCCTCCGTTACCGGGGAGTGGAGCTGAAGCAGGCCACTCCGGCGGCGCGCGGCTGGATCGGCTTCGCCTCCCACCAGTCGCTCCTCTACCCGGAGCTGACCGTCGCCGAGAACCTGCGCTTTCACCGGCGCCTCCACGGGGTCCGCACCGACATCGGCGAGCTGCTCGAGCGGCACGGGCTCACCGCCGTCGCCGGCGTCCCGGCGCGGCACCTCTCGCGGGGGACGGCGCAGCGGGCGACGCTTGCCCGGGCGCTGCTGCACGAGCCGGACCTGCTGCTCCTCGACGAGCCCTTCGCCGGGCTCGACGGCGCGGCGCGCGAGCGGCTCGCCGGCATGGTGCGGGCGGCGCGCGGGCGCGGCGCGGCGGTGCTCTTCGCCAGCCACGACGTGGACCGGGCGGTCGAACTCGCCGACCGGGCGCTGGTCCTCCAGCGGGGCCGGGTGGTCCTCGACGATCCGGCCGCCGACCCCGACACCGTCCGCCGTACCTACGACACCGCCGCCGCCGGCCATCCCGCCGGAGGGACCGCGTGACCACCTTCTCGGCGGCGGCGGCCATCGCCGGGAAGGACCTGCTGAGCGAGGCCCGGTCCCGCGAGCGGCTTCCGGCGATGCTCCTCTTCGCGGCGCTCGTGCTGCTGGTCATGCACTTCGCCATCGGGCTCGACTCGGCGGACCGGCGGGACCTCGCCCCCGGAGTGCTCCAGGCGGCCTTCCTCTTCGCCGGGACGCTGGGGCTTTACCGGAGCTTCGCCCCCGAGACCGAGGCGATGGCGATCCACGGGCTGATGCTCGGCCCGGTGGACCGGTCGGCGATCTACTTCGGGAAGCTGGCCTCGGGAACGCTCCTGCTGCTCGCCGTCCAGATTCCGGTGGTCCTGCTCTACGAGCTCTTCTTCCGGGCGAACCTTTTGGGGGGCCAGTCCGTAAGTGGTCTGCTGCTCTTCGGCGCGATCCTCCTGTGCTTCTCCCTCGGTTTCATGGCCCTCGGCACCACGGTGGCGGCGATCTGCGCCGCGACCCCGGTGCGCGAAGTCCTGCTGCCCCTGCTGCTGTTCCCGCTCTCGGCTCCGCTGCTGATCGCCGGAGTGTCCGGAGTGCGGGCGGCGATGGCCGGAGAGCCCGTCTGGGAGGCCGCCCGCTTCCTGGTGCTGGCCGCGGTGGCGTTCGTCTCGGTCTCATGGATGTGCTTCGAGTTCGCGCTCGAGGAGTAGCGCTTCCCGCACTCCTGCTCGGCCTCGCCGCCGCCGGTCCCGCCTCCGCCCAGGAGGAGCACGAGGAGGGACACGACCGGGTGCTCGATGTCCCGCTCGTGGATGAGCTTCCGGTCGCGGACGGCCGGCTCGACGAGGAGGTCTGGGCGCTCGCCGCGGTCGCCGGCGGGTTCACCCAGACCGAGCCGGTGGACGGCGCCGAGCCCACCTACGCGACCGAGGTCTTCGTCGCCTACACGCGGGACGCGCTGCTGATCGGGGCCCGGATGGAGGACGACGACCCGGCGGCGATCGTCGCCCGCGAGTACCGGCGCGACGCCAACCTCGAGAGCGACGACAACTTCTTCGTCGTGCTCGACCCCTACCACGACCACCGGAGCGGGGTCTTCTTCAGCACGAACCCGGTGGGGACCCGGCAGGACGGGCTCATCCAGAACGAGGGCGCCGCGATCAACAACGAGTGGGACGGCGTCTGGAGCGTGGGGTCGCGGCGGACCGAAGGCGGCTGGGTGACCGAGATGGTGATCCCCTTCGAGACGCTCCGCTTCCCGCGCGGGACGCCCGAGTTCGGAGTGAATTTCGGCCGGCAGGTGGCGCGCACCCGCGAGATCGTGTTCTGGGCCCCGATCTCGGTGGACTGGGGCTTCAACGCCATGTGGCGGATCTCCGCCTACGGGGTGATGCACGGGATGGAGCACGCCGACCCCGGCGGCCGCATCAAGCTGAAGCCGTTCGGGGTCGCCGGGATCACCGGCGAGGGCGAGGAGCGCGCGGGCACCGGCGATCTCGGGCTCGACGCCAAGGTGTCGCTCGGATCCAACCTCAACCTCGACGTCACCCTGAACACGGACTTCGCCCAGGTGGAGGCCGACGAGCAGCAGGTGAACCTGACCCGCTTCGAGCTCTTCTTCCCCGAGCAGCGCGAGTTCTTCCTGGAAAACGCCGGTCTCTTCCAGGTCGGCGAGACGACCCGGCCCTTCGAACCGCCGGAGATGTTCCTGTTCTTCAGCCGCCGCATCGGGCTCTCCGACGACGGCGAGATCATCCCCATCCTCGGCGGCGCGCGCGTCACCGGCAAGCTGGGCGCCACCGACGTGGGCGCCTTCCACATCCGCCAGCAGGAGTTCGAGGGGGTGTCCCCCGCCACCGGGTTCACCGCGCTGCGCCTCCGCCGGGACGTGCTGGAGCGGAGTTCCATCGGGGTGATGGCGCTCGACCGGACGGAGGTTGACGGCGAGTCCCACCGGGTCGGCGCCGCGGACTTCTCGTGGGCGCCGACCGAGTCCGCCACCATCACCGGATTCGCCGCGCAGAGCGCGACTCCGGGCGTCGAGGGACGGGAAAGCGCCTTCGGCGTGACCGGACAGATGGGCGACGACCGCTGGAACATGTTCGCGACCTACACCGACATCGGCGAGGGGTTCCGCTCGGAACTCGGCTTCGTGCCCCGCACCGGGGTCCGGAAGGTCCGCGTGGACGGGCTCTGGAGCCCCCGGATCGGCCGCTACGGCATCCGGCAGATCTTCATGGGGCCGGGCATCATCCGCATCACCGAGCCCGACGGTTCCATCCAGACGCAAAACGCCAGCCTCGGGCCCTTCTTCCTCTTCGACGACGGCAGCCAGTTCTTCTTCAACTTTTCGCAGAACATCGAGGGGCTGAGCGAGTCCTTCGAGCTGCGCGACGGCGTCGTGATCGAGGAGGGGCAGTACACGACCACCGACTTCATGACGATGGCCAACACCTCCGAGAGCCGGCGGGTCTCGTTCAACCTCTTCGCCATGAACAACGGCTTCTTCGACGGCCGGCTCCGCGTCTACTCGCCCGGCCTCGCCGTCCGCCCCCACCCCCGGCTACGCCTCCAGGTGAACTACTCCCGCAGCGAGGTCCGCCTCCCGCAGGACAACGGCCACTTCAACACCAACCTCGTCGTGCTCCGCGGCCTCGTGGCGCTCTCCCCGGACGCCTTCATCCGCGGCCTCCTCCAGTGGAACGACGACGACGGCAACTTCTCCGGCAACGTCCAACTCCGCTGGAACTACCGCCCCGGCAGCGACATCTACGTCGTCTACAACGAACGCCAACCCTTCGGCATCGACTCCACGGAACCCTCCTACCGAGAACTCCTAGCCAAACTCACCTGGTACTGGGTCCCGAGCTAGGGGACGCCCAGGGACCGCCGGTCTTCAGACTCATCTTTAACAGTTTCGAGTCGTTTTCGGGCGGTTGGCGCGCGAAAGCGGTTGGGGGGCAACAACTCGTGTTGGCTTTTTGAGAATTCGTGGTGCCATATATGCGAATCGAATAAGTCCGATTATCGTTGTGCCATATTGAATATTGGCCACGAGTCCGTCACAATACGCGGTGCCTACAGGAGACACCGTGTTCGTTCGCGAAAAGACCAGCGGCAACCACACCTACCTGCAAATCGTCGAGAACCGCCGCGAGGGCGGCAAGACCCGCCAGCGCGTCGTCGCCAGCCTCGGCAGGGTCGAGACGCTGCTCGCCTCCGGCGCTCTCGACCGCCTCATCCGCTCCGCCTGCCGCTTCTCGGAGAAGGTCATCGCCCTCGCCGAGGACAGCGGCCGTTCCCCCGGGGCCGGGGCCGAGAGCCGGAGCATCGGCCCCGGCCTGGTCTTTGACCGCCTCTGGCGGGCCACCGGATGCCAGGAGGTGCTGCGCGCCGCGCTCCGCGGCCGCCGGTTCCGCTTTGACGTCGAGCGGGCGGTGTTCCTGAGTGTCCTCCACCGCCTCTTCCACACCGAATCCGGCTCCGACCGGGATGCCGGTTGCTGGCAGCGGGACTACCGGGTCGAGGGCGTCGGCGAGATCCCGCTCCACCATCTCTACCGGGCCATGGCGTGGCTGGGGGAGGCGCTGCCTGGGCAGCCGGAGGGGGAGGCCGGCCCCCGCTGCGTCAAGGATCTGTTGGAGGAGCAGCTCTTCGCCCGGCGGCGCACCCTGTTCTCCCGGGACGCGCTGGTGTTCTTCGACACCACCTCGGTCTTCTTCACGGGGGAGGGGGGCAAGGACCTCGGGGAGCGGGGCTTCAGCAAGGACCACCGCCCGGAGTGCAAGCAGTTGGTGTTGGGGATGGTCCTGGACCGCGACGGGCGCCCGGTGTGCTCGGAGGTGTGGCCGGGCAATACGAACGACGTGAGCACCCTGGCGCGGGTGGCGCGGCGGCTCGAGGCGCGCTTCGGGATGTTGCGGGTGTGCGTGGTGGCGGACGCCGGGATGATCAGCCGGAAGGTGGTGGGGAAGCTGGAGTCGATGGGCTGGGAGTACATCCTGGGCACCGGGTTGCGGCGGACCGCGGAAGTCAGGGACCGGGTGCTGACGGACCTGGAACCGTTCCGGGTGGTCGCGTGGACGTCCCGGAAGAGGGAGCGGAACGGAGAGATGAAGGAGCCGGAGCCGCAACTGGAGGTGAAGGAGGTGGTGGTGAAGACCGAGGAGCCGGACGGCGGCGTCGTCTCCACCCGGTATGTGGTCTGCCGCAACCCGGCACAGGCGCGCCGGGAGGCGGCCAACCGCGCCGACCTGGTGGCCAGGCTCCCGGCGATGTTGCGTGACCAGGGCGCGAAGGACCTGCTCAAGAACCGATCGGTCGCCCGCCTTCTCAAGGCCCGGAAGGGGGCCTACGAGCTGGACCGGGAAGAACTCGCCGCGGCCCCGAAATACGACGGGATCTGGGTGGTGCGCACCAACACCGAACTCGACGCGGAGGATGTCGCGCTGCGCTACAAGCAGTTGTGGATGGTGGAGCGGACCTTCCGGACCGCCAAGTCGCTCCTCGATACCCGGCCGGTCTTCCACCAGACCGACGCCGCCATCCGGGGCCACATGTTCTGTTCCTTCCTCGCCCTGACCCTCCACAAGGCGCTCTTCGAGTGCCTGGAGCAGGCCGAGCTTCAGGAGAGTTGGAACGACATCGTGCGGGACCTCCGGGCGGTCACCGAAACGGAAATCGAGCAGGACCACAAGCGCCTGGCGGTGCGCAGCCGCATGACCGACAGGGCCGCCGGCGTGTTCCGCGCGGTCGGCGTCCGCGTCCCTCCGGTCATCCGTCAACTCCCCCACCCGACGGAGCCGAACGCGGCCCATCCCTCATGACACAACGCACCAGCCGCCACGCCGGAACCCGGCGAAATGCGGTGCCACAGCCTCCCGGCACGGACCGTAACTCAACGAATATCAACGAGTTCCAAAACCAAACTGTTAAAGATGAGCCTGGACACCGTGCTGCGGGGGACCGGCTCGTAGCGCGAAGTCGACGCGCGGCGTGAACGGCGCGGTTCTCGTCGCCTGTGCCGGCCGGATGTCTCTCAGAGCTGGGTCATCTGCTCCAGAAGCGGCCAGAACGCGAGCTGCTCCACCGCGTGGCTCCGGTAGATCCCGAGCCCGTCCATGCCGGCGCCCCGCGCGATGCGGGCCGCCTCCATCATGGCCTCCGGCGTCTGGAGGCTTCCGGGGTGGTAGCAGGAGAACTCGGCCATCGTCGGGACCCGGCCGGCCACCGTGTCCACGAAGTGCCGGCAGTGCCGCTCGATGGTCGCCATGTCTGTGGTTGAGCGGAACCAGAGGTGCATCTCGTCGCAGAGTCCCTGCTCCACCCAGGCCGGCCAGTCCTGGATCCGCGGAACGTAGCCCTCCGCGTCACGGTTGATGACGGTGATCGTGAAGACCGCGTCGGAGCGCACCGCCTTGACGGCATCGCGGATGTCCCGGACCATGTCGGTCCAGCGGTCGGCGCGGAACTGCACCCACTCGGGATCATCGTTCGGCAACTGGAAGGGATCGCGTCCCGTCGCCTCGCGGAAGGCGCCGGCGATGGAATCCTCGTAGCCGTCCGTCGTGACGCCGTTCTCGTCCTCGTTGATCGAGACGAACTCGGCCTGGATGCCGCGCCCGCCGCTCCGGGAGAGGAGTTCGGCGAACGCCCGCGCCTCCTCCGCCCGTCCCTCCGGCAGCCCGGGACTGAGGAAGACCCGCTCGTAGGGCTGCAACGCGTCGGTCCGCTCCCGGTTGCGGTGGCGGTGCTCGGGGTTTTCGCGGACGAAATCGCTCAGGCTCTCGATCCGCTGCGGGTGGCTCCAGATGGGCCGGTGCGCGTTGAGCGTTTCCCTGCCCGCTTCGGTGCCGAAGCGCGGAACCATGAAGTTGCACGACCACGCGGGATACATCCGGATGCCGCCGGCGGAGGCGACCGCCTTGTAGGGGTGTACCTCCACCCCCACCGCGGCGCCGGCCTCCACCAGTTCCGCCGACGCGCCGGGGGCGAACACCCGCGAGACCCCGTGGTCCGCGCACTTCCGGACGTAGAGCTCAACTTCGGTTTCGTCTCCGTTCCCGCGGTACATCTCGCCGAGCCCCAGATCCTGGCCCCAGAGTCCGACCCCGGCTGGCAGCCCGGATCCCGCGGGCGGCTGGGTTTCCGGCGCCGGGCTCTCCCCGGCCCCGCCGCAGGCGGCCGCCGCCGGGAGCGCCGCCATCGCGCCCTTCAGGAATTCGCGGCGGCGCACGCCGTCTCCCGAGCTCACGCCGACACCCCGTTCCGGGCCGCGTCTTCGATTCCGGCGGCGAAGAGATCGATCTCCTCGAGCGTGCTGAAGACGCTCGGCGAGACCCGGATGCAGTCGAACTCGCCCCGGACGAAGCGGGGCCGGACGTGGATCCGGTACTTCTGCTCCAGGAAATCGGTCAACTCGCCCGAGTCCACCCCCTCGATCCGCATCGCCCCGATCCCGCACGCCTGCCGGATGTCCGGTGGGTTCAGCACCTGCACCCCGGGAAGCTCCTTCACCCGCTCGGCCCAGCGGCGGCGCAGGTACACGAGGCGTTCCGCCTTCCGCTCGGCGCCGAGACCCTCGTGGAAGGTCACCGCCTCGGTGATCGGCCCCCGGACCGCGATCGGGTTCGTCCCGATCTGCTCGAACTTCCGGATGTCGTCGTCCTGGCTCGCCGGCGCGCTCATCAGCGGCCACACCTTGGGGATCTTCTCCTTCCGGACGTAGAGGAACCCGGTGCCGACGGGCGCGAAGAGCCATTTGTGGAGGCTCGTCCCGTAGTAGTCGCAGTCGAGGTCGTCCCGGGTGAAGGGGAAGTGCGCGAAGCCGTGGGCGCCGTCCACCAGCGTCTCGATCCCGTGGCGGCGCGCCATCCGGCAGATCTCGCGCACCGGGAAGATCTGGCCGGTGGTGAACGTGGTGTGGCAGATGAGGAGGAGCTTCGTTCTCGCCGTGATCGCGCGTTCCAGGATCCCGGTGAGTTCCGAAAGGTCCTCCGGCGGCGTGGGATACGGGACCGTCCGCAGGACGATCCCGTCCCGCCGCTCGCGCTGGCGGAAGGTCATGAGCATTCGCGGGTAGTCCTGGGTGGTGGTGAGCACCTCGTCGCCGGCCTCGAGCGGCAACCCGAACTGCACGATCTCCATCGCCTCGCTGGCGTTCCGGGTGAAGGCGAGCTCGTCGGTGCCGCACCCGAAGGTGTCCGCGAGCCGGCGCCGCGCCACTTCGATCCGGGGCCCGAGCAACTCGTCCACGTAGAGCGACGGGCCCATGTTCATGATGTCCCAGTACTGGTCCATCGCGCGCTGGACAGGGACGGGCGCCGGGCTCACGCTCCCCGAGTTCAGGTTGATGTGGTTGCGGTCGATGGTGAACGCCTCCCGCACCCGGAACCAGAAGTCCTCGTCCTGGGCCGCTGCCTGCGCGCTGCGGGGACCGAGGCGCGCCACCGCCTTGCCGACCCGTTCCTCCGCATCGGCGTGGAGCGCCGTCAGCGCGCCGCCGGTTGCTGCCAGGAATGCCCTTCGATGCATGCCTTTCTCCTTCGCCGTAGCAGGTTCCCGAACATACCATCGGGTTCCGGAGGTTTCCGCATGACCAACAGGCTTTCGCACCTTGCCGCCGCCGTAGCGGCGCCCGCTCTCGCTATCGGAACCGCCGCCGCTCAACCCACGGTTCCCTACCTCCCCGGAGAGGACGGCATCCTCCCGCAGCCCCACGTGGCGCTCGTGAACACCCACGTGGTGAACGTGGTGGACGGAACCGTTCTCGAGGACGCCGTCGTGGTGGTCCGGGACGGACTCATCGCGTCCGTGGGAACCGACCCGCCACCCGAGGGGGCTCACCGGCTCGACCTGGGCGGCCGGCACCTCATGCCGGGCCTCTTCGACGGCCACTGGCACGGGCGCACCCTCGACGGACTCTACCGGGCGCTCGAGTCGGGCGTCACCACCATGAAGAGCGCCGCGGTGGGGAGCTTCCTCGACGTCCGGATGAACGACATGGTCGAGAAAGGCCACCTCGCCGGGCCGGAGATCTTCGCCGCCGGCGTCTATGTGCTCCCGAACCTCGGCCAGTCGGCCCTCGCCGATCCGCGTCTCTACAAGTACCTCCACAACGAAGTGAAGGGGGTCGAGGCGGTCCGCGAGGTGGTCCAGGTGGACGTGGACCGGGGGGCCCGCTGGATCAAGACCCGCTCCGGGGGCACCACGTCGGGCCCCGATGGCCCGGACCCCAAGATGCTCGTCTACAGCGTCGAAGAACTGACCGCCATCGTCGAGGAGGCCGATGCGCTCGGCGTCAAGGTGGCCTGCCACGCGCACGGCAGGGAGGTGGTCCGGAACGCCATCGTCGCCGGCTGCGCCACCATCGAACACGGCTCCTACGTGGACGAGGAGGGGCTCCGGTTGATGCTCGAGATGGGAACCGCCTGGATCCCGACCTACACCTCGGTGGTGGGCTTCCTCCTGCCCCACGACGACTACAACTCGTCGGCCAGCTTCCAGCGCGGCAGCCACCTGCTGCACTACCTGCAGAAGGGTTTCCGGCGGGCCCTCGAGCTGGGAGTCACCATCCTCACCGCGACCGACACCCAGTACGGACCGAACACGAACGTCCGGGTCTACCGGGAGATGACGCACTTCGTGGAGATGGGGATGACGCCGCTCCAGGCGCTCCAGTCGGCGACGATCCGCTCCGCGGAGGTGTACGGCATCCGTGACCGCACCGGCGCCATCGAGGTCGGTCTGGAAGCCGACCTGGTTTCCGTGGACGGGAACCCCCTCGAGGACATCTACGCGACCCACGAGCCCATGTTCGTGATGAGCAACGGCCGCATCGTGTTCCACCGGACCGTGGAGCCCGACCACTACATCCCCCGCCGGGTGGGGGTCACCGGCTTCGGGACCGGCGGTCCGCGGCCCTGACCGGCACAGCCCCGATGCGATCGCTCGCCTTCTGGCTCGGACTCGCGCTCGCCGGGCTTGTCTCGGCAGCCGCCACGTTTTCCGCGGAGTGGATCGCAGCGTCGCTGCTCGGACTCTCGGGCACTCCGATCAGTCCGATCATGCTGGCCATCCTCCTCGGGATGGTCGTCGCCAACGTGTCCACCCGGGCAGAGGCCGGGACGCCGGGACTGCGGTTCGCCTCGACCACGATCCTGCGCCTCGGCATCGTGTTGCTCGGCTTCCGCCTGAGCCTCCTCGCCGCCGGCAAGTTCACCCTGGCGGCCCTGCCCTTCGTCGTGATGGCGATCGCCGCCGGCGTGAGTGTGGTGCGCCTCCTGGGACCGCGCCTCGGGCTCTCGCGGACCCTGGCCGGACTGATCGCCGCCGGGACGAGCATCTGCGGCGCCACCGCGATCGTCGCGACCGCGCCCCTCATCCGGGCCCGGCAGGCCGAGGTCACCTACGCCATTTCCTGCATCACGGTGTTCGGGATTGCCGCGATGTTCGGATATCCGATCCTCGCGCATGCGATGTTCGGCGGCCAGCCGGAGCTCGCGGGACTCTTCCTCGGGGCGTCCATCCACGAGACCGCCCAGGTCGCCGGGGCCGGCGCGATGTACCAGGTCCAGTACGGCGCTCCCCTGGCGCTCGACGTCGCCACCGTCACCAAACTGGTGCGGAACCTCTCGATGCTGGCGTTGATCCCGCTGGCCGGCATTCTCTTCGGCGAAACCCGGTCGGTGGACTCTCCCGGCGCCCGGGGCTGGCTGCGCATGATTCCGTGGTTCGTGGTCGGGTTCGCGGCGTGCTCCGCGCTCCGCACGCTCGGCGACCACGGGGACCGGCCGTTCGGTCTTCTCGATCCGGGGATCTGGGCAGCGATGGTGGCGTTCTTCCGCCACGCGGCCGAAATCTGCCTGCTCGTGGCGATGGCGGGCGTCGGGCTGCAGACGAGCTTCGCCGGCCTCCGGCGCATCGGCCTCCGTCCGTTTCTCTTCGGGCTCTTCGCCGCCGCCGTGGTGGGAGGCGTCAGTCTCCTGCTGATCGCCGGATTCGGGTCACCGGCCCTCGACCTCGTCGGCTACTGATCGGGGACGAATCAGAACCGCACGCGGACGCCCACCGTCGGGACCCGGGGGAAGCCGAAGCTGGGGATTTCCTCGACGGTGGGAACGCCGCCCGGATTCGCCACCACCTCGGTATCGATCGCCACCCCGTTCTGCCGGTTCAGGGCGTTGATCACCTCGGCGTAGGCCGACCAGCGGCCGCGGCGGTAGGTGAGCCGGAGATCGAGCCGGGCGTAGAGCGGGAGCCGCGCCCGTTGCAGGTTGTCGAGCCCGCCGAGATCGGCAGCGTAGGCGAGGTTCCCGTCGTCGTCCGTCTCCGGGACCAGCCGCCCGCGTTCGTCCTCCGTCGCGGCGACCCGCACCCCGACCGCCGGGGTGTAGGGGAACCCGCTTGCCAGCCGCCCGGTGGCGGCGAGGCTCCACGACCCGGTGATCCCGAGGCGGCCCACCACGTTCAGCGCGTGCGGCCGGTCGTACTCGAACGGGTAGCGCTGCCCGTAAGTCTCGCGCTCGGCCCGGCCGTAGGAGTAGGAGACCCATCCGGCAACCCGCGCCGCGGGATCGAGCCGCTCCAGGTACACGTCCAGACCGCGCGCGACGCCGGCGCCCTCGTTGACCGGGTTGATGGTGATCCGGGCGCCCGCCGGCACGCTGCCCGCGAGCTCCGCCGGGAAGTCGTAGTCGGCGAGCCGGCGCATCCGTTCCGCCTCGGTCTCCAGCCGCCCCACCAGCAGGTCGTCGAAGCGCTTCCAGTACCCCTCGACGCGGAGCCGGGTCCCGTCCGACAGCTCCTTCTCCAGTCCTGCGACGGCGTGCACCGCCCGTTCGTGGAAGAGGTCCCCGATGGCGTTCAGGTCGAGGAGGTAGTCGGAGGAGACGAGCTTCTCCCAGCCCGGGCTCTGGGTGTAGAGCCCGCCCGCCGCGCGCGCCTGTACCCCGGCCCCGAGGTTCCAGCTCGCCGCGAAGCGCGGGGAGAGGGTGGCCCGGCCGTTCAGGGTGCTCCAGTCGAGGCGCAGCCCCGGCTCGACGGTGAAGCGGTCCGTCACCCGGTAGGCGTCCTGCACCCAGGCGCCGCCGCGGACGCCGGAATGCTCGGAGACCAGCAGGTCCGGCAGCGCTGCTCCGCCCTGGACGCTGCTCGGGTTGGCCGCGCTCTCGTTCCGGGGGCCCTGGATGACCTGGTCGAGCGACGACTCGAGTCCGTGGAGCTCGAACCCGCTCTCGAGGAAATGCCGCGCGCCGAGCTGGATGCCGACCTCCTGGCGCAGCGAGAGGTCGCGCACCGCCCGCTCCCGCTCGAACGCGATGCGGGTGCGCAGGTCGCGCTGCTCGGGATCCTCGACGTTCACCACCCGGTTCTCGGTGAAGACCTCGGCGTCGAAGTCCAGCACCTCGGTGTTGCGGTACCAGGAGAGGATCGTGGTGGCGGTCACCCGCTCCGAGAGCAGCGCGTCGAACCGGGCCGCGCCCAGCTCGTTGCCGATGTCCCCAAGGAAGTCCACGCGCTCGCCGGCCTCCGGGCCCTCGTCCTCGGTGAAGTTGAAGTCCGTGTCCTCCCGGCTCGAGAGCCCGACGAGCGACAGCCGGTGTCCCGGCCCGAACTCCCAGTCCGCCCGCAACTGGAAGTCCTCGAACGAGGGGAAGTCCTGGTCCAGCACCCTGCCGACGATCACGTCGTAGTAGGTGCGCCGGGCGGTGGCGAGCCACGAGCCGCCCCCCGGGAGCGGTCCCTCGAACACCAGGTTGCCGTCGGTGATGCTCAGCGACGAGGTTCCCCCGAAGGCGCGCTCGCCGGGCCGGTTGCGCACCACCAGGAGCGACGAGAGGCGGTCCCCGTACTGGGCGCCGAAGCCGCCGGCCGCCAGCGAGAAATCGGAGACGGTCTCCGGGTTGAAGGCGCTCACCAGCCCGAAGAGCCGGTAGGGGTTGTGGATCTCCACCCCGTCCATCAACGTCAGGTTCTGGTCCGGGGTGCCGCCGCGCACCGAGAGGAAGCTGCCGAAGTCCGTGGTGGGGGTCACCCCGGGCAGCGTCGCCAGCGCCCGAAAGATGTTGTCCACCGTGCCGGCGGTCTCGAGGACCGCCTCGGGCGCCACCCGGGTCGCGGCCGGGCGTTCCAGTTCGGGCGCCTCCGCGGTCACCTCGACGGCTTCTTCCTCGAACGTCCGCGGGAGGAGCTGGATCAGGACCGGGCCTTCGTCCGGAAGCGGCACCGCGTTGTCGAAGTAGCCCGGCGCCGCGGCGGACACGGAACGGGCTGTAGCGCCGACGGCCAGTTCGAAGGAGCCGTCGTCGCCAGTGGTGGCGGTTCTACCACCGGCGGCGACCGTCGCGCCGGTGACCGGTTGTCCGGTGACGCTGTCCACGACCCGGCCGGTGATCTCGCGCGACTCCCCATCGGGTCCCTGCGCTGCCTGAGCGGGTGCAGCCGTGGCAGCAGTGGCGCTACCCGGAACCGTGGCGGCCAGCCACCCGAGCACGACAACAGCGCAGGCTCGGCTCATTCGCGCCGGCAGCTTAGCCCGCGCCCGGAATCTCCCACGGGGCACGGGGGCAGTCGCGGATGGCTCGTCGTTTGCGTGCTTTCGACTCGCAACCCTCTCGAGGAAGTGCGCCATGCCGGTTCACCGTCTGTTTCTCTTCGGCGCTCTCGCGGCGCTCCTGTGGCTGGGATCACCGGGCCTCAGCGAGGACCTGCGGGAGGAAGCGCTGAAGGGCTGGGACCTCACGGCGGCGGATGCCGCCGAACGGGAACGGCGCCTCGCGGCGAACCCGGACGACCTGAACGCGCGGGCACAGCTCCTGGGGTACTACTTTCGGCACCACCGGACCGATCCCTCCCGAAGAGCCGGACACATCCTGTGGTTCATCCGGAACGCGCCGGAGGCGGACGTGCTCGAGGGACTCGAAGGACAGATCATGCCCGTGCTGGACCCCGAGGGCTTTGCGGAAGCGAAACAAGCCTGGCTCGAGCAGATCGAAAGCGAACCGCGGAACGTCACCTACCTGCGGCACGCGGCCAGTTTCCTTACCTTGTCCGATGACACGTTGGCCGCTGAACTCCTCGAGCGGGCGGAGGACATCGAACCCACGAGTGCCGAGTGGGCCAGGGAGCTGGGTCACATGCACTGGCGGGAAGCGCGACAGTTCCCCGAGGGTTGGGACACGGGACTGGCCGAGCGCGCTCTCGCGGACTTCGAGCGCGCCTATGCGTTGGCTGATGCGTCCGGCCGCGGCCCGCTCCTTCCGGACCTGGGCAAGGCGGCCTTCGTCGCCGGCGACCTGGACAAGGCGCGGACGTACGCCGAAGCGATGCTGGCGGACAGTCCGGACGACTGGAACCGCGGGAATCGGGTTCACTACGGGAACCTGGTCCTGGGCCGGATCGCGCTGGCGGACGGGGACCTCCGCGGCGCCGGTCAGTACCTGCTCGCCGCCGGCCGCACGCCGGGGTCCCCCCAGCTGAACTCCTTCGGTCCCGGCATGGCCCTCGCCAGGGATCTGCTCGAGCGGGGAGAGACGCAGACCGTGCTGCGATACCTTGCCCTGTGCCTGGAGTTCTGGGAGATGGGCCAGGACAGCCTGAAGAACTGGATCGCGCTCATCGAAGGGGGCCGGACGCCCGACTTCAGCGGTCAGCTGAGATTCTGACGGACCCGATGGCCGGCGTCTCGGGCGGGAGGCTCGTTCCGTCCGCCTGCGCGTTCCTGGCCCTCGCCTTGGCGACCGCGATCGTCACGGCCGCGCCGGCATGGCCTCAGGACCTGAGCCGGGAGGCGGCGGAAGGCCGCGACCTGAGCGCCGCGCAGGCCGCGGCACTCGAACGCCGGCTCTTGGACAACCCGCAGGACCTCAGCGCGCGAGCGCGGCTCGTGGGCTACTACCACGCCGGGCGCCGCGCCAATCCGCGCCGGCACTCCGAGCACGTCCTCTGGTTCATCCGGAACGCGCCCGAGTCCGAAGTGCTGGACCGCGGGCCCGCGCGCATCACCCCGATGTTCGACGCCGACGGCTACCTGGAGGCGAAACGAACCTGGCAACGCCTCGTTCGGGAGGAACCGGACAACGTCGCGATCCTGCGCCATGCCGCCGGCTTCCACGTCCCGAGCGAAACGGCCCTCGCCGCCGGACTGTTGCGGCGGGCGGAGGATCTCGAACCATCGAATCCGGAATGGGCTCGGAAGCTGGCTGAACTGGAATGGCAGGACGCCCGGCGCTTTCCGGAGGGACGCGATCCGGCCGGCGCCGCCCGGGCACTCGTCCATTTCGAACGCGCCCACGATCTTTCCGGAGCGGCGGACCGCGTCGATCTGCTGCCGGACCTCGCGCTGGCCGCCTTCGCCGCGGGCGAACCCGGCAAGGCCCGGATCCACGCGCTCGCCATGCTCGAGGCCGCACCCCGGTTTCGAGACCGGGGGGATCCCCTTCACTTCGGCAACCTCGTCCTGGGTCACATTGCCCTCGGCGCGAACGACCTCGAGGAAGCGCGGACTCGGCTCCTTGCCGCCGGCCGCACCGGGCGGTTGCCCATCGCACGGTCCGGGGCTCCGGACATGAGTCTCGCGAAGGCGCTGCTTCAGCGCGGGGAATCGGGGACCGTGCTGGAGTACCTCAAGCTGTGCCTCGACTTCTGGCCCGAGGGGGAGGAACGCCTGCTGGACTGGATCGTCCTCGTTGAAGCAGGCCTGGTTCCTGATTTCCGTCGCAACCTGCTCTTCTGATCGTCCAGGCCGGGAGGCGTACCGTTGGGTGGCCGGCTCAGGCGCCGCCGGACTTTGCGCCAGCCAGGTCGCGCAGTGTCACTACGCGGATGTCGCCGGGTGCGTTCAGACGCTCATCGTTCGTGACGAAGGTTTCGCAACCGTGGACCAGGGCGGTTGCGACGTGGAGCGCATCCATGGAACGCAGGCTCAGATCGGCTCGAAGCCGAATGGCGCGCTGAATCACTCGCTGGTCAACCGGCGCCAAGGTGACCCGCGGCGTGCGCTGCATGAGTTCGAGATAGCGTGCGACGAGTTGACGTCGCCCCTCTCGAATGGGGCGCGGAAGGATTTCGAGAAACATCAATTCGCTGGCAATGACGCCGATGTCTCGCCGGTCAATCTCGGCAGCCAGGTCGGCCATGAGCTGCCGATACGCCACGATCCCCTCAAAAAGGTAGATGTAGAGATTGGCGTCGAGGTAGGTGCGGTGCCCGAGCGCGACGCCGGATGGTGTCACTCGGCCCGACCGGCGGCGATTTCGGCGTCAATGTCGGCTACGGAGTCGTAGAGGCCGGAAGCGGCCCCGAGCAGGTCCGACATCGTGTAGGTCCGACCACGCTCCCGCAACTCCTGAGCCGTGATGATGACGCGATCCCGATCCGCCGCGATCCGCAGGAGATCGCCCTGCCGGAGGCCGGCGGCCGCGACGACACTCGCGGGCAACGTGATCTGGTTCTTGGCGCGGAGTTTTGTCACTTGCATCGGCGGAATCCTCTCCATTAGTGAGATAGTAGGAAAATCCTACTCCATGCGAGCGATGTCGTCTCGTTTGCTCGCTGTTTTCCGGTTCACCGGCGCCCTCGTTCTGCCACCGGCCGGGTTACCGGAAACCCGGGCGGCGCGGCCGGCCGGCCGCGTCCGCGGCGTGCAGCACGCCCCGGGGCGGAGGGGCGGGCGGG
>JAJEFG010000037.1 GCA_022820545.1 Acidobacteriota bacterium | reverse complement strand
GCATCTACTCGGACGAGATCTACGAGCACATCACCTTCGACGGCTTCGAGCACACCTCGATGGCCTCCCTGCCGGGCATGGACCGGCACACGATCATCGCGAGCGGGCACTCCAAGGGTTACGCGATGACCGGCTGGCGGCTCGGCTGGTGCGTGCTTCCCACCGCGGAGGAAGCCCTCCGGTTCAAGCAGATCAACATCAACACGGTGAGCTGCGTTCCTCCCTTCATCCAGCAGGCCGCCCGCGAGGCGCTCGAGAACCCGAAGACCTGGGAGGTGGTGGGCTCGATGGTGGCCGAGTTCAAGCGGCGGCGCGACTACGTGGTGCCGGCGCTGAACGCCATCCCCGGGATTACCTGCGCGAATCCGCTCGGGGCCTTCTACGTGTTCCCGAACATCACGGGAGTCTGCGAGTCGCTCGGCGCGACCGCGCACTTCGAGTCGCTGCCGGATTCCCTGAAGGCCAGCACCAGCCCCGCGACCCTGATTTCCCGGTTCCTCCTCTACTACCACGGCGTCGCCCTGGTGGACCGCCGCAGCTTCGGAGTGATCGGCAGCGAGGGACAGAACTTCCTGCGGCTCTCCTACGCGGCGGACATGGACTCGATCCGCGAGGGGATCCGCCGGATCGCCGCCGGGGTGGCCGACCACGACGGCTTCGCCCGCTTCCTTCAGGACCAGACCGCATTGGGACTCGCCGCATGAGCCGCATCTTCGTCACCCGCCCCATCCCCGAAGCCGGCCTCGCCGTCCTGCGCGCCGCGGCCGAGGTGGAGGTGGCGCCCACCGCCGACGGCGATTCGACTCCCCGGGACCAGGTGCTCGCCGGCGCCCGGAGCGCCGACGTCCACGTCTCCCTGTTGACCGAGGCGGTGGACCGGGAGCTCATGGAGTCCGCCCCGCGGTTGCTCGGGGTCGCGAACTACGCCGTGGGCTTCAACAACGTGGACGTGGCCGCGGCCACCGAACTCGGGGTGCCGATCACGAACACCCCGGGCGTCCTCACGGACACGACCGCGGACCTCGCGTGGACCCTGCTCATGTCGGTCGCGCGCCGGGTGGTCCCGGCGGACGCCTACATGCGGGGCGGCCGGTACCGGATCTGGGGGCCGTCGCTGATGCTGGGCGCCGACATCAGCCCCGGCGGCGACGGGCGCCGGAAGGTGCTCGGGGTCGTCGGCTTCGGGCGGATCGGACAGGCGATGCACCGGCGGGCGCAGGGGTTCGACATGGACGTGCTGGCCTTCGATCCGCCGATGAAGGCGATCATCGAGGCCCGCTCGGACGTGGAATACGCCGAGTTCGACGACCTGCTCGCCAAGAGCGACTTCGTCACGATCCACACCGACCTGAATCCTTCGACACACCATCTCTTCGACGCGGCGGCCTTCGAGCGCATGAAGAGCACTGCGATCCTCATCAACTCCGCGCGCGGGCCGGTGGTGCACGAGGCGGCGCTCGTGGACGCGCTCAAGTCGGGTCAGATCGGCGGCGCCGGTCTCGACGTGTTCGAGCACGAGCCGGCGTTTCATCCGGGACTCGCCGAGTGCGACAACGTGGTGATGCTCCCCCACATCGCGAGCGGCAGCGTGGCGACCCGGGACCGGATGGCGACCATGTGCGCCGAGAACGCGGTGGCCCACCTGAACCGGCAGCGCGCGCCGAACTGCGTGAACCCGGAGGTCTACGAGACCGAGGCGTACAGACGTCGTACCGGTCGCTGACCCGGATGGCCCCGGAGACGGCTGAGGCCCCGAGAGTCCGGACCCGCGGAGGCGCGCGATGAGCCAGACCTTCGTCATCGTCGCCGTCTGCGTCTATCTGGCGGGGCTCCTCTTCCTGGGAGCCGTCGCCTCGACGCGGATCCGGAACGCGACCGACTTCGTGGTCGCGGGCCGCCGGCTCGGGCTCGGGCTCTGCACGTTCACGCTCTTCGCGACCTGGTTCGGCGGAGGCACGCTGATCGGGGCGGCGGGAGCCTCCTACGCCGGGGGCCTGAACGCGGTGGTGGCCGACCCCTTCGGCGCCGCGCTCTGCCTGCTGCTCGCGGGCGCCTTCTACGTGCGGCTGCTCCGGCGCCTGCGGCTCCTCACGGTCCCCGATTTCTTCCGCCGCCGGTTCGGCAGGTCGGCCGAGATCCTCTCCGCGCTCTCGATTCTTCCGGCCTACATCGGCTGGGTGGGGTCGCAGTTGCTCGCGGTGGGGACGGTGCTCTCCGCGATGGCGGGTCTCCCGTTCGTCGCCAGCATCCTGATCGCCGCCGCGATCGTGCTCGTCTACACGGTGCTCGGCGGCATGTGGGGCGTGACCCTCACCGATTTCTTCCAGGCGCTGGTCCTGATCGCGGCGATCTGCGTGCTGCTGCCGATCGTCCTCGGAGCGGCGGGCGGAGTCTCCGCGGTGCTCGACTCCCTGCCGGAGGGCCGGACCCGGTTCCTGCCGACCGGCGGCCTGCTCGAATGGCTCTTCTTCGTGCAGGCCTGGCTGCTGATCGGTCTCGGCAACCTGCCCGGCCAGGACCTCATGCAGCGGGCCCTCAGTTCGAAGAGCGAGCGCGTCGCGCAGTGGTCCGCCTACTTCGGCGGCTCGCTCTACCTGGTGGTCGGCCTGATCCCGGTGGCGCTCGGGATGATCGGTTCGGTGCTGATGCCCGGCCTTCAGAACCCGGAAGAGATCGTGCCCCGTCTGGCCATGGAGTACCTGCCGCCGGCCGGGCTGGCCCTCTTCCTGGGAGCGCTCTTCTCGGCGCTCATGAGTTCCGCGGACAGCGGGCTGCTGGCCCCGGCGAGCGTCTTCGGGCAGAACATCGTCCGCAACCTGGCGCCCGACCTGAAGCCGAAGGAGGTGCTGGCCGCGGTCCGGGTCGGCGTCGTCATCTTCTGCGGACTGGCGCTCGCGGTGGCGCTGTGGTTCCAGAGCGTGTACACGCTGATGGTCGAATCGTGGACCGTGATGATGGTCGGCCTCTTCGGCCCGCTCACGCTCGGTATGTACTGGAAGCGGACGAACACGCCGGGCTGCGTGAGCGGCATCGCGGCCGGGCTGGCGGTGTGGCTGGGGCTCGTCGGGTTGGAACTCGTCTCCGGCCCGGCCTCCCCCGAAGAGGTCCGGCAACTGCCGAACGCGCTCATCGCCACCCCGGTGTCCCTGCTGGTGACGGTTGCCGTTTCCCTGCTGACCGCGAAGAGCCACCCGCCGCGGGCGCTCACCGATCCCTCGGGAGCGCCGATCGAGGCGAAGGGCCGGCTCGGGACGCTGGGACTCCGCCCTCCGGCGTCCGCCTAGGGACCCCCGGTTCCGATGGGGTCCGCGTCTCGCTGGCGGATCGTGCCGACGGCGGCGCATCACGCGGAGGCGCTCGCCGAACTCACGCGGATCGTCTTCCCCACGCTCGATCCTTCGGAGTGTTTCGTGGCGGACCACTACCGGAAACACGTCGAGATCTTTCCCGAGGGCCAGTTCGTCGCCCTGACCGGCGAGGACACGCCGGTCGCGTCGACCACCACCCTGCGGCTGCACCTCGATCTCAGCCGTCCGCAACACCGCTTCCCCGAGTTCCTGGGAGGGCTGTACCTCGCCGCGCACGACCCCGCGGGCGAGTGGCTCTACGGCGCCGATCTTGGAGTCCACCCGGACTGGAGGCGGCAGGGAATTGCCCGGGCGCTCTACGCGGCCCGGCAGGCCGTTGCCCGGCGGCTCGGCCTGCGCGGCCAGCTCACCGTCGGCATGCTGAACGGCTACGGGGCGGTCGCGGACCGGATGAGCGCCGAGGACTACTACGGGCGGCTGGTGGCGGGAGAGATCCGGGATCCGACCGTCTCCGCGCAGATGCGGATCGGGTTCCGTCCCGGCGGCCTGATTCCCGACTACGTCCAGGATCCCCGCTGCGGCGGCTACGGCGTCCTGCTGACCCTCCCCGCGGATCAGCAGATCTGAAGCACGGCGTCAGCCGGGGGCGCCACCGAGGCTCCGGAGTGGTGACGCCGTCCCGTCTGTAAGATTCGCGCCCCGCGAACGTAGCGAAGACAGGTCCTTCTCCAGCCGTCCGCGTGGAGTCCCGGGTGGAGTCCCGGACGTCCGTACCGTTCCGGGAACCTTTCCGTCGCGAGCCGCGTAGGCTCCCTGATCCAGCACATGAATCCCTCAACCCCCGCTGACCGGCTCGCCGAACTCAAGATCGGGGAGGAGCAGCGCGGCTCGCGCCCCTTCGCGCTCGTCACCGCGATCATCGGCGGGATCCTGGTCATTGGCGGCGGGGTCTCGGCGGTCTTCCTGCTGGGTTCGGAGCCCGAGGTGATCGCGGTCCGCACGGCGCGGGTCCGCTCGGTGTCGGTGGACGCCGGGACCACAGTGCTGAACGCGAGCGGCTACGTGACCGCACGGCGACAGGCCACGGTCTCCTCGAAGACGGCCGGCCAGATCACGGACATCGCCATCGAAGAGGGCATGGAAGTCACGGCCGGCCAGGTGTTGGCGCGGCTCGACTCCTCGAACCTGGAGCGGAGCCTCCGGCTCGCGGAAGCGCAGACCGCGGCGGCCGGAAAGGCGGTCCTCGAGGTGGAAGCCCAACTCGGGGAGGCGCGCCTCCGTCAGGACCGGACCCGGCGCCTCGTGGAGCAGGAGGTCGCCGGACAGGCGGACCTCGACCAGGTGAACGGCGAGGTCGCCACCCTCGAGGCGCGCATCGAGCGCCAGCGCGAGGACATTCGCGTGTCGGAGCGGCAGGTGGAGGTCATCCGCCAGCAGATCGAGGACATGGTGATCCGGGCGCCGTTCGACGGGGTGATCACGGCCAAGAACGCTCAGCCGGGCGAGATGATGTCCCCGATCGCCGGGGGCGCCGGGTTCACCCGCACCGGGATCGGGACGATCGTGGACATGACCTCGCTGGAGATCGAGGTGGACGTCAACGAGGCGTACATCAACCGGGTGTCGCCGGAACAGCCGGTGGACGCCGTCCTCGACTCCTACGACGACTGGACGATCCCGGCCCGGGTGATCGCGATCATCCCGACCGCCGACCGGGACCGGGCCACGGTGCGCGTGCGGATCGGCTTCGAGGAACTCGATCCCCGGATCCTTCCGGACATGGGCGTCAAGGTGAGTTTCCGTTCCGCCGAAGCGGAACCCGAAGAGGCGCCCGAAGGTCTGCTGGTGGACGCCGCGGCCGTGTTCCCGGACACCGGCCGGGACCTCGTCTACCTCGTCCGCGACGGCCGGGTCCAGCGCCGGGCGGTGCGGCTCGGCGACCGGCGGGGTTCCGACGTGTTCGTGCTCTCCGGACTGGTGGAGGGTGACCGGGTCGTGGTGGAGGGCCTCGAGGGTCTCGAGGACGGCGCCGAAGTCATGGAGGCGGAAACAGCCCCCTAGGTCGGGCAGGGAGAAAGTCTCATGGGCGAACCAGCAGACGGCAACGGAGCCACCGCGGAAGCCATGGTGGACGTGCGAAGCGTCAGCCGCACCTTCCACCGGGGCCGCACCCCGGTTCCGGTGTTGAAGGAGCTCAGCCTCCGGATGGAGAAGGGGGAGTTCCTGGCGCTGATGGGACCCTCGGGCTCCGGGAAGTCGACGCTGCTCAACCTGGTCGCCGGGCTCGACCGGCCGACCGGCGGCGAGGTCATCGTGGGCGGCTCGCCGATCCACCGCCTTTCCGAGCGGAAGCTCGCCGCCTGGCGGGCCCGCAACATCGGCTTCGTGTTCCAGTTCTCGAACCTGCTGGGAGCCCTGAGCGCCGAAAGGAACGTGGCGGTGCCGTTGCTGCTGACCGCGTTCTCGTCCCGCGAGCGGCGACGCCGGGTGGATATCGCGCTCGAGATCGTCGGGCTCTCGGAGCGGGGAAAGCACCGTCCCCGGGAACTCTCGGGCGGTGAACAGCAGCGGGTCGGCATCGCCCGCGCGCTGGTGAACGATCCGATGCTCCTCGTCTGCGACGAACCGACCGGCGACCTCGACCGGGCCACCAGTGCGGAGATCCTGGACCTGCTGGTCGCCCTCAACCGCGACCACGGCAAGACCATCCTGATGGTCACCCACGACCCGGTCGCCGCCGAACGGGCGTCGCGCACGCTCCATCTCGAGGACGGACGGCTCGCGGAGTGCGGGCACGACGGGACCGTCGTGGTGCCGGTCCACGAACCGGCGGGAGCGGCGGTGTGAGTACGTTCACCCTGATCAGCGCGGCGCTGCGCCGCAAGAAGACGCGGACCTTCCTGACCTTCTCGTCGGTGGTCTTCGCGTTCTTGATCTTCGGGGTCCTCTCGATGCTGCAGACCGCCTTTTCCATGGGCGTCGACATCGCCAACGAGGACCGGCTGGTGGTGCGCCACCGGGTCTCGCTCTTCCAGCTCCTGCCGCAGTCCTACGAGGCGGACATGGAGGAGATCCCCGGCGTCGTGGACGCCATGCACTTCACCTGGTTCGGCGGCGTCTACCAGGATCCCGCCAACTTCTTCATGCAGTCACCGGTCGAGCCCGCCGAGTACCTCGACATGTATCCGGAGGTCTCGGTGCCGGAAGCGGCGAAGCTCCGCTGGATCGAGACCCGGAACGGCGCCATCGCCGGCCGGGCGCTCGTCGAGCGCTTCGGCTGGGAGGTCGGCGACCGCATCCCGCTCCAGCCCACGATCTGGCAGCAGGAGGGGCGTGGCGACGAGGCCTGGGAGTTCGAGCTGGTGGGGATCTACGAGAGCGACGTCGAGGGCTTCGACGAGACCCAGTTCCTGTTCCGCTACGACTTCTTCGACGAGGCGCGCTCGTTCGGCCGCGGACAGATCGGATGGTTCGCGGTCCGCGTCTCCGACCCGGATCGCGCCCCGCAGGTGGCCGCCGCGATCGACGACACGTTCCGGAACTCCGCCGCCGAGACCAAGAGCGAGTCCGAAGGCGCCTTCGCCGCCGGTTTCGCCAACCAGGTCGGGAACCTGGGGCTGATCGTGACCTCCATTCTCGCGGCCGTCTTCTTCACCATCCTGCTGGTCGCCGGGAACACCATGGCGCAGTCGGTGCGCGAACGCGTCGGCGAGATCGGGTTGCTCAAGGCGCTCGGCTTCACCGCCGCCCGGGTGCAGCGCCTCGTGCTCATGGAGTCGGTGGCCCTGGTCACCACCGCGGGATTCCTGGGCATGGTGCTGGCCGTGGGGTTGGAGCGCGTTCTCCGGCCCGCGCTGGCCGCCTATTTCCCGGGCCTGTTCCTGCGGCCCGAGGACCTGCTTCTCGGACTCGGACTCGCGGTGGTCACCGGTCTGGTGGTGGGGATCTTCCCGGCGCGGCGGGCCATGCGCCTCGAGACGGCGATGGCCCTGCGGCGGCTGTAGGGGGAAACGATGGGCCTTGGATCCTTCATCCGCCAGTGCCAGGCGGTGACCCGCTACAACCTGGAGACCATCTGGCAGCGCCGCGCGGTCTCGGCGGTGGCGATCTTCGGCATCGCGGGGGTCGTCGGGGTCTTGGTCGCCGTGCTCTCGATGGCTGCCGGATTCCGGTCGGTGGTGACCGGGCAGGCTCGCGATGACGTGGCGGTGGTGCTGCGGAGCGGCTCGACCGGCGAGTCGGCAAGCATCCTGACCCACCAGGACATCCAGGTCCTCTGGGAGGCGCCGGGGGTGGCGCGCGGCCCCGACGGCCCGCTCGTTTCACCGGAGCTCTTCGTCATCATCGACCGCAGGAAGATCGGCGCCGGCACCGACGCCAACGTACCGCTCCGGGGAGTCGAACCCGCGGCCTTCGCACTGCGCGAGGCGATCGAGATCGTGGAGGGGCGGAACTTCGAGCCTGGCCGGAACGAGGTCATCGTCGGCGACGGCGCCGCGGGCGCCTTCGAGGGACTGCTCGTCGGCGACCGGATCGACGTGGGCCGCGCCTCCTGGGAGGTGGTGGGCCGGTTCACCGCCGGGGGCGGGGTCGCCGAATCGGAGATCTGGACCGACAACCGGATCCTCCAGCAGATGTACCAGCGGGGCAACTCCTGGAACGTGGCCCTCGTCCGGCTCACGGACGCGGATGCGTTCGAGGGTTTCGAGCAGGCGCTCACCGACGATCCGCGGGTCAGCCTCGGCGCCCAGCGCCAGACCACCTACATGGCCGCCCAGTCCGCCCCGATCGAGACCTTCATCTCGGTGGTCGGCTGGATCATCGTCGCGATGATGTCGGCGGGCGCGGTGTTCGCGGCGCTGAACACCATGTACGCGGCGGTGTCCTCGCGTTCACGCGAGATCGCGACGCTCCGCGCCCTCGGCTTTTCCCGGCTCCCGGTGGTCGTCTCGGTGATGATCGAGTCGCTCGTCTTCGGGCTGATCGGCGCCGCCGCCGGGGGCATCGCGTCGTGGTTCCTGTTCGACGGGTTCCGGGCGGCGACGATCAACTGGGCCTCGTTCAGCCAGGTGGCCTTCGCCTTCGAGGTGACGCCGGAGCTGCTCGTGCAGGGGACCACCCTGGCCCTCGTGATCGGGACGATCGGCGGTTTCCTGCCCGCGGTGGGCGCCGCCCGCCGCAGCGTCGTGGGGGCACTGAG
>JAJEFG010000091.1 GCA_022820545.1 Acidobacteriota bacterium | reverse complement strand
CGGTGCCGGCCGGAGGCCGGCGCTCCGAGGCGGGGGTGCTGTGAGGCTGACGAGCGGCGCGACGTGCGCGGCGCGGAGCGCCGCGGTGCCGGTCTGGAGGGCCCCGCCGGGAGAACTGCCCGGCGTTCCAGGCCGTGGGCGCCATGCGGGACGCGTTCCCACCGGTCCGGCACTCACTGGTATGCTGGCTCGTCCGGAAAGGAGGGGACTCCGTGATTCCACCGTCTTTCGACTATCACGCTCCCGAAAACCTGGAAGAGGCGAGCCGGCTGCTGCTGGCGAACCCGGAGGCCAAGCTGCTGGCCGGGGGACACAGCCTCATTCCCATGATGCGCTTCCGGCTGGCGGAGCCGGCCGCGTTGGTGGACCTCCGGAAGATCCCCGGGCTCTCCGGGATCCGCGAAGACGGCGGCTCCCTGTGCATCGGGGCGATGACCCGCGAGTCCGAACTCGAGAAGTCGGACCTCGTGCAGAGCCGCTACCCGCTGCTTGCCGACACCACCCGCGTCATCGCCGATCCGGTGGTCCGGAACCTGGCCACCATCGGCGGCAATGTCGCGCACGCCGATCCGGGGAACGACCACCCGGCCGCGATGCTCGCCTACCGGGCGTCGTTCCTCGCCTGCGGTCCTTCCGGCGAGCGGACGATCGCCGCGTCCGACTTCTTCACGGGGCCCTTCTCGACGTGTCTGGAAGCCGGAGAAATTCTCACCGAGATCCACATCCCGGCGCCCGCGCCCGGTTCGGGAGGCGCCTACCAGAAGTTCGAGCGGAAGGTCGGCGACTACGCGGTCGCGGCGGTGGCGGTCCAGTTGCAGCTCGACGGCGGCCGGATCAGCGGCGCCGGAGTGGCGCTCACGAACGTGGGCCTCACCGCGATCCAGGCCGGCGCCGCCGAGGCGGCGCTCGTCGGCTCGGACGGCGGTGACGCGGCGCTCGACGCTGCCGCCGAAGCCGCCGCGGCAGCGGCCGATCCCACGGACGATCACCGCGGCTCCGCCGACTACAAGCGCGCGGTGGTCCGCGTGCTCACCCATCGGGCGGCGTCCAGCGCGCTCGCCCGGGCGAGGGAGGCGTCATGAGTTCCCACCAGATCAGCGTCACCATCAACGGCGAGGAACACACCCGCGAGGTGGAAGCACGGCTGCTGCTCGTCCACTTCATCCGCGAGGAACTCGGCCTGACCGGCACCCACATCGGGTGCGACACGACCTCCTGCGGCGCCTGCACGGTGCTCCTGAACGGCGTGCCCGCCAAGAGCTGCACCGTGTTCGCGGTGGCGGCCGACGGCGCCGAGGTCACCACCGTGGAGGGACTCGGGAACGGCGGCCTCCATCCGGTCCAGCAGGGATTCACGGAGAAACACGGACTCCAGTGCGGGTTCTGCACTCCCGGGATGATGCTGACCTCCAAGGCGCTCCTCGACGAGAACCCGGATCCCAGCGAGGCGGAGATCCGCTGGGGCATCTCCGGCAACCTGTGCCGGTGCACCGGCTACGTCAACATCGTGAAGGCGGTGCAGCGGGCCAGCGAACTGATGAAGGAGAACAGCGATGGCTGAGTGCAGAGGTCTCGGACACTCCGTCCAGAGGAAGGAAGACGCCCGTTTCATCAGGGGACAGGGCCGTTACATCGACGACATCAAGCTCCCGGGAATGCTCTACCTCGACATCGCCCGGAGCCCCTACGCCCACGCGAAGATCACCAGGATCCACGAGGACACCGCGATGGCGGTGGACGGGGTGGCCGCGGTGATCACCGGGAAGACGCTCGAGGGCTTCAAGCTCGCCTGGATGCCCACCCTGATGAGCGATCAGCAGATGGTGCTGCCGGTGGACACCGTCAAGTACCAGGCGCAGGAAGTGGCGGCGATCGTGGCGACCTCGCGCTACGCGGCCGCCGACGGGGCCGCCGCCCTCGAGGTGGACTACGACCCGCTGCCCGTGGTGGTGGATCCGCACGAGGCGCTCAAGCCGGGCGCCACCAAGGTCCGCGACGACAAGGAGAGCAACCACATCTTCCACTGGGAGCACGGGGATGCCGACGGGACCGAGGCGGCGCTTGCCGGCTGCGACACCGTCGTCGAGCAGAAGATGCACCTCCCGCGCATCCACGTGGCTTCGATCGAGACCTGCGGCTGCGTGGCGAGCTGGAACCCGGTGGAGGGCCACCTCACCCTCTACCTGACCACCCAGGCCCCGCACGCGATCCGCACGGTGGTGGCGCTCGTGACCGCGCACCTCGGGCTCGCCGAGCACAAGATCCGGGTCATCTCGCCCGACATCGGCGGGGGGTTCGGGGGCAAGGTGCCCGTCTATCCGGGCTACGTGCTCGCGACGGCCGCTTCGGTGGTCACCGGAAAACCGGTCAAGTGGGTCGAGGACCGCTCGGAGAACCTCCAGGCGGATTCCTTTGCCCGCGACTACCACATCACCGCGACGCTCGGGTCAAGGAACGGCAAGGTGACGGCGCTCAAGCTCGACACCATCGCCGATCACGGCTATTCGGACGCGGCGGCGAACCCGTCGAAGTTCCCGGCCGGGCTCTATCACATCGCGACCGGGTCCTATGACCTGGAGAACGCGCACGTGTCGGTGGACGGCGTGTACACCAACAAGCCGCCGGGCGGGATCGCCTACCGGTGCTCGTTCCGCGTCACCGAGGCGGTGCACGCCATCGAGCGCATGGTGGACCTGCTGGCCCGGGAGAACGGGGAGGACCCGGCCGACTTCAGACTCCGGAACTTCATCAAGCCCGAACAGTTCCCGTATCAGTCGGCGCTCGGCTGGGAGTACGACAGCGGGAACTACGGCGCGGCGCTCGAGAAGGCCATGGACATGATCGGCTACCAGGATCTCCGGGCCGAGCAGGCCGAAAGACGCGCCCGCGGCCAGCTGATGGGAATCGGCATCTCCTCCTTCACCGAGATCGTGGGCGCCGGGCCGTCGAAGACGTTCGACATCCTGGGCATCAAGATGTTCGATTCGGCCGAGATCCGCATCCACCCCACCGGGAAGGCGATCGCCCGCTTCGGCACCAAGTCGCAGGGGCAGGGGCACGAGACCACCTACGCGCAGATCATCGCGGAGGAACTCGGGATCCCGCCGGAGGACATCCAGGTCGAGGAAGGGGACACCGATACGGCGCCCTACGGCCTCGGCACCTACGCGAGCCGCTCCACCCCGACCGCGGGCGCCGCGGCGTCCATCGCGTCGCGGAAGATCCGGGAGAAGGCGCGGAAGATCGCCGCGCACCTCCTCGAGGCCGACGAGGCCGACCTCGTGTGGGAGCAGGGGAAGTTCCATGTGAAGGGCTCCCCGGACCGGGCGAAGACCATCCAGGACATCGCGTTCGCGGCCTACACGAACCATCCTCAGGGGATGGAGGCGGGCCTGGAGGCGATCTCCTACTACGACCCGCCCAACCTGACCTTCCCCTTCGGGTCCTACATCTGCTGCGTGGACATCGACCGCGGCACCGGCCAGGTGAAGATCCGGCGCTTCGTGGCGGTGGACGACTGCGGCGTCCGGATCAACCCGATGATCGTGGACGGCCAGATCCACGGGGGGCTGACCATGGGGATCGCGCCGGCCCTCCTCGAGGAGATCTCCTACGACGCGGACGGGAACATCACCGGGGGCAACTTCATGGAGTACTTGGTGCCCACCGCCATGGAGACCCCTCACTGGGAGCTCGGTGAAACGGTGACGCCGTCACCGCACCACCCGATCGGCGCGAAGGGGGTCGGCGAATCGGCGACCGTGGGCGCGCCTCCGGCGGTCGTGAATGCGGTCGTGGATGCCCTCTGGCACCTCGGGGTGCGTCACATGGAGATTCCCATGACGCCAGCGCGCGTCTGGAACGTGCTGAACGAACACGGCGCCGCCGCGACCCGGTAGGAGTTCGCATGCCGCGGTGACCGGACCGACCGACGTCTTCGCCGCGGCCGCCCGGCTCCACCGGGACGGCGTGCCCTTCGTCCTGGCGACCGTGGTGCGCGCGGAACGCCCGACCTCGGCACGGCCCGGCGCCAAGGCGATCGTCACCGGCGACGGACGGTTCCGGGGCTTCGTCGGCGGGACCTGCGTCAAACCGGCGGTCCGGCGCGAGGCGCTGAGAGCGCTCGCGGACGGAGCGCCCCGGCTGCTCCGCATCTCCCCGGACAGCCCTCCCGAGGGCGTCCGTGCGGAGGAAGGAGTCCTGGAGGAACACATGGCCTGCGTAAGTGGCGGTGCTCTCGACATCCACCTCGAGCCCTATCTGCCGTCGCGCAGGCTGCTGCTGGCGGGAAGTTCGCCCATCGTGGAATCGCTGGCGGCGCTCGGCGAGGCGCTCGGGATGGAGGTTCGGACCGCCGAGACCGAGGAAGACCTCGACACCGCGGCGGAGGGGGCCTTCTGTGTGGTCGCCGGTCACGGGGAAGGGGAGTGGGAGACCCTGAAGGCCGCGTTGACCGCCGGCCGCGCCCGTTACGCGGGCCTGGTCGCGAGTCCGCGCCGGGCGGCGGCGGTGCGCGAGCGGCTCGCCGCCATGGGTGTTTCCGAAGCCGACGTCGGTCGGCTCCGGTCCCCCGCCGGGCTCGACATCGGCGCCGAGACCCCGGGTGAAATCGCGCTCAGCATCCTGGCGCAGATCGTGGAGGAGCGGCGGGCCCCGGAGCGGCCGGAAGCTGTTCCGGAAGAGGCCGCGCCGGCGCCGACGGTCGGGATCGCGCTCGAGACCTCCAGCGACGAGCTGGCGGTGGACCCGATCTGCGGGATGACCGTCTCCCGGGACTCTCCCCACCGCGTGGAATCGGGCGGCGAGACCTGGTGGTTCTGCTGCGCCGGCTGCGCGGAGACGTTCGCTGCCGCCGGGAAAACCGGCGATACCGCCTGAATCGCGCCCCGACCGGGCGCCACCGCCCCGCAGGAGGGCCGAGAACGATGAAGTCTCGCCGCACGTTCTGCGCCGTCGTGATGATCGCCTCGATCGCCGCCGGCGCTCCCGCCCAGACACCAACCCGCGCCCGGGACCTGGGGGTGCCCTTCGAGGGCGATCCGGGTCCGCTGAACGCCATCACCGACGTTTCCGGACTGGAGGTGGGACACACCACGATCCTGCGGGAGGAGGGACCGGTCCGGACCGGGGTCACCGCGGTGCTGCCGCGCGGACGGATGAGCCAGGTCGGGGTGTTCGCCAACTGGTTCGCCCTGAACGGGAACGGAGAGATGACCGGCACGACCTGGGTCAGCGACCGGGGGATCCTGAAGGGGCCGGTGCTCATCACGAACACCTACAGCGTCGGCGCGGTCCACGAGGCGGCGATCGCCTGGGCCGAGGCGAATCTCGGTTTTCGCGCCTGGACGCTGCCGATGGTCGCCGAGACCTGGGACGGATTCCTGAACGACATCACCGGCTTCCACGTCCGCCGCCAGCATGTGTTCGCCGCGCTGGATTCCGCCCGCGGAGGACCGGTCGAGGAAGGCTCGGTGGGAGGCGGCACCGGAATGCGCACCTTCGAGTTCAAGTCGGGCATCGGCACCGCCTCGCGCCGCGTGGGGACCGGCGGGGCGGACTACACGGTGGGCGTCCTGGTTCAGTCCAACTTCGGCCGGCGTCCGCAGCTCCGCATCGCCGGGGTGCCCGTGGGGCGGGAGATCCCCGACCTGCTTCCGGAGAACCCGCCGGCTTCGGGAGCCGGCCCCCCCGCCCCGAGGGGAGGACGCGACGGGTCCATCATCATCGTCGCAGCCACCGATGCGCCGCTGCTCCCGCACCAGTTGAAGCGTCTCGCCCGCCGGGCGTCCCTGGGACTCGGACGCCTGGGGAGCATCTCGATGAACGGTTCCGGGGACATCTTCGTGGCGTTCTCGACCGCCAACGGGGAGGCCGTCGCCAACGAGAGCGGCGAGGCCCGGTTGCGGATGTTGGCGAACTCCGATCTGAACCCGCTCTTCGAAGGGGTCGTGCAGGCCACCGAGGAGGCCATCGTCAACTCCATGATCGCGGCTCGCGACATGACCGGCGTGAACGGCCGCCGGATCTACGCGATCCCGCACGAACGCCTCCGGGAGATCCTCCGCCGTCATGACCGGCTGCTGGCGGTAGCCCCGGACTGACAGCCGGTCCGGCTCCCGGGCGCTAGCCTGCCGGAAGATGACCGGCGTAAGTGACTTGACCGGGGGCGTGCTGTGGAGGATGGCGTCGAGCGCGGCAGTTCTCGCCGCAATCGTGTCCGCGCTCGGTCTCGGCGGCTGTGGCGACGCGACGACGCCTACCGGGCCTCCCCCGGGACCGGTGGCTACGGCGCTCGAAATCCGCGGTTTGCCGGAGGAGCCGATGGAGATCGGGACGGTGACGCAACTGACGGCCTGGGCCACCTTCAGCGACGGCGCCACCGGGCAGGTGGACCCGCTCTGGAGTTCGAGCACCCCCGAGGTGGCGAGCGTGGACGGGCGTGGGTTCGTGTTCGCGCACGCGCCGGGCGAGACAAGGATCGCGGCCACGCTGGGGCCGGCCAGCGCCGAGGCGGGAGTGGCGGTCGCGCCCGTCAATCCGAATCTCTACGACCTCAGCGGCCGGGTGGTCAACCACAACGGCCGCCCGGTGGCGGACGTGCTCGTCGTCGCCCTGGACGGCCCTTCGGCGAGGAAGGCGACCGTGACCCACGGAGACGGCGGGTACTTCCTGCGTGACCTGGAGGGCGACACCACCCTCGCGGCACGGAAGGACGGGTACGCCGAGGCGACGGGGCTCGCGACGCGGGACTCGGGTCGGCTCGACTTCACCCTCACCGGCGGGGCACCCCGGGATTCCTTCGGCGGGGGGCAGTGGATCGTCGGTGACGAAGTCTCGCCGGGTCGGTACTTCACGGATCCCGAGCTCTACTGCCGCTGGAATCGGCGTTCGGGGTTTTCCATCGGCTATCCCGCCGGCGGGGCCGCGCTCGTGCCGTTCGAGTCCCCGCCGGATCACGACTTCATCGCGGGCAGGGAACTCCGTTTCGATTCCGGACAGGAGATCGTGGACATCCGCCCCGGCGACGCGGCATTCTGGTCCCGTGCCGAGTGTGGGGAATGGCGGACCGAGCCACCCCACCCCGAGGTCATGGAAGCCATCGGTCCGGGCACCTGGCTGGTGGGCGCCCAGATCGCGCCGGGCACCTATCGCGCCGACGCCGACTACCTGTGCCTCTGGCTGCGGCTCGCCGCCTTCGGGGGCGGTCAGGAGGACGTCGTGGAGGACGGCCTCGTCGAGACGCGGGCGGGCGCGGAACTCACGGTCACGATCGACCCGTCCGACGCCGGTTTCTACAGCGACGCCGAGTGCGGTCCCTGGACCCGAGTGGAAGACCCCTAAGGGGAGTCGCGGTCAGGGAGCCGCGGTCAGAAACTCACGTCCAGTTCGATCCCGATCGTCCGCGGTTCGCCGGCGCGTCCCAGCGCGCTGAAGATCGGCGCGGTCGGCTGCCAGGCCTGCAGGAGGTAGGCCTCGTCGAGTAGGTTCCGCCCGAACGCGAAGACCCCGAAGTTGCCCCTCTGGTAGCCGAAGCGGGCGTTCACCAGCGTGCGCTCTCCCACCCGGAAGCGGGCATCGTTCCCGCTGTTCGAGAACGCGTCCGCCTGCGCGGCGATCTCGGCATTCCCCGACCAGTTGTCGTCCAGCCGGACGGACAGGCCGGTCAGCCAGGACCAGGCCGGAGCGTAGGGGAACTCGTTCCCCGTGAAGTCGCGCTCGCCGTCGCGGAAGTCGTCGAACCGGGTCTCGAGCAGGCCCAGCGAACCGTAGAACTGAACGCGCGGGTCGAACCAGTAGCCGGCCTGCGCTTCGAGCCCGCGCACGGTGGACTCCCCGGCGTTCACCGTGACGCTGTCCACGGGCAGGCCGAGATCGGTCATCACCCGCACCTGCTGGTTGGTCCAGTCGGTGTAGAAGGCATTGCCGTTGAAGTACCAGCGCCGGTCGGGGGCCGCCGCGCGCAGCGCGAACTCGACGTTGCTCGTGTACTCCGGCTCGAAGTCGCTGACCCGCTGGCTCAGGACGGCGATCGACTGCCCTCCGGCCCGGTAACCGCGCTGCCAGCCCACGGAGGTGGACAGCGAATCGCTCCAGTCCCGGGTCAGGGTCGCCTTCGGGAGGAAAGCCCGGTAGGAAGCGTCCAGTTCCTGCGGGGGGCCTTCCGGCGGCAACTGGGGCAGGGGCGGGTCGGAGACCACGCCCTGGCGGTTCACGGTCTGGCGGCGCTCGTCGTCGTAGCGGGCGCCGAGGGTGAGGGTCCAGACGTCGGCGAGACCGAGGTCGAACTCGCCGAAGAGGGCCGCGTTCCGGGTCGTTTCCTCGGTGTTGAAGAACGAGGTCAGCGTGAAGCCGGGAGGCAGGCCGGCCAGTTCGCCCGGCCCGGCGGCGTCCGCCTGCAGCGTGTCGGTCAGGTCGGCGTAGTAGAACCCGAGCACGCCGCTCCGGCGGCCCGGGCCCTGATAGCGGAGCAGGAACTCCTGGGTCATCCACTCGTCGTCGGTCGTGTAGTCGAGGACGCCGGCTGCCAGGGGCGTCTGGTCCAGATCCTCTTCCCGGCGGTAGTCGTGCTGGTAGACGCTCGATGTCGACTCGAGCGACAGCCGGTGGCTCAGGTCGTAGGCGAGCGCCAGCGTCAGGTTGTGGTGCTCCGAACCGTCCTCGGCGGGGTGGTCCGAGATGTTCACCCGCTCTTCGGGGAAACGGTCCGCGTTGATCGCGCCGTCGCCGCCCCGGCTCTCGGTCGCCTGGTAGGTGAGCAGTCCCCGGAACCGGGTGGTCGGATCGAACCGCAGCTTCATCCGCACCGCGAGGTAGTCGCGGTAGTCGTACGAGTCCTCGCCGCGGGTGGGATTTTCGACGAAACCGTCGCTCTGCCGGTTGTCCACCGCGAGCCGGAAGGCGGCCTTGCCGGCCACGATCGGGACGTTCAGGACCGCCGAGCCCTGGGTGGCGCCGAAGTTGCCGAACCGGCCGCGTACCCGGAACCCGGTCCGGTATTCGGGATCGGCGCTCTTCATGACGATGGCGCCGGCGAGCGCGTTCCGTCCCTGCTGGGTGGACTGGGGGCCGCGGAAGATCTCGACCCGGTCCATGTCCCAGGTGCTGAACGGCCCGAAGAAGGTGCCCTGGTACCCCTGGACGGTGGCGCCGTCGAGCTTGACGCTCAACAGGAGGCCGCCCTCGGGCCCGAAGCCCTGCTGGCTGATGCCCCGGATCGAGAAGCCGCGCACGTCCGAGGAGGAGTTGACGTTCGGGGTCATGGCGACCAGCCGGTAGAGATCGGTGTCGGTCCCGGAGTCGAGCCGCGCGCCGCTCACGAGCGCCACACTCGTCGGTTCGTCCTGGAGACTCCGTTCCTGCTGCTGGCCGGTGACGGTCACCCGCTCCGCGAAGGACATGTCGAGCGGGATGCTGATACGGACCTCGCCGGCGGCCCCCACGGTGATCTCGACGGTCCGGTCCGCGAAGCCGCGTCCGAGCACGGTCAGCCGGTGGAGCCCCTCGGGGAGGGTGTCGAAGCGGAAGCTGCCGGCGGCGTCGCTGGTGGTTTCGCGGATCTCGCCGCTCGCGAGGGTGAGGATCACGTCGGCGCCCGGGACGAGCAGTCCCTGCGGGTCGGTGACCTCGCCGACGATCTCGGCGGAGGACGCCGCGACGCCGGACGGGGGGGGCGGCGCGGCCAATGCGCCATGCGCAAGCGCGAGGAGGCTCAGGGAGGCGAATCGGAGCATGGCGGAAACCTTAGCCGTGACGACTACGCACGGAGCGGCCCGGAGGATCCGTTGCCGATGCACTGGCGTGTGGCATGGGTCTTGACACATTTGGATTGACACACCAGACTCCCCATATGTCCCGCAAGCACAAGGTCCAGGTCACCCTGAACGAGGTCGAGTACGCCGCCGTCCTCCGGCGGGCCGAGGAAGAGGGCCTGAAGCACGCCGCCGTCGTCAGGGAAGCGATCCAGGAGTACTGCGTCAAGCCGGATCGGCGCCGCCGACAACTGGAGGCGCTCGCGGCGATCGACGCGCTCCCCCCGGCGCCAGTCCCGTCGTCCTGGGCGGATTGGAAGCGTGAGTACAGCCGCCTGAAAGTCAAATCCCTTCCGACCGACCCGCCGGACCTAACGGATCCCGTTGGCCCCGAACTCCGCCCGCTCCCCGAATCCGATGAGGACCGCTGACGACCCCGTGTTTCTGGACGCCAACGTCCTGATGTACCGCGCCGGCGCTGACCCGGAGTGGCGACAGGCGTGCGGGCGAGTGCTGCTCCAGGCCAGGGAAGCGGGTGTCACCCTGGCGACCAACGCGGAGGTCCTGCAGGAGATCCTGCACCGCTACTTCTCCCGGCGGCGTCCGCTCCTGGCCCAGGCTGTCCACCGCGCTGCCCTGGAGTTCTGCGACGAGATCATTCCGGTAACGGAACATCACACGACCCGCGCGCTCGCCTTGCTCCTTGAGCACGAACGGCTCTCGGCCCGCGACGCCGTTCATGTCGCCACGATGGAGGATCGGGGCATCCGCGCCATCCTGTCGGCCGACCACGATTTCGACGCCGTGCCCAGCGTGGATCGCATCGACCCCCGGGACTTCCTCCGCGCGTAGCCGGGTCGGGGGCGGCGCGGCTCGAAGCCGGAGGGCTCCCGTAGAATCCGGCGATGGACATCCAAGGGACCGAGATCATCAACGCCCCCCGGGAGAAGGTCTGGGGATTCGTCACCGATGCCGAGTCGGTGGCCTCCTGCACTCCCGGGGTGAAATCGGTCCGCATCCTCGAGCCCAACAAGCGCTTCGAGGTGGTGGGCGGCGTCAAGCTCGGCACCGTCGGGCTCAACGCCAAGAACGTCATCGAGTTCACCGATCTCGTGGAACTCGAGGAGGCCCGGTTGAAGATCCGGGGCCGGGGGCCGGGGACCACCATCGACGCCGTCGCCGAGCTTCGGCTTCGGGACGAGGCCTCCGGAACCGCGCTCGACTGGAAGGGCACGGTGCAGGTGAGGGGAACGCTGGCCGCGCTCGCCTCCCGGCTGCTGAAGCCGGTGACCGAGAAGGTGCTCCGCGAGATGTTTGCCGAGATGAGGTCCAAGATCGAGGCCTGAGGGCCTTTCAGGAGAACAAGCGATGAGAAGAGGAAACCGGTTCGTCCGTGTGACGGCCGTCGCGATCCTGTGTCTGTTTGCGGCAGGCCTGGGGGCGGCCCAGTCTCCCTACTTTCCCGAGCGGCACGACTGGAGGACGAAGACCGCCGAGGAGGCCGGATTCGACCCGGCGCTCCTCGAGGAAGCGGTCGAGTTTGCAGTGGCGTCCGAGTCGAACGCCCCGCGCGACCTGGCGCTCAACCACGAGTTGACGTTCGCCCAGGAGCCCTTCGGGAGCCGGGTCGGTCCGACGACCGTCCGCGGCGCGCTGAGCGGCATCGTGGTGAAGGACGGCTACATCGTCCGGGAATGGGGGCCGTCGAAGAAGGTGGACATGACCTTCAGCGTCTCCAAGACCTTCCTGTCCACGGCGGTCGGGCTCCTCTACGACAGTGGCCTGATCGCGTCGGTCGACGACCGGGTGGGTCCGTACATGCCCGACGACGAGCTCTTCGGTTCGGATCACAACGAGTCCATCACCTGGGACCACCTGCTGCGCCAGACGAGCGACTGGCAGGGGACGCTCTTCGGGAAGCCCGACTGGGCCGACCGCCCGGTGGGCGACCACCCCTTCGAGTACCCCGACCGTCCGATGTACAAGCCGGGAACCCACTACAAGTACAACGACGTCCGGGTGAACCTGCTCGCGCTCGCCGCGCTCCACGTGGTGCGCGATCCGCTGCCGGTGGTGCTCCGCGAGGGGATCATGGAGCCCATCGGCGCCTCGAACCGCTGGCGCTGGCACGGCTACGAGAACTCGTGGGTGATGATCGACGGCCGGAACGTCCAGTCGGTGAGCGGCGGCGGCCACTGGGGCGGCGGCATGCACATCAGCGGCCGCGACCTCGCCCGCTTCGGCTACCTGTTCCTGCGGATGGGGAACTGGAAGGGCAAGCAGCTCATCTCCGAGGAATGGATCGGGATGGCCCGCACCCCGGGGGACGTGAACCCGACCTACGGCTACATGAACTGGTTCCTGAACGGCCCGGTCGAGCGCGACGGCGCGATGGTGAAGTCCATTCCCGACGCCCCGGACACCGCGGTCACCTTCCGCGGCGCCGGCAGCAACATCGTCTACGTGGACTGGGAGAACGACCTGGTGGTCGTGGTCCGCTGGATCCAGGGCGGCGCGGTGTCACCCTTCATCGGGAAGGTGCTGGCGGCGCTTCGCTGATCGGAAGTCCGCTGTTTTCGGCGGTCAGTTGCCGAGGTCGTAGAGCGGGAAGCCCATCGTCTCGCCGACCGTCGTCATCCGGCGGTCGTAGCTGGCGAGTGCAACGCGCTCCCCGTTGTCTCGAAGATGCGCCATGGAGGCGATGTGCAGGGCGTCGAGCGTGCGAAGCGATCGCGGGAAGGGCTCAAGGGCGCGTACCAGCACCACCGGCGACAGCTCCAAAAGTGAGACCCGGCGCAAGAGCTGTCGCGCCGGTTCGGCATTGATCTCGCCGAGTCCCCGGGCGTGGAGGCGGACCCAGACTTCGTATTCCAACAGGCGACTCGAGATGAGATCGTCGTCCCAGAGCCCTTCAGGAGGTCGCCGGTCTTCCGCCAGAAGTTCGGCAATGGCCACCGAGGAGTCAAGGTAGATCACGATCAGCCCGATCCTCGTCAAGTTCCCGCAGGAGCTGCGCGAGCGGCGCAACGCGCTTTCCCGAGGGAAGTGGGCCCTTCCGTGGGGACCGGGCCGGAGTGAGGTGCCCCTTCCGCACCATCTCGGCCAGGCGCGGATTGTCCGCAAGCGGATTGCCCGTTTTCCGCGGAGGCCCGATCTCGGCGACGATGCGGTCCCGATTCGTGACCAGAACCGTCTCGCCGGACTCGGCGAGACGGACGTACTCGCTCAGGCGGTTGTTCAACTCCTTGATCCCGACGGCTCTCATGGAGTGATGGTAGCGACGGTAGCTACCGTTCACAAACGGCGACCGGGCTGTCGGAACGGGAGTCCCGCCGGCGGTCTCCACCAAGCGAACCGGATAGAGCTCCGGGTTCGGGAACGTCCTACCGGCCGCCTCCGCTGCCCCGCAGTTCGTCCACCTGCGCCTGGTAGAGCCGGCGCCCCTCCTCGAAGGTCGCGAGCACCTCCGCCTTCTGGGCGGGGTCGTCCCAGCGGTCCATCCCTCGCAGTTCCTCCAGCACCTGGTCGATCCAGCGGACGAAGAACGCCGCGTCGTCCAGCGAGCGGATGGGCTCGTCGTCCGCGATCACGAAGACCGGATTCGTGTGCGCGAACAGGTAGCTGTCCATCGCGCCGTGCTGCGGCGGACCCAGCACCCGCGCCGCGATCCACCCGCTCCTCTCGACCGGGATCTCGAGCTCGGCGTCGATCGACTTGAGGTCGCCCGTGGCGTTGATCCGATGCACGATGCGGCCGTTCTGCACGATCTCGAGGCCGTGCATGGTGAAGAGCGAGCGGGCCGTGGCGCGCACGGTGACCGTGTCGCCGCGGGACACCGCCAGTTCCTCGCCCATGCGTTTCCCGGATACGTCCAGCGTCAGGATCGGCCCGCTGGTCACGAACGCGCGGCCTGCCGCCATCGCGTCGGCCCAGGCGTCGTAGTGGACGTGGTCCTCGCCCGTATGGACGTAGGTGCGCGTCGTCCCGATCGCGGGATGCCGCCAGATGTCCGTCATGGCGTCGGTCCCGGCGGTCGCCGGAATCCGCGAACCCGTGTTGAGGAGGCGGTACCAGACCTCGGCCGTCCCGAGCTCGTCGCTCCAGATGCACGCCACGTCCACGAAGTCGGCGAGGCCGAGGATCGCGTCCACGGGCAGCTCCCTGGCCGATCCCGCCCCCGCGGCGTCGGGGTCCCGGTGCCGGAGCCCGTAGGGGTGGACGTATCCGCCGATGCCGCCCTGCTCGTGCACCCGGCGCAGCACCGACGCGTTGTCGGGGTAGAGGGCGTGGTGCGCGGTGCCCACCGAGCCGATGTAGAAGGGCGTGATCAGCTCGGTCAGGTTGAGCAGCGAGAGGTGCGCGAAGTAGCTGGGCCGGTACTCCTCGTTGTAGTAGACGATGGTGCGCGGCCCGGTGTGCGGGTGCGGGTGCCCGAGGAAGTGCTCGAGGTCCTCGACCCGGCTGTTGCCCCAGTAGTTGGCGATCATGCCGTTCGCGACGTTGAGGTCCTCCGCGTGGGCCTTGTTCCGGAGGTCCTCGGGAGTGACGAAGTAGTGGCCGCCGTAGTTGGGGTGGATGTGGTTGTCCCCGGAGTACCAGCCGTTCGCGGCCATGTCGATCCAGCGGTCGAGCTGGAGTTCGACGGTGGCGTGCTCGCCGGCGCGGACCTCGACGGTGCGCGAGACGGGCTCGTATTCGAAACCGCGCCAGGCCTCGACGGTGGCGTCGCCCACCGGGAGCGTCGCGGAGAAGCTGCCGTCGGTGTGGAAGTAGTAGTCCTCGGTGACGCTGACCACGCGGGGGTAGCTGGCAGTCGGGAAGTACGCGCGTCCGTCGGAGCCGGTCAGGTAGATGCGCGACGGCAGGAGCTCGCCGTCCGCATCGCTGACGCGGACGCGGAGCCGGCCGGTGGGCTCGGACCAGGCGTAGCCGTCGATGCGCACGGGCTGGGGAGCGCCGCCCCCGCGCGTGACCGTGTAGAGCGCGAACCCCATCCCGTTGTCGATCGTGCGCGGCTGGTCCGTGGCGCCGCCGTTCCTGGCGTACACCAGGCGCTCGCCATCGGGTGACCACGAGGGGAAGTACTCGTCCGTGCGGGTGTGCGTGAGCCGGACCGGCTGGATCCCGCGGGGGGACTTCTCGCTGGGGACGGCGTAGAGGTCGTTGTTGCCGGAGGCGTCGGTGACGTAGGCGACGATGCCCCCGTGCGGCGCGACGACCGGCGCCGCCTGGTAGTTGGTCTCGATGCGGATCAGGAGTTCCACCGCTCCGGTCGCGCCGCGATACCGCCAGAGGGAACCCGACCCGAGCGCGGCCTCGCCCCGCCGGGAGACGAACACGATGTCGTCGGTGTCCCCGATCCAGTCCCCGGCCATGTCGTTGGCGTCCGGGTCGGCGATGACGGCCTCGGCCGTGCCGGTTTCGAGGTCGTGGACCCAGAGGTCGAAGGTGCCGTCGCGCTCCGTGGTGAAGAGGATGCGGGAGCCGTCCGGCGACCAGCGGGGCCGCAGTTCGAGGAAGCGGTCGGTGGTGAGGCGGCGCGACCCGCCGTTGGCGAGCTCGGTGACGAAGATGTCGAAGTTGCGGTCGACGTCGGCCGCGTAGGCGAGCTGGCCGCCGTCGGGCGACCAGCTCGGCTGGGAGTGGTAGCCGGGCCCGCTCGTGACCTGCCGCGCCGTGCCGCCCTCCGCGGGGACGACCCAGATGCGGCCCTGGTAGGCGAAAGCGATGGACTCGCCGTCGGGCGACCAGGCGGGGTAGGTGGGCGAGGCGGTGACGGGCGGCGGGAAGTAGCTCTCCATGTACATCCGGCCCGCGTTGCTGGCGCCCGCGGGGGAGGGGTAGCCGCCCGGGAAAGGATCGGGGTACTCGTATTGCTGGGCGGAGCCGGCGTGCGCGGGGAGGGCGGTCAGCGCTGCCACGGCCAGGAAGGCGGCGGGGAATTTCATCGGCGGCGGTTCTCTCAGAAGATCGACTTCGGCATGTGCATGCTCACCAGCATGTTGGGAACGTCCACGGTCTCGGAGATCTTGAGGTCCCCGGCGAGCGAGCAGAGCACGTAGGCCTCCTCGCGCGTCAGCCCGTGCTCGGCCACCAGCCAGGCGATCATGTGGCGGGTCGCCTTCTTCGCCGCCTCGTCGATGTCGGGGTCGAATCCGGTGACCGCGTAGTACTCGTCCGTCTCGTACTCCGGCTCGGTGATCCCCCGCGGATTCGGCAGGACCTCCAGCGTGACCACGAGGCGCATCGGGGCCTCGATGGCGCTTCCGGAGACCTCGCCGTCGCCCTGCACGGCGTGGGTGTCCCCGATCGAGAAGTTCGCGCCCGGAACCTGGACCGGGATGTACACCGTGGCCCCGGGCCGCATGTGCCGGTTGTCCATGTTCCCGCCGTTCTCCCGGGGCGGGATGGTCACCAGCATCTCGTCGGTCGCGGGGGCCACGCCCAGCACTCCCGGAAAGGGAGCGAGGGGCAGGGTGATCCGGTCGTTGAACCGCGCCTCGGTGGCGCCCGGCTCCATCTCGAAGCTGCGCAGCCACGGCTCGGTGAACTCGTCGGCGAGGAAGCCGAAGCCGGGGAAGATGCCGGACCAGCCGGGACCCTGGACTTCCGCTTCGTGGATCGTCACGGCGAGCAGGTCGCCCGGCTCCGCGCCCTCGACGGCGATGGGTCCGGTGAGCGCGTGGATCAGCCCGAAGTCCACGTCTGCGAGCTCTTCCGCGGTGGTCTCGAGGGTGATCTGGCCGTCCGAGGCTTCCTTGGTGAAGATCTCGACGACCGCTCCCGAAGGCACGGTGAGGACCGGCGGAATCGTGGCGCTCCAGCGGTTGTGGGTGTTGTCGGCGGGGAGCGTGAAGTCCGGCGTGGGCACGGGGTCCGGTGCGGGTTCCGGGTCGGGGGCCGGAGCGGGGGCGGGGGATCCGCAGGCGGCGGCGAGCGCGAGGACGGCGAGAGCGGCGAAGGGGGTGTGGCGCATCGGAGACTCCTTGGGCGGAACGGGGGAGGCGATTATGCGCCTGTTGGGGGAGGCGCGGCGCCAAGCCAGGCCGCCAGGCGGGGGAGCGGGGATTCGCGCTCTACGGGCCTGCGGCCCGCGTGCCGGCTGAAGCCGGCGTTCCAGGCCGGGTGTGCGGTTCGGGGGCTGGAGGTTGCGACGTGCGCGGCGCTGGGCGCCGCGCGTGCCGGTGTGAACACCGGCGCTCCCAGCCCTACCGGGAGGTGCTGGTTTCGGTTTCCGGTGCGGCGTAGTAGCCCTTGCGGGTGCGCGCGACGAGGTCGCCGCGGTCCTTGATCCGGACCTCGATGCTGCGCCAGCCGCCTTCCTTGCGGTCGCGGGACGGGAGGTAGGCGAGCTGGTACTGGCGGTGCAGCTCGTGCTGGATCTGCCGGAAGTGCCGGGAGAGGTCCTCGATCTTCTCGGGGTAGTAGGACCGTCCGCCGCTCTGCTCCGCCACGTCGTCCAGGAACTCCCGGTTCAGCTTCCCCCCGCCCTCGGGACTCCAGCCGGTGTACCCCACCGTATAGATGGCGCCCTCGGAGAGCCGGGCCCCCTCGAGGGCCTGTTCCCGGGTGCTGACGCTCCCCTTCGCGTCGGGCCCCGAATCCTCCCCGTCCGAAACCAGGATCAGCGCCTTTCGCTCCTCGACCCGCGAGAGTTCCTGGAGGCTCGTCAGGATCGCGTCGTAGAGCGCCGTCTTCCCGAAGGGGCGCATCGCGCGGATCATGGCGACCTGATTCCAGATCTCCGTGGAGTACGGAGGCCCGAAGCGGACGCCCTCGCTGAAGGTGGCGACCCGGCCCTGATCCTCGGAAGCCATGTTGCGGAGGAAGATGTAGGCCGCGGTCTGGATCGCGGTCAGGCTCGAACGGACGGAGGCGGACGAGTCGAGCAGCAGGAGGCTGGTCACCGGAGTCAGGTCGGCGGTGAAATAGCGGATCTCCTGGGGGACGCCGTCCTCCAGGATCTCGAAGTCGTCGGGGCCGAGGCCGGTGATGAAGCGTCCCCGTTCGTCGGCGACCACCACGTCGAGGGTCACGCTCGGGACGCGCACCACGAAGCTGAACCGGTCCCCGAGCGTCGCTTCCCGCAGGGTCGTTTCCGGCCGCTCCTCCGCCGCTGGCGGCTGTGCCGGGGGCTGTCCGGGCGCGAATGCGGCTCCCGCGAGCACGCTCACGAGGACGACGGGAATCAGGACGGTGCGCATGGCGTTGGGATTCAGTCCGTAGTCTAGGTTGCCGGCGCGGCTCTTGCCGGATCGGCGCGGAGGCTCCCTCTGCTCTTGCGGATTTCCGCCATTCCCGGATACTCTCGCGATTTGGATGATTCGTTCCCGGCGAGGAGGAACCTCCCCATGAGACACCGTGTTTGCCTCACCGTCAACGGAAAGGCCGAGGAGTTCGACGTCGAACCCCGGCTTCTCCTCTGCCACCTGCTGCGCGCCTATGTCGGCCTGACGGGGACGAACATCGGCTGCGACACCTCGCAGTGCGGGTCCTGCACGGTCCTCATGGACGGCAAGGCCGTGAAGTCCTGCACGGTGCTCGCGGTGCAGGCGGACGGCTGCGAGGTGACGACCATCGAGGGCCTCGCCGGCGCCGACGGGCTCCACCCGGTGCAGCAGTCCTTCTGGGACAACCACGGCCTGCAGTGCGGGTTCTGCACTCCGGGCATGATCATGACCGCGGTGGAGATTCTGGACCGGAATCCCGGAGCAACCGACGCCGAGGTGCGGCACGGCCTCGAAGGCAACATCTGCCGCTGCACGGGCTACGAGAACATCGTGAAGTCGATCGTGGCCGCCGGCGCGCGCGGAAGCTGATCGGGGCTCCCAACTTTCATCGAGGATCGCGAGGAGGAGAGCAATGGGCCGTTACGTAGGGACTTCGGTCAAGCGGGTGGAAGACCCCCGTTTCATTCAGGGCAAGGGACGCTACGTCGCCAACATCCAGTTCCCGGACATGGTGTACGTGGCCATCAAGCGCAGCCCGGAGGCGCACGCCCGGATCACCAGGATGGACACCTCGGCCGCGGCCGCCATGGACGGCGTCGTGGCCGTCTTCACCGGTCAGGACTTCAAGGACGGCGGCTGCGGTTCGCTTCCCTGCGGCTGGCTGGTGCCCGACACCAAGGTTCCGGACCGGCCCATCGTGGTGACCGACCGGGTCTGCCACGTCGGGGATTCGGTAGCGGTGGTCGCCGCCCGGACTCCCTACATCGCCGCCGACGCGGTCGAGGCGATCGAGGTGGACTACGAGCCGCTCCCGACCGTGGTGGACGCGCGCGGCGCCATGGACGAGGGAGCGCCCCTCGTCCATTCCGAGATCGAGAACAACGTCTCCTACCACTGGGCGCTCGGCGACCAGGAGGCCTGCGAGAAGGCCTTCGCCGAGGCGGACGAGGTCGTGGAGATCGAACTCGTGAACCAGCGCCTCATCCCCACGGCGATGGAACCGCGGGCGGCGGCGGCGCAGTGGGACGCGGCTTCGGAGGAGATGACGGTCTGGACCACCAGCCAGAACCCGCACCCGATCCGGCTGCTGCTCTCCGCCTTCACGCTCGGGATTCCCGAGAGCAAGCTGCGGGTGATCTCCCCCGACGTGGGCGGCGGGTTCGGCAGCAAGATCTTCCACTATCCCGAGGAAGTCATCGTGCCGTGGGTGGCGCGCCAGGTCGGGCGGCCCGCCCGCTGGGTCGCGACCCGGACCGAGAGCCAGATGACCGATTCCCAGGGGCGCGACCACGTCACCGTCGCGAAGCTCGCCATGACGAGCGACGGCACCTTCACCGGGCTCGACGTGGAGACGTGGGCGAACCAGGGGGCCTATCTCTCGACCTTCGCCCCCCTCATCCCGACGGCGCTCTACATCACGCTGCTCTCCGGGAACTACAAGATGCCCGGAGTGTTCGGCAAGGTGCACGGCACGCTGACGAACACGGTGCCGGTGGATGCCTACCGGGGCGCGGGCCGGCCGGAGGCGGCCTACCTCGTCGAACGCCTCGTGGACCTCGCGGCCACCCGGCTGGGCCGGGACCCGCTCGACCTGCGGCGGCAGAACGCGATTCCCAAGGAGGACTTCCCCTACCAGACGCCCGTCGCGTTCCTCTACGACAGCGGCGACTACGACCGCCTGATGACGACGGCGGCCGATCGCGCCGACTACGCGGGGATGCGCCAGGCACAGGCCGAGGCGCGCGCCGAGGGCAAGCTGCGCGGCGTCGGGGTCGTGTGCTGCATCGAGGCGAGCGGTCCCGCGCCCTCGGCGGTCGCCGGGTCGCTCGGTTCGGCGGTGGGCTTCTGGGAGAGCGGCGAAGTGCGCGTCCATCCCACCGGACAGGTCAGCGTCTTCACCGGCTCCCACGCCCACGGACAGGGCCACGAGACGACGCTCGCGCAGGTGGTCGCCGACGAGCTCGGCGTCCCCATCGAGAGCGTGGAGGTGGTCCACGGAGACACCGGCCGCGTCAACTTCGGCATGGGCACCTACGGCAGCCGGAGCGCCTGCGTGGGCGGCTCGGCGCTCGTCCGGAGCGCCGAGAAGGTGCGCGCCAAGGTCCTCCAGCTCGGGGCCCACCTGCTCGAGGCCGCCGAGGAGGACGTGGTCTACGACCGGGACACCGGCCGGGTCCACGTGAAGGGTTCTCCGGAGAGCGGAAAGGACTTCGGCGAGCTGGCGTTCGCCGCCTACACGGCGCACAACCTGCCGGAGGGCATGGAGCCGGGACTCGACTTCGTCAGCTTCTACGACCCGGCGAACTTCACCTTCCCGGCGAGTTCGCACATCTGCGAGGTCGAGGTCTGCCCCGACACCTGGGAGGTGCGCATCCTCCGCTACGTGGCGGTGGACGACGTCGGCAAGGTGATCAACCCGATGATCGTGGAGGGCCAGCTCCAGGGCGGCATCGTCCAGGGGGTGGGCCAGGCGCTCACCGAGATCGGGGCCTATTCCGATGACGGCCAGCTCCTCTCGGGCACCCTGCTCGAGTACGCGGTGCCGCGCGCCGATCTCCTGCCGGGAATCGAGGTGGACCGCATCGAGACCCCGTCGCCCCACAACCCGCTCGGGGTCAAGGGCGCGGGCGAGATGGGCACCATCGCGGCCACCCCCGCGGTGGCGAACGCGGTGCTCGACGCGCTGGCTCCCCTGGGAGTCACGCACATCGAGCTTCCGCTCACCCCGGAGAGGATCTGGCGGGCCGTCCAGGCGGCCGGCAACGGCGCCTGAGAGGAGATTCCGATGTTTCCAAGCCAATTCGACTACCACCGCGCCGCTTCGGTCGCCGAAGCCGTGGAGCTGCTTTCCTCGCTTCCGGACGCCAAGCTGGTCGCCGGCGGGCACAGCCTGATTCCGGCGATGAAGCTGCGCGCCGCGCAGCCGGCCGCCCTCGTGGACATCGGACGGATTCCCGGACTGGCCGATGTGTCTGCCGACGGCGACAGTCTGGTCGTCGGGGCGCTCGCCACCCACGCCGCGGTCGCCGACTCGGCGGCGGTCCGGAGCGGTTGCCCGATGCTGGCCGAGACGGCGGCCGCCATCGGGGACATCCAGGTCCGGAACCGGGGGACGATCGGGGGCAGTCTGGCCCACGCCGACCCGGGGGCCGACTATCCGGCCGCGATGCTGGCGCTCGGCGCCGAGATCACCGCGGTTGGGGCCGGCGGCGAACGGACCATCGCCGCTTCCGACTTCTTCGTGGACATCCTGACCACGGCGCTGGCCGACAACGAGGTCATCACTTCGGTGCGGGTACCGTGCGTGGCGGGCGGCGCCTACCTGAAGCACCGCCATCCGGCCTCCAGCTACGCGGTGGTGGGCGTGGCCGCCTGCGTCGGGATGGATGGTGGCAACGTCGGGAGTTGCGCGATCGGCATCAACGGGGTCACCGGCAAGGCGGTGCTCGCGGGGGCGGCCGCTGCGGCGCTCTGCGGGGGCCCGGCCAGCGCGGACCGGATTGCGGCCGCCGCAGGGCGCGTCGGTGACGCCTTCGACGAACCGCTCGGCGATCTCTACGCGTCCGGAGAGTTCCGGGCGCACCTCGCCGGGGTGTACACAAGGCGGGCGCTGGCCGTCGCGGCGGAGCGCGCCGGGTAGGTTGTCAGCGACCCGGACCGCGACCCTCTCCTCGGTCCCCGAACTCACCGGGGAACTCGCGGGGCAGGGCTATATCGCCGACAGCGGGCTGGCCACGGCGCTCTTCCTGGCGCTCCGGCTGGAACGCCCCCTCTTCCTGGAGGGCGAGGCCGGCGTCGGGAAGACCGAACTCGCCAAGGTCACCGCGGCCGTTCTCGGCGCCCCGCTGATCCGGCTGCAGTGCTACGAAGGACTGGACATCGCCCAGGCGGCCTACGAGTGGAACTACACCCGGCAGATGCTGGCCATCCGGCTGGCGGAGAGCCGGGGGACGGCCATGGAACAGCAGGACCTGTTCGGTGCGGACTTCCTGCTGCGCCGGCCTCTCCTGCACGCCATCGAGACCTCTTCGCCGGAAAACCGTCCGGTGCTGCTCATCGACGAGGTGGACCGCAGCGACGAGGAGTTCGAGGCCTATCTCCTGGAAGTCCTTTCGGATTTCCAGATCACGATTCCCGAGATCGGCACGATCCGGGCGGCCGCTCCACCCGTAGTGGTCCTCACGTCGAACCGCACCCGCGAGGTCCACGACGCGCTGAAGCGGCGCTGCCTCTACCACTGGATTCCCTATCCCAGCTACGAACGCGAGCTCGAGATCGTCCGCGAGCGGGTGCCCCAGGCGGCGGCGCAACTGGCGGCGGAGGCCACCCGCTTCGCCCAGGAACTCCGCGAACTCGATCTCTTCAAGCGCCCGGGAGTGTCCGAGACCCTGGACTGGACGATGGCGCTGGCCTCGCTGGGGAAGACTGCCCTCGACGAGGCGGCGGTGGACCGGACGCTGGGAGCGCTCCTCAAGTACCGGGACGATCTCGAGATGGTCCGCGGGGAACGGGCGGGGGCCATCCTCACCCGGCTGGCTGCCGGAGTCTCTTGACCGCCGCGGCCCGGGGTCCGCAGTCGGGAGTTGGGGCCGCGCTCCCCCCGCTGCTGCAGAACCTCACCCTGTTCGGGCGTCTGCTCCGGGGGATCGGGCTCCCGGTTTCGACCGCCCGGATGCTGGATCTGGCGCAGGCGCTCCCGCTCATCGAGGTCTTCCGGCGCGAGGAGTTCCACGCCGCCGCCCGCGCGCTGCTCATCCACCGGCGCGAGGATCTCGAACTCTTCGACGCCGCCTTCGCGCTCTTCTGGGAAACGCCGCCCGAACGGTGGACGCGGGCCCGGCTGCCCGGAATGATGCTCCGGAAGCAGCAGTCTCCGGTCCGGCAGGCGACCTTCCGGCCGGTTGCGCCCGAAAGGGACGCGGGCTCGGACCAGCAGCCGCAGCATCCGTTCGCCCGGCGCACCTGGAGCGACCGCGAGTCCCTCGAGCACCGCGATTTCTCCGACCTCGACGAGGACGAACTGCGGGAAGTGCGCGCGCTGATCCGGGATGCCGGATGGCGGGCCGCCCGCCGCCGGGTGGTGCGTTTCCGGCCCGGCGGGAACCGGAACCTGGATCTCCGCCGGACGCTGCGGCGCGGGCTGCGGTCGGGCGGCGAATGGGTGCGCCTCGAACGCCGGCGGCGCCGGGAGAAACCGCGGCCGCTCATCGTGCTCGCCGACGTGAGCGGATCCATGGAGCAGACGGCCCGCGTCCTGCTCCATTTCCTCTACGGGCTCTCGCACGGGTCGCCCGGGCGGGTGGAGGCCTTCGTCTTCGCCACCCGGCTCACCCGGATCACCCGCAAGCTCGCCGACCGGCGGGTGGACCGGGCGCTCCGGGAAGCCTCGGAGGCGGTGCGCGACTGGTCGGGCGGGACCCGGATCGGCGAAGCCCTCCACCGGTTCAACCTGGAGTGGGCGCGGCGTCTGCCCACCTCCGCCGCGGTGGTGCTGCTCGTGAGCGACGGCTGGGACCGCGGCGATCCGGCATTGGTGGCTTCCGAAATGGAGCGGCTGCGCGGGCTCGCCTGGCGCGTGGTCTGGCTGAATCCGCTGCTGTCCGACGAGGGGTACGAGCCGCTCACCCGGGGGATGGCCGCGGCGTTGCCCCACATCCACGACTTTCTGCCGGTGAACAACCTGGCGAGCGTGCGTTCGCTGGCGGACCACCTGGCGCAACTGGATCCGGTCGGACGTTCCGCCGCCCCGCGTCTCAAGACCTGGCGCCGGGCGCTCGCTGCGCCGGCTTCGGGGTCCGCACGATAATCCCGCCACCGCCCCATGCGTGACATCGCTCCGGTCCTCGATTCCTGGCTGGCCGGAGAGGGCCCCCTCGCGCTCTCCACCGTGGTTCATACCTGGGGTTCGGGACCCCGGCGTCCCGGCGCCCGGATGACCATCGACCACGAGGGCCGCATCGCCGGCTCGGTCAGCGGGGGCTGCGTCGAATCCAGTGTGGTCCAGGCGGCGCGCGAGGTCATCGAAAGCGGCGAGCCCCGGCTGCTGCGCTTCGCAGTTTCCGACGAACTGGCGTGGGGAGTGGGTCTCGCCTGCGGCGGATCGCTCACGGTGTTCGTCGAACGGGCGGACCGGGAGGTGCTCGGCCGGGTGCGGGAGGGGATGCGGCGCCGGGACGCCGTGGGGCTGGCGGTGGTGACCTCCGGGCCGAACCTCGGCGACAGCCTGGTGAAGTTCGCCGGGTCTCCGGGGATCGGATCGCCGGCCCTGGCCGAGGTCGCGGAAGCGGCCCTCGGAGCGGGCAAGCCGCTGGCGACCGATACGGAAGGCGGGTCTGTCTTCTGTGACGTCATCCTCCCGCCCGAATCGCTCGTCATCGTGGGCGGCGTCCACATTGCCCAGACCCTCTGCGGCCTCGCGACCCGGGTCGGCTACCGGCCCGTGATCTGCGATCCCCGCCCGGTGTTCGCCTCTCCCGAGCGTTTTCCCGGCGTGGAAATCGTGAACGAGTGGCCCGAGGAGGGGTTCCGGCGCATCGGGCTCGACGCGAGCACCGCGGTCGCGACTCTTACGCACGATCCGAAGCTGGACGATCCGGCGCTCGCGCTGGCCCTCGAGAGCGCCGCCTTCTACGTGGGGGCGCTCGGCAGCCGCAAGACCCACGCGCGGCGTCTCGGCCGGCTGAAGGAGCGCGGGGTTTCCGAGGATGCGCTGGCCCGGATCGCCGCGCCCATCGGACTGCCGATCGGGGCGCGGACGCCGGACCAGATCGCGCTCGCGGTGATGGCCCAGGTGGTGGCGGCGAGGAACGGCGTTTCGGTGGGATGAGCCCCGTCCTGGAGCTTCGCGAAGTCACCAGGCGCTATTCCCAGGCGGACGGCTCGGAGCTGACGGTCCTCGATTCGGTCAGCCTCACCATCCAACCGGGCGAGACCGTTTCCGTCGCGGGCCGGTCGGGCAGCGGCAAGAGCACGCTCCTCCACGTCGCGGCGGGCATCGAGGTTCCGAGCGAGGGGACCGTGCGTCTCGGAGCGAAGGAGCTGGCCGGCCTCTCCGATCCGGAGCGCAGCCGGCTGCGCGGCCGGTTCGTGGGGCTCGTGTTCCAGTTCTTCCATCTCGTGCCTTACCTGACGGTTCGGGAGAACGTGCTGTTGCCGGCGCGCATCGCCCGCGTCCGCGAGGTGCCGGGCGACGGCGGGGACCCGAGGGAGGTGGGCGCCACGGCTGATCGCCTGCTGGCGGCGGTCGGACTGGAGGGCCGCGCCCGCGAGCCGGCGCGGCGGCTCTCGGGTGGCGAAATGCAGCGGACGGCGATTGCCCGGGCGCTTCTGCTCCGGCCCGCGTTGCTGCTGGCGGACGAACCGACCGGCAACCTCGATGCGCGCGGCGCCGGCGCGGTGGCGGACTTGCTCTTCCGCCTGGTCCGCGAGCGGAGCGCCGGACTGCTGCTCGCGACCCACGATCCCGAGCTGGCCGCCCGGGCCGACACCCGGTTGCGGCTGCGCGGGGGGCGGCTCTTCCCCGCTGAGCGGCCGCTCGCCTCGGGCGCGCGGTGATCCGGCTGCTGCTCCGGGCCGCGCCGGCCCGCTTTCGGGCGGCGCCCGCGCTGGGCCTGCTCCCGGTCCTCGCCATCGCGCTGGGCGCCGGGGCGGTGTTGTCGGTGCAGCTTCTGAACCGGGCGGCGCTCGAGACCCTCGACGCCAGTCTCGAGGTCATCTCCGCCGGCGCCGACCTCGTCGTCACCGGCCTCGTGGAGGAGGCCGGGAGCGTTCCGGACGAGGCGTGGCCGGCCGTCCTCGCGGCCCCGGGCGTCCGGCGCGCCGCGCCGGTGATCCGGCTGGCCGGGCTCCGGGTGGGAACCCTCGACCGGGAGGCATCGGTCCCCGGGTGGGGAGTGGACCTGGTTTCCGGGTCCTTCGATTTCGCCGGTGCGGAGGGGGGCGAGGGAACTCTCGCTCCCGAGGCTTTCTTCTCCGGAGGCATCGTCCTTCCGCAGCGGGTTGCGGATCGGCTCGGGGTCGATCCGCTGGATCCGGTGTGGATCGGCCTCGATGGCGCGGGTCCCGCAAGCCGGCGCCCGACGCTGGTGGCGGGGACGTACCCCGGCGAGGATGGACGCGCGTCCGCGTTCCTGGACCTCGCGTACGCCCAGGCGCTCCGCGGGCGGCCGGGTCTCGACCGGATCGAGGTGTCCGTGGCGGAACGATCGGACGTTGAACCGACCCGGAGGGCGCTGTCCACCCGGATTCCCGGAGTCAGGATGGAGGAGAGTGGAACCCTGCGGGCGGAAGGGGCGGAACTCTTCGCCGCGTTCCGGCTGAATCTCCTGGCGCTCTCCGCGGTCAGCCTGCTGGTGGCGGCGTTCCTCGTGTACGCGAGCGTCCGCGCCGCACTCGCCGCGCGCCGCCAGGAGATCGGCCTCTATCGGGCGCTCGGCGCCTCGCGCCGGCGTGTGGGGGTGCTGCTGCTCGGCGAGGTGCTGCTCATGGCGCTCGCCGGCGCCGCACTCGGGATTCCGGTGGGCGCGCTGGCCGCCGGCGCCTCGCTGGACCGGGTCAGCGCGACGATCTCGAATCTCTACCTGCTGGAACGGATCGAGGGCCTGACGATCGCTCCGCAGGTCGTGCTGCTGGCAGCGCTCGTCGCGGCGGTGGCGGCGCTCGCCGGGGCGGCGCCGCAGGTATTCGCGGAGACGTCCCGCGCGCCGGTGACCCTGCTCGCCCCGGGACGCGCGGCGCTGTCTCCGGCGCGCCGCCGCTTCTGGCGCCTCGGGCCGCCGGTCGCCGGGACCGCGCTGATCGGAGCTGCGGTGTGGGCGGCTCTCGACCCGGAGAGTTGGCCCGCACTTGCCGGAAGCGGGTTCGGGGCGGCCGGTGCGCTGCTCATCGGCGCCGCGCTTCTCCCGGACGCGGTGATCCGGCTGGCGGCGCGTTTCCGGGCCGGGCAGAACTCCGCCGTCGGCCGGGGAGTCCTCGCGGCCGTTCGCGAGCCCGGTTCCACGGGGCCGCCGGCGGCGGCGCTGGTGGTGGCGGTCGCCATGCTGGTCGGGGTGAGTTCCCTGATCGGGAGCTTCCGGGCAACGCTCGATGCCTGGCTGGGCGAGACGCTGGCCGCCGACGTCTACGTTTCGCGGGCGGGAGGAGCGGGCGGAGCGCGGTCGATCGCGTCCGAGCGCCGGAGCCTGTCCGCCGAGGTGCTGGAAATCACCGCCGCGGACCCGGACGTTCGGGAGCGAGATCTGCTGCGGGCCCTGCGGATTCGGCTCGAAGGGCGGCCGGTGGCGGTGCTGGGGGTGGACGCCGCCCTCCCCGCGGCGGGAGACCGCTTCTCCATTCTCGGAAATCGGGAGGCGGCGCTTCGAGGATTCGGGAACGGGGAGCTGCTGGTATCCGAGCCGCTCGCGCGGCGGCTGGGCCTCGAGGCGGGGGACGCGCTTCCCCTCCCAGCCGCGGCGGCGGACCGTCCGCTACGGATCGCCGGGGTCTACCGCGACTACGGGAACGAACAGGGGGCGCTGTTCCTGGACCGGACGCTCATGAACTCCCTCTACCCGCCGGAGCCCGGGACGCCGGCGCCCGTTCACGGCGCCGCGCTGTACCTCCGGGAGGGCGCCGATCGGGCGGCGGCGGTCACCCGCCTCGAACGGACGCTGGGCATGAGCGCGAACGTCGTGGACAACGCCGCTCTCCGGTCCCGGGCGCTGAACGTGTTCGACCAGACGATGGCGGTCACCGGGCTCCTGCGCGTCTTTGCGCTCGTGATCGCGGCGCTCGGGGTCGGACTTTTCCTCTGGACCCTGGTGCGCGAGCGGGCTCCGGAAGTGGCGCTCAACCGGGCCCTGGGGGCGAACCGCCGACAGGTCGCCGGCGGTTTCCTCGGCCGGACGATGGTGATCGTCGGGATTTCGCTGCTGATCGGCGGCGGGGCGGGCGCCGTGCTCACCCTGCTCCTGGTCCACGTCGTCAACCCGGTGTGGTTCGGCTGGACCCTGACGCTCCATTGGCCGCTCGGAGTCCTGGCCGCGCAGGGCGCCGCGGTCGTGCTGGCGGGTCTCCTTGCGGGTGTTCTCCCCGCGCGCCTGGCCTCCCGCGTGGATGCGACCGCCCTCCGCCAGGAAATCTGATGATCCGTTCGTTTTGGGTGGCGTTGTTCCTGGCGCTGCCGGCGCCGGCGCCGCTCGCGGCGCAGGAGTGGCAGCAGGCGGCGCCCGGCTACCCGTGGGAGTTCCCGAACGATCACTGGGCCCACGTCGGCTACCGGACCGAGTGGTGGTACTTCGTCGGTTTCGCCGACACGGCCGACGGCGCCCCCCGCTTCGCCTGGCAGTTCACCCTGTTTCGCACCGGTCTGACGCTTGCCGCGCCCTCGGCCGCGCCTTCCCCCTGGGGGACGGGGCACGTGGCGATGGGGCACGCGGCGGTTGCCGACCTCGAGACCGGAGAGCGGGTCTTCACCCAGGCGGTCCATCGGGAGGCGCCGGGCCTGGCCCGCTTCGGAACCTTCCCGGACCCGGAAATCGCCTGGATGCGGGGGCCGCCCGGGACAGAGGCCCCGTGGGTCCTGACGTACCGGGACGGCGGGTTCCATTTCGGCGCGGCGGACGCGGAACGCGGACTCCGGATGGAACTCAGCGCCGTTCCGACGGGCTCCCCCTGGTTCCACGGAGACGCCGGGCACTCGCCGAAATCGGACGGCGGCGCGGCCAGCTACTACTACAGCCACCCCCGGCTCGAGATGACGGGGTCCCTCGGCCTCGGTGGCACGCGGGTGGAGATTGCGGGAAGCGGCTGGATGGACCGCGAGTTCGGATCGAGCTGGCTCGCGGCCGATCAGACCGGCTGGGACTGGTTCGGCCTGAACCTGGGGGACGGGCGCGACCTGATGCTCTACCTCCTGCGGCGTGCCGACGGATCGGTGTCCTACACCGACGGCACGCTGCGCGACGCCGGCGGGGACACGAGCAGGAGGGTTCGAGGCGCGGAGGTCGAAGTCCTCGAAACCTGGATGCCGCCCGATCTCGCTGCGGACGTGGATGAAGCCCGCCCCTATCCGGCCGGCTGGCGGCTTCGACTCCCCCGGGAGGACCTCGATCTGATCGTCCGGCCGCTCCTCCCGAACCAGGAAAACCGGCGTCCCGCCGGCCTGGCCGGACCGGACATTCCCTATTGGGAGGGAGCGGTCCGGGTTGAAACCGCCGGTTCCGGAGCCGCCGGAACTCTCCGGGGCCGCGGCTTCGTGGAACTCACCGGGTACCGGTCGGACGCGGCCCTGGCCGGTCTTGCCCCGGATACAATCGAAAGCTCATCCGATGCCCGGCAAGGGAGGCGCGACATGATGCAAGGCCTGATGGACGGCGTGACTTTCATATTCCGCTGGCTCCACATCTTCGTGGGGATCATCTGGATCGGCCACCTCTACTTCTTCAACTTCGTGAACGCCCAGATGACCGCCAAGCTCGACGGCGCCACGAAGGCGAAGGTGGTGCCGGAACTCATGCCGCGGGCCCTCTACTGGTTCCGGTGGGGCGCCGCCTGGACCTGGATCACCGGCGTCGTGCTGCTCCTGCTCGTCTTCTGGCACGGCGGCCTGATGTTCGATCCGGGCGACGGCTGGGGCGGCGGGGCCATCGCGATGGCGCTGATCACCTTCGTCGCGGTCTTCGCCTACGACGCGCTCTGGAACAGCGGCCTGAAGTCGAACGTGCGGGCGGCAACCATCGTCTCCTTCCTGCTGCTCGCGGTCGCGGTGTTCCTCTTCGTCGAGGTCGGCGCCTTCACGCCCCGGGCGGTCCTGATCCACACCGGCGCCATGTTCGGGACCATGATGGCCTTCAACGTCTGGTTCCGGATCTGGCCGGCCCAGCAGCGGATCATCGCGGCCGTCAAGGCGGGCGAAGCTCCGGCCGCCGCCGACCCGGCGCTCGCCGGGCTGCGCTCGAAGCACAACACCTACATGTCGCTGCCGCTCCTGTGGGCGATGGCGAACGAGCACGCCACGCCGTTCTTCGGCGGCAACTTCGGGATCCCCGGCGACTACTACTGGGTGGCCTGGCTGGTGATCGTGGCGATCGCCTGGCACGTCATCTTCCAGTGCTACCGGATCGCCGGCCGCGTCTCGGGGATGTGAGGGCCTGAGGGTCCGGGCGCCGGGCTCCGCCCTGGTCCCGGCCCGGACGCGAAGGACGACTGCGAGGAAACACGACAATGGCGCGTGGTTGGCTCCGCCGGCTCGCTGTCCTGGCGGCCATCGGATCGATCGGGTGCGGCGCGGCTCCAGGAGAGGTCCCGTTCCCCAGCGGTCCCATCCAGATCGTGTCCTGGGCGACCGCCGGCGGGCCGAGCGACCTGCTTGCGCGGGCGCTCGCGGACGCGGCGCCGGACTACTTCGACGGCAGGCGGGTCACGGTGCTGACCCGGCAGGGCGGGGCGGGGGCCGCCGGGATGCAGTACCTCAAGGGCCAGGCGGGGAACCCCCACGTGCTCGGGGTGTTCACTGCGAGCGGCACCGTGAACATGGCGACGGGACGGATCCCTTTCGTTCCCGAGGACTTCACGCCGATCCTGAGGATCCAGGTGGACCCGTTCCTGATCGCGGTGCGCGCGGACAGTCCCTTCCGGACTCTCAACGACCTCTTCGGGGCCGCCCGCGCGCGGCCCGGGGAGGTCTCGATCGCCGGATTCGGAGCCGCCTCCGCGCACTTCATGGGTTTCCAGCGCCTCCGGGCCGCCGCCGGCGACCCGGATGTCCGCTGGATCGCGTATGAGGGCTCCGGCGATTCGGCGGTGGCGGCGCTGGGCGGCCACACCGACGCGACGCACAACAACTACAACGTCATCCGCGAACACCTGCGTGCGGGAACGATGCGGGTGCTCGCCGTGGCCCTGCCGCTGACCGCGCTCCGCGGCGTTCCCACCTACCAGGAAGCGGGTTACGACCTGGCGCCGGTTCACTGGCGGGGCGTGGTGGGGCCGCCGGGACTGTCCCCGGAAGTGCGCGCGGATCTCCGGGAACGGCTGCTCGCGACGATCCGGACGGCGGGCTTTCAGGAGTACATGGCCCGCGCCAACATGGAGTACGCGGTCATGGACGGTCCGGACGCCTTCGGGGACTGGATTGCCGAGGAGGTCGAGACCAGCCGGACGTTGCTCGAGCGGCTGGGACTCTTCATGAATGAAGCGAGATAGCCGCCGGCCCGGATCTCTGGTCGAGGCGGGGCTGCTTGCTCTTCTCGGAGCGGGCGTGCTGGTCGACGCCCACGCGTACCCGCCGGCGCTCGCCCAGGGAGCGCCGGGGCCCGCCTTCTTCCCCCGCCTGCTCGCCGTCCTCGTGATCGGGGGCGCCGCGGTGCTGGCGGCCCGCGCGCTGCGAGAGCGCGACGTGGCCACCCATTCCGGCGGCGGGACCGTCCGGCTCTTCGGAGCGGCGGCGTGGATCGCCGGTTTCCTCCTGGCGTTGCCGGTCCTGGGTCACCTCCTGGCGCTGCCTCCGCTCGTCGCCGGGCTCATGTGGCTCTTCGGCGAGCGCTCGCCGCGCATCCTGGCTGGCGTCCCCGTTGCGTTCGCCGGCTGCGTCCATCTGCTCTTCGCCGTGGCCCTGGGCGCGTCCCTCCCCTGAGATGACCGGGTTCCTCGACGGCCTCCTCACGGCGCTGCAGCCGCAGAACCTGGCGGTCCTGCTCGGGGGCAGCCTGCTCGGGGTCTTCGCGGGCGCCGTGCCCGGGCTCAGCTCCACCGTGGGTCTCGCGCTCGTGCTCCCGGTCACCTTCGCACTCGATCCGGTGCCGGCGCTGCTCATGATGATCTCGATCTACATGGCGGCGGAGTACGGCGGCTCGATCACCGCGATCGCGATCGGGGTTCCGGGGAGTTCCCCGGCGCTGGCGACGACGTTCGACGGCTACGCGATGACCCGGCGGGGCGAAGCCGGGCGCGCCTTCGGCATATCGCTCTTCGCGTCCATGAGCGGCGGGATCCTGGGGACGCTGCTGCTGGTGGCGGCGCTCGACCCGCTGTCCCGCGCGGCGCTCGCCTTCGGACCGCCGGAGTACTTCGGCCTCGGGGTGTTCGGGCTGGCCATCGTGGCGAACCTGGTGGGGAACGATCCCCTGAAGGGAATCCTGAGCGCGCTGCTGGGCCTGGTCGCCTTCGTCGTCGGCCTCGACGTCCTGACCGGCGCTCCCCGGCTGACGCTGGGAACGACGGTCCTGATGGACGGACTGGGGCTCGTGCCGATGCTGATCGGGTTCTTCGCGATCGCCGAGGCCCTGAACGCGGTGGCCGGCCGGCGCAAACCGGTCGAAGCCGTCACCGGCATGGGGGGCGCGCTACCTCCTCTCGGAGATCTCCTGCGCCTCTGGCGCCCCATCTTCCGGGGTTCGGCGATCGGTGGGATCATCGGCGCCATTCCGGGCGCCGGCGCCACGATCGCCTCCATCGTGGCCTGGAACGAGGAACGCCGCCTGTCGCGCACCCCGGAACGCTTCGGTGCGGGGGAGCCCGCCGGCATCGCCGCCCCGGAAGCCGCGAACAACGCCTGCGTCGGCGCGGCCATGATCCCGCTGCTCGCCCTCGGAGTTCCCGGTTCGGCGAGTACCGCGGTCCTCCTCGGTGGACTGACGGTTCAGGGCGTGGCGCCGGGACCGCTGCTGATGACCGAGCAGGCGCCGCTGGTTTACGCGCTCTATGCCGGCTTCATCGTCGCCGTGGTGTTCATGCTGGCTGCCGGCAGGCTCGGGATCCCGCTGTGGGTGCGGGTGGTCAGCCTCCGTCCCCAGATCCTGATGCCGCTCGTGGTCGCAATATCGCTGATCGGGGCCTTCGTGCTGCGGGGCAACCTGGCCGACGCCTGGTTCGCGCTCTTCTTCGGGCTGGTCGGATTCGTCATGCTGCGGCGCGGGTATCCCCTGGCGCCCGCCGTCCTTGGATTGATCCTCGGACCGATGGTGGAGACGAACTACCGCCGGGCGCTGGCGCTGTCGTCAGGCTCGCACACGGTCTTCCTCGAAAGTCCGATCAGCCTCGTTCTGATCGGGCTTGCCGTGATCAGCTTCGCGGCCCCGGCGCTCCGGAGCCGGCTGCGGCTCGGGAGGGGAGGGGCGTGAACCCGTCACGCGGTAGCGGGCGCGGCGCCTGATGCCGCTTCCCTTACCCTTTCCGCCGCAAAACGTCACCGCCCATCGGAGAGAACTGGACCAGTGAGCGAAACCGCGACTGTCATCGATTTCATCCTCGAGACGACGATCGAGGATTTTCCCGACGCGCTCCTCGTGGAGGGTCGGCGCTGCGTCACCGATGGCGTGGGCGTCATGCTCGCCGGTTCGACCGACGACTGCTCCCGCATCGTTCAGGAGCAGATTGCCTCCCAGGGTGGGGGTCCCGAAGCGGCGATCCTCGGTCCCGCCGGGCTGCGGGCGCCGGCTTCGCTGGCGGCCCGCGCCAACGGGACGGCGGGTCACGCACCGGACTTCGACGACACCCAGCTTTCGAACGCTCCGGACCGGATCTTCGGACTGCTGACGCATCCCACCGTGGCGCCGCTGGCCGCGGGTCTCGCGATGGCGGAACGGGAGGGCGCCACCGGCGCCGAGCTTCTCGAGGCCTTCCTGATCGGCTTCGAGGTGGAGTGCAAGATCTCCGAGGCCATCCACCCGCGTCACTACATGGAGGGATTCCACTCGACGGCGACCGTGGGCGCCCTGGGGGCGGCGGCGACGGCGGCGAAGCTGGCGGGGTTGACCCGGGATGAGCTGGCGATGGCGCTCGGGATCACCGCGAGCCTGGCATCCGGAATCAGGCTCGGCTTCGGCACCATGACGAAGCCGCTCCACGCCGGCCGGGCGGCGGAGAACGGAATCCTCGCGGTCGACCTCGCGGCGCGGGGCTACACCTCGGGCCACGACGCGCTCGAGGCCCCGTGGGGCTTCTTCCGGGTGTTCGGGGGCGGTTTCGACCCGGAACGGCTGAATCTCGGCAACCCCTACACGCTGCTCGATCCCGGCGTCTCCGTGAAGATGTTCCCCTGCGGCAGCCTCAGCCACCCGAGCCTTGCCGCGCTCCTGGAGCTCGTCCGGACCCAGGATCTCGCTCCGGGAGACATCGACCGGATCACGTTCCGGGCGGGACGGAACATCCTCAATCCGCTCCGCTACCTGGATCCCCGGAACGCGCTCGAAGGGAAGTTCTCCGTCCCGTTTCTGCTCGCGAGCGCGGTGCTCCGCCGCCGGGTCGGGCTCGCCGAGTTCACGGACGATTTCGTCCGTTCTCCGGAAGTCGTGGAGATGATGCGGCGGGTCTCGGTGGAGTTCGATCCCGAGATCGACGCCCGGGGCTACGACCGGATGCGGAGCGCGATGGACGTGACGCTCGGGAACGGCTCGGTGCTCACCGTCGAGGCCGACGTCTATCCTGGCGGTCCGGAACGGCCGCTCACCCGGGACGAGCTGCGGGCGAAATTCCGCGACTGCGCCGCGGGCGCACTCCCCCCGGACCGGATCGAGGAGGCGCTCATGCAGGTCGAACGGGTGGACGAGGCGCCGCGGGTTACAGGTCTCGTGAGCGCCCTCTCGGGTGCTCCCGCGGGAGCTGCGGCATGATCCTCCGCGCGCTCGCCCTGCTGGGCGCCGCCGCTCTCGCCGCGTGCGGGACCGAAGACGCTCCGGACCCGGGCCGGAGCGCCGCGCCTCCCTACGAGGCCCTCCAGGTCGAAGAGAACTTCATGGTCCCCATGCGGGACGGCATGCGCCTCGCGACCGACGTGTACCGGCCCGCCGCCGCCGGCGAGCCGGTGGACGAACGCTTCCCGGTGCTCCTCCACCGCACTCCCTACAACAAGGCCTCCGACCGGCTGGCGGAGCAGGCGCGCTGGTTCGCCTCTCACGGCTACGTGGTGGTGGTGCAGGACATGCGCGGGCTCTACTTCTCCGAGGGAATGTTCCAGAAGTACCACGAGTTCGACGCGCCCGACGGCTTCGACACCATCGAGTGGATCACCGGGCTCGACTACGCGCTGCCGTCGGTGGGAATGTGGGGCACCTCGTACGGGGCCCACACCCAGGCCGACGCGGCGAAGCTGGACCCGCCGGGCCTCGAGACGCTGGTGCTGACCATGGGGGGCCTGTCGGACGCCTGGACCCACAAGGTGCGCAATCACGGCGCCTTCGAGCTGGGCCAGCAGCTCGGCTGGGCGCACAGCCAGCTCGCCGCGGTGACCGACGAGCCGAGTGTCCGGGCCCGGCTGGAAGCGGAGGGTCCCGCCGACTGGTTCCCGACCACGCCGTTCCGGAAGGGCGAGAACCCGCTCTCCGCGGCGCCCAACTTCGAGGACTACTACCTCGAGATGCAGAACCACGGGGACTACGACGACTACTTCCGGGGCATCGGCCGGAACTGGGCCGAGTACTACGCGGCGAGTTCGGACATCCCGATGCTCCACGTCGGCGGCTGGTACGACTCCTACGCTCCCGGCACCATCCAGAGCTTCCTCGAACTGTCCCGGGTCAAGTCCGCTCCCATGACGCTCGTCATGGGACCCTGGACCCACGGAGGCAACAGCCGATCCTTCGCCGGCGACATCGAGTTCGGCGCCTCGGCCGCGATCGAGGACTTCGCCCGTGAGTTCCACCTGCGCTGGTTCGACGCCCGCCTGAAGGGACAGGGGGATTTCGTCCCGTTCGCGGACGACCGGCTGGAGACGCCCGGCGCGGTGACCCTGTTCGTCATGGGCGGCGGCGACGGCCGCCGGGACGAGAGCGGCCGGCTCTTCCACGGCGGCGAGTGGCGGACCGCGACCACCTGGCCCCTGGCAGGGACCGAGGTGACTCCGTTCCACCTGCGCGCGGGGGGCGGCCTGACCCCCGAGGCGCCGGATGAGGACGAAGGGTCCTCGGCATACACCTACGATCCCGAACACCCGGTCCCCACGATCGGCGGCGCCTTCTCGGGCGCGCTGAAGCGGGGCGGCTACGACCAGCGCGAGCGGACCTTCCGGTCGCTGTCCGGAGGTTCGGAGAATGGCTTCTTCGGCTCCGAAGTGGACGGCCGGCGGACCGCGGACCGCAGCGACGTCCTGGTCTTCGAGACCGAACCGCTGCCGGAGGACGTGGAGGTGGTCGGTCCCGTCGCGGCGCGCCTGTGGGTTGCGTCAAGCGCTCCCGACACCGATTTCACCGCCAAGCTGGTGGACGTGTATCCCCCGAGCGAGGACTTCCCGGAGGGGTTCGATCTCAACGTCACGGACGGCATCCTGCGGGCCCGCTACCGGGACTCCCGGGAGTCCGAATCGCTGATGACTCCCGGGGAGATCTACGAACTGGAGATCACCCTCTTCCCGACCGCGATCCGCTTCGGGGCGGGCCACCGGATCCGGCTCGAGGTTTCCAGTTCGAACTTCCCGCGCTTCGATCCCAACCCCAACACCGGTGAGCCGCTCGGCCGTCACACCCGCATGGTTCCGGCGGAGAACGTGATCCACCATTCGGCGGAACGTCCCTCCGCGCTCCTCCTTCCCCTCCAGCCGGGCGAATAGCGGCCGGGCCGGAGGTGAAGGGTCGTCCGTGAATTCGCGGGTGCTCACCGTCGCCCTCATCACCGACGTTTTCCCCGAGCCGGAGGAGTACGACGGTCTGCTGGTGCGGCTGCGCGAGGCACGGGCCCGGGGAGCGCAGCTCGCCGTACTCCCCGAACTACCGCTGAACCGGTGGGCGCCCGCGACCCGAAGGCCGTCCGATTCCGATGCCGAGCCTCCCGGCGGACCCCGCGCCAGCGCGCTCGCCGCGGCGGCCCGGACGGCGGGGCTCGCGGTATTGGGAGGAGCGATCGTGCGGCATCCGTCGAGCGGCCGCCGGCACAACACCGCCCTGCTCTTCGGTCCTGGCGGCGAGGAACTCCTGCGCTACCGGAAAATCCACCTGCCCGACGAGGAGGGCTACTGGGAGGCGCACCACTACGAGCCGGGCGACCGCCTGCACGCGCCGGTGGACGTCGGCGGATTCGGGATCGGCGTGCAGGTGTGCTCGGACGCCAACCGGCCCCAGGGATGCAACGCGCTCGCCGCGATGGGGGCCGAGGTGATCCTCGTGCCGCGGGCGACCCCGGTGGAGAGCTATCCGCGCTGGCGGCTCGTGCTCCGCGCCGACGCGGTGACCAGCTGCGCAACCGTGGTGTCGGTGAACCGTCCCGGCGCCCGGCCGGGCGGAGTCATCGGCGGGCCGTCGATGGTCGCGGACCCGGCGGGAGAGGTGCTGCTCGAGACCACGGACCCGGTCGCCGTCGTCACGCTGGAGAAAGCCGCTCTCGAGCATGCCCGGAGCCAGTACCCCGGCTATCTCGATGTGCGCGCGGACGTCTATGAGCGGGCCTGGCGCGACGTCGCGGAGGGGTAGGGACCGGGCAGCAAGTCAATCGTCCTGGCGGCGGAAGGCGAGCGAGCCGGCGACCGCCACCCCGGCGTTCAGCATCGCCCCGAGCAGGCCGGCGTGGACCCCGCCGATCTTCCCGTAGCCGGCGAGGGTGAGGCCGGCGGCCAGCAGGGTCCCGCAGATCACGCCGGCCAGCGCCGCTTTCGCCGAAAGCCGCGGCCAGGTGAGACCGAGCACGAAGACGGGCGCCGCTTGCACCAGAAGTTCCATCTTGAGTTCCAGGAGACCCCAGAGGCTGATGCGCGGGGTCAGGGCGATGGCGACCAGCACTCCCATGATGGCCAGTGAGAAGCCCTTTCCGATGCGGGTGATGCGCGCCTCCTCCACCGCTCCACCGCTCCGCCGGCGAAGCACCGGCGCTACGAAGTCCTTGGCCAGCATCGAGGAGAGGGTCAGCAGCACCGAGTCGGCGGTGGACATGATGGCGGCCACGACTCCCACCACTGTCAGGATGCACATCCAGAACATCCACTCGGACTCGGATGCCCAGCCGCGCAGGAGGGCCGGGAGGACCTGGTCGGCAGCGACGCCGCTGAGTCCGCTCAACCGCGGGAGCGCCAGGATGCCGACCAGGAAGACGGGCAGGGTGGTGAGGAAGGGGAGGAAGGCCAGGACGGAGAGCGCCTTTCGAAGCGAGGCGCCGCTCCGGGCGGCGAAGATGCGCTGGATCGCCTGCGGATAGACGGCGCCGGAAAAGCCGATCAGCAGGAGGGTGCTCGCCCAGGTGGCCTGCATCGTGGCGTCCGGCCGGAAGCCCTTCGCCGGCTCGTTCTCGAGCACCCAGGCGGTTGCCTCACCGATGCCTTCTCCCGAGAACACGGTCGCGGCCAGCAGCCCGCCGAGCCCGATCGCGAGCAGGATTCCCTGGAGGCAGTCGGTCCAGGCGACGGCCCGCAGGCCGCCGAGGAGTTCGTAGCCGAGGATCGCCGCGGTGAGCACCAGCACCCCGGTGGCGTACGGGATGGCGCCGTCGGAGAGCCCGGCCACCACGTGCCCCATGGCCATCAGCTGCGCGAGCAGGTAGTTCGCGATGGCCGCCGCCATCATCAGGTTCGTGACCCGGGTGAGTCCGGGATGCCCGAACCGGTGGTCGAGCCAGTCCGCCGGCGTCACGAAGCGATGGCGCTCCGAGGAGGCGCGGAGCCGCGGCGCAATCACCAGGTACACGACGACGATGGCCAGCATGAAGCCGACGCTCATCACCCACGGGAACCCGACCCGGTACGCCTCGCCGGGATAGCCGACGAGGGTGTTCCCGCTGTACTGGGTGGCGTAGAGGGTGAAGAGGAGCACCACTCCACCGAGTCCGCGTCCCGCCAGGTAGAAGTCGGCGAGCGATTCCGAGGCGCGGGCGGCGCGCGCCCGGATACCGAGAAAGGCCAGCACCGCGATGTAGGCCGCGAGGGCGGCGACGACGGCCGATCCGAAACTCACGGGTCAGTCTTTCCCGTCGTCCCAGAGCCGGCGCGCGGCGAAGGAGACCAGGCAGCTCACCGCGAACGTGCAGGTGAGGGAGACCACGGCCCAGGAGGGCAGCCCCAGCACGATGGACGGCCTCTCCTCCCCGAACCACCAGGGGATCGAGAACCCGTAGAGCGCCGCGATGACGACAAAGAGCCAGGGGTGGCTGAGCGGGTCGCGCCGCAGCTTCATGTGTGCCGACGATACGGCAGTTCGCGGGGGAAACGGAAAAGGCCTGCGGGATACTTTCCGGGTTTCGGAGGTTCCCCATGACCCATCGCCTGTTGATCGCGCTCGCACTCTTGGCCGGGATCGCGTTTCCCGCAAGCGCCCAGGAACCGGACCTGGCTCTCGTCGGCGGTTCCGTCCTGGACGTCCGCGAGGGGACCATGTCCCGGGCGAACGTCCTCGTCGGGGACGGGCGGATCCTCTCGGTGGGCCCCGAGACGCCTCCGGACGGCATCGAGACCCTCGACGTCAGCGGCAAGTTCGTGCTCCCGGGATTCATCGACGCTCATACCCACGCGACCCAGCTCTCCCAGGTGCGGCGGGCCCTCGAGTCCGGAGCGACCACGCTGCGGAGCGCCAGCGTGGGCTCCTACCGCGACGTCGCCATCGGCCGGATGGTGGCCGCCGGGCACCTTGCGGGTCCCGATTACCTGGGGGCCGGGGTGTTCGTGACCCCGAACATCCGGGACGCCCGGCTCGCTTCCGAAAGCCTGTTCGGAATGCCGGACGACATCCGGAACGAAGCGGACCTGCGGATGCTGGTGCGGGTGAATGCCGAGAACGGGGTCCGGGCGGTCAAGACCCGGGCGACCGAGCGGGCCGGCCTGCCCGACACGGACCCGAGGAAGCAGGTCTTTTCGGAGGCGCAACTCCGGGCCATCGTGGAAGAGGCCGCCGCGCTGGGCATCCCGGTGCTCTGCCACGCGCACGGCGACGAGGGCGCCCGCGCGGCGGTGCTCGCCGGGGTCGCCAGCATCGAGCACGGCACCTTCCTGACCAGGGAGACGCTCCGGTTGATGGCGGAACGGGGCACGGTGCTCGTCCCCACCTACACCACCCTTGTCGACCTCGACGAGCCGGGCGGGGACTACGACCACCCGGTGCTGACCCTGCGGGCCGACTTCATGGTGCCCCGCATGGAGCAGACGATGCGGATGGCGCAGGAACTCGGCGTTCGGCTGATCACCGGGAGCGACACCAGCTACGGCCCGGAGAGCGTGAGCCGCATCGGGGTGGAAGTCGCGAACTTCGTGAAGGTCGGGCTCAGCCCCATCGAGGCGATCCGGGGGGCGACCCTCTACAGCGCGGAACTGCTCGGGATCGCCGAGGAAACGGGCGTCATCGAGCCGGGGAAGGAAGCCGACCTGATCGTGGTCGTGGAGGACCCCCTGGAGCACATCGCCGCGATCCAGGACGTGGTGGCGGTGGTCTCGAACGGCCGCCTGGCGGTGAACCGGCTTCCCTTCGAGGTCGTCGAATAGCGGCGGGTCGCGAGTTCCGGCGGATCCCCGCCTCACTCCTTCCGGTACGCCCTCCCGATCCGCACCGGCGGCGTCAACCGCTGGGCTTCGTACGGGGCCGCGTGAATCGCCCGCACGACGTCCATGCCTTCGACCACCGTGCCGAACGCGGCGAAGCCCTGGCCGTCGGGGTTCCGCATGCCTCCGAAATCGAGGGACGGCTGGTCGCCGATGCAGATGAAGAAACTGTCGGTGGCCGTGTCCGGGCCGGTGCGTCCCATCGAGACGGCTCCGTCAACGTGCCGGAGTCCCGTCTCGCTGGTCCGCTCGAGCGCGATCGCCGGGAAGGGGGCCGCCGCCGTATCGGGGTTGCGGCCGCCCTGGATGACCGCGATCCGGATGGAGTCGTCGGGCTGGTTGTCCGCGTGCACGGTGCGGAAGAAAGTCCCGCCGTCGTACTGCCCGCCGTCCAGGTAGCGGAGGAAGTTGCCGGCGGTAACGGGAGCCCGGCCGACGTCGACCTCCAGTTCGAAGGCGCCCATTTCGGTTTCGATGACGACCCGGACGGGATCGTCGGGTGGTGGTGCGGCGACTGCGCCGCCGCCGGCTCCCAACGCCCAAGGGAGCAGGAGAGCGGCAATCGTCCGGCTGGGGGTCGTCTTCATGGATCTCCGCTGCGGTGTCCGCGCCCCCAAGGGTAACGGTCGCTCCGGCCATGCGCCGGTTGGCGTTCGGCGGCCGCTGGTACCGTGCGCGGCCCGGAGGTTCCTGCGAGTGCGTCTCATCCTCTTCTCCCTGCTGCTGGTCCCGGCGCTTCCCGCCGCCGCCCAGGAGGCCGATCTGGCGCTCGTGGGCGGCTCCGTCCTGGACGTCCGCGAAGGAACGATGTCCTCCGCGAACGTCCTCATCGAGGATGGCCGGATCCTCTCCGTGGGTCCGGACGCGCCACCGGCGGGCGTCGAAACCCTGGACGTCAGCGGCAAGTTCGTGCTCCCGGGATTCATCGATGCCCACACCCACGCGACCGAGCTCTCCCAGGTGCGGCGAGCGCTGGAGTCCGGGGCGACCACGCTCCGGAGCGCCAGCGTGGGGTCGTATCGCGACGTGGCCATCGGCCGGATGGTCGCCGCCGGGCACCTCGACGGCCCCGACTACCTCGGGTCCGGGGTCCTGGTGTCGCTGGGCCTCGGCGAAGGCCGGCTCGCCTCCGAGAGCTTCTTCGGGATGCCGGCCGTCATCAGCAGCGACGAGGACCTCCGGATGCTGGTGCGGGTGAACGCCGAGAGCGGCGTGCGGACGATCAAGACCGCGGCCACCGGACGGGCGGGCCTGCCCAACACGGATCCCCGGCAGGCGATCGCCACCGAAGCGCAGCTCCGGGCGATCGTGGAGGAGGCTTCCGCGCACGGCATTCCGGTCATGTGCCACGCGCACGGCGACGAGGGGGCCCGCGCGGCGGTGCTGGCGGGGGTGGCCAGCATCGAGCACGGCACCTTCCTGAGCCGGGAGACGCTGGAGCTGATGGCGGAACGCGGCACGGTGCTCGTTCCCACCTACACGACCGTCGTCGACCTCGACGAACCGGGCGGGGACTTCGACCACCCGCTCCTGGACGTCCGCGCCGACTTCATGAAGCCCCGGCTGGAGCGGACGATCCGGATGGCGCACGAGGCCGGTGTGCGGGTGGTCGCCGGGAGCGACACCCCCTACGGACCGGAGAGCGTGAGCCGGGTCGGCGTCGAGGTGGCCAACTTCGTGAAGATCGGGCTCAGCCCGATCGAGGCGATCCGGGGAGCCACCCTCTACGCCGCCGAACTGCTCGGCATCGCCGACGACACCGGGGTCGTCGAGCCGGGGAAGGAAGCCGACCTCATCGTGGTGGCGGAGGACCCGCTCGAGCACATCGCCGCGATCCAGGACGTGGTGGCGGTGGTCTCGAACGGCCGCCTGGCGGTGAACCGGCTTCCTTTCGGGGTCGAGTAGCCGCGGCGCCCGTCTAGACTCCCTTCGTGTTGAACGGAACGTGCATCTCGGTTGCGGACACCGAGACCCAGGCTGAAATCCGGCGGGCCGTCCGGGAGTTCGCGGCGGCCGAAATCCTCCCCCATGCCTCCCGGTGGGACGAAGAGGAGTCGTTTCCCGGAGAAACCGTCCGGAAACTGGGGGAACTCGGATTCCTGGGCCCGATCTTCCCGGAGCGGTACGGCGGGGCTGGTTTCAACTACACCGAGTACGCAGTGCTGGTCGAGGAGCTGGCGCGCGCCGACGCCTCGGTCGCGATCACGGTGGCGGCCCACGTTTCGCTCGCCGCGAACCACATCTACGAGCAGGGAACCGAGCAGCAGAAGGCGAAGTTCCTGAAGCCGCTGGCGTCGGGAGAGGCGCTCGGGGCCTGGAGCCTGACGGAACCGGCCGCCGGGAGCGACGCGGGCGGGACCCGCACCACTGCGGTCCGCGACGGTGACGACTGGATCCTGAACGGGAGCAAGACCTTCACGACCAACGGCTCGCACGCGGACATCGCCATCTGCATGGCTTCCACCGATCCGGACCTCAAGACCCACGGGATCTCCGCCTTCATCGTGGAGCGCGGGACTCCCGGATTCCGCGCCGGCCGGAAGGAAAGGAAGCTCGGCCACCGGGCGTCGGACACGTCCGAGATGGTGTTCGAGAACTGCCGGGTACCGAACGAGAACGTGCTCGGATCGGTCGGCGCCGGCTTCATGGCGGCGATGAAGGTTCTCGACGGGGGCCGGATCAGCATCGCGGCCCTCTCGCTCGGCATCGCCGTGGCGGCCTTCGAATGCGCGACGGCCTACGCGCGGGAGCGGCGTCAGTTCGAGCGCCCGATCAGCGACTTTCAGGCAGTGCGGTTTCCGCTGGCCGATTCCAAGGTCGAGATCGAGGCGTCGCGTCTGCTCATCCAGCGGGCCGCGGCCCTGAAGGACTCCGGTGCCACGACGACGAGCGAATCGGCGATGGCCAAGCTGCACGCCAGCGAGACCGCGGTCCGGGTGACGAACCGGGCGGTGCAGGTGCTGGGCGGTTACGGCTACACCCGGGACTACCCGGCCGAGCGCTACCTGAGGGACGCCAAGCTGATGACGATCGGAGAGGGCACCTCGGAGATCCAGAGGCTGATCATCGCCCGGCCGTTCCTCGGGCGGATCGGCGCCTGACCGCCCACGGGAGACCGGCCCGCCGTGGCAACGGACCGCTCCGGCGAACCGTTCGGGGATGTCGCTGCCGGCGACGCCCGCGCCCTGGCGCGCGCCATCACCGCCGTGGAGGTCGGCGACGACGCCGCCAGGGCAGCGGCGCTCGCGCTCGATTGGCCGGACCGGGCCCGGGTCATCGCCCTGACCGGCCCGCCGGGGGTCGGAAAGAGCGAGCTGGCGAATCGTCTGGCGGGGTCGCTCGCGGAAGCCGGCCTTCGGGTCGCCGTGCTGGCGGTGGATCCCTCGAGCCCCGAAACGGGAGGCGCGCTGCTCGGCGACCGGGTGCGATTCACCGGCGACTCGGACGCGGTCTTTTTCCGGAGCATGGCGGCGCGCGACGGGGAAGCGGGTCTGGCTCCCGAGGTCCCGGCGGTACTACGGCTGCTGGCCGCCGGCGGCGCGGAGCGCATCCTGCTCGAAACGGCCGGCGTGGGGCAGGGTGACCTTGCGGTCCTGCGCCTCGCCGATCTCGGAATCGCGGTCACCGCGGTCGGTCTTGGAGACGCGGTGCAGGCCGCCAAGGCGGGACTCTTCGAGGTGGCCGATTTCGTGGTGGTGAACCAGGCGGACCGGCCCGGCGGGGAGGCGATGGCCGCTTCCTTCCGGGCCCTTCGGGCAGGTCCCGTGTTTCTGACCTCGGCGCGCGACGGTACGGGGGTGGAGGATCTGAGAGCGGCGGCGGAAGTGGAACTCGAGGCGCGTCCCCCGCTGGATCGTTCCGGGACGCCGGAAGCGGACGGGTCGAGGGCGGGAGCGCCGGGTCCGGCGATCCGGCTGCACCACGTCGGCATCGCGGTGAAGGACGGGAGTCGGGCGGCGGAGCTCTGGCGAACCCTGCTGGGGCTCCGCGAAACGGGCCGCTACCGGGTGGACGAGTTCGGGGTCCTGGCGCTCTTTCTGGCCCCGGAGGGTGAGCGGGCGCCGGTCGGGGGTCTCCTCGAGCTGCTGGAGCCCACGACCGCGGACAGTCCGGTCACCCGCTTCCTGGATCGCCGCGGCGAGGGGCTCCACCACGTGTGTTTCGAGGTCGAGGACATTCACGAAACGCTGGCGGCTCTCGCCGCGCGCGGCGTACGGCTCGTGGACCGTGAGCCGCGCCGGGGAGCGGGCGGACACCTGGTCGCCTTCATCCATCCGGCGAGTGCCGGCGGGGTCCTGCTCGAGCTGAAACAGGCCGACGACGGCCCTCCATCGGACTAGGAACCACCGGGTAGTCTTCGTACCCATGAAACCCGCACTCTCCTTCCGGCGCGACCTGCTGATGCTTGTCGGCGGCGTCCCGGTCGCCTATGCGTTCGGACTCTGGGTGGGGTCGCTGGGCCTCGGGGCCGCCCGCTGGTTGCTGCCGCTGCTGCTCGCGGGGCCGGCGATTCATGCACTCTGGCGGTATCTGGGGGAGGGACGCCGTGCGGAGGCGGTGCGGCTGATGCTCGGCTGGGCGGCCGCGCTGGCCGTCTTCGGACCGATCGCGATGGCTGTCGCGCCGGCTGCCGCGGAGGCCGCGGTGTTCCGGGGCGCCTCCTACAGCGACGAGATGATGGCCTGGCTGGCCAACGGGGAAGGCGCCGAAGGGGACATCCGGCTCTTCCTGCCGATCCATCTGCAACGGCTGGCGATCTTCGTGCCGCTCTCCCTGGTGAGCGGCGGCGCGCTCGGACTCCTGATGGGCGCGGTGATGCTGAACTTCATGGACTTCTTCGTGGCCTCGTACGCCCTGGCGGCCAGCGGAGTTCCGTCGGCCCTCGCCTGGTTCCCCTGGGCCCTCTGCCGGGTAGCCGCGTTCGTGATCCTCGGGGTCGTCTGCGCCGAGCCGCTGGTCCGGCGGCTCGGAAAGGTGAGCGCGCCGCTCGAACCAGGGCGGCGCAGGCTCCTCCATGTGGCGGGCGGACTCCTGGTCGCCGACGTGGCGCTCAAGGCCGCGCTCGCCCCCCTATGGGGACGCTTCCTGGCGGGCTTTCTCTAGGAGCGCCGACCTCCGGCTGGCATCGCCGACCGTAGGGAGACGAAACGCGCGCCGCCGATCAGGAAGAAGGGCGCGCACCGGCCTGGAACGCCGGTCTCCAGACCGGCACCGCGGCGCTCCGCGCCGCGCACGTCGCAACCCCACTCGGAAAGAAGTTGTCAAACGACAGGTAAAGATCGGTCTTAAACGACACGAACTTTGTCACCCGTTTGTGTCGTTGGCAAAGTCGTCGGTTTTCGTATCGGGAGGACCGGCGTGGCACTCAGCAAGGAAGTTCGGATGACGATCAGGACCTTG
>JAJEFG010000018.1 GCA_022820545.1 Acidobacteriota bacterium | reverse complement strand
ACGGGAGCCTCCGCTGGGGCTTCCAGTACACCCCCTGGGACTGCTGGGACTACGACGCGGTCAGCACGCCCGTGCTCGCCGACGTCACTCTGCCCGATCACGGGCCGGTGAAGGCGCTCTTCCACCACGACAAGAACGGCTTCTTCTACGCGCTCGACCGGACGAACGGCCGCTTCCTCTACGGCGAACCCATCGTCCCGGGCATCAACTGGGCCTTCGGACTCGACCCCGAAACCGGCCGGCCGGACGTGAATCCGGACATGGTGGCGGAGTCGGGAGGGCCCGAGGTGGGACCGATCATCCCGAGCCTCGAGGGCGCCATCGACTGGCAGCCGCTGGCCTACAACCCCGAGCGCCAGGCGCTCTATTTCATGTCGAACCAGTGGGCGATGGGCTACCGGTTCTGGGCGGAGGACGAGTTCGAGCCGCCGACGCTCGGGCAGTGGTACCTGGGCGCGGACTACCAGCAGTACCTGACGAGCGACAACCCGGGCAACTTCGTCGGCTTCGACGTGGTGAACGGCGAGGTGCTCTGGCGAGTCGTGAGCCCCGCGCCCTTCTGGGCGGGCGCGGTGGCCACCTCCACCGGGCTGGTGTTCACCGGCGACATGCGCGGCTACTTCATGGCCATCGACGGCGCGAGCGGCGAGGTGCTCTGGCAGTTCCAGACCGGCTCGGGGATCATCGGAAGCCCCATAACCTACGAGCTCGACGGCGTCCAGTACGTCGCGGTCCCCTCCGGAGGGATCGGCGGCGACATGACCTTCTACTACACCGAGCCGAAGGCCGGGAACCTGTGGGTGTTCGCGCTGGACGGCGCCCGTCCGGTGCGCGAGCAGGCGGGCACGAACCTCGTCACCCTGCCGGGCGGGCTGCCCCGGGTGGGTGAACCCGGCGCCACCCTCGGCGGCCGGGTCCTGCCGGGGTACGGCTTCCCGGCGACGGAAGGCAGGGAGCCGCTTCGGCCCTCACCTCCGCCGGCTCCGCTGGAAACGCCGGCCGGCGAAGAAGCCAACCCGCTCCTGGACGACGAAGCGGCGATCGCCGCCGGCGAACGGATCTATCGCTCCGCGTGCGTCGGATGCCATCTGGCCGGCACCGGGGCGGGCGAGAACGTCTTCCGGAGCCGCTTGACCCACCGCCGGTTCTACGAGGTCGTCGCGGACGGGGTCGAGGAGAACAACATGCCGGCCTTCGGGGCGCTGCTCTCGCCCGACGAGATCTGGCGGGTCCACGCCTACCTGATGTCGCGCGACCGCCCCTGAGGCATGGCCGCGACCGGTTTCGAGACCTTCGGGACGCCACACCTGGTGGCGATGGCGCTCACCGTGGCGCTACCGGCGCTGCTTGCGGTGGTCGCCTGGCGGCTCGGTGGCGCAACGCCGAAGGCCATCGCCTGGGCCCTTGCCGGGATGCTGCTCGCAAACGAGCTCACCTACTGGACGGTGCGGATCAGCCAGATCGGGCTGGACGGCTGGATCCGGAACCACATGCCGCTCCACCTGTGCGGCGTTGCGGTGTGGCTGACCGCCCTGACACTGCTCTTCCGCAACGAAAGGACCTACGAGATCGTCTATTTCTGGGGTCTGGTCGGGGCCGCCAACGCGGTCCTCACGCCCGGCGGACTGGCAGTGGACTTTCCCGAGTACCGCTTCTTCCAGTACTTCGTCGCCCACTCGGGCATCGTCACCGGTGTCCTCTTCGCCACCTGGGGCCTCGGCATGCGGCCGACGCTCCGCGGAATGTTCCGGGCGTTCGGCTATCTGGCGGCCTTCGCCGCTTTCGTGGCCGTGGCCAACCTGGCGCTCGGTTCGAACTTCATGTGGCTCTCGGGGCCGCCGCCGGGCACCGTGTCACCCTTCTTCGCCGCACCCTGGCCGTGGTATCTGCCGATCCTGGCGGTGGTCGGCCTCACGATGTTCTTCGTGGTGCTGTCGCCGTTCCTGCTCAGCGACTGGTGGCGGAAACGGCGAGGAACGCCGGCCTAGGGCCGATCAGCCTCCCGCGCGGCGCGGAACTCGCTGGTCTCGCTCCACTCGGGCCAGACATCCGAATCGGCGAGGCGCCGGCCCATCTGGTAGAGGAACTCGAGGTCGTCCACCATGCCCGAGAGGTCGTACCAGTCCTGCACCTCATCCCCGGGCTTGTGGTACGCCTCGGCGACGTAGGTGGCGCGTGCCTCCATGCCGAAACCGGGGGGCTTGCCGATGAAGTCCACCCCGCCGTCCGGGTAGAACGCCGGAATCCCGACCTTCGCGAACTCGAAGTGGTCGGAGCGGTAGTAGAAACCCTTTTCCGGCTCGGGGTCCGGGGTCAGAACGCGTCCGTTCTCGGCGGCGACGGCCGCGGCGATGTCATCCAGTTCCGACTGGCCGAGGCCGACCACGGTGATGTCGTTGGTTCGGCCCCAGACGTTCATCCCGTCCATGTTGATGGCCGCGACCGTCTCCGCCGACGGATAGAGCGGGTTCCGGGCGTAGTGGCGGGAGCCGAGCAGCCCGGTTTCCTCCGCCGTCACCGCGAGGAACAGGATGCTGCGGCGCGGCGCGCCCTCGGCGGTGAAGGCCCGCGCCAGCGCCAGCAGGCCGGTGGTGCCGGTGGCGTTGTCGAAGGCGCCGTTGTAGATGTTGTCTCCCTCCATCCCGAGCACGGTGCCGAGGTGGTCCCAGTGCGCGGTGTAGATGACCGTCTCGCCCGGCGCTTCCGATCCGGGAATGCGGGCCACCACGTTGTTCGAGTCGATTTCCCGGTGCGAGGTCTCGAGCGCGAAGCTCGCGGTGGCCTCGAGCGGAATCGGGGTGAAGTCCGGGTAGGTGGCCGCCCGGCGCGCCACCTCGAAGTCCAGCCCGGCGGCGCTGAAGAGCGACACCGCCTGCTCCCGGGAGATCCATCCCTCGACCTCGAGCCGGTCCAGGTTGCCGCCCGGCGTCCTCAGCGCGAACTGCTCGCCCGTCCAGGACCCGCTCACCACTTCCCAGGGATATCCGGCCGGGCCGGTCTCGTGGACGATCAACGCACCGAGCGCCCCCATCGCGGCGGCCTTTTCGAACTTGTAGGTCCAACGGCCGTAATAGGTCATCGCCTCGCCGCCGAAGTGGTGCTCTCCCGGCGGATCGTTCACCAGCACGACCAGGATCCTGCCGGCGAGGTCGGTGTCCCCGAAGTCGTCCCACCGGTATTCCGGCGCCTGGACGCCGTAGCCGACGAAGAGCAGTTGTCCGGACACGTTGACCTCGGGCACCACCCGCTGCGTCCAGGCCACGAAGTCCACCGCGGGCTCCCAGCCGCCCCCCGGATCCGACGAGGCCTGCATCGTGATCGCGGTCGAACCCACGAGGGGCACGGCCTGGACCCAGGTTCCGTCGGGATTCCCGGGTTCGAGTCCGAGCTCCTCGAAGCCGGCGGTCAGGTAGGCGACGGTCTTCTCTTCGCCGGGAGACGCGGGCGCCCGCCCGCCGAACTCGTCCGAGGACAGCGTGGAGATGTGCGCCAGGAGGCGGCCCTCGTGGAAGCGCGCGCCATCGCAGCCGGCGAACGGCAGGGCTGCGATCAGGGCGACCGCGGAAGCCGCCGGGGTCAGGGGGCGAAGCATCGAATTCCTCCTTGGGAAGGGAACAAAGTCTGCCAGAATCCCGTCTCTGTTGACGTTCCGCGCCGCGGGCGCGGATTCCCGACCGACCGGAGGTTGCTCCGGAAACAGGAGCCCCTTCGATGCCGACTTCGTTTTCCTCCGCCTGGGCGCTCGTCCGCACCCCGGTCCTGATCACCCTTGCGGTCACCGCGGTCCGCCTGCTCGGGGCCCTCGGCGGCTTGCCGGATTTCCTCGTGAACCGCGAGGCCGGCGGCGCCGGCGCCATCATCGGGATCGTCTGGCTGTCGCCCATCTTCGCGGTGTGGTTCGGCAGGCGGCACGCGAGCGCCGGGGAAACCGGCTTCGTCAGCGCGCTGCGGACGAACTTCGTCTACGGGCTCGGAGCCCGGATCCCGGTGATCCTGATCATGCTGTTCGCCACGCTGGGCGACTGGGGCACGCACTACGACGCCTATCCGCCGGACATGGAGGCGACGATGGGCCTCATGGGCCAGTGGTTCTGGGGTGGATTCGTCCCGCAGGTCCTCTTCTGGCTCGTGTTCTGGACCACCCTGCTCGGCGGCCTCATTACCTGGCTGACGGCGAGATTCAGCGCCCGGAGCGCCTGAACCGATGCCCTCCGCGAGTCCGGACCTCCGTTTCCCGATCGGCAACTTCGCCGACCCGGGCGCGATCACCGAGGATCACGTCAAGACCTGGCTGGAGGACCTTGCCGCCTTGCCGGGGGAGCTGCGCCGGACGGTGACGCCGCTCACCGAAGCGCAGCTTGACACTCCTTACCGCCCGGGCGGCTGGACCGTCCGGCAGGTGGTCCATCACCTCCCCGACAGCCACCTGAACTGTTTCCTCAGGTTCCGCTGGGCGCTCACCGAAGACCGTCCCGTCATCAAGCCGTACGACGAAGCAAGCGTCGCGGAGCTGCCGGACTACCGGTCGGCTCCGGTAGGCCATTCGCTCGACCTGCTCGACACCCTGCACACGCGCTGGGTGGACCTGATCCGAAGCCTCGGTTGGGACCAGCTCCAGCGGACGTTCGTGAACCCGGAGTCGGGCGAAGGCTCCCTGGCCCGCATGGTCGGCGTCTACGCCTGGCACGGGCGGCACCACCTCGCCCACATCGAACAGGCGCTCGCGCGCAAGGGCGGCGACTGACCGGCGCCAGCCTCAGTAAGCGACCGACAGGCGGAAGCGCGCGCCCGCCTGGGCCGCCGCCGAGAGGACGGCTTCCAGTTCGGTGAGTTCGGTGAGCAGGGTGTCCTCGCCCGGAAAGGCATCCGGATCCTGGGAGACGGTTCCCAGCAGGGTCTGGACCAGACGGAGTCCGTCGCGGGGGTCGAACCATCCCGCCGGGGTGACCGCGTCCACGTCCGAGTCGAAGTTGAGGTCGTCGGCGAGGATCTCGGATTCCTCCGGGCTCAGGCTCACGAATTCGTCGAGCGGCCGCAGACCGGCCTCCTCGGCGGCCTCCGAGAGTTCCCAGCGCGCCTGATTGAGGGCGTACCCCTCGAAATCCTCGGGGATGACCCCGGCGCCCACCCTGCCCGCGTCCATCGACGAGCTGCAGGCCCTGCTGTCGCGCGAGGCCTACGTCGCGGACCGCGGCCTCGCGACGTCGATCTACCTCGCCCTGCGCCTCGGCCGCCCCCTGCTCCTCGAGGGCGAGGCGGGGGTCGGCAAGACCGAGGTCGCGAAGGTCCTCGCCCAGGGGCTCGGGGCCGAGCTGATCCGCCTCCAGTGCTACGAGGGGCTCGACGTCACCCACGCCGTCTACGAGTGGAACTACGCGCGCCAGCTCCTCGAGATCCGGCTGCGCGAGGCGGAGGGGCCGGTCGACCGCGCGGCGGTGGCCCGCGACCTCTTCGGCCCCGACTTCCTCATCAAGCGCCCGCTCATGCGCGCCCTCGAGTCGACCGGCGCGCGGGCGCCGGTGGTGCTCATCGACGAGCTCGTCCGCGCCGACGAGGAGTTCGAGGGGTTCCAGCTCGAGCTGCTCTCCGACTTCCAGG
>JAJEFG010000085.1 GCA_022820545.1 Acidobacteriota bacterium | reverse complement strand
CCCATCCCACCCCCCCGCGCCCTCCGGCCGCAACGGCCTGGAACGCCGGTCACCAGACCGGCACCGCGGCGCTCCGCGCCGCGCCCGCGGTGCCCCCACCCCGCCTCACGGCCCACACGCCAGGCACCGCCATGCCTCCCGATGGCGCCGTCCCGGACCCACCCCTTACCCTCTCCGAGGCCCACCGCACCCGGGAGGTCCCCATGTCCCACGCGCCCTTCTCCCCCCTCCTCCGCCCCCTCGGCTTCGAGTGCTACCCCGCCGGCCTCGGCCCGAGCCGCCGCGCGTTCCTGAGGGCCGTCGCGGCCACCGCGGCGGGGGCCGCCACCGCCGGCGCCCTCCCCGGATGTGACACCGCTCCCGGGACCCAGAACGCGGCGCCGGAACCCGCCCCGGCCGCAAGCGCAGCGGACGCCATGAGTTCGGTCCCGGTCTTCCCGGAAGGCGGCTTCGCCGAGGACGCCGTCCGGATCGGCTTCAACGAGAACCCGCTCGGCCCCTCCCCGAAGGCGCTCGCCGCCATCGCCGCCGACGGCCTCGCCGCCGGAAACCGCTACAACTATCCCGAAACGGTCCGCGACCAGATCGCCGCGCACCACGGCGCGCGCCGCGAGAACGTCCTCGTCGGCTGCGGCTCCACCGAGTTCCTGCAGTTCCTCCCCTGGGGCTTCCTGAAGCCGGGCGCGACGAGCCTCGTCCTTCCCGAGATCACCTACGGCTGGTGCGGCGGGGTGGCCGCCTCGATTGGCGCCGACGTGATCCGCACCCCGATGGGACCGGAGGGAACGCTCGATGTCGCAGCGATGCGCGCCGCCATCCGGCCCGACACCCGGATCGTCTATATCGCGAATCCCAACAACCCGACCGGCGCCGCGGTGTCCGGGGACGAGATCGCCTCGCTCGCCGAAGCGGTCCCCGACGGCGGGATCCTCATCGTGGACGAGGCCTACGCCGAGTTCCTCCCGGAGGACGCCGTCTCGCAGGCGCTGACCGGCGGACCTGTCATCGTGGCCCGTACCTTCTCCAAGGCGTACGGCATGGCGGGCCTCCGCGTCGGCTACGTGATCGGGTCGGGTCCGATGTTCGAGAAGGCGACCGGCGTCTGGTGGGGCGACTTCGGCCTCAACACCGCGGCGGCGATCGCCTGCGGGCCGGCGCTCGACGACCAGGAGCATGTCGAGAAGTACGTCCAGACGATTGACGACGGCCTCGCCGAGCTGCGCGCCGGACTCACCGATCTCGGCTGCCTCTCCTGGCCGCACCGCGCGCCCTTCCTGATGGCGGACCTCGGGAGCGAGGCCCTCCCGGTGGTCTGGGAACTCTTCCGGCGCGGGATCTACGTCCAGGACGGCGCCGGCTGGGGCCTCCCGACCTTCCTCCGGATCTCGGTCGGCCTCTCCGAGCACCACCAGGCGCTGCTCGGCGCGCTCCGGGAGATCCGCAGCGCCTGAGGGCGACCGTCGGACGGCAGCTCAGCGACGCCAGAGTTCGGCGACCGGCGCAGCGAGCATCCTCGCGTCGCCGAGCGGCAGGATGTCCGGACCGGTATGGAAGAGGATTCCTCCGGCGAAGTCCTTCCCGCACCGCTCCGCGAGGCGGGCGAGGCCGCGGCCGTCGCCGGGCGACGGTGACGATCCGGCCTTGATCTCGAAACCCCAGGTGCGGGCGCCGCGGGTCATCACCAGGTCCACTTCCACCTGGTCCTTGTCCCGGTAGTGCCAGAACTCGAGATCGGGATCGGTCCAGGCCGCCTGGGCGATCAACTGCTGGACGACGAGGGACTCCAGCAGGTGCCCCAGCAGGTCCCGGTTTCCGGCGAGGTCCGGGGCGGTGAGCGCGGCAAGCGTCGCGGCCAGGCCGCTGTCCACGAGGTGCACCTTCGGCGAACGGATGAGGCGCCGGCCCGGGCTGCGGTGCCAGGCCGGCAGGCGGCGAACCAGGAAGAGCCGTTCCAGAGCGCTCAGGTAGTGCTCCACCGTGCTGCGGTGAAGATCCACGTCGCCCGCCAGGCTGGCGGCGCGGAAGAGCCGGCCCTTCCGATTCGCAAGGAGCGCCAGCAACCGTCCGAGTTCGCCTGCGTCCCGGATTCGGGCCACGTCCCGGACGTCGCGTTCGATGACGGTCCGCAGGTACTGGCGATGCCACGCCCGGGTCGTGGCGGGAGTCAGTGGGAGCACGGAGGGGTAGCCCCCCGCCACGAGACGTTCTTCAAGGCTGGGGCCCGCGTCGGCCGGGCCGCCGCCGACCCGAGGGCGGATCGCGCCATCGAGCAGCAGCCGGAGGAACTTGCCCGGACGGCCCTCCTTCTCGGCCTCCGTGAGCGGCTGCAGGTCCGCGATCGCCATTCGCCCGGCGAGCGATTCGGTGACCCGTGGCAGGAGCAGGAGGTTCGCCGACCCGGTCAGCAGAAAACGCCCTGGCTCGCGGTCGCGATCGACGGAACCCTTGATCGCGGGAAGGAGTTGCGGAACCCGCTGGATCTCGTCCAGCGTCACCCGGCGGGGCAGGGCCGCCACGAAGCGCCCCGGATCCATGGCGGCCGCGCGGACCGTCGGGTCGTCATCGAAGCTGATGTACGCGCGGTCACTCGCCAGGCGGCGGGCCAGCGTGGTCTTGCCGCTCTGCCGGGGGCCGATGACAGCAACCACCGGCATGTAGGAAAGATCCCTCTCGATCGCGGTGGACAGGAGTCGGGGGACGAAGGAAGGGTGAGCGGCCATCTGCCGGTCATTCTAGCGTCCAAGTGTCGATTAATAGAGCGTCCAAGTGTCGGTTATTGTCGGACGGTTCCTATAAAGATTCCGATCATTCAATGACTTGGCTCCCGGACAAAGTGTCTGTCAGAATCGCGTCCAAGTGTCGGTTACACCGGCTGGCTCTGTATGTTCGCCGTTCTCCACATCTTGATCGGATGCTCCGATAAGCCCCTCTTGGCCAGAATTAGCCATCGATGGCTAAATTAGCCAGACATGGCTAAAACTGGCTAACTCACCAGGATTCTTGGCCTTTCCCGGGACGGCCGGAAGCGAACCAGGCCCCCGGCCACCCCCTCACCGCACGAACAGGAAGTAGTCGTGGGCGGCGCGCGCCGCCTCGGCGATCGCCCGCTCGCGGTCGGGCACCGGGTCGTCCGACTCCTTCACGAAGGCGGCCATCACCACGTGCCCGGCGTCGGACGGCAGGTAGATGATCCCCACGTCGTTCGTGGTGCGCCCGATGGTGCCCGTCTTGTGGGCGACCACGGTGCCCGCCGGGAGCCGTCCCTTCAGCCGGCCCGCGCCGGTCTCGCAACGCTCCATGATGTCGATCAGGAGGTCGCGGCTCGACTGCGACAGTCCCTCGCCGTTCCAGATCTTGACCAGCAGGTCGGCCATCCCGCGCGGGGTCGCGGTGTCGCGGGGGTCTTCCTCGAACCCGTCCCGGGCCGCCGCGCGGTCCTCGTCCGAAACCTTCCCGTAGTACTCGGTGTACGTCGCGCGGGTGCGCTCGTCGCGCGGCGGGAGTCCCTCGGCGCCCACGTAGTCGGTGATCAGGTCCGCCGTGGAGCGGGCGACCACGACGCCCTCGACGCCGAGCTCCTTCATCCGCGCCGTCACCCGTTCCCCGCCGCCGGCGGCCCGGAGGCAGAGATCGGTCGCCGAGTTGTCGCTGATCAGGAGCATCAGCTCCATCAGGTTCAGGATGGAGAGCGACACGCCGGGATCGTCGAAGAGCCGGCTGAGGGTGCCGCTGCCCGGCGAGAGGTCGGACAGCTCGAGGTCGATCATGTGGTCGAGGCCGAACTCGCCCTCGTCCACGCGCCGGAGGACTTCCACGGCGATGGGGACCTTGTAGGTGCTGGCCATCGGGAAGGGATCGTCGGGATGGAGGTAGGCGGTCCGCCCGGTCTCGAGGTGCACCGCCGCCAGCCCCAACACGCCTCCGGACAGCGGCTCGAGACGCGCCCACTCCGCTTCGAGGGCGGTCTCGGTCCCGCCCTGGGCGAACGCGAGCGGCGCCGCCAGCAGCGCGGCCAGGGCTACGGTGGTGATCCGGCTGGCGTAGGGAACGGGAACGCGGTTGGGCATGATGCGGGCGCCTCCAGGGAGCGTCGAGGGGAGCCCAAGAGTACCAAGGGGCACGGGCCCATTCCGCCAAGCGTGCGGTGTCCGCATCGCGTTGGCAATGCGGGGTGGTGCGGGCGTAGCATCGAGCAGTCATGGTCTGGTTGCTGGCGAAGACCGACCGCTACGCCCAGAGGGGAGGGGACCGGTTCGACCTGCTGGCGCAACTCGCCAGGGCGTTCCGGTGGGTGCTGGTCGTCGGGTTGGGGTTCTTCGGTTGCGGTCCGGGCCGGGACGGGCTGACTCCGACGACGCCGGGACCGGTTGCTCCTGTGGAGCAGAGCGGCGCCGAAGCGGTCCCGCCGACCAGTATCCGTAGCAACGCGCCGGTGGAGACCGCCACTACGCCGGGCGGCGGCGACGGGGACGGGGACGGCGATGGCGATGGTGACGGCGATGGGGATGGAGACGGCGATGGGGATGGCGACGGCGATGGCGATGGTGACGGAGATGGGGACGGTGACGGCGACGGGGATGGAGACGGCGACGGCGACGGGGACGGAGATGGCGACGGCGACGGGGATGGAGACGGCGACGGGGATGGCGACGGCGACGGGGATGGCGACGGCGATGGCGACGGGGATGGCGATGGGGACGGAGATGGCGACGGCGACGGGGATGGCGACGGCGACGGGGACGGCGACGGGGATGGAGACGGCGACGGGGATGGCGACGGCGACGGGGATGGCGACGGCGATGGCGAT